>NZ_AXUN02000181.1 GCF_000495435.3 Youngiibacter fragilis 232.1 | reverse complement strand
ACTTCAAGCGGTCTAAAACAGTCACCCTTCAATTTCAACACTTGAATTGTAATCAAGTTATTTTTATGTCATTATTAATTTAGTCAGAAAATCTGGAGGGGTAAACTTGAAGGAAAATAAATATACGATATCAGATGTCGCAAATCATCTTGGTGTATCCCGATCAACTGTATCAAAAGCAATTAATAACGCTCCTGGCGTAAGTCCTGAGGTCAGAAAGAAAATTTTGACATTTGTAGAAGAGGTTGGATATAGTCCAAATACGCTCGCTCGTGGATTAAGTAAGGGCAGAATAAATATTATTGCATTAATAGTTGGCGATGCTCGAAATCCATTTTACTCTGATTTGTCATTCTACATTCAGAAAGCATTGAATGAAAATGGCTATATGGTCATGGTTTTTAATACTGAATATGAGGAGAAGAGAGAGGTCGAATTCATAAATCTGACCGAACGATTTAACTTTGCTGGTTTAATCCTCATTTCTGCACAAAGTAGTGATTTGAAAAATGTATTAAAAGAACTAAAGGTGCCAGTTGTTTTAGTTAATCGAACGTTTGATGATTTTAATGGAGATGCAGTATTTCTTGATAATTTTCAGGGAGGTTATATGGCCGCTATGCACCTCATGGAACTAGGCCACAAGCGGATTGGATTCGTAGCGGGACACATTACATCTTCATCCGTTAAACAAAGATTAAACGGTTATCTTCAAGTACTAAAGAATTATTATCTTCCACACTCTGAGAATGATATCAGAATGGGAGACTTAAAAATGGAAACAGGTTATAATATCGCAAAAGATATTATAAAAGACCTAAAAAACCAGCCCAGTGCATTTGTATTAGCAAACGATATTACAGCTTTAGGTTTTATGCAGTGTTGCAAAGAGAATGATGTTAATATACCAGAAATGATATCTATAGTAAGTTTTGACGATATTGTTTACGCATCGCTAAAAGATATTGAACTTACAACTGTAAGCCAACATGTCCAGGAAATGGGCGAACAAGCTGCACGACTTATGCTGAAGAAGCTTGATGATTCGTCTTCAAAATCCGAAATTATTGTAATCGAGCCGAATCTTATTATCAGAAATACTACTGGTCCATTTAAATCTGATCGTTTTGCTAATTCAAAATTTCGATAATATTACTATATGTTTAAGATTATTATCTATGTCAAAACTTCGTGAAACTCTCCATTTCGCGAAATTTAGTTGCTACATAACGCAAAAAATAGCTCGAAAAGCGATTTAGAAAGCTTTTCGAGCTATTTTTTATCCTGTGTATACTGTTGACTCGACAGTATTTTTGTTCCCAATATCATTAATCTTACAATTAAGCTATTTCGAAAATTGTTTGTTCAAGAAATTGGTATCGTAGTATTCTTCGAAGGATTTAACTTTACCATTTTCAAATTTGAATACCTGCAAATACTTTCCATTGTATTTCAAATGAACATTGCCAAAGGTTTCTGTTGTATCTGCATCAATATCACTCCGAGCTTTAGTAATTATTACATTGGGATCTTCTCCTGGTATTATTTCATCAATAGTCCAGTCAAATTTCCCTTTCCAATCAAATATAGGATCCCAAAATGTTTTCACTGCATCCCATCCAGCCAATTCTACTTGTCTGCATACTGCAACATCGTCAGCAACAAATGGTGTAATCACCGCAGGCTCATTTTCTACCCATAGACTATAGAACTTTTCTTTATCCTTTAAATATAAAGAAAAGAACTCAATGATAGTATCAATGTTCTTAAGCGCAGTTTCATTAGTACTGTTAATAGGTGGATTGACAACTACATTCTTTATTATCTGTGCCATTCTCTTCCTCCCCAAACGGTATAAAATTTACCCTACAGCATCTGTCGCGCCAATAGCAATTTCTAATGTAAATGTTATCATAAACATGTTCTACTTTCAACTCAAGTACAATTTGCTGCAATATGAAATACTGCGATTTGTTTCGGCTACAATTTCATTTTTCAAGCCAATTGTATTTCCAAATCTCTTCTGTATTTCAAACCACAAAGGATTAACTAACCAAGTATCAAAATATTTTACCCTGAAGACTAAACTCAAATTCTCCGGTTGGTTGAACCACTACACCGTCTACCAGAGACAACCACAGCTCCTCATCGAACGATGTTATGATGCTTTCCTGCTCCCCGATTCTTCTTATCAACTCTTCTATGCCACGTCTCTTTGTACTTGCTTCGTCCCTCTGTTGGCCTATTGTGTTTAGATCTGCCTTTGCAGATTCATGCCTCTTTAGTAACTCATTGTACTTTGCCTTGTACTCTTCCTGATCACATGCAACCAAGGCGTTGTCTTTTACACATTTTTCAATGAGATTCTCAACGATAATGATTTCATTTTGTATGCACATCTCCTTCTCAATTAGCTTGTTTAAATCGAAGATCTCATGTGAAATCAATCTTAGATCTGAGATGACCTTGTCCTTATTAAGTAGTATTCTGTTCAGCTCCTCAATAAATGCCTTTTTTAAATTCTCCTCATAAATATGTGGGGTGCTGCATTTCTCCTCATCTTGATACTTGTGATTGCATTGCCAGATAACTCTTCTATACTTACTGTTAGAGTGCCAGACTTTACTCCCATAATAGCTGCCACATTGACCACATTTTATTCTACCTGAGAAGCAACTTACTCCTGTCTTATACCCGTTATGTTTCTTTCGAAGTTTTAGTTCGTATTGTACCTGATCAAACACATCCGGACTCACTATGCTTGGATGGCTGTTCTCAACATAGTACATGGGGATCTCCCCTTCATTCTTCTTCTTTTTCTTGGTTAGAAAATTCACTGTGAAGGCTTTTTGAAGTATTGCGTCCCCCTTATATTTTTCATTTGTGAGAATACTTCTAACAGTGCTTATTGGCCATTTTTCTTTACCTCCAGGAGAAGGGATCTTTTCATCAGTTAGTATCTTTGCTATTCCGCTTGGAGTCTTGCCTTCAAGAAAAAGTCTGTAGATCCTTCTGACCACTTGAGCTTCTTCCTCAACAATCCTGGGAAGATTATCCTCACCCTTTTCATAGCCTAAAAATTGACCGTAAGGTAAGTTCACCTTACCTTCTGCGAATCTCTTTCTCTGTCCCCAGGTTACATTTTCACTGATGCTTCGCGATTCCTCTTGCGCTAGGCTGGACATTATCGTAATGAGCAACTCTCCCTTGCTATCTAATGTGTAAATGTTCTCCTTCTCGAAATAGACCTCTACCCCCTGTTCCTTAAGTTTTCTAACCGTGGTCAAAGTGTCTACAGTGTTCCTTGCAAATCTCGAGACCGACTTAGTTATTATCAGATCAATCTTCCCATCTAGCGCATCATTGACCATTCGATTGAAGCCGTCTCTCTTTTTCGTGCTTGTCGCTGAAATACCTTCATCCGCATAAACCTCGACAAACGACCACTCAGACTTCGATCTTATGTATTGCGCGTAGTAGTTCCTTTGTGCTTCAAAACTTGATAATTGTTCCTCATTATCTGTGGATACCCTGGCGTAGGCTGCGACTCGCTTCTTAGTCGTCCAGGTGCTTGAAGATATCTCACTAAATTTCTTTGCTGCTGGAATAACCGTAATTGCTTTTGCTAAGCTCATTCACAACCCTCCTCAAAGTATATGCTCTTCCCACTTACCAAGTGAATCGTTAAGGCTCCATCTGGATTAATTAGTACTGTCTGTATCTGTTTTTCAATCAACTCTTTGTCCAAGCAGTCAATCTCAAGAGTGCTTTTCAGTAGCTCTATAAACCTACTTTCTCTCACATATTTCGAACTGCAAGCATCCTTACCATAGTCGATGACGCTTCCACAGACTAGATATACTCTTCCATGATTATGTTTTCTTCTGTAGTATTTCCCGCATTCTGCGCATTTGACTAATCCTCTGAACGGACTCCGAGTTGCTTTTTTGCTAGCACCTACCTTTGTCTTTTCCTTCAAAATCTTATTCGCTTCATCATAGATTTCTCT
This sequence comes from Youngiibacter fragilis 232.1, assembly GCF_000495435.3. GTDB lineage: Bacteria > Bacillota > Clostridia > Clostridiales > Clostridiaceae > Youngiibacter > Youngiibacter fragilis. The sequence continues at coordinate 112,062 of NZ_AXUN02000181.1, read as the reverse complement.
GGATATTATGGCAGGATGTGAGTTCCTTACATAATACTGGGGTAATGCTCCATTGTTGTTTACCAGTCTCTTCTCTAAATGGTTTGACACATATCTTTTTTGAAGGAGTGAATCTCCAACGTATTTCTCATTCTTAATGATCTTCATTACTTTAGCCGAAGTCCAAACACCGCCACGAGGCCTCTTAACATCTCGAGTTCTAAGGTCATTGGCTATCCTAGTTGCACCAATCCCACTAATATAGTCATTGAAGATCTGTCTAACAATCTGAGCTTCAAATTCATTAATCGAAATGGACCTTCCTGAAATATCATAGCCGTACATAAATCGTAAGTTTATGGATTCACCTTCTGCATAGCTTTTCCTTACTCGCCACTTGCAGTTCTCACTTACAGATAAACTTTCTGCTTGAGCAAAAGAAGCGAGGATAGTTAGCATTAGCTCACCATCCCCGCTTATCGAATGAATATTTTCTTTTTCAAAGTACACATCAATGTTAAGTGCTTTAAGTTCTCTTACAACCTCAAGCATTGTCAGTGTATTTCTAGCAAACCTTGAGACTGACTTTGTGATTATCAGATCAATCTTGCCTTCTCTGCAGTCACTTAGCATGTTTTGAAACTCTTCCCTGCTTTCCTTAGTGCCTGTCTTAGCTTCATCTGCATATATTCTAACAAATTCCCACTCAGGATTCCTTTGAATCAAATCACTGAAGTAGCTTATTTGAGTAGATAGTGACTGGTGCATTGAGTCCTTATCTGATGACACTCTCGCATATGCAGCAACTTTCTTTCTCGCAAGTTTTGATGGTGCTGAAGCCTTGATTACTCTTATGATTCGGGCCATCTGATCTCCTCCTTTCAGCACCAATGTTAACTCTCATCTTGATACATAGCAACTACATATCCCTCTATAAACTGCCAATCATTGGTTTATATCTTGCAATCAGCAGGTTGTTTATTTTACGAAAATCTTCATTGTTTATGATATTTTGATTAAGGATTGATTTAGCTACAGCCTTAGAAATTCGGTAATCCTTCTCTCGTTCAAACTGTTCTTTTGTCATATGTTTCTCCTTGCTACCCATTAATCATATTTTATGAAGCTCTCAAATCCTGCAACCTTAAGCTTAGTCACAAGCTCCTCAGCATTACTCTTTTCTTTGAACGCACCAGCCTGGACCCGATAAAGCTTGCCTTCAGTAATCTGCACCTTCTTTGGTATACCAAATGTATTAACGAGTGCCTCAACATAAGCCTTCGCTATCTTACTCTTGTTATCTATTATCCATTTTGCTGTGGCCGGGTTATCGTGGAAGTCAGTCTCTGCGAGTACTGCTGTTATCCCTATCTTGTTTGGATTCCTTACCTCAGCAAGGCCATATCCAGCATAGAGCTCCATACCATTCTTCACAGCAGTGTCTCTGTTTGACAGTATCGGGCAAATAGCATTAAGCTCTCTGACAATGTTTCTAGCCAGTTCCTTGCTTCCATCACTGTTAGGATGATAGAAGGCCACAGCTCCGCTGGCCTTTCCCTTTCCACCTGCATTTGAGTGAATGGCTAAGTAGACATCGCAGCCCTTGTCTTTGGCTTCCTTTGGCCTTCCTGAAGCGTTTATTGTTAGACTTGTAGTAGCCACCACAGTCTCGCATTCATATTCTGAATCTAGGATTTGCTTGATCTTATCTGCTACTGTTTCCATTTCTATCTTCTCATTTGTATTGCCCACAACATATTTATTGTCAGGCTGGTTGCTTGGTGAAAGGTATATTTTCTTAGTTCCCATCTTTGTCTCCTCCTTCGTTTAGCTGCTGCAGAACGGATCTTAATTTCTCGGGTATAGGCAATCCAAGTCTCGTAGCATTTTCCAGTATGCTTATTCCTTCGTTGGAAATGTAGAAGAAAATCACTGCTGTCCTAATTACTCCAACTTTCCCCAGAATATTGATATCTATTATGTTTCCAAGTGCTACGAGTGTAAAAATGACTACCTTTCTGAATATTCCCTTTCCCCCAATATCACTGGAGATCTTACGGTCAAGGATTGCGCACATTACACCAGTAATGTAGTCAATTGTTACGACAACTACCAAGGCATATAGAAATCCATCAAATCCTCCCATAAACCATCCCAACCACCCTCCTATTGCCGCAAAGGCATACTGTATGCTATTCCACACTTCTTTCATTTGCTGTTCCTCCTTATTTTGTGCATAATAAAACGCCTTGGTTTTCCAAGACGCTTTTATCGTTTAGTTCAAGTAACTACTTTTTTCAAGGTCCTTTAGATTAATATCAACCATACTTAGTTTTTCACCACATTTACATTTGCCAGAGTACTCCCTGAACGTTACACAATCATCCATTGTAATCCGATAATCGTGCAGAACCTGTTTCTTACCACAACCGCATTCTACAACTACCATACTATCCCCTCCCAAGCTTATTATGCTGAGGAGATTAGTTTTTAAACATAAATATCTGGTTCCTTTCTCATTTCCGCAAGAATTTCTTTCTGAAGCTTACTGTCACGCGTATCTGGGACATCCATAATGGATTCATCGCCACAGTTAAAACAGAACATGTGGTACTTTCTCATTAGCTTTTTCTTTTCACAGACAAGATCATAATCTAAGGCTATAAGTTCTCCACCACAAATCAAACATTCATACAAAGCAAACACCTCCAGAATCTATATATGCTGGAGGTGCTTAAATGGCACAGTTTCAGACTACAAATCGAGTCCATTTAGTATTTTCTTGAGCTCACGCATTTCTTCGGTTGACAGCGTTATGCCCTTTCCCATCTTTTCATCCCCTGGCGCCCATTCGCGAATATCAAACTTCGCTTCCTTATCATTCCAGGATATGCTTCTTACTTCCTTGGTCCAGCCTGATTTGCTTGTGGAAAGCACTCCGTATTTTGCAGTTACCTCATATTTAATTTCAGCCATATTCGGTCTCCTTCACTTTTTTATAGGTTATACAGGTACCATTTCATGGTGTCCCGCTCATATTTCATTTTTACAGTTGTGGGTCTATCCTCCACCACAGCATCACAAAGATAAGTGTACATGATGTTCCCTGCTAACTTCTCAGTCTTTTTGTCTCTGATCTTCTTGATTGAGCCTTTCATGTACTCGTCATTTATCATGAACCTGAATGTTACAGGCCTCGGTGGTTCTCCTGGTTTGCTGTATGCTAGTGTCTCAACTTCTAAGAGATTGGTCTGCATTCTTATCACTCCCTCTTTCCTTGTGTAACCATTATAGAACATATGTTCTATAAAATAAAGAGGGACTTTGGGCTAAACTATATTAACCTGCTGCCATCCTGCCGGATATGCTTCCGGGCTCCATACATTTCCATCAATGAGGGACTTATATACTAAACCATTGAATGTTACTCTGTCTTCTGTGTTATAGGCATCGTGACTACCTGTTGGTTGGATCCATTCTGGGATCACACCTTCTGGTACAATCTTCTTAAATAGAGCTGGAGTGGCATCAGGAGTCCAATCTGCCTGTGATGTGTGACCTGGTGCAATAACTTCATAAAGATTACTCTCATACTTCAAAATAGTACCAGCAGAGTAGTCAATCCCCGGTTCCCATTCAGGATAGATCTCCATGAGCTCAAACATCTGCTCAACTGTCAGCTCAGTCTCCAGGAGCGTTTCCTTGTACTTCGTATTTAGGTTCACTACTTCTTCTTTCTCAATGTTTACTCTTAAAACTTCAGCTGTCAGTTCTATTATCTTCTCTTCAGGTAGAAGGTCCTGTTCAAGGTATTCAACTAAGTTATCAATTATCAGTCTTAACTCTTCAGTGGCTTTTTGGATCACTATCTCCTTGGATACAGTATCCTTGAAATACCTGACCTGATAGCTGTCGTCGTATTTGTATATTGTTACATGGCTTATCATTTCATCCTCCTTACTTTACTTCTCTCCATACATCTCCAACATTAATATAGGCTTGGACCACCTGCCGCCAAGTATCGCTTATGTTTATATACATGGCTGAAGGCTGTTTCCAAACGTCACCTACATTTACCTGGAAAGCTGGGACCTCACTGTAATCAACATAGAGCCTTGGGTTGTATGCGTTGTTCGGTGCAGCACTTTCCTGCGTTCTGAAGTATGCCATTGTTGCGGTGCTTGATAGAACCTTGATTCCATACTTACCTGCTCCCCCTTCATACCAAGCCTACACAATATTAGTTACAGGTACTGCCACATCAACATTAAGCGTGGTTCCTGTGCTCACCGAGCTGTCCCCATCACCTGCAGCTGACGGCATGTTGTTCCAGGTTATTGTGGTTGCGCCCCATGCTGCAAGCCATCTCTGCGCATAGATTGTCGCTGCTCCAGACTCAAGACTATAAACCCTGAGATACAGAGTCGCTGAGTTTATCCTGCAGTTTGCAGGGATAGAGCTTAGGTCCCAATTGAGGGCCATTATTCTCGCTGTGGTGCTTGTCTGCCTAAGTGTATTGCTCGTTGCAGTTCGATATACGCTATTCGGTCCATCCTGAAGGCAGTTATTGTCTACATTGGCGTTTATTGTTACGGTTCCCATTACTCTTCTCCTTACACGTACTTCAGATACACAGTTCCTGTTGGCACTGTGCTTGCTGTAGGCGGAGCACCTGTTCCTGAGATAATTCCAGCAACCTTAGGTGTTGTTCCACTCACATAGTCTGAAAGGGAAATTGAAGTATTATCGTGAGCATGGGATACTGCAGCATCTGAGGTGTAAATCCTTGTCCATGATGCAGCCACATTTCCATCTGTAGTCCTACCAAAGAAGGCATTGCCTGTTCCACTGTAGTCTATCCAGATTCCACCCCAACCTCTAGCCATGTCTCTTGAGGCAATCTTAATGAAGTAGCCATAGTTTGAAACCGGAGGAGCTCCTACGGATGAATGAGATATGAATCCACAATACCCATTAGGAAGGTCTCCCCAGGCCGATGCTGATGCCAGTGTTACAAGTGGCGAGAGTGTTCTTCCTATTAATGTCGAAGCACCAGATACGAAACTACTCTCTAATATTGTTCCCTTGTAGTAAGCATCTCCTCCGATATCTAATGCACCCTGCTCCCAGACCTTACCAACTCCTATTCCAGTCTTGCTCCAGGACATTGCAACTTCGCCGCTTGAGAGCACATAACCTGCAGTCACTGAGTTGAATTTATCACTAACTGTTAAAAGGAGATCATAGCTGGTGGTCGCCGTATAGGTTCCATATACCGGAGTAACACTTAATGAAGTAGTACCAACTGCAAGACTTGTGCTGACATGGGTGGTAGTCCATGTGCCGCTGGTCCTTAGTTTTGATTTTATTGAATATGTTATCTGGTTCTTGCTGTTAAGACTGCTTATTGTTGCAGCTGCAGTGTATTTAGCGTAAGTTCCAAGAGGCGAAGCATTGCCTCCACTGTCGCTTCTAAACGCAGAAAAAGCAGAAATTTCAGGAGCGTTATACGTTAATAGCGTACATGTAACAGTCTTTGAAGTGCTTATTCTCCCACGGCTGTCAGTTACTGTTGCTGTTGCAACTATTGCTCCAGTCGAGGTTATTGCTCCAGTGGTACCGACAACACTTGATGTGTTTGTGTATGTTACTGAGTTGAAAACAACCTTATATGATGAGATGGAGCTGGACTTCACCCCTGCAGCTCCGTTAATGGTGAACTGGATCCTGCTCAAAGTTTGAGCAAAATTATTTGTGCCAAGTGCCAGGTTTGAAACTGCAGTTACTGTCTCAACAGCTGTGACGCTCGAGAGTGTTGGACTAATGTCTGATCCTACATTAGCTGTAGCAGAAGCGCTCTGAGTGCTTCCAATCTGGGATCCGTTAAGCTTTGTGGTCACATAAGCAGTAGCTGTAGTGGAAACTGCTGAAGGTATCGTTGCATATATCTCATCTAGCTGTGCTGCAGAGAAAGTGTAGCTATCCTGAGCCAAGTCGCCGGTTGTCTCAATTACTGTACCTCCGATGTTTATCTGGAAGGTATTAGTGAAACTTGTTGAATACCTTGGAGCTGTGACTGTCACTCCGGATCCAATTGTGAATTCTGGGAATGAAGTTATTAAGCTTGCTCTAGGTATTGTGGTCAATGACCAATTGTAGCTAGACACCGCTCCATCATAAAGTGAGCTAGGTCCGTTTATGTCAAAACCTGATGAAACCGCGATTGTCAGCGTTCCATCTGAGTTATGAGATATGTCTGCAGTGTATGTTCCAAGCTCCACAACCTGCTGGTTTCTGAAGTCCATAGACCTAGTATCATAGAACACATTGGATCCATTTATCTTGATCCAGCAGCTGTTGCCGGTAGTACTTGATGAATATGCCTGGTAGGTATCAGAGGATGAGTAAGCCCACTGCCTTAAAGTAATGTTTGAGGTATTGTTCTGGATGCTCTGTGAGTTTATGGTGAGATCCAGGTAAAGATGGTATGTGTGGTTCACATAAGGACTGCTTAGAGTTCCTGTTAATCTTATGTCTGGCATATCCTCACCTCCTATCCAATCCACCTAACCAGAGTAATATTTGCATCATATTTTTCTACCTTATGGTTTCCAACAACCATTGAATCCAGCACTTGCACTGACTTGATATACATAATCTGTCCATTGATGTATGCAACTGTAGCTTCTCCATCTTTGAAGTTCATCTGCTGATTGGTGATGTTTATCTTAAGGTTGCTGTTGTTGTCCCCTATGGTTAGTCCTATCACATCATCGAATTTGTAGTACTGATTGATATCTTCGACAGTGCTCATATCAGCCTTACCATTTAATGCTTGCTCAATTGAAGTGCCAGTATACCTTATATCATTGTTTGTTACCCTTCCAGCTCCTAGGCTGAAAGTACCATCAGCAAGGTTTATCCAACTGGATCCATTCGCTGATTGAAGGATTCCCGTCTTTACTATATTTGCACTTAGCTCGCCAGTTGTTACGAAGGAAGCATTGATCCTTCCATCGTTGGTTATTGCTATCGGAAAGTTACCGTTGATTCCTGATGAACTGTAACCAAGACCATTTATATTCCATCGCCATATCTTCTGAGCTGTTGCTGGATCATCAGTATCCATTATTAGGATTTCACCATTACGCTTTAGTACGTAACCTCCAAGTGCATTCGTCAGAAGTGTAGTTGCATTTAGGATTGCAGCACTTAAATCAGAATTATTTCTCTCTACTGTCTGGGCTAACACTTTTTGTGTGTCAGAAATCTTTGTAATACTACCTGACATCCTTTCCTTGAAATCCCCGATCTCAACCTTTGAAGTTCTGCCAAGAAGCAGATCCTTCTCAATGCTTATAATTCTTGATTTGTGGTCAATACCTAAGTCGAGATGCCTGCAAGTTACTGTGTCCCCAAGCTCCACCTTAACCAAGTACTTGAAATTCCTGTATTCTTCAGTATTCTCCAGGTTTAACATATCAACTTTGATATTAGTGACTGGAAGGTCGCACTTAGAATCAATGAAGTAGGAAGCAGCCGCCGCCCTAAGCTGTGTAATTGCCTCTTCTTCAGTTGTTTCCTCGTCTATACCGATATCGAACTCCACTTCCTTGATCCTTGGAAAAACGTAGGAGCTAACATATGGACTATCAACATAAACTTCTGGAAGTTCCAGTCCATCTTTACCTTTAGGGCGTATCCTGGTTACTAGTGCATCGTAGTCTTCCGTTACTTCCACATCTAGAATATTCTTCCTGTATGAGATGGTCACTCCACTGTCCAAGCCTCTTTGACTCAGTATCGAGATGAGCCAACCGTCTAGCTTCAGTTCTCCATTCCATTTGGAAATAATACTGTCGTTACCCATAATGCAGTCTGTTACATTTCTATTTATGAAATACTGAGTTGCTGGTGTTGAAATATCTGAGAAAGCTGTAAATGGATGCAAATAATTAGCTGCCCCAAGAACATCTTCCAGGGCAGCCTGAGCTCCTTTGTTTGTGGGTCTGATATCCCTTACTTCATTGTAGACAAGGTCCCAAAAAACATGCCTCGTATATACATAAAGGCTTGTCATCCCTTTCCGGGTCTTATATATCCTGAATGGCTGGCCATCAGCGTGAATAATCCTTCCTTCTATGATCTCTTTCCATTTTCCAGTAGTATCGTAAATCGCTTCAAATTCTGCACTGTATAGACCATTGAGAATTTCCTTAGAGATAGCCTTAATAAGGTTATTAAGCACATTTATTCCATTGGATGTGAAGGTTGTTGCGTTTTTTTCAAATAGCCTGATCAAACCTCCACCCCCTACAGATTGCGCCAGTTGGGCACTATCTCAAGCTTGGTTACCGTTCCGGTCCAAGATATTGAGTTATTGCCTAAGACAAACACCGGAAACTCTCCCTGCATATCGTTATTCTTTCCAAGAAGATCCTTGTAGGCTTCTTCAATTTCGCTGTTCAGAGTCACGTAATCAGAAACATTTGATAAAATCACATTTGAAGAATTCACAGTCAGGGTAATGCTTCCGGTTCCAAATATAGTGATTATCGGCTTTGATGTTGCAGTTCCAGGATTCACCAGACCTCCTGGTACAGTTAGCGTCTGGAGTATTAATCCACTCTCCAGATAACCGTATGGCTGGCATACGAACTTTATCTTTGCTGTTCTTAGGTATAGGAGTCTCTTGAAGTCAATTGGTCCAGTTAGCCTTGCCTTGTAGAAAACATCAGGCTCACTTGATAGTACCAAGTCCCCACTTCCTCGTAGCCACGACTTTATTGTGGTAAGCTGGACTACGTCCTTAAGTGTTATTTCAAGCTCTTTCTCCATTGGTGAAAGGCTCCCGAAGGGTTGGAACAAATACCCATCACTTCCAGGAACTTTTAGAAATTCACCATCTTCCTTTGCTGACTGAATTGGAGGTAGAGTGTTCACAACAATGGAGTAGTCTCTTGAATCAATTCCCTTAAATACAAAGTATGCCCCCATCAGTATGCCCCTCCCCTCGATAATCTTTCATCAGCAAGGCTTCTTGTCATTAGTTCATCAAAGTAATCATAGAGGCCACTTGTAAGCTTCCTGCCATCAAGGTACACATCAACTTTCTTTGCTGCTATTTGCCTGAGTAGATAGATCATCTCCTTGAACTCGTCACCCCGACCCACACTTAAGGACCTCATTGCATCAGCCATTATCGGCACAAGGCGATTAAGCGGCAGAATCGCTTCACCACCAGTACCTGACTCACCTCCTGCCAGGAATGAACTGCCATCAAATCCGAATATTGTTGGATCCAGCATAAGTCCGCCTTCTCTATACCACTTGATACCAAAGGATGGAACTTGTGGTGGTGAAAGGCTGAACTTTCCTTCTATCTCAAAGTGCGGGAGCTTGACCTGAGGCAGCTTGAACTCAGGCAATTTCAAGTTTTTGAAAAAGCCTACTATAGAGTCAATGGCTGATTTCACTGCATCTCTAGCCTTGTTTATGGAACTTGATACTGTGCTAGTTACTCCATTCCAGACACTGATTCCAGTGGCCTTAACAGTGTCCCAGTTCTTGTAGAGAAGCACACCCACTGCGATAAGTCCTCCGATTGCTGCAACAGCTATTCCTATTGGCCCAGTGATAATTGCTATGACTCCACCAGCTGCAGATATTGCCCCTGAAGCAGCACTGAAGGCCGACACAGCCGCACCAACGATTGATACGACCTTACCTATGACAAGGATAACCGGCCCCACAGCGGCAGCAACAAGGGCAACCTTAACAATCATCTCCTGCTGCTCCTTAGATAAACCCTGAAAGCTGTCCATCAGCGGTTTTACTACTCCGATCAGGCTTTCAAGTATGGGTATAAGGATCTGTCCGAACTGAATACCTATTAGCTCAGCCTGTTCCTTCATTGCTCTTATTTTATTAGTTGGACTGTCCATGGTTCTAGCCAGGTCACCCTGGGCATTCTTGGTTGAATCGAGAATCACACCATACCTGGCTTGAACCTTCTGAGCTTCGGTAAGCTCTTCACCCTGCTTTGCTATTCCATGAGTGTATGCATAGGTCTTAATTGTGTTGTCATTAACGAGTATTCCAAGCGCCTTAAGCGGCTCAGCTTCACCCGAAATACCAGCTCTTAGCTTATTGAAGGCTTCATCTGGACTAAGGTTATAAAATGACGCCATATCATAGGCTAGTTTAGTAAGACCTTCTGACATACCAAGTGACTCATCTGATGCAAGTCCCATGGAAGTCAGCATGGCGTTGTAGGTAGCAACATTGCTCCTAACATTGTATGCATTAAGGCCAAGTGCCTTAGACATCTCTTCAGACCAACCTCTTGCTTCACTTGCAAGGCCACCCATAGAGACTTCAAACAGGTTCTCCGATTCTATTGCATCCATAGCCATCTTTGTGGCTGCGGTTCCAATGCCCAGGATTGGAAGCGACACAGCTGTTGATAGGTTCTTTCCAACAGACTGCATCTTTTCTCCTACTGCCTTCATCTTGTCTCCAGCCTTATCCAAAGCTTCAGACAATGTATTCCAGACAGAGGTTTTCTTCTTTAGCTCATCAGATGTATCTTTCAGTTCCTGCTGCATTTTGCTGAGCTCAGCATTGGCATAGTTCAGCTTTATCTTAAGGTTTTCAGAAGCCTTAGAGTCTTCACCTTTCTTTTCCACACTTTCCTGGTAACTCTTGGAGAGAGCTTCGACTTTTCCCCTCTGTATCTCAATCTGCTGGTTCAGACTATCAGCCTTTAGCTTCAATCCTTCAGCTGATTTCCCGAAGTCACCAAGCTTTGCACTGGCTGCGGTAAATTCGCTCTGCACAAGCTTCAGACTTCTCTGGATTTTATTGACTCCTTCCTGGAACCCTGTATCATCAAGACCAATTCTCGCTACTACTGTACTACTTCCTCCAGCCAAATTTACCACCTCCCTTACAATGGAATATTGTCGATTGTATCAACTTCATTGTCTTCAATACCATTAACTGCATTGTAGATTCTGAACAGTCCATGTAGCTTTCGTGGGGTACTTTTCCAGAACTGCTCCTCAGTCATCTTGAGGATTACAGTCCCCAAATAGTAAAGCCACTCCCAATCCCATTCTATGGAACCTGAGTGGCTTTCGCTTCCCCCGAGGTTTCATCAACCTCAGGCATTGCTATACTTAACGCTTCATTGATTACCGTGCCAAGCCTTTCAAGATCATCAAGGCCAAGCATAGATCCCACATCCTTCAGTGTTACGCTTTCATCCTCGACCTTGACTGCTGAATACACCAAAGCTCTAACAGCCTTGATTCGCATTCTCTGTAGATCATCGAAGGCCTTGTTCAAGTCTCCATATATGTCCTCCAGCTCGCAGAATGTGTTCAGATTAAATTTAAGCTCATATTCCTTTTCTCCAAGGGTAAACTTGATACCCTTGTCCTTCAACTCCTTGCCTTTCAATTCGTATCCTCCTTCTGATTTTCCAAAGAAAAAAGGACTTACTTATCGCAAATCCTTTCATTATTTATATCGTATGTATTTTTTTATTTTATGAAGTTAAGGAACAACACATCTTTCTTGTCCTCATTAGAAGTGAATTTAATATCCCATCTTTTTTCCATAAAATCAAGCAAGAGCAACCCACGCTCTAAAACGGCATTAGCATCCCAATCCTTATAAGCAGCTACTTCAATTTCACTATGAGAGCCATCTGTATAGCCTTTGTGTGATTTTCCCTTTGGTGACTTCTTGTCAGGAAAACTATCATTTTGAAGACTAGAGTTCTTACTGCTCGACAATGGCAATAGATTCCCCAATGAACCAGTCAGATAAACCTTTTGCTGTGCATTATATTTTTTAAATGCTTTATTCCAATATGGATTATCAGCAGTTTGCGGATATACATGTTCAATTGATACTTTGTCTTTCTCACTTTTCACAAATAAGGTCCAGTCAATTTTGGGATTGCCGTTTTGCCTAACCTTTTCTTGCTCATACTCATAAAGAAAGTAATGCAGCCCATTCCACCAATAAAAACCACCACCGCCGTTCTTATAGTTTCTAGCAATATAGGTCTTGAACGATTGTGTATCAAATGCAGTTGCCGGACTCATCCAGTCTTCAACACGACTACGTAGAGTATTGCATATGTAGTCAATGGTTACATTTCCACTACGAAGTAGTTTAGTAAGCCTATAGTATTCACTATTTCTATAAGAAGAAAATGCTCGGCCTAACCTAAAAGCTATGAATATGAATCTCTCAATCTCCTTGAATAGCTTCACCCTGCTTCGAGAATTGATATCCGATCTGAGATATGATGCAACAACAAGGGGCCTAAAATAGGCAATTCCAATTCTGTTAAGTCTATCAAGCCAAAGTTGTTCAGTTGCAGTGAGTTCTGAATTATTTAGTGGATTAAATGAATTATACCAGTGTACTGCTGCTGACTGAAGGCTCTTCACATAATCCGAGATTTCTTTCGGGGAAAGTTTCGACTGCAAAATCGGCTTATCATCAATACCATTTTCTTCTATTTCTTCCTCACCAACTTGATCTCTTACTTCTGTTATTGTTGTAATTGAATCCAACTTAACTTCAGTCTTATTGAAAATATTTTGTGGAGAGAACTTTTCTTCAAGAAGATATTTAATATAGTCATCTCCCTTTTGCCTTGTATACTGAAAATACATAATCCAATGTGCAGTTAGGAAATCATCGTCAGAAAGGGGTTTTTGCTTATTTCTTCCCAGCTGATAATAAACATCCTTCCATGCATTATTAATATCGTCTCGTAGAACCGCCCTTTCATCATCCGTAATTTCATACGGCTCGTAAAGTGTGGTCAGATATATCAATCTATTCTTGAGAAGCTCAAGATTTGAGAGTTTTTTACCACGATTATTCATTGTTTCGAATGCAACGAAAACGTCAAAATCGTCACCAATTTCATGCATATTAAACATTAGATTTTGAGTTACTTTTTTAAAAAGCAGTTCAAGCTCTGAAATCCCATATGTTTTACAATAATTTGCCAGATTATCTTTAAAAAACCGCTTTGCATTTTCTAGATTTAATGTATAGAAAGTTTCTGTGATGCTGCCTCCATCAGGCTCCCCCAAAATCCTATGCCTAAGATATTTAAAACTAGGATTGTCCTCTTCATAGCCAAACTTGTAAGTATTCAAAATATACTTTGGAGGCATCTGAACCACTAGGTACTTTTCTTTTATTTGCTTCAGTGAAAATGTCCCAATAAAGATATTTTCATCTGTCTTATCTGCATTTTCCGGTAACGACTTTATTAAGTTAAGTATTTCGTTAATAAAGATAACAAATGTAGTGAGTCGCTGCTGTCCATCTACAATATGGAATGGCCTAAACGCTCTATCTTGGATTAGCCATCTTTCAGATGTCCAATTCTTTGATTCATAGTCTTTTTTTGCAACTTGTTTCAGTGACAATAACCCAGTATAGTGAAATCTGTCATCCGGAAGGTTTACAATATCTTCCCAGAAATCCTTTAATTGTCTCTCTTGCCAGGCATATCCTCGCTGGTAATCTGGAATTTTAAATACCCTGTCTTTAAATATACTCTTTAATGACTCTAGTGTTTGCAATTAACGTAGCCCCCTTGCTATCTTAGCACAACATTAATCAACTCAAATCAAGGCTATACTATGAATTAAAACATCGTCGTATATTACTAATTCTTGAGTTCATATATTTCTATTATAGTCATAAATTAACATGATTAGTATGATAACAAAAGATAGCATAGCTTCGAGCCACATAATTTTCTGAAATTACGGGGTTTCAGTAGGCTCTGCAGGAACTGCAGCAAACCATCCTGAGATTATTGTTGGATCCGCACCAACTTCATCCTCATCCGTAATGAACCTGTAGTTTCCGTCGAAGTCTCTCGCAAAGAAAGTACCCTTTAACTTGGAGCTCTTTGGTGCAGGCTTTCCTGCTTCAGTGTCAAATTCATCTGATGTCAGTTCGAACTTGCCTTTGAGGAGCCACACGAACCTGTACTTCCCATTTGCTTTCTTTGATTTGAATCCCATGGCAATAGTTGGTGGTAGATCATCTTTACTCTCAATGAGAACTCCCTTAACAACCTTTGCTCCCTGAAGTGTGGCTCTGCTTGTCAGTGAAAGCTGGTTGAGCTCTATCTCAACTTCCACACTGTCAAATGCTGAAATAACGTCCTCCACAATATCATCAGAGTAGATGTTTTCCGAGTTTACTTTTGGTGATATTTTGGCACTAACCGCTCTCTCAAGCTTCTCTGGAACTCCATATGTTGCGCCAGTGCCGTCGTCCTTTGTTACAGTAGCTATGTGAATATCTTTAAGTCCTATTTGTCTAGGCATATTATCCCTCTCTTTCTTCTAGGTAGTAGTACCTTAGTGCTTTATGGTAAATCCCGGTATCTGGTTCATAGAGATCTGCTTCGTCTATTCGAGTAAAACCAGCATTCTTCATCTGTAACTTTACTTGAATCACAAGGACCTCATAGTCAGTCTTTGACCATATATCAACCTGCAAATATCTTCCAGTAAGGCTTTCCTCATCGTCTTCGTAGGCTTCACCGGTTTGGAAGTATTCATGGAATGTTATGTATTGAGTAGCAGCACCGAAATGCTTCTGGAATTTCACAGGGACTCCAAGAGGTGTCAAAGCTTCTAGTATCTTCTTATTCAAACTCCTCCAGCCCCCTTTCAAGTTCCTCTCTTATCACATTATTGATGTCTCTTTGATTTTCCTTAAGTGACTTCTCAGCCCAATGCTGAGCCGGTATCTTTGATGTGCCATATTCAGTGAATTTCGAGTAATAGAATTCTGATGCATCATCCTTGGTTGGGCCAATGTTCACAAAATCTATCCCATCTACCTTCTCTTTCTTAGATACCTTAATATTATCTGCCATGTGCTTCTTCGTATCTCTGGACCTAGGAGCTTTTTCTTCCATACTTTCCTTAACCAGGTCACCAGCTTTACTTAAGGCACTTTTCTTAATTGTTTCTCCTTTATCTCCCAGCTTATTAACCTTATCAATAAGTTCCTGCATCCCTTCAAGTGAGATCTTAGCCATTGGAGTCTACCTCCTTTGCCTGAATCTCGATATACTCATTCCGATACTTGATGTTATCGATGGCCGTTATGTTGTAGGTCTTGCCTTGAAAAAGGATCTGCATTGACTGATCGAAACCACTTATATACCTTATGGTGAACTTCACTGTATTCTCAGCTTGAACTGCCTTAGCTTCAAAGTATTCCTTCCCATGAAGGTTCGATACCTTTGCCCACACTTCCTTTATTACTTCAGGAGTTTCCACCTCGTACCCATTCTCATTCGTTGATATTATGACTCTCTGAATTGTTATCCTATGTCTCATTTCACCAATAGTCATGATTACCACCCATCTTTCCTGTATGGGCTTAGTAGACCAATCATCACATTGATGACTTCCTTCATATTCAGGTCTTCTCTCTTCTCATGTAGATTAGCTATGCAATAAAGAGCTGCCTGCCTTATGGACTCAGGAACAACAGTTAACTCTGACAACGGAAACCTTAGAATGTTCTCACATATTTCTTCACTTGAACTAATGAAAGAGTAGATGAGTGCATTGTCCTCATCTCCATCTATTTTCAAAAACTGCTTTGCTTCTTCGAGCGTAACCAACACACTCACCACCTTTCATGCATATAAAAAGAGACCTTATCGGTCTCCTAAGCATCATTTTTTGTTCTTTAGCAACAATGTCAAAATATAGTTATTCAAGCTTCGGTTTTCCCCATCAGCTTCTTTCTTTAGTTCTTCTTTTAAGTCTAGTGGCAAAGTCAGCAATATTCTGGTCTTATCCTTTCCAACCAATCATCATCACTCCCTATTAATATTTATGCACAATTCATTCCAAAACTAATAATATCATAAAGCATATTGAGAATAACAGGATTGTCTATCTGTTAACGAAATATAATTCTCGAGACCTTAAATCCCCCATTTTATAATCATTCAGAAAGCATTATACCTGCAGCCTTAAGTTTTGATATTAGAGCATTCAGATCTACGACCACTCCAGCCACAGTAGAAGCTACACTGTCAGCCTGCATAGCTGCAGGCTTCATTTCACTTCCAGAGAAAGAGAGCTTTCCACCAGTTACGATTTCAAGCTCTCCTCCTATCACTGTCTTTTCTCCACCCTGTTCAGTATAGTTCTTAACGTTACTCATATTCCTTCACCTACGCTTTCTGCTGGAGGACCTTTATGGCCTCTGGAAGTATGAGCTTTCCATCCACCCTCTGAGTTGCCTTGAATCCAACCTGACCGGTAGCAGCATATAGCTCGTTCAGTCTCTGGAAGGACCTACCCTGCCTGTCTGCAACCCAGTAGTAGCCGAAATCACCAAAGGCTATGGTCTTAGCTGTTGATGCTATGGTCGGTACATAGGCTGAAGTCTTAACTGGCCTATTTAGGATTGTATCAGGTGTTCCAGCAGCTAGTGATGGCTGCCAGATATACTGCCCGTTTCCATCTTTCAATTTTCTTATGACCTTAACAGTCGCATCATTGGTGACAAAAACCGCATTTTTTCTGTAAGGCGATTTAAGACTATACATCAAGTCTATTATCTCGTCCGCAGTAATTGCCGTAGCTGCTGCAGTAGTTACACCGAGTGTTGCTCCACCAGTTGCATTGAATATTCCTGTTGGCTTTCCTGTACCATCACCTATGAAAAAGGCCTCCTCTTCCTTTGCTCCTATCCTCCTGGCGAATTCCTTCGCTATGTATGCCTCAAGGTTGAATACACTGTCATTAAGCAGTTCCTCGGAAACCTTGATCATCGTAGACAGTTTGTATGCTCCGATTGATACAAGTCCGAATGAATCATCGGATTCAGGAATTGGCGCTTCTTCTTCAACCCATGACGCTGTCCCCTTTGAAGCGACAATCGGTATTTTCTTATCACCTGAAGATGTGTTTATTATCTTTGCAAGGCTCCTGAACAGGTTCTCCTCCTCCAGCGCCTGGATTAGGACCTTTTCAAATTCGTCAGGTGCAAGGTAACCACCTTCGCTGTCAGTTCCTATCTGCAGCGCATTCTGGATATCGAAGTTATTCTTACTCCTCAGTGCCTTCCAGAAAGCAGCCTTGTACTCATCAGTTGCTCTACCGGTCTTCATCTCCATTCCACCATTTGGCATCATGGTTATGGGGGTATTGACCGCCTTAGAAAGTTCAAGGTCAAGTGCCTGCTGCCTTTCAAGTCTATCAATCTCCTTTCCAAGGTTAACAACATCAGCTTCCATCTTATCGTAGGTTGCAGTGTCTTCAGCTGAGATTAGTCCATCGTTGCCTCTCTTTGAATCGAGGAATGACTTAGCTGTATCCCACGCTTTTGCTCTTTTCTCTCTTAGTTCCAATATCTTATTCATTCATTTCCTCCTAATATTTCAAGAGACTTAGTCTCTTATCAAGTTCGCCAATTGCAGTTTTCTTTTCTTTTTCTTTCTCAGGAAACTTCTCCTTCAGGGAGTTTAGTACAGTCATCTTGCTGAATACTGCACCTTCTATGGAATGTGACTCTTCCTTACCCTTCTCAAACATGACCTCATCTGCAAAGCCTAGCTCCACAGCCTTCTTTGCATTGAACCAGCTCTCAGTATCCATGAAGTGAGATAGCTTTGTCCTTGATAGGCCCGTCTTTAGCTCGTAAGCATTTATGATGCTTTCCTTAACCTCACCGAGCATTGCGATAGCTTTTTCCATTTCAACAGCATCTCCAAAAGCCATGGTCATGGGATTATGCACCATTAGCATCGAGACCGGGGACATCATTACCTTTGCTCCGGCCATTGCTATGACCGAGGCTGCGCTTGCTGCAAGGCCATCTATTTTCACGGTCACATTACCTGGATACTCCTTCAGCATGTTGTATATCTGGCTGGCAGCTATGACATCGCCACCTGGAGAGTTGATCCATATTGTTATGTCACCACCTCCATTCATCAGTTCAGACTTGAACATCTTTGGTGTGACCTCGTAGAGTAGGAAAGTGTCGCCTTGCTATGTTGCCATAGTAGGTCTACACAGACCCCTCACCGAACCGGACTTACCCCTCTCAAGGTATCCGGCTCTCCATTGTTACAAAATAGTTTTTTCTCATTGATTGTGAATTTTATGATGGCAATTACGGCAAAGTACCATTGTTTTGCGACGTTTTGATATCATAGCACGTTCCCAGTCAGCTTTACCTTTCAGGTCTTTGACTTTATGAATATGATGAATTTCATAATGGTCCGCATTTGTTTTACCGCACAATTCGCAAACTTTAGCTTTTATACGTTCTTCAAGAGTATTTCTTGAAAATCCATATATAATTGCCGCTTTTGTAATTTTATCCGTATAGTCTTTACCGCTTTTACAGTCGGAATATTTTGCAAAATAACATCGTTTTGGTCCCTGCTTTGTTTCGTAGGGTATACCCCATTCGCCTTTTCCGTTTTGAAATTTATTTATTATCTTGGAAATATACGAATTGTGTTTTGCTGCTAATGTTTTTAAGCAACTGTACTCCATGAGGTATGCAAAATACCGTAATTGACAGTAGTTACTTGCCAGTGAATAATAATTGCAAATACCCCTCAACTCAGAATTGTAAGTTGATACAATTTCCAGGTCTGATAAGCGTATCAAACTTGTACGATGTGTCGAAAATAATGTTCCGTCCTTCTTTTGATAAACTATCCCTTTGTTAAACAAGAACTTGTTCAATTTATCTTTTATCGGTATTAGTAATTCAACCTTATTATTTAACGTTCTCACAGTGATTCCGCCTTTTTTGGGTTTGACTTTTGCATTTCTTCTTATACATACGTCATATCCCAAAAATCTTGCGTAATTGCTGCTGTGGGTAATCAATGTCTTTTCTTCACTGAGCTGCATTTTTAACGCGCTACTTATGAATAGTGATAGTTTGTTCTTTATTTCAACACAATCCTCACGACTACCGTTTACTGCAATAATAAAGTCGTCCGCATAACGAATATATTGTATTTTTTTGTCCGTTTGGGATTTGCATGGCGTTTTCAGCTGAACACTACGAACCGATTTCATTTCTTTAATGAATTGTTTTTTTTGTATCTTGTTATTAGGGTCGCAGTTCTTAATGGCTTTTCTGGCTTTTACCGTTTGCCACTGTGCTTTACGGTATTCTACCGTGTACAACTCCGCACTTGGCTTATCAAATTCATTTTTGAGATTTACGATAAACTTATCTAATTCGTGTAAGTAAATATTTGCAAGGACAGGGGAAAAAATACCACCCTGCGGCGTGCCGCTGTAAGTCCTGTGATATGTCCAATCTTCCATATATCCCGCTTTAAGAAATTTATAAATAAGCTGTATCAATCTCTCATCTTTTATTTTCTGGTTCAATAATCTTATTAACACCGAATGGTCGATGTTATCAAAACAACCTCTTATATCACCTTCGACAAACCACTTTGCCCCTGTGAATTTCAGACGCAGACTTTTAAGAGCAGTATTACAACTTCTGTTGGGCCTGAAACCGTGTGAACAGTCCATAAAAACAGGCTCATAAATTGCCTCTAAAACCATACGCAATACTTCCTGAACGAGCTTGTCCGTGAAGGTTGGAATACCAAGAGGTCGCTTTTTATCTGAACTTTTTTTTGCTATATAGGTTCGTCTTACAGGGGTTGGACAAAATTCGCCGTTTTCCAATGATTTAATGATATTTGAGATTGTCTTTTCACTAAATCCATCGGCGGTATCATTATTTATTCCCTTTGTTGACGCCCCATTATTCGCATACAAATTTTTATAAGCCAAAAACCATATATCTGGACGTAACATATACCTAAACACTCGTGTGAATGTTTCATTTGGATTTTTCAATGAGTTTTTACTTATTCTTGTCAAAATTTCTGTTGTTGGTAGCATCTCTGCCATTGAGGTTTTCCTCCCTAACTTTCATCTTTTTTTGACCGTAACAACTGCCTTCCTTCGCCATGTAGTGGGCATTATCCACCTCGAACTACTATGAAGGCTCCGTACCCATGAACCATATTCAAACTTCAGAAAAGCTATAGCTTTTTCAAGCATTGGTTTTTAGGGTATCCTCGGTTAGCATAAATAACTGGTTGTAGATTGTCGGATATGCTTTCGTTTCGTTTGCACAAGTTCTCTTGCACGTCATACGAATATGGAGGTAAAAAATTTATCGGTGACGATAATAAACTACATTCGTATCTAAGGTATCAGACAAAATTTCCTTAGCCCTTGGTAAACTGGGACTTGAAACTCACATTCAACAAGTACAGTTTTATCCTCATATCTACTTAGCATTGCAGTTCAGTCGTTCTCTGTTGCCTATGAGAAACTTACCGCTTTATGGGCATGCTATGTTCCCGTGTCAGCTTTCGCCTTTCGGTTAGCCCATTTGCTTACAGAGTTACCTACTCTGTGTGTTACCAATTACACTTTTATTTATGCCCTATCCGAGCGCACATCTCCGTACCAAGTCTCATTTGCTATTGCGCCATCAAGGTATAAGGTGCGTCCTTCATCGCTTTCCACCCAGTTCCAAAACTTTTTTAGTTTCATTTTCTTTCTCACCTCCTTCGAGATCAGGTTCCATCAGTTTTGGCACACTTGCCATGTCCATCATTGCAGCATTTACCATGTACTTGTTCCCTCCGAGCTCCTCCGGTATCAGGTTCATCTCCTCAAGCTCCCTTATGTCATTAGCTGACATGATTCCGTTCTGTCTCATGGTCTGGTAGAAGCTTGCTCTTGATGCCGCATCACCTCTTAACCTTCCGTTCAAATTGAACTTAACGAAGTACTTCTTTTTGTCATCATATGAAAACAAGGCCTTCTGCATTGACTGCTCAAGCCTTGATACCCAGGGGATTATTGTATTGTCTATGAAGCTAATTGATTGGTGTTCGATATTTGAGAATGTAGCTCTATCAAGTGACGCCACTAGGTGTGGTGGCACCCGGAAGATTCTGCATATCTCCTCGGTCTGAAATTTTCTTGTCTCCAGGAACTGTGCCTGCTCAGGGGGTATCCCAATGCTCTGAAACTTCATTCCTTCCTCGAGGACGGCAACTCTGTGCGCATTGCTGCTGCCCTGATACACTGCGTTCCAGCTGTCCCTTACTCTCTTTGGATCCTTCACTACGCCTGGATGCTCAAGTACTCCACCTGGATTAGCTCCATTAGCAAAGAAGGTAGCACCATACTCTTCTGTCGCTATTGCCATACCCACAGCGTTCTTTGCCATAGCGATTGGTGAGTAACCAACAAGGCCATCAAAGCCAAGCCCTGGAATGTGAAGCACGTCCTCTCGTCTTAGCTTGATTGAACCAGATTCATTCCTGTATTCGTAGATCAGATCTCCATTGGAGTTCCTATCTACAACAATTCGATCTGGGAGCAGTGGATATAGAGACAGCACATTCCCTCTGCCGTCTCTAATGATCTGTGCATATGCATTTCCCCAAAGCAAAAGATGACTCATAAGTGTTTCTCTAAACACGAATGAAGTCATCTCAGGATTTGGTTCATCATGGAGGATCCGGTAAAGCCTGTGATCCAATGCTTTCTCTTTACCATTTGATGTATGCTCATATACATGAAGAGGTAAGCTAGCAATTGTTTCTGCTAGGATCCTTACACATGCGTATACTGCAGTGGTCTGCATTGCAGTCCTCTCGTTCACTGTTTTACCGCTGCTTGTACTTCCAAAGAAGAAGCTGTAGTTGCTTCCAAAATATGTATTTGAGATCGGATTATCTCTTGACCTGAATAGCCTTCCAAGTATAGGTATCTGCATTTTATACCTCCTCCAACTAATTCTGTGCAAAATAAAAGCACCTCTTTCGAAGTGCTTGGCTGATAATTCTATTCTCCATAAAGTATGAATTCCAGGTATTCTTTCTTGTGCTCGTCAATGAACAATACTAATTCGAAATAGTCATTATTGTATGCTTCTCGTTGGACACCATAAATATCAAACATCGAATACTTACCTGAATCTCGGATGTCTAAAATTTGCTCCTTAAGCTTGTCCGTTAAAAGTCCAGGTTCTGCATAGTAACATCCGTACCGGCAATAAGAATGCCCTTCAGATTCACAAAGCACACCTTCCTTAGCTCCCTCGGCCTTTACATAAATACAGTGATAGACGCCATTGGTGTCCACATACATTGCATGTAGGTTTTGCTCGATGAAGGGATAATCGTCCAAGAGGGTACCTGCAAAGTTGTCGTATTCAACTTGAGTAAGTTCCACAATCTCTTCGATGACAAACTGTGTGCCTTCAGAAGGCTTTGTAGCCCTCGACTTCAGTTCTGTCACATCAACTGGCTTCCTTAAGAAAACAGCCTTAGCCATTGCGCTTACCTCCTCGGATCCCTTCGTAGTTGAAGTTGCCTTTCCTGATCTCAGCATTATCTGCCTCCACCGCCTTCTTGTAGTCTTTGTCTTTTGTCTCCTTTACCATGCACTCCATGCAAATGCAGTCTGTGTTGAACATTGACATTGTCCTTCCATCCTTAAGTTCCTTATGGCACCTGTCGCATCGTGTCTGAGTGAAAAACCTGTCGCTCATCTTTCTTCCTCCAACTCTTCCAAGGCACTCCTTAGTTCCTCAAGGATGTTGCTTGCATACTTCTGAGCAGTGATGTTGACCTTCTTACCAATTGTCTCCAGGTCTCCTTCAACCATATCTATAAGTCCATTAAAGAGTTCAACTGCTTTGCTATCCTGTACCTTGATTCCTGTTGGGTTGAACTTTCTGAATGTACCTTCTTCGATTAGTCTCTGAAGCTCTGCATCTCCATACAGCATCACATCTACATCCACTTCGTTGATGTTCTCGAGTATGAAGTCGCTGCCCCATTTACCTATGATTTTGCAGACTGTCTTTCCATTCTTAGTGATTAGAAAATCACCTTTTTTCATACACAAACCCTCCTTGGTTATCTTGTTATTACATATATCACTCTAAAAGATATATATAGCAAGCTAATCTTGATATTTGTGTATTAGTTTAGGACCAGTATCCCGCGGTCATCATATACGCTGCCCTTTATCTCATTCCTGATGGCTCTGTCCAAAGCCATGATCAAGGCAACTGCTCCGTCAATCTTCTCTGTACTTTTCTCCTTGTCCGGCTTTATGTTTCCGGCTGGATCTGTCTTGACGTAAATGTTGTCCATCATCCATCTAAGTACTGGATTCCCACCGTGGGCTATCTTCTTTTCAAGCGTCAGCTTCATTAGCTCCTTTGTTGGTGGAGACATGTCCTTGTAGCCTTGACCGAAGGGAACAACAGTGAAGCCCATTCCTTCAAGGTTCTGGACCATCTGCACCGCTCCCCATCTATCAAAGGCAATCTCTTTTATGTTGTACGTTGTACCAAGTTCCTCAATGAAGTTTTCTATGTAACCATAATGGACCACATTCCCGTCAGTTGTTTTAATAAAGCCCTGCTTCTCCCAGGTATCATAGGGAACATGGTCCCTTCTTACTCTGTTCTGAAGATTATCCTCAGGGATCCAAAAATATGGGAGTATTACATATCTCTCATCCTCGGTCCTTGGTGGGAACACAAGAACAAATGCTGTTATGTCTATTGAACTTGAAAGGTCTAGACCAGCGAAGCACTCTCGCCCAATTAACTCATCTGGATTTACTGCAAAGTCGCATTCATCCCAATGGTGCATCTGCATCCATCTGACTGATTGCTTAACCCAAATGCATAGCCTTAGTTGCTTGAACAAATTTTCCTCCGCTGCATTCTGCCTGGCATTTTCACAGGCAATCTTGATCTTATCTTCCTGAACTGTTATTCCAAGGCTGGGATTAGCTTTCTTCCAGACTTCAGGATTTGTCCAGTCGTCATTTTCATCTGCAGCATAGATGGTTGGATAGAATGTTGGATCAACCTTTCTCCCCTCCATGATATCCATTGCCTTCTGATGGAGCTCGTAGCCTATGCTATTGAAGTCATTTCCTGCTGTTGTGATTAGGAAGTTCACCGGTTGTCTTCTCGCATCAGATGCTCCATGCAGCATGACATTCATCATCTCCCTATTAGCAACATGAGTCTCATCAAAGAGCACCGCTGTTGGTGAGATACCATGCTTTGAATAAGCTTCGCTTGAAAGCACCTGATAGAATGAGTTCATGGCTGGATACACTATTCTTTTCTGTGATGCTACAACCTTTAGCCTTTTCTTTAGAGCTGGACTTAATGAGATCATGTCCACCGCCACGTTGTATATTAAGCTGGCCTGGGCTCTGTCTGCAGCGCAGCTATAGATCTCAGCTCCTCGCTCACCATCAGCAGTAAGCATGTAGAGAGCAAGTGCAGCTCCAAGTTCTGTCTTTCCCTGCTTCTTGGCAATCTCAACATAGGCAGTTGTTATTTGCCGGAATCCATTTGGCTTTATGATTCCAAATATGTTTCTGATGATTGTCTCCTGCCATGGGAGGAGCTTGAATGGCTGATTATACCATTCACCCTTAGTGTGTCTCAGGTTCTCAATAAACCTTACAGTATGGTCAGCTCTTTCTGGCATGTAGGTTGATGTTGGCAGCATAAACTTTGTTGGGACAAACAGATCGCTTTTCTTACTAGCCAGTTATCTCACCGCATTCTTTTGGAAAATTGAGAGAAGCAAACTCACCAAATAACATTGAAGCTGCATTGTCCCTAACCTTTGCTGCCAGCTTAGAATCCTCGAAGGTCCCTATGTGGTACTTCCTTCCACAGAAATGTATGTAAGCTTCGAAAGCATTCTTGCGCTTTGCCTTGCTTACCCCTATGTAGCCCGAGGTATTTGTCCTCTTGAGGCTTTGGTTGAAGCAGTTCTCCTGGTGGTTACACACTCTTAGGTTGGATATTCTGTTGTCCAGCCTGTCTCTTGAGATATGGTCCACTTCCATCCAGGATGGATATTTAAGGATCACTTTATGGATAGGCACTACCTTCCCTTTTCTCTTTGTTGAAATATACCCCTTCTTCGACAGGTGCCAGCTATGCTTTCGTACCTTATCGTAATCAACCTTATCAAAAGTAAAAGCCACACCATTTCTGGTGTAGCCTGTAATATAGGACTCTCTTTCAATGATCACATATGTCAATCTCCAGCACCTCCCTTGAGAAGAAGGAGCTCCATTGGATCGTCACTTTCCAACGGCTTGTCAGTGACGATTCTACTCCTCGCTGAAGGAGTCAGACCGAACTGTTCACAAAACCTATTCATTATCTTCAGGTAAGTCTGAGCGATGGAAACCTGAGGTACCTGCTGCCAATACCCTGAAGGAGTCTTTACTATAGTTCCATGCTTGGTTATGAACTCCTCTGCTTCCTTCCACCTGGCATATGCCTGACAGTATCCAGCGAAGGCTGCCATATCCACTTCAGAGAGTACTCCCATGGTCTCAAGAAGCTTTCCTGTCCTTCGCCATTCCTTCTTGGCTTCAGCATCAAGCCACAATGGACACTTGGGCATCTTCTTATCTGGCTTCGGTTCAAATTCGTTTAGTGCTCGCTTTCCTGGATTTCCTTCCAGGACCTTTATAGCTGTTGGCTTTGGTTTTCGTCCTCTTGTTGCCATGGTCATCACCTCCTCCCATAAGAAAAGAGCCCGAAGGCTCTATCAAGTGTTCTTCTATTTCTCAATCTTTGGTTCAACTCCTCTAAAGGCCGAGTTTCCACCAAGTCCTTTAAGAAGGGCTGCTCTAGTTCCCTTGTGCTCCGAACCGTTGAGTCCTAACCTGATTAACCAGACTCTCAATGCGTACTTGGGATTGTCCTCTTGTGAAACTTTGGATGAAGCATACTTCAGTTGCCTGGCTTGATTTGCTGCAGCCTTCAGGACTTCTCTCAGTGCTTTGACCTTATCCTCGCTGATGCTATCCGCGCAAAATTCCGCAATGGGAACCGGCCCACTTAGATTGATCTGAAACGCCTTCAGACTGGGCCTTAAAGGCTCCAGGTTCGCTTCAAGCTCCTTGAGGTCCGTTACCTTGGCCTCTGCCAGTTCTTCGGCAACACCGGTCCCAACAGGCTGCCAGTCAACGCCCAAGGCAAGTGCCAGAAGCTTCTGTTTGCTGGCGAGCATGTTGATAAGATTCCTAATCGTTGCTCCTGTGTGGCCTTGGAGACTAATCACAATTGCTCCCTTCTGAGTTGATGGGCTCTCACCCATAAGCTCTCGCTCTGTGAATGTTATCTCATCCTCAGTAGAACCACTGTTCAGTATGTCCTCAACGAATCTCTCCACCCCATTCGAATCAAGAACCTCCCCGATTCTTGTGATAGTGTATGTTGTCTTTCCGTCTGTAATTTCGTAGCTGAAGGTTGGGGCTCCTTTGTACTTTGCTTTAGCTCCTAGCTTCTCCTCAACAGCCTTAATGACTTCCTTCTTGTCCATTCTCAATACCTCCTGTGTTTTCTTGGTAGTGTATATATCACTCTAAACACAGGTTATAGCAAGCTATTATTTTGATTATGACTCCTTAGACTTTACTTCTTTAACAAGGTCAGCATATGGTATCTTCACGCCATCTCTCTCGACATAAATATCTTTATCAGAGCCTACAAAATTTGCGTACCTTCGCAATGCCACGCTTACGTATTTTTCATCAAGATCCATTCCAAAGCAAATTCTATCAGTCTGCTCACAGGCAATCATGGTTGATCCTGATCCCAAGAACGTATCTAGTACAATGCCATTGACCTGTGATGAATTCTTTATGGGATAGGCTAAGAGTCCAATTGGCTTCTCCGTTGGATGACTCTCATTCTTCTTGGGTTTATCGAAATTCCATACAGTTGTCTCGGATCTACCTGTGTACCATTTGTGGTTCCCAGTTTTCAGCCAACCATAAAGTATTGGTTCGTGGATCCAGTTGTATGGACTTCGCCCTAGGACCAGAGAGTTCTTTTTCCAGATGCAAACTCCACTGAGATGAAAGCCTGCATCAACAAATGCTTTCCTGAAATTGAGACCCTCGGTGTCTGCATGGAATACATAAATCGAAGCTCCAGGAGCCATGTTCGCTGCCATGTTGTTGAATGAATCCAAGATGAACTTATAGAACTCTTCACCCTTTAAATCATCATTCTTGATTGAAAGCCCTGAGCCACCGACATAGGAGACTCCATAAGGCAAGTCTGTAACTACTAGATTTACTTTCTTCCCATTGGCAAGCTTCTGAACATCTTCAGCCTTTGTTGCATCACCACAAACTAGCCTATGTCTTCCAACAGTCCACACATCACCACGATTAACGAAGCTCGCTTCCTCGAGGGCCTTTGACAGGTCAAATCCATCGTCTTCTTTGACATCTTTGTCATGGAGCTTCGTGAACAGCTCATCAATTTCTGGTGGATCGAATCCCGTGAACTTAAGATCATAATCGAGTCCTTCAAGGTCCTTGAGAAGATCTGCTAACAGACTCTCATCCCAGAAGCCTGATACCTTATTCAGAGCCACATTAAGTGCCTTCTCCTTTGTTTTGTCTATATCGATGACCACACAGTCAATCTCCTCGACTCCAAGAGTCTTAAGGACTGTTATTCTTTGATGCCCACCAATGACTGTCCTGTCTTTATTGACTATCACAGGGTCAACATAACCGAACTCCTTTATGCTGTTCTTGATTTTCTCAAACTCACTGTCACCAGGCTTCAACTTCTTCCTTGGATTGTAGCTGGCCGGTATCAGATCATCTATTCTTAGTTTCTTAAATTCCATTCTCATCTCTCCAAAATCTATATTTGATATAACAGTTATGGCTGCAGTACTTTCTGTCAGAGCTTCCATAGCTCTCAAATTCAGTTCCACAGTTACTGCAGGTTATTTTCTTGAATGCTGTCTCATTAGGTTTCCGGTTCTCAGGGTGAAGCTGCCACCAGTTCCGACGACACACTTCCGAGCAGAACTTACGCTTTCTCCCAGTTGATGACTGAGTAAGCTTTTTATTGCAGTGTCTACAGATCAGGGCTGAACTCTTCTGTTCCTCAAGGTTCAATGCTACAACAACCGAATTGCCGCCAATGCCATGCCTCTGGCAGAAGCTTCGGACATTGTTTCTGTTCATACCCATTGCTGCTGCAATTGCCTTGTATCCGAAACCAT
This sequence comes from Youngiibacter fragilis 232.1, assembly GCF_000495435.3. GTDB lineage: Bacteria > Bacillota > Clostridia > Clostridiales > Clostridiaceae > Youngiibacter > Youngiibacter fragilis. The sequence continues at coordinate 83,879 of NZ_AXUN02000181.1, read as the reverse complement.
TTACCCTTAGTTCAGTTATCTTTTGTCGTTCTTCATTAGTCATCTTCTGTAAACCTCCGGAAACAAAAGAACGCCTCGGTTGACTCACTTCTGAGCTCACCTTAGCGTTCAAAAATATGGTTTTTATCTTGAACTATTACGCAAAAGCCCAAATCTCAAATAGCTTGTACCCCAATGCTTGAGATGCTTTCCGGCACCATTTCGCGATACCCCCCTTATGAAATTTCGCGAAAATTCACGCGTTGGGAACGCGCGTCCGAAACCCTTAGATCCCCAAGGATTTTCAGTCCCCTACCCCTCATGTAACGATTTCAGTATTTGTATAAAATCTGCATATCTTCCACTCTAGTTTTTCTGTTGTGACACCTTGTGCATAGTGGTTGCCAGTTACTTTCATCCCAGAACAGATTCATATCACCACGATGAGGTATGATGTGATCAACCACATTTGCTTTGGTCAGTTCACCAACCTTCATGCACCTGACACACAGTGGGTGAGACTCAAGGAACTTCTTCTTAGCCTTGCGCCATCTGCCATCATAGCCTTTCTCTGTGGAGCTTAGCACTGTTGCTGCATGCTGCTTGGCATGTACCTCACAGAATCTTCCTGAGGTAAGCAGAGCACAACCTGGATGCTTACAGGGCTTCATTGGTTTCCTTGGCATACAGCTCTCCTACCTAAAGTTAAAGCCCTGAGATTGCTCTCAAGGCTTTTATATATACTTCTACATTTCTATTGTCGCACATAATTTTTGATTTTCATAGCGTCCTATAGGCGGCTTCTTAGCGTCCTATAGGCGGCCAATTTTCATTTGCTTCTTTAGCTGATATCTTAGCTTTTTATGTTCAATGCATAAGTACAGAAATGTTCGATTGTATGATAACGAAGTGACCTCAGCACCACACACAGCACACAGTGGTAAATACATCTGTTCATGAGGACTAATCCTTTTGATTTTTATTTGATCTTCAACAGCCTCTCGATATCCCATTTTACCCCCAATAAAAAAGAGTACGCAATCGCGTACCCTTAGTTATGAACTTAAAACGAACCTCGAACAACCAAGATTCTTTCGTGTAGACTTCTACATCTTCACTGTATCATATGATTTTGGAATTTCATAGCGGCCTATAGGCGGCTTCTTGGCGGCCTCGAGGCGGCCAATTTTATCGTTTGTATTTTTTACTTCGCCATCATATACATTTGCAGCTTCTTCTATCGATCGCTTATGTAATTTCTGGACCCACCGCATATTGTACCCTAATGTAATGGCGATCTGGTTCCATTCCTCTCCTTCAATGTAGCGGAGCTCGAGTAGTCTACGATATCTTTCATCGTAAATCCTTGAGATCACAAGGGCCATATTGAGCTTTAGTGCATACAGTTCGTCTATTTGGGAATTGATCTCCTTTTCTAGTTCTAGCTTTCTAACAATCACACTTTCCATTGAGCTCTTCTGTTTAGACGATGAGACTTTGTCCATTTGAAAGCTTGATGTGACTTTCTTTGCTTGACTATCCAATGTTTCAACCTGATTCAACATCATTTTGATTTTTCTATTAAGCAAGTTCGCTTGTTCAAAATATTCTCTTATATCCATTCGCATTCCTCCAAGTTCTTCAAGATTGCTCTCACTTCATCCAAACTTGTCACTTTGTAAGCTTTGCCGCCAGCTGCATTTATCTTCTCAAGTGCAACCGACTGTAGTTTGGTTAATCTTCCCTTCTCAGTTTTAACTTCAAAGGCCACAAAGTGACCTCTGAAGCAACAGATGATGTCAGGGATTCCTGTAGTTCCATACATGCCGCCATGTTCTTTCCAACAGAAGCACATCGGAATGTCCTTCAGATATTTTAGAATCTTATTCACAATCTCCTTCTCTGCCATTTTCCTCTCTATCTCGTAACTAGTAACTTCTGTAATCAAATTCTGATATAGGGTACTTATATTTTAAAATTTATAAAATCATTTTTACATTCGTGAAATTATCTTTTTCGTGTAGCTATAGATTTTTACTTACTACAAGTTACAAGTTACTGGTTTTTTAGTTATTAATTTAAGTTCAAATCTTTGTATTTCTTTGGTGTTCTAAGCATTTCAGCCTTTACAACAAATTTGTCAATATCACAGCTTGTAGCCATTTTCTCCAAATCGAAGATGTATCCCCGCTTGATTTCAGTCCCAAATCTGACTGCTCCATACGAATGGAAATAGTCTTTGCGTTTGATCTGGCGAATAAACTGAGTGTAAGGAAGTACCTCTCCTGCGACAGCATGATCTCTAACATATTTAGTAAAAAGGTCATATGTCAGCTTCAAGTCGAACCCAATCCTCTCGTAGTTCTTTATGAATGTATAGTGCACATCTGGAGTAAGCTCCATCCTGTCGAAAATCTCGAAGGTCTTGTCTACCACACTCTTGTTGTGATCATTTCCATCGAGTAAGTACTCCTTCACTGAATACACAAGATTGCCTTGAAATACTTCCGGCTCCTTGTTGAAGAGTTCCTGCAGGCTCATTCCAAATCTCTCAGCCAATTTCTCCAGGAGGAGCTCCCCACACATGAGGACTGCAGTGTTATTCCTAATTCTTGATGGAAGCCTATCTTCGAGACTTGTGAACACCTTCTGATGATGTTCCTTAAGCTCTTTCTGATCAAGCTTTAATGATTCTAGGAGCAATGTCTTTCCGAGCTTTTTAAGCAAGTTTTCACTCATTACTAATTTATTAAATGCTCTCAATCTGTCTGTACTTTTCAAGTCTGACTTTGAGAACAGGAGCTCCATTGATCTTTCCTTGATCGCTGTTTCCATTGGACTTTCCTCTCCTGCCATTACTACAGGAGCATTGAGCTTGTATAGTATTACGCTCATGTCTGGTCTTCCTCTCTGGCCAGCATGTCCATCATATGCATCTCTCAAGAAATTCATGAGTGCGTCAACTCTTGTTTTCTCAAGAGTTGATGGCTTATATTCATCCATTAGGAATGGTATCGTGTTGCTGCTGGCCGCTGTCTTAAGCAGTGTAAATCCTGTCATCTTGCCGGCTCCTGTGATGCTCTTTGATGAGAATATGGGATAGAGTACTTTTTCCATAGTGTTACTCTTACCACTACCAGCTTCACCTGTCATGATGAGATGTGGAAACTTAATTCCTGACTGTCTGAGCTTTTCCTTTACAAAACATGCTGCAGCGAAGCATAGAACTGTGACTGTCTTAGCGTGTTCGTTATACTCTAGTAGAGGCTTTGCTATCTGCTCCAGCTCCTCCTTCGTGATAACTTCACTTTCCAGAATATCACTCTCAATCTCACAGCTCTTTGCCATAGGTACTATTTCTCCAACATCATTTCCCTCGCTGTCGATGGCTCTATTCCTGTCAACGAATGCCCATCTATCGCTTACCTTGAATATCCCGATACCTCTGACACCTTGTTTAATTGGATACTTTTGCTTTGATACATGTGCCTTAATTAGTTCCAGGTCGCCTTCAGTGCCAGTATAGGATAATGATATTGTATTCTGATTAAGACACCTCTTGAAGCTTTGCAGGTTGGACATCTCAACCGTCATGAAGGTTCTTTTGTACTCTTGACCAATATCATTCTGGATGATGCATCGTAGTTGTGCTTCATCGCTATCCTGTATCAACTCCAGTGGCCGTATTACGAAGTTTGAGATGATGAAGGAGTTTCCATCAGGTCTTATCTTGACGTATGTATTTCCTCTCTCTATGATCCTCCCTCGGCTGTCCAATGCTTCGTAGACCTCTTCTGTGCTGTCACAAGCTTTTTCTAATACTTCCTCACCATATGTTCTTCCATCCACATAGTGTTTAGTTTCCCATTTCTCTCGATTAAGGCCGCTTGACTTGAAGATCCTGTCCATCTGTTCCTTATCTCGTCCGGTCCAGAAAGCAAGCTTCATTGCGAAGGCAAGGTCAGCTTCACTCTGCGATGAATACTTATCCTGCCATTTACCTTCATAGAGGAGCTTGAAATCTTCTCCGTTTGATGATGCTTGAGCTCTCTGAATAACCTCGTCGTCAGTCAGCACAGTCTTTACTGCAACTTTTCGAGGAGCCTTAGCTTTCTTCTCCTTAGCAATGAAGAATTTATGTACTTCTTCTATTCCACCTTGGCACTCTGACACCGGATCATTCTTACCAGTTATAGATTCTCCAGTTACAGTGAAGAAGCGAGCTTCCTCATACATCTCCACACCAGTCTCACTATTTTTACGTCCTTTGGGTGGCAGTACTCCTTTTGCTATGAAGTGCAACCCAGTACCTGATGGACTGATTTCGCAGTACGTAGGGAGGAGCTCCAGACACCTCTTCCCTATGTCTGAAAGCTCCCCAGTTTCTTTGATTCTACAATTGTCGATATCTATGCCTACATACCCATTCTTTGAGAACACATAACCAATGCCACTGTACTTAAACTTCTTCATAGCCTCTAGAGCCTTAGCAAAGGTTGTCCAGGTAATTGGAGCCTTGCTGCTGGCCTTCTTACCACTGAGAGGGTTATATGGCACTTTTGTAGGTTTCTCTCTTCCTGGTACTGATTCTATGTTGTAGCAGACCCAAGCCTGCTGGTTCTTTAGCTCTTGAGGAAAGTTATCATATTCTCTTATCATAAGCACCTACCTCCTCACACAGATCATTGAAGTATCTTATCTTCATGTTCTTTTGTTCTGCTCTCTCAATCTCCTTAACCATACCCGGTGAGCGTTTGTTTCCAAATACCCAGAGTTCTCTGCACTTTGACAGGAGAACTATTCCCATGAACAGGGCATCTTCTCTTTCTTCCGGTTGATCATCGTCCATAAACTGAGGGAATAGAAGATGAGGCGCTATGGGAATTACTCCTTTAGTCACAGCAAACCTGCTGTACCTTCTAGCCCTTTCAACATTGGTAGCTGTGTCACCAGCAAAGGGTGAGCAGATGTAGACTACTGGTTTGAACCTTCTTTCCTTCTCTATCTTAATCATGGCAGCATAAACTGTTGGATCTATGTAGTGTTCTGTATTGTATAGATTTACGCGTTCCATTTTATCAACTCCATGTTCATTATTCTTTCTCGCTCCAGGACCTTCCTTAAGCCTCTCAAGGCACCATCCAGGTCTCCTGCAAGTGCTTGGCCTCTTATTGTTTTGTATGTTTGCTTTGGAATACTACACTTGTAGCTCTCCAAGTCTTTTATGAATTTCTTCCGTTCAATCATTCTAGCTCCTCCATACTTCCAAACCTTTCTCCTGTGGCTCCTTCTGCGATTATTGGTACATCGAATCCCTCGAATGGCGCTGCTTCCATGCAGCCATTTATGAAGGTATACGCTTCCTTCACCTTATCCTCTGGCACCTCAAACACTAACTCATCATGTATTGTCAGAAGCGGCCTGATGTACTGCCTATCGCCTAAACCGGCAACGAACCTTGCCATCGCGAGTTTAAGAATATCCGCCGCTGTGCCCTGTATTGGCGTGTTTAAGGCGCACCTCTCCCAGTAGGACCTTACACCCCACTCTATGCTCAGGATGCCTTTAAGGCACCTTCTGCGACCAAGAGCTGTCTCGCTGTATCTTTTGTGCTTAGCCATTCTTTTAGTATCGTTCTGCCACCTGGTTAATCCTGGATAGCCTGACTTTAGGTTGTTAATTATCTTGGCACATTCTTCTTCGGTCTTTATGAGACCGGCCTTGAACTGCAGGTTACGCTGCAGACCTTTTGGGTAAAGGCCATAAAACACTCCGAAATTGGAATTTTTAGCTATGCTTCGTCTTTCCTTGTAGTCCTTATGTCCAGTGTCAACAGCCTCCTCAAATGGTATGTTGTAGATCACTGAGGTTGTCTGTGCGTGAATGTCTCCACCGTTTCTGTAGGTTTCGAGCATCTTTGCATCCCGGCAGTAGTAAGCTCCGACCCTTAGTTCAATCTGTGAGAAATCAAGGTCCAGGAACTTGTGATGTTCAGCTGCCTTAAAGAAGTTACGCACTCCAATCGGATCATTGCCCTTTCTCGGTATGTTCTGTAGGTTCGGCTTCCTGCTGGCGAATCGCCCAGTCTCAGTGCCAAGCTGGAAGAAATTAGGATGGATCCTGCCTGTGGCGTAATTAACTTGGGTTAGATATCCATCTATGTACGTTGCTTTAAGCTTTCCCCATTTTCTAAATTCCAGTACCTTATCAAAAAGGGGTACTAGCTCAGGTCTGTTGTCTTTGGACCAATCAGCTAGGAGCATTAGAGCTTCATCATCTGCCGCCTCGTTAAACTTCTCTGTGGTCTTTAATACTGGGAGCTCCAGCTCCTTGTACAGAAAATCCTTGAACTCCTTGGTACCTGCATTAAGCCCCAGGTTAACCTCTCCGATCATATCCGAGATGTCTTGCCTTAGCTGTATTAGTTTTTCCTCAGCTTCTGCCTTCTTCTCGAGCATAAGATCAATGTCCACAAGTATCCCATTGTGCTTCATGAGTCCTACAAATATTGCTGTTGGTGACTCAATCTTTTCGACTATGTATTTATGACTTGGCATGTACTTATCGAACCACTCATTGAATATATTGTAGAGCCTTAAAGTGTAGTCTGAGTCTGAACAAGCGTATCTGATGGTTTCATCGTCATCTGGATCCAGTTCATCAAAGTGCCTACCTGCTGTCACTTCAGCGAAGCTTGGCATCTCAATACCGAAAAACTCTGGCACCAGCTTCTTAAGGCCGCTCTCCTTAAGTTCTCTGAACTCTGTTTCCGTCTTAAGCGTCAGCTGACTCGCTGCTATGGTATCGTAGCAAGGCTCCTGGATCACTGTACCTTGGTTGTAATAGAACATTGTTTCGAAGGCTAAATTATGCGCAACTTTTACCCTGTTTCTGTCTGTCAGCAATTTTGCAATATAGGATTCAACATCCTGCATATTTGTTACGTTGTTTCCTCTACCGTGGCGAAGAGGTACATAAACTCCGGTTCCTTCGCTGACACTGAATGACACTCCTGTGATGCTTGATTTGTGTGGATCAAGAGCTGAAAGCTCTTCACCTCTATACTCATCATCAGCTGAAGTTTCAATGTCGAAGGAGAATACCTTATTGTCGCCTATGTAGTCCTTAATTTCATCCAGTGTCCTTACACACTTATAGTCTGTCATATGATCTCCTTATAGGAGGAGCAGGCAGTTAACCTGCTCCATTACAATTCTTCTTATCTGAATTTATCCAGGATCTCTCCGGTCTCGACGTCTACGAATGGATTCTCATTCTCATCGACTCCATCAACTTCGTAGCTGATCTTTCCGCTAAGATATCGGACATCTTCAGATACCTTAGCCACTACTTTGAGCTCCTCTGCTGTAAGCATCCTATCAACGGAAAACTGTGCCTGTGAATAAGCTATTCCTCCGCTGTTAGTGGCTTTTCTCAGAGTGAACTTAGTAACAACCATTCCTGTTTTCTGTCCCTTTCCAAAGAGCTTAAGGACGTACCTGTTGAACTCCTTTATGGATCCTGTTGGCAACGTTATGATCACAGGAAGTATGCTCCCTTCAGTGAGAAGGTATATCCTTCGCCTTTCTTTGCATGCTTTGCTGCCATTCTCGCCGCTTCCAAATTTATTGTACTGGCAAGATGAACATGCTCCCCCTGGTTCTCCTTGGCCTGTTATTCCATCAAAGCTGCCACAATCTGGTGGAAGATTTCCTCCTGAATACTTGCTCTTATAGAATGCCTGAACAGGATGGTGGTATAGTATAACTGCCTTGAATGACCTCACCGTTACAGTATCATTCGAATCATCACCAGGTATCTCAAACACTGTTGAGCCTCCTGTTGGAATCTTCACTCTCTCGAAGCTAAGATCCATCCCCGCAAGCTCCTCACTTAGATTATCTGCCAGGTCTACATCTACCAATTTAAGGAATCCCTCGCTTGATGCAGGCACCATCATTTCATTGTCTTTCTCTTTCATTACTTATGTCCTCCTCGTTATATCTAATGCTTCTAAGCACTTATTTTCTTCGTCTCTTTGTTTCTTAGCTTCTTAGCTTCTTCGTTTCTTCGTTTCTTCGTTTCTTTGTTTCTTTGTTTCTTTGCTTCTTTGTTTCTTTGCTTCTTTGTTTCTTTGCATCAGGTGCTTTACGCCTTCCTGACCCCAACTGTGGTCCTCTCGAATACGTTTACTTTACCTTCGAGCCAATTGGGTAATAAATCCTCATTTTCTAATATCTGCTCTTTGACGAAGGCAGACAGACTGTTTGCGTTGACAGTCTCAACCACAAGGGATCCATACCCTTGTTCCTTGAGGGCTTCAAAAAGCTCCTCTTTCTTCTCTCCTGCAGCGGATGCGTAGATCTTAGTGTTTAGGTAAAACAGTGTGCCACTGCGATTGAAGCTCTGTGTCTCATTGTTAATCATTAGTTCGGTTAGTCTTTGGTCTGTTTCATCGATGGTCTTGTTTAGGAATTTCAGCTCTTCCTCCACTTGCTTCTTAACACTTCTGAGTTCCTTTAGTTTGTCTGCTAGTTTGAATATCTCATTTTCTATGTTCCTCCACTCCCCTTATGTGATTATGTTCTTCCAGTTGTCCACGATTGAATGTGCGATATCCTCCTTCTTCTGGAGGGCAGTGAGTACGGTCTCGTCGATAGTTCCTTTAGCGACTAAGTGAATGTACACGCATTTGTTCTTTTGGCCGATCCTATGGATCCTAGCCTTTGCCTGAATGTAGTCTGCGTAGTTGTAGGATAGACTGTAGAAGACGCAGGTGCTTGCTGCAGTCAGAGTTATCCCCATTGACGTCGTTTGTATCTGTCCCAAAAAGACTCTACACTCAGGGTCCTCTTGGAAGCGCCGGATCTCTTCTGCCCTATCTCTTGTACTTCCGTGGATAGTAGCGTGCCCGACCATTCTGTTTTCAAAGAGCTTCTTGATCTGTTCTATCTCTGGGATGAACCTGGCCATTACTACCAGCTTCTCGCCTGATTCAAGGACGGAGTCCAGGATATCCTCCAGAGCTTCAAGCTTGGCGCTTGATACCTGCTCGTATCGCTCTGTTTCATCGTCTGCTCTGATGAACCCTCCGGTCATCTGTTGAAGCCTCAGGATCCTTGTCAGGATGTTTGTGGCTGTTACCTCACCCTTGGATAGTTCCAGGTATGAGTCCCTCACGAACTTCCTGTAGTGCTTCTGAGCTTTTGGCTCGAGAATCACAGGGTATATTTCATCTATTGTCTCTGGAAGGTCCAGAGCGTCTGCTTTTGTTACTCTGTAAGCTATTGAATGTGCCTTCTCTATGAGTTCTGGTATGTTCTTATAAGCTACTGGCTGATGGAATTTTCCAAGGACCGCATACCGGTTCTTGAAAGCGTAGAAGGAGCTTCCGAAGATGCTTTCATCCAGCATCTTGTACTGTGAGTATAGGTCCAGTGGATTCTGAGTTACTGGTGACCCTGTGAGAATCATCCTGTATCTGCATTTCCTAGCAATCCTATGGACTGCCTTGCTGGTCTTGGCACCAGGATTCTTAATCCTGGTTGACTCGTCTGCAACAATGAAGTCCGGTGACCACTTGAGAAGTTCGTCCTCAATCAGTGAGACGCTGTCGTAATTGACTACTGCGATCTGCAGGCCTTGGCTATTGATCGTCTTTAGTTGCTGCACCTTCTGAAGGCTGCTTCCAGTCAGGATTCGTAGAATGTACGGAAAATTTGAGAATTTTTCAAACTCCTCCTTCCACACTCCAACGATGGATTTCGGAGCGATGATGAGAGCTCGTTTTATTTTATTGTTCAGGTATGCTCTGCCTAAAACTGCGATTGTTGTGATTGTCTTGCCGCAGCCCATTTCATTCCATCAAAAGGGCTACGCCTTTTGATTTGGCTTCTTCTTTTGAGATCTTAACCACCTCCCTCAAATATCCCGAGAATTCTGCAGGCTAAGTTGTAGCCTATAATCTGATGAGAATATGGTTTTACTTTTAGTGGCATTGGCTGCTCCGGCTCCACCATAGAGGGTGTCGTCATCTTTTGATCTTGGCTGTATTGGACTTGAGTCTTGTAGTTAATTTTTAACTTTTTCATTGAACCCTCTTGGTATCCAATTTCTTGGATACTTGCTTTGCTATGTTTTATTGTGAAGCTTTAGGATGAATTTTGAGACTCTTCTTCTTCAGGCGAGTATGTTGGAAAAACGGCCTTAGCGGTTGTCCCAAAGTATTTCGCAATTCGACGAGCTAGATGGCTACTTGGTTGTTTCTTACTGTTTTCAAGTAAATTCATGTATTCCCTCGTTATATCTAAGTCTTTAGCTAAAGCTTTTTGACTTATCCCTCGCCGCTTGCGATGACAGACGAGAACTATATTTTTCATTTTCTCACCCCTTTCTTCATTCGAACGTATGTTCATTTTTATTATATGCCGGGAATTTACACCTGTAAACAGCTATCTATCGATTTGTAATTCTCATATTTTTGCACAAAAAATAGTGTGAACTATAGTTCACACTTTCACCTTCAAGGTTTACATAATAATTGCTAATTTCACAAAATCTGCAGAAAATGATTATTGAATTATTACTTCCACCGATTGAGAGAAGGTGTAAATAAACACTTTCTGTAAGATTTACTCACTACTCATAGGTAACATCACTCTGATGATGAGTTCTATGGGTTATTATTTAGTTCTAAATGATATACAATGGTAATAGCATAAAAATGCTCAATAACAATCCATAACGATAAGTGTTGATGGGAATCCCAGTATCACCTGATTGAAACACTCTCTGTCATGAAAATATGAATCATTGTATATCGGACGCAAACCTCACTGTAATGAGAAAGTCCTTCTATACAATAAGTTATATGACTAAACTTTTAGCATTCACCACCTGTGGAGAGGTGATCATTAAGGCAATTTATCAACAATTGCGATTAAAATATCCGGAGGAAACTATGATGAATACAAATCAATATGATTGGGTTAAATTTTACGAGGCGTTCTCTCATCTGCTCTTAGCATACAAGAGCAATCGCCAGGAGCTCATTGAAAAGGTAAAGCGTATGTACAGCGATACCAGCATTAGTCTACCAACTCTGGAAAAAGATAACCAGATTGTTGACATAGATCCATTCACTGTATTTGGGCTATTCAATAAGAGCTCTATGAAGGAAACAAACCGAGTGAAAATCATCTCTGCATTAGCAGAGATATTCGAAGTTCAGGCTGCAGTTCCCACGTCCTTTGATAGTATTCCTGTGCTAAACAACCAAAATGCCACATTCTACAGCTTTGTAGGAGAGAGAGCAGAGCGCGATATTGACGAACTATGGGAACTGTTTGAATCAGCTTTAAAGTATGCTGATAATCCTTCAGCAGAAGCCCGGGAGGTTCTCTCAAAGTACTTTGACCTTGCCATCAATAAAAAAGGCAATGGCAACAGCAAAATCACGATGGGTCTTTATTGGATAGCTCCTAATTCTTTTCTCAATCTTGACCAACGTAACACATGGTATATTTATGAATCAGGAAAAATTCCTTCGACTGTCGTTTCATCTCTGCCTGCCATTGAAGCCAAGATTCTGTCCAAGAAGTATTTTGACATTATCGAAAAGCTCCGAAGCTACCTTAGCAGCAGTGAGAGTAGATTGAAGGACTTTAAAGAACTATCTTTTGAAGCATGGCAATATTCTGAGGTAGTGAATCAGGAAAAGAAATCCGAAAAAACTAAGGTTTCGAACGCAGCGTTTTTAAAATGGTTTAAACCACTTATTCAAGCATTACGTGATCTTGATGGCTCAGCATCACCTCAAGATACCAGAAAGAAAATCATCGAGAATGAAAAACTTACAGAAGAAGAAATAAGCGAAACCAGAGGCAAAAGTAACGTTAATAGGTTTGAAAACGAAGTAGCGTTTGCTCGAAATTATCTTGTATATGGAGGTTATATAGATAATTCAACCTATGGAAAATGGACATTGACTGACGATGGTCGGAAAGTTGATATGACAGAAAGTCTAGCCTCAGAAATATTCAAGAAAGGTGTGAAGACTACTCGTGACGATAAAGGGGCAGGTCTCGCAGACGAAGATGTGGATACTGTTCATTACTGGATTTACTCACCTGGCAATGGCGCATATAAGTGGGATGATTTCTATCGGCAAAGCGTGATAGGACTTGGCTGGCATGAAATTGGGGATTTGACACAATACGCCAATAAAGACGATATGAAGGTTGCCTTGAAAGAGAAACGTGACCCATCTCACTCGTACAAAAATGCAACTCATGCAACTTGGCAATTCGTACATGAAATGAAGCCAGGCGATATTGTTTTTGTTAAGAAGGGCATGTATCAGCTTATTGGTCGAGGTGTAGTTAAATCGGATTACTTCTTTGATACATCCATAGATTCCGACTATCCTAATCTACGAAGGATGGATTGGACTGATAATTGCTTAGAACAGCCAAAGGAACATCCAGGTCAGTCAGTAATGAAAGCTTTAACGGATATTACTTCCTATACAGATTATGTTGAGAAATTATGCGCTTTATTTGAAAAGGATGAAGATACAGATGACGACAAGATATCTGAGGTTTCTTATCCGCTTTATGACTCGGATAAGTTTCTTGAAGAAGTGTACATGGATAAGGATAGCTATACTACTCTTGTCGGTCTAATTCGAACAAAGAAAAACGTTATACTTCAGGGTGCTCCTGGTGTCGGTAAAACATATGCCGCCAAGCGTTTGGCCTATTCCATGATGGGTGCCAAAGATCAGGAACGTTTAATGATGATCCAGTTTCACCAAAGTTATAGTTATGAAGATTTTATCGAAGGTTTTCGTCCTTCCTCTTCCGGTCAAGGATTTGAAATAAAGAAGGGCTCCTTCTATAACTTTTGCAAAAAGGCCGCTGATGACCTTGAGCATGAATATTTTTTTATCATTGATGAGATTAACAGAGGAAACTTGAGCAAAATCTTTGGTGAGCTTTTTATGCTTATCGAGAATGACAAACGCGGAAATGCGTTGCAACTCCTTTATTCCGATGAGAAGTTCTCAGTTCCTAAAAATGTTTATATTATTGGTATGATGAACACAGCGGATAGAAGTTTAGCTATGCTTGATTATGCACTACGCAGACGTTTTGCTTTCTATGAAATGCGACCTGGATTTGAATCGGATCGTTTCAGAGCATACCGTATGAGACTGTCGAGTGTTAAATTCGACAACCTTATCAACTGTGTTGAAAATCTGAATGGAGTCATTGCCGCAGATGAATCCCTTGGTGAGAGCTTCTGCATAGGTCACAGCTACTTCTGTGAGCTCAACGAAATTACACATTCTGTGCTCACAAATATCGTTGAGTATGAGCTCATCCCGCTATTAAAGGAGTACTGGTTTGACGAGCCTCTGAAGATTAAAGACTGGGCTAATAATTTAATGAGCGCAATTAAGTGATACCTATACAGAATGTTTACCATATGCTATCATATGCATTCAAAGTGCTGAATGAGCAGGGTTATAAAAATATATCCACAGAACATTTTAGCAATGTTGCAGAGTTATGCGCAGCCATTCTTTCAAAAGGTATTTCAGTTCAACTCAAGAGAGGGTTAATACGAGAATACATACCTGAAACGGACGCATTGTCTGCACTTCGAGGAAAGATTGATATATCAGAATCAATAAAAGCTCGGACTATATTGAAAAAGCAGATGGTTTGTGTGTATGACGATTTTTCAGTGAATTATTATATGAATCGCGTTATCAAGACAACTGTTGAACTTCTACTGCATTCGGATATTTCCAAAGCACGAAAAAAGGAAATGCGTAAACTACTTGTCTTCTTCGATGAGGTTGAAACGCTAGATGTTCATAATATAAATTGGGGATTTCAGTACAATCGGAGCAATCAGACTTACCAAATGCTTATTTCAATTTGTTACCTGGTTGTGAAGGGCTTACTTCAGACTAATTCCGCTGGTAATAGTAAGTTGATGGATTTCATTGATGAACAGCACATGAACCGATTATACGAGAAATTCATTCTGGAATATTTCAGGAGAGAACATCCAAAAATAATGGCAAATGCATCTCAGATTCCATGGCAGTTAGATGATGATATGAATGATATGCTTCCGGTTATGAAGACAGATATCATGCTTTCGAAAGATGAGAAGACACTGATAATCGATGCAAAATATTACTCCTATACGATGCAGACTCAGTATGATGTGCAAACACTTCATTCAGGAAATCTGTATCAGATATTTACTTATGTAAAGAATAAAGAAAGTCAGCTCAGTAACCAGCCACACGAGGTATCTGGTATGCTTTTATATGCTAAGACCGATGAAGCCACACTACCAAATAACACATATCGCATGAGTGGCAATATAATAAGCGTCCGGACTCTGGATTTGGATTGTAATTTTGAGCAAATTGCTGCACAGCTTGACGCTATAGCATTAGCGTATTTTGGAGCTGGCTCCTAACCTTTTTAATTCTTCACACTTTATAATTATTTATTGACTTACAATTTTGCAGGGCAATTAGTTTCTTAACTAACCTCATACTCCCGATAACACAAAAAGGGGCATCCATCATCCGCATCAAAACGATGCTGATCCACGGAAACCCTTTTTTCAAACTTCTTTAATTATACTTTTGCGGAGGTCTTCTTGCTGTAGCAAAATTAGTAGGAACATAGATCCACTATTGCTACAGCACTCTTATTAGCTCCATTTTAGATAATTAGCATATAGGAATATCCTTTCTCTCTGCTAGTATATCCATCAATTTACGGTTAGACAAGCATAGCTAGTCTACGCAAAAATTTCGCGCCTCTTACAACTACTGTCTCAACATGGCTCAAACCGCTCGTATTGATGTCTGGAGTGTGTTTTTGCATTTTTTCGTAGGGGTAAATACGCCGATACACCCTTTTTGATTTTCCTCGTTCAAGGGAATACGTCGAACGAGTTTTTAGGGATATTTCCGTTCGAGGGGATATATCAATACTAATTGGATAAGTGGTCGTTTTATATTTTTCGCGTTTTGGTGTCTTATAATGTAAATCATTAACATTCCCTAAAGCCCATAAACGTCTAATTATGAAGGCATGCAGATATCTTGTGTTTCATCGCTTGCATTCATTTCCCCATTCGAAGATGTGCTGGAAGCATTTTATCAATCTCCTCCGGGGTAAAGAACTGCTCCTCTTCAGTTTTAAGGGCTTTCTGTGCGTCAGAATAACTCTTCGCGTCGGTTTTAGGCGATTTATTATACACCTCGAAAGTGAGTTTTTGCAGTTCATCCCGTTTTGCGATTATGTCATCCTCGGAAAGAACATCAAAGTCAGTAAGCAAAGAGATGTACTGTTCCCGGATTAACCATAAATTGTCCGAAGCAATTCTATGTTGTTTCGACTCTTCAATGAGATTAAAGTCCTTGAAATAAAGATTCAGAAATAGCAAGACTGTTGAAAAAATGCCACCTATGCATGTCATAACTAACTGATTAGTAATCAATGACCCCAAAAAGCCGCCAGTCGATATTGCCGACAGCAAAATCTGGGCATACTTGATATACCGATTGTTTTTATCCAACCGGTTCATCTTCTTTAAATGCGTCGTGTAAGTGTAGACTATACGCCCGTAAGCCTCTCGAATTTGCGTCCCTAGAGCCTCTTTATGTGGGGAACTTGTTTCCATAAATTTCCCTCCATTTTGATTTTGCTGTTGTCGGAAAGTCGGATTCTTCTTCAATTGCCGCTACAGCAGTATTGTATGCAATTTTAGCCTTATACACAAAAGACCCGCTGTGAAAAATATATCGATTGCTTCCCATCGCTTGCCATGTCGTTTGCTGTGTGTCTTGTTCACTCAGATATTTAAAAAAGTCACGACTCATCCAGTCATAATAAATAAGTGACTTGTCCCGTTCTTTTCAAGACGAAATAAATCGGTGAGCAAGAATGTCTATCAGTATCCCGCTTATATCAACACTGCATTTATTTTTCCAAACCCGCATCATCCTGCATAGTGTTTAAGATTCCCATTGCACTTATCGTTCATTTCTTTGATCGCGTTAATTTAAGCTTTCGGATCTGTTGTTTTCCAACTACCACCGTTATTGGAGTTCGGATAGGTGTAGCTGCCGTCTTTATTTATGAAGGTCGGCAACACTTCAATGTTTATTCCATCTTGAAACGGAAGACTGATAATCTGGCCGTCGCCTTTTAAATTCGTAACGCTATAGGTCTTAGCCAGCACTTTCTTCACTTCTTGAAGTAACGCAGACTGTCCATTACCGGAGTACTTATTGAATTTTTCGTATGTAGCATATGGCAGCTGCATGAGCATGTCAATATCGCTTGTATAAATTTCTGTGTGACGTCCATAAGAACCGATGTACAAGCTATGAGCCGTATCAGAGGACGTGCCATAATAATCAAGGTTTATTCGCTTAGTGATTTGGTAATAACGAGCTCTGATTGTAGACACATCATCACTGCTAATACGGATATTGTCACAGAATGCACTAAACCAATCTCCTACAGACATTTTTCTCCCTCGCTTCTCTTTTAAATCAATCAGCTATGTAGCTAACCACTTTTTTAAGACATTCTATACTTGAAGCAGTATCAACGGTCTGATTGCTTCCCGGTGCTGA
The DNA here is from genome assembly GCF_000495435.3 of Youngiibacter fragilis 232.1. Taxonomy (GTDB): domain Bacteria; phylum Bacillota; class Clostridia; order Clostridiales; family Clostridiaceae; genus Youngiibacter; species Youngiibacter fragilis. Next base: position 67,219 of record NZ_AXUN02000181.1, on the reverse strand, counting down.
AATCATTAATGGTAGCCAGTACGACGAATTTTGATTCAAATAGTCGGAAAGCACCCTTTCGTAGTCACCTTGAGCGGCTGATGACGAGCCACCTTCCCGTGTCCATTGCCAATTTCCCATCGCAGCGTAAACAAAGCTGTCAATCACGATTCCAGAGAGATGGTAGCTGCTAAAATGATTATCTCTCACCCTGCGAAAATGTTTGCAGGTATCAAAGAGCAAACCGTTACTGCTGTTATTCTTTATTATCATTGCATTTTGTTCTGCTTTCGGATTTGTTGATTTCCAGTTGCCGCCCATATTCGTGTCGGGATAAGTGTATGTAGGATCACTTTGTCCCCAATAGCTCACACTTTGAAAAGCAGGCAAGACCTCAAATCTAACGCCGTCACTGAAATTAATTTTAACTACTTGACCATCTGCTCTGACGTCACTTCTGGGGTAAGCGGTTTGTATAGCACTACGGACAGCCTGTAATAGGCGTGATTGACCGTTGCCTTTCACGATGTCATAGCGGTCATATTCGCTTTTCGGCAGTTCGACTAGAACATCAATATCACTCGTGTCTATTGCTGTTCCTCTACCAAATGAACCGACAAGCATACTGTGACTTGTATCACTCTGTAAGTTCCAGAATTCTCTATTGATGGAACGTGTCACAGTTTCGTAGCGTGTTTTCACTGTGCTAATTATTTCTCGTGATATGACCTCTCCGTGCTTAGTAACAGAATAACTCATGCTTGCCCTCCCTTATTCCACACCCAAAGCTTTAAACACAGCTTCCTGCGGTGTACTATAAAATATCAAACTAAACGCGCCGATGAGGTCTGATGGAACCGTTCCAAGTTCAGCAGCAGACGTTATAGGTATCAGCACCTTCTTCGCACCGGCATCAAGGCAGACTTGTAAGACACTCGCCAGCTCATCGACTTTGAGGATTGTTCCGCTGATGCTGATTTCGCCCAGAACCGCGAGGCTTGATAGCGTCGGTTTGTTTAAAGCGCAGGAGGCAAGCGCAATAACAGACGGCAATGTAAGGTATTTCGTCATTCCAATGCCGTTCAGATCTTGGTAGTTGATAATGTAATCTTTCGTCGTTGTGCTGATTTGACCACTAATCTGGTTACCGCTCGCCTTCAAATAGTTGAACGCTGTGTTTGTAGCTTCTTTTGCATCACGATCAGATCCAAGCCCTGTACGCTCAAATTTGCCGTTGCCGGGAATCATCTGCGTTTCGAGACGATAGACGCCTATCATTCCGGTCTTGCCCTGAGAGATGGTATAGATATTGCCAGGGTTCGTCAGCCCTTCAGGTATTATTTTGCCGCCACCTTGCTCCGGCACTGAGACATAATGTTCCTCAAAGGTTTCATTGTCAATGTAAGAGAAGTTCACATCATAGAACTCCATCCCGCCGATTTTCTTTAGCTGTTCCTTAACACGGCGGCGCATTTCGAGTGCAAATGTCAGTATTTCCTTCACATCATCTTTTGTAAACTCGCCGTTGGGATAAAGCAGCTTAGTGAAGCCTGACACCATCTTGCGGACAGCAATAACATCTCGTTGGTTCAGGTTGCTTCCAAAGCGGAAGTACTTGTCGCACACGTCACCGAAAGGCTCTTTTCGCATCTGCCGCATAAACTCCGCGAGGTAATCAGTAATGAAACCATAGTCGTTGGTGAATGATTCAGGGCGATATTTCGGGATCTCCCAACCTGGCACATAGCAGTGCATACGATCGAGGAATGCCGTGTCATAAGCCATCGCTTCTGGGAATGGATCAAACAGATGTGAGGTTTTGAGCAGCACATCTACACTCTGATTGATATTACCCACAAATGCCATTGAAGCGGATGCTGCCTTTTCCTCTTTACCTCTGGCAAAAGATCCGGAAGCCATATAGTCCTTCATGATCTGAACGCCATCTTTATCCTTAAAAGTTATGCCTGCCACTTCGTCGAAAGCCACACAATCCCAAAGGCCGACAAGCCCGACTTGCTTGCTCGCCATATTATAGAAGAGGTTAGCAACCGTAGTCTGCCCACCAGACACAAGTATGGAGTTCGGTGAGATCTCCTTATAAAGGTGTGACTTGCCGGTGCTGCGGGGTCCAAGTTCGCATAAGTTAAAGTTGTTTTCAATCAGTGGGAGCATACGGGCGAGTTGCAGCCACTTCTCGCGATTGGTGAAGCGGTCTGCTTCCATCCCTGTTGAACGAAGCAAGACTGTAATCCATTCGTCCTTTGTAAAGGCACGACGACCGTTCTTAATTTCATCCATGTCGATGTGCGGCATCTGAATCGGCGTCAACTTCACAATGCGAATTGGTGTGGATTTTTTATCTTCCTCTATATACTCGTATTCAAGTCCGATAATACACCAAATACCACCGCAGAGTAGGCGGTCGTACTTTGATACATAGTCTGAAGATATAGGAATGTTCCGAACGCCAAGGTTTGAAAAATCAGCTTCATAGCGGTCGAGTTTAATATTCAAGCTGACCGTTATGCGGTCAATGACTGTGTAGCTGCCGCGTTCACGTAAGCCGGAAAGAACCTTTTGTGCTTCGTCAGGTCGCACGAAATTCTCTGAAAGAATTCGTTTAACGTTTGCGACGCCGCTTTCGATAATTTGAGGGTCGTCGGAAGAGCAATACTGTCCAAGCAAAAACTCCAAGACATAGACAGGCACATTTGCGCCCTCTTTGATAGCTTTGGTCAGGTCTTTGCGGACAATCTTTCCGTCAAAATGTTCACGCAGTTTTCGATCGATGGCCTCGTTTGCATCTTCTGTTTCCGGCGTATACCCAGTTGATTCTAAATCCATTGCAGAATCCTCCTTGTTTTACAGATCAAAGCCGAAATCATCGGCAAACGCAATGTCAATGCGGAACTCCACCTCTTCTGGTGCGTCAGTATCGTTTGCAATAACAAGGCGGTATAATTTATTTTTGTTGTACTGCGCCTGCTTCAGCGTAAATCTTACGCGGAATACTCGGTCAGAGGCGTTATTGCTTATTCTATCAGCAATAACTATCTGGAAGTCGCTAACAGGTGCGCCAACCTCGTCGGTAAAATACAGGGTGTAATTGCACGGCTGAACCTTATCACCAACCGGCTGCTTTTGCAGGAAGTCGAGTGAAAACATCAGGTTTGACACCTTACGGCTTTCAGAGATGAGTGAAAGTCCCGGATTCTGTACCTCGACATACTTCTTGTAGCCTGTTCGCATACCCTTATAGACGATGACCGGAACAACCATCTCCTGCATACTAATGCCACCATGGACATAGTTCTCGCCGCCGCCCTGTACTTTGATACGGACTGTATTCTGTGAAGCATAACCTTTCATTGGCTCGCCGCCGATAGTCCGTTCTGTTTTGATAGGCAATAGATAGTCAGCATTCGTATCAGGTGACACGAGAGCATAACGTCTACCGAGCTCCAATATATCGCCGTTAAAGGTCTGCTTGCTGATTTTCTGGCTTTCTTCAAGGGGCTTGTAGGTGTATAGGAAGCCGTGGTCAGCGGTGATAAAGATATTCACTCCACTCAGATCGTTTACGATAATTTTGACGATGGCGGTCAATTCGTCAATTGCATCGTTGCAAGCCTCGAACACTTTCGTTTCGGTGGCAGCTTTATCACCAATAGCGTCAATCGTATTGTGGTAGATATATATAATCTCCTTGCCTGCAACCAAGTCACGCCGTTCTTGTTTTTTCATTTGAAGCAGATCTTTATAGGTAACCGCTACGCTCTCAGGGTTAGCGGCATTCAGTATAGTGCCGCGCTGAGCAGTGCTGACGGTAGGATTGCCATCTATAAATACGTCGATCTTTTTGTTTGCCGATACCTCTTTACCTGGCAGTAGAGCTGCCATCCCAAATTTCGTGATGCTTGGGAACACAGCTTGCACCGCTTCAAGTGACGCCGTACCCTTGGTTGCATGGCTCAGGGTTTCGGATAGTTCGGCGGCAACCTCGTAGCGCAGAGCATCCGAAATTACTACGAACACACGGTTTCCCTTACTTACGTTCGGTGAAACATATCGGTTATAGAATCTTCGCTGTTCATTTATCTCAGAAACATAGCCAAGCGACTCCAAATCGCTCTCTATGGCTTTTGTCCAAGTAAAAGTGAGTTGCTTCAGGAACCACTCACGGTATAAACCCTCGACTACATCGGAACACTTCTTCAAAGCATCTTCCAAGAGAGCATTCGGACTTTTCAGGGTATTGCCGAAGCAGAAGTGGAAATGCCTATAATGGCTGTCCATCTCATAGGCATCGGTTGTATATAGTTTCCAGACTTTCACAGGCTCAACGATGTGGAAGCCATCGATATGTAGGAGGTAAAACTCTTGCATTTTTGCGATGTAATACAAACTTTCGAGGTAATCCTCGGTCAGGGCATACCAAGCAGCGGTGCGTCGGTTTTCTACAGCACCAATGATGTCCTCAACTTTTATGACGTTCTCAGAAATCTCTTTAAAATAACGCTTGAGTATGCTTTCGTTGATAGCTGGGAACGTATCGCTCTTTAGAAGAATACTTATTTCCGTCTTGTCAAAGCGGTCGCCAAGGCGCAATTCACGCTCTACATAATGACAAATCTCTTCCAAGTCACCACTGCCGTCGCCGCGTTGCCATTCATGAACAAGCTGATAGCAGTATGCCTTGTTAGAATCGGACGCAAACCGCTCCAAGCCTCGCAGGGCAGAAGTTGGCATTGTCTGCGACAGAGCGGTAATAAGGATATGTGCTGCAAGTTCGGAAAGCGGCCGGTCATCGCTATTCTGATAGCCTGTGTGCTTGTGAACTAACTGCCAGAATGCTTCGATGTTGCCAAACTTCTCAATATTAATTAGTGCATCATTACTTTCTTTTTCCAAGCCTGCCGACAGAACAGCGATGATAACATCCTGTGCCGAACCACCATTTATTCCGCACAGCACCGACATAATGTCAATGTGCAGCTGCAGTGGTGTCTGGTAAGTATGCCCGATTCTTTTCAGCTTTGCCTTGCGGTCTTTGTTGTCGAGGAATTTGGAGTACAGTTTCATGGTCTTGCGCATTGCCGATGACGGCTCGACGAGTAACTCCTCCATTTGGAGCGACACAAGGTCAGCGCGAAAATCCTCGCAATAAAGCTTGATGTCCAGCAGCCAGTCATCGTGCTGGTCTTTCTCGTAGGACAGCGGGTCGTAGATAAGGTAGTCGCCCGTCAAATCATCGGCCGATAGTAGTTTTTTAACGGCGAAGTTGTTTGACCCGGTAAGTTTAACGACTCTCACTCCGGACAGATCGAGTTCGTCAACTCCATCTGAAAATTCGCCGTCCTCGTCGTGCCAGAAGACGATTCGGCGTTTATGAAATTCAGTCAGCGGCGCGGCGAACCGTTCCGCGAGCCTTAGTTTTATCGTTTCTGACAGCATAGTGTCCTCCTATATCTTCGCCAGAACATCTGTGAAAATCTCATAGTTCTTCTTAACACCGTCGTCGAGGTCAATCTCGATGTTTTGATCGGCGAGGTGATGTACCTTCTCTTCAAAGGCAGTGATTTCTTTCAGTTGTTCTGACAGTTTATCCTGTTGTTTTAATAGCCGTGCGCGTTCTGAACCCGTAGCTGTGTTCAGGGCGGCAGCGATATGCGAAAGCTGTGTACGATAACGCTCCTGCTGTTCGTGGACGTAATCCGTCCTCAGCTTTGCGAGCAGGTCACGCGAATAGCGGTGCAAATAAACGAGAGACTTGAACCCGTTCTTTTTACCACTGTCAAACAGCCAGTAAATCGGACGTTTCTGATACATCTTGCAATGGTCAGCGTAGAAGTCATTTAGGAAGTAGTTTCGAATAGCCTCACGCGGCGTACCCTTACCGCAGAGAGCGTCGGCGATGAACTTCAGATTTTCCTCCAAGGTTTCCGCACTATATACCACGCGCACGAAATCTACAAACCGCCCCAAAATGTCGTCGTCGAAATATTCGTCGTCGCAGATGGGTAGGATATTATTCTTGTCGGGGGTAAATGAGCGGTATTTCCCAGCATCCCAGTCGCCGCCTGCATAGGCAAGCCCCTCGTCATCCAGCGAGTACCGCCCGAACATACAACCCACAGCATAGCTAATCAGACTGCGAATCTCGCGCCCCAAGTCAGCTTGGCGCACGGTAACGTCCTTGTCCTCCACCTCCGGCGTGAGTTCGTCCTGCAAGCCGTAGATATCGATAAATATACGGTTGAGTTCTTCCTCGTTGGCTTTGAGAGTTTCAAACCGCTCTTTCGTCTCGCGCTCCCACTTGGCAAACGCCGCCGCAACTGTCCGCTCGCCGCAGAGAATTGGGTGGCGTTTGAAGTCCCACGACACCTCAAAAGAATCCCAATCAGAGCGGGATATTTCTATGTTATTGCTTACAATATGGCATATCTCATCGCTATGTTTTAGTGATTTATCTAAAGGGATTTGAATCACATCTCCTACTTTAAAGTCCATAGTTGGCGAGAAGAATGATAAATACTCTTTTGCTACAGCCGAATTAAGTAAGCCTAGGCAATAGAACAGAGATTTCTGTTCTATTGCAAACCCCATTGCACCTTTTGAATCGAAGAGATATCCACCGGGGCAGTACCTTATTGAAATATCTCCAGTTGTAAGAGCTGACCATGTTATTCCTTTGCGAAAAGCAAAGGCACCATTATAGTTATGGGAACGAATTCTCCCCGTCTTAGTGTCAATATTGTTCCTGATTTCAAGCCCTGAGTTTTGCCAGTTCACGATGTACTCGTTGTTGCCATACCAACGGCGAAAAATTCCGCCTTTGTTATATGGAAACCATTTCCTTTTCTCTTTGGCTCCTTCATCAGCGTTGCCAGTTGAAAACGAAATGCTACCGGTGACAACCTCGTGCCAATATCTTAAAAACCTATCATTGTCTGCGGTAGCCATTCCTTCACGAGTGGTCAAAAAATCGCCTATGTTGTTCAACTTAAAAGATTCAAATAGTGGCGAACTGAGCCAGTATGCAACTGGCTTTCCTGGAATTAGTTCAAAGTCATCTGACTTCGCCGTTTTATAACGCTCGTTAATGGTAGGGAAAACAAATGGTATACCCTCATCAGTAGTTTCGTAATAGCGAATGTAGTCATACTGGGACACATAACCCGGTACTCGCTTTTTGTATAAGATAAAAGCAGCTGTTCCGAAGTTAATACCCAAACTCGTACCTCCCTTACCAAGATAAGGCATATGCACAAGGTTGATTATCGTTTTGGAGTCAAATATCTTGTCTCGTAATTTCTCAAAGCTTGACAAAAACATCCAACTCTCCATTGTAATCATTGACTGAAAACCACGGGGAGTAAGAAATTGGTCAGCACGTTCAATAAATGCAGAGAAGGTATCGCTCTTGCTGTCGGGGTAGTTTTTCTTAACGAAGTCCGACAGTTTGGATCCCATGCCCGAACCGCCCATATAAGGCGGGTTGGTAACGACGACATCGTACTTCAGCGCCAACAGGCGCTTGAAGTTCCAAGCGTTCAGTTGCAAGTCATAAGTAGTGTCATCAATACTTAACTGTCCTGTATTTTCAACAGGCATCGGTTCGAGTTCGTCCACTTTCAAGAGCGAGCCATACTCCTCACCGTCTGGGAATCCTGCGGGGTGATAAACCTGCGGCTTCACTCCATCGGTGAAAATACGACGGTTGTACTGCCGTGCTTTCATCATCAACGAAAAATAGGCAAGCTGATATGCTCTGCAGTCTATGTCCAGACCGTAGATGTTCTTTTCGAGTATCAACCTTGCGGCATCGCGGGGATTGTAGCCCTCGCTCTCATAAATCTGCATAAGCACGTCAAAGGAGTAAACTAATATATGGCCGCTGCCCATGCAAGGATCGATCAGGCGGATGTCTTCCGGTGACTTCACAGGCGACTGCGCCTTCATAACGCGGAGTTTTTCAGCAACTTCCGGCGTTTGCTCCGCTTCGTCGAGGTAGTATTTCCAATTCGCTTTCAGCGTAGGATTCGGATGCGATTCAAGCCATAGCCGGCCGAGGGAGTTTTCCACCATGTAACGTACAATCCAGTCCGGTGTAAAAAGCTGAGTTGCAGCAGGAATTTTTTCCTTTGTGATTTTCACGTTTTTCTTCAAACCATCGAACACAGCCTGTTTCGGCTCGGTGTTGTAATACTGGTACATCCACCCAATAATCTGTACTGCATCTTTCCAGTCGTCCTCATCAATGTCCTTCACAAGGCGTGCGAGTACACTATCCTGTTTGAGGATATTGTTCGGCAATAGCATCTCGGTATAGGTTCCTAGTTTCTCGAACATCTCTGGCAGGGCGGCGTTCAGCGCGTTGCACTGGGTGAGCAGTAGATAACGGTAGAGTTCTTCAGTTTGGTTAGCGTTCAGCATTTTGGAAACTTTCGATTTGTCCAAACCTTCCAGTTCGAGGTGCAGAACATCTTTGAGAATTTCAGGGTTGAAACCGCCACTCGCGTCCGAAAACACGCGAACATGGGTTTGCAAATAATCGTTGACCTCCATAAAGCGGAGAGCAACAAAACGGTTGAACCAAGTGTAAGCCACATCCTCAACTGCCTGTTCAAAGCCGTTTCTCTTTATTTCGCTGACAAAAGCTGCACGTTGCCGCTTCTCGTCTGCGGACAACACGCGCCCGGCGATAACTGCGGCATTCTCGTCGCCGTAGCCCTTGGCGCTGATTCCGTATTGATAGGCGCGCTGCTTCACCTGTTCGATGAGCTCATTTCGAGCCCAGACTGCATATTTTTGAATGGCATTTTTATTCATATCGATACCCTCACTTAGTTAATCTGAATTCCGTCGTTAGCCTCCAAGGTGTCATAGAGCTTTTTTCTAATACTTTCAAGATAAGCATCCACATCCTCCCGGGAGGTAAGACGCTTCACAGGAAAAACATCGTAGCGTCGCACCTGGGCGATCTTAACGCCAGGGGTAACCGGAACATCATGTAAAATGGTTTCTATCCGCTTACAGACTTGGTCCTTATAGTTGAGTAATTGAGTGATCATCGCGTCGAGCATAGTCAAACTTTTTGCATCCGCGATTTTCTTTTTGAATTCTGTAAATCGATCATCTGACTTCTTAACCTCATCGGTTGCCTTGCTGCCAACGCCTGCAAGGGTGTGGACGTCACTCATACATTGTTGAACGATACCAAGAACTTCATCTTTCTTCTGCTTTAACAGAACGCCATAGGCTTTCTTGATATTCTGAATGAGATCAGAGAGATCTTTAATTCTACCGTAGGGTTTTACCATAACGAGAATTGAAGAAAGCTCACTGATATTGACATTTGTGGTGGGGTCAGTGACGAAGTAATCACGCTCGTGCTGAAGATCGTTTTGCAGTTTTCTTGCAGAATCAAATATGCCTCTTTGAGACTTAAAGAAGGTTTCGATTTCTTCCATATCTTCAGTAGCATCTTTCAAGTCATCTTGTTTGGCTAGCAAGCGTTTTATTAACGCCACGTTGTCATTCTTTTGAGATAGAATCTCCGAAATCAAGGTTCGAGCATTTTCAACGGCTTCTTTTTGAGGGTAGTGATCATGACTATATTCAATAAGCAGGTTATCGTAATGACCAAGCTTCTCGATCAATGTTTCTTTAACAAACGAGACTAGCCCATCTTCATCTTCGGCGATGCTCAGCTGTCCAAGCCAGTCGCGCAGAAACTTAACGGCTTTTCGCATATCATCTTCAGAAGGTGCTATTCGGCGGCTAACACTCGTCTTGTCAATCTCGGATTTCAATCTCATGTAGCGAACAAGGTTCTTGTCCTCTTTACCTACAACTGCTCCACCATAACGAATCTCCACTTTTTGTGAAATGATAAGTCTTGCGACCAAAGCAGCAATGTCAACTTCTCGCCAGCCATAAGGGATCGCTTGATAGCGGCGCTGCACGTCGCCCATTGAAACAGGAACATGGTTCATATGACGATCTTCAAGCCATTGACTAATTTCGTTTAAAGCAAATTCATTGTTTGCGCCGGTACCAACAGAAACAGTTTGGTGGGGTGCACTGTTGAGAATGGTCAATATGTCAGCATCACTCTCAAAGAACTTGTTTACAAAATTCAGTTTGGAGTAGACACTTTCTATGATTTGTTTCAAGGCCTCATCCAACTTTATTTTGGCATCTCCATACTTAATATCTACTTTTTCACCGTTAATGAAAAATGCTCCTCCGATGATAGCCTTCTCAATCTGCTTCTTCGCGCTATCTTCAAGTATTCGCGCTTGCGCCTGTCGCTTTCGGATGATGTCCTGAATACTTTCTGGCAACTGGGACACATTCTTTTGCTTAATATATTTGCGAATTTTAGCGGCGGTCTCAAGCTCCTCAAAATAGTGAACATCGCCTGAAAGTAGCACAATTGCCTCATGGTTGGCGAACGAGTCCGCTAAAAGCTTTGCTTCAGGCGCATTATAATAATCACTTGCTACCGTCACAAATCGTAATCGGACCCCGCCCGATGCTGAACCAACAAGGGTTTCATCAATATATTGATCATAAGCGAAATCATATTTATTGTATTTGTATTTTTTAGATGGATAAATATCGCTAAAGATGGTCTGTCCGATGCTTTGTACGATAGTTGCACTGTCCACCGATGTATTGCGGATGTCAATAGCTATATCCTGTTCCTCATCAGTCAGAAACGAGTAGGTGTCACCATTTCGGGCAACATAGTTTTGACGCTCCAACCGTTCCAAACTTTCTGCGATTTCACGTCTTAACTTGATCTTATCGGTCCGGATGTCATCCACCATCATTATGGAGATATTATCGATGTTAGCCTTGAAGTCATCGATATACCGTACCAGGTACAGAAGCTTAAGGACACTTACATCTCGCTGTTCTAACCCATCATGTTTATCTGCAGCTGTTTGACATCGATCAATTACTCGGCGGATTGGACTTTCGAGGAATGTATGTACCGTGTCGTAGAACTGCCAGAATGGCACAATGGCATTTTCATCCTTATTTTGAACCTTTTGTGTAGCTTCCTGGAAACCAGAGAGCATCGATCGCTCCCCACCAGATAAGCTTTTCCCGGAATTTCCGTGTTTGCGAATTTCAGCAAGTACTTTCTGGAAGATAATAAAATGGTAAGGGACAAACGGATAAGTAGAGGCGAATTCTCCTCCATTAGCGTATCCTTTGATATCCAGCACCGCATTATTGAAAGTAAAAAGATTCTTTAAAACAGCGTGCTCCTTGTCATAAACCATATGAAGGAGTGCCTGTGCATCTTCTGTCTTTTCGAGAATACGTTTCTTAATAACCTCATCCACTGAGGCAGAAGAGAGGGACAACCGAGTATTGAAACGCCCTTGAATCTTTGAAAAGTCATCACCACTGATTTTAACGACGGAGTCGATGGCTTCCTGGCTTGTTACCATTACCCATACTTTTCCACGACACTTACTACCTAATTCTTCAACGATGGATTGAAGATTGATCATCAGATCACCATCATCCCCAATGTATTGGCCTACTTCGTCAACGCAGAAAAGGAGCCTAAAATCTTTGCCCTTAGAATCAACATAATCCTTTATTTCCTCAACAAGCAGCTTAATGCTCATGTTTCCGTTTTCTTCGCCATTAAACCAGTTGCGAGCGGCAGTTTCACTCATACCAAGAACAGACTGCAGAACTGAAACGATATCATCCTCAAAGAAGGCGTAGGAGGATCTGGCTTCTACCCAAGATTCGCCGTTAACTTGCTCAAAGGCTCTGCGGAATTCATCTGTCTTGCCGCTTTTATCCACGAAACGTTCTAATTTCGCGATTTTCAAATCATCACCATAGAACCCCAGGTGATTATAGAATACTGTGGCAAACACACGCATAACTGCCGTTTTATCCTTGTTGATTGGGCCTTCGATGTCTATGTTAAAGAGAATAGATTCCGTTGGGATATTGGTACAACGAACGACCGTTGCATACATCATCGGATCGTCGAATTTGTCCTTGAAAAAGTCGACTGCATTCCGACCCGCTACACTTTGATTGGAAAGAAGGTATGAAAGCATTTTGAGGAAGTGGGATTTACCACTTCCGAAGAAACCCGAAATCCATACTCCAATTTTATCTGTTGGATTATCGATGGCTTTCGAGTAATTATGAAAGAACGTATTAAAATGCCGACGAAGTTCTTTGGTGATTATATACTCACTAAGTTCTTGAACGAGACTATGCTCGTCGTCTTGGCCCACTTGGATAACTCCGTTGATGTCACGGTTGATATCCTTTTGCAACATGTTTTGAATTTTCATAGTGCCTTCCTCCAATTAAAGTAGATTGAACGCTCTGTAGTAGTTCCCGTCATGGAACTTATTAAAAAGGATCAATCTTTGCCCATTATATTCACCGGGATAGAACATCACTACTGGGATGTCTGTGAAATCCTTTTGCATACCATTGAGCAATATATGAGCCCGCATGAAAGGATGTACTTTACCGACACCTGTTAGGAAAATCACATCACCCGGTTGATGAGACGCGTACCCCAGCTTGACTAGGAATCGGTTCTGTATTGCTTTTGTCTGAAGCTTATCAAGTAGATAGTCCTTGCCTTTTTTTTCCTCAAGTGACGCAATAGCAGGAAGGAGTCTCTTCTCCTCCAGTATTTCGAGTAGGATCTTGTACAGATCTCTCTCGATTATCCTGTAGTTTTCGGATGGTGTATTCACCAGACGCTCAATGTACGCCCGAACAATTAGTTCATGCTTGGGATCGTAATTGAAAACGTGAATTCCCACCTCATTGGAAAGTCCTTTGTTAGCAAGGAAATCCGGATTCGAAATACGTTCCTTTATTCTGTCAAGTTCTTGTTTAATGTCAGCCATACTTTCCTCCTACCTAAAACAATTAAATGCGGCGAGTGCGGTCAAGTCGTTATTATCTCGAATACCTGATTCTAATTCGGCGCTGATAAAAATGGGATTCAAAGATGTATCGTTAGCGCTATCGAGCATTTCAGTTTCAATCAGGCATTTGTTCAAAACCTGTTTTAATTTTTTTATCGTTTGCTCGCTCCAAGCCGCCACATCATCGTTTTGTTCCTGTAATCGAGAAAAGAAGATGTTAATATCTTTTTTAGTGTAGAAAAAATCCTGTTGGCGATACTTCTCGCCAATAAGCCCTTCCATAAACTCCCTAACAAGCCTGTTATAGCGCATCATCGCATACAGGTTTATTTGTTTTGCAACCTCAACCGGTGCGTTCGCTAACTCATAAATCAGCTTCTCATTGCTAAGCGCCAGGATTCTACGGTGGCAGGCGCGGACAAACTTGCTGATCTTTCGCTCTGTAGGATACTGGAAAAGATTGTCGCGTCTGACTATTTCAATAATTTCTTCAACGCTAGTACACTTCAAATACAGTTTCGAAACTATCCGCATCTCATAGAAAAAAAACTGTTCGCCAGTCAATCCACCACTGTAAGGCGTAGAAATACTCATAATTTGTCAGCACCTTTCATCTCACTTGGACTTCAATCTTCATCGGTATTCATTTAATATCAGCGCTTTTCCCGCTATCAACCCATTCATCTACTTCATAAATTTTGAATTTATATCGCTTCCCTATCCTGCGGTAAGGGATAACTTCTTTAGGCCAGCAGAGAGCCTGAAACAGGCACAAAAGTATTGCCGTCAGACCAGCCAAGAGTGAGTAACCTGAATCCCTTACAGTACCTATTTCTTGCATGGTCATAGACCTATGCCAGCAGTTCTAATTTCTTGGATCTGTTTCTTTCATAGAGAGTGTCATCTATGATGAACACATTGTCTCGTGCTGCAACTGTCAGATCTTTAAGGCTCTGGTTTGTTATCTGCTCAGCAAGAATCGTTGTGAATTGCTGCCAGTTGATTGAAGCCGAGTTAAGGAAATGGTAGGCGGTATCCTTACTGAATCCAGGTCAATAGTTATTGGTCAGTATGTTCATGTGCATTGAACGATTGCTGGATATCAGACAAAGCAGATACTCGAAAATGACAGCACCTTGAATCCTTTAGATTTGTATGCGTTACAGAATTTGAGCAGGATACCCATCCTATATCTCTTGAAAAAATTGATGATCGTCTTTGAAATAGCAATTACGTCTTTGTGGGTTTGTTGTAATTTTTCACAACATTAACTTCAGTGTTATATATTTTTGATATACTTATTTATTAAAACAAATTCTGGCTCGTTCATATTGCTTTTTACAAATAATCCAGTAATGTCAATGGTTAGAGGGCATTTTGATTGTGAGAAGTATTAGTTAATAACTACAACTACTGTATCATAAAGTTAAAATCGCTAGATTTACGGAGTTGATCTTATATAATTACATTAAATATTATTATAACATTAGGCTACTTATCATTTCTAATTACAGAGAAAATCAATAGCCAATTTTATCAATATGTTTTATCCATGAATATTCACCATCAACTACTTCACGACGGATCATCTCCCAAGCCTCGACAAATGATTTATTCTTTTCTTTGATTGTATTGGAAAGATCATTTAATATCAGATAATCAATGTTACTTGCTAAATCCCCCCTCATTGATACCTTGCCATCTGGATCCCAAACATCTCTATTTACATTCCTCATTAATTCATACCATATTGACATTATTTGAGTGCTGTATCGGCTTCTCCGATATTCACAATGGCAATTAAGTAAAGCAATTTCCTTAAGAAAAAGTTCATAGTCTGTTATTTTAGATAACCTCTCTACAGTTGTTTTCATAAAATATTGATTATTAGCCTCAACCAAGTCACAAACTACCTTTGAAATTTCTATATTATCCATGAATATCCACTCCTTATGTTTTAACTATACAAAATACAATTTCTATACGGATATAATATTCTCTCATCAATATATGTAATGAAAGTAATCTTAAGGTTAGTATGAATATTAATTATTTCACATATTATAAATAGTTATATATTCAAATAAAGTTTTGAATTTTCTAATTCATAAATTGAAATCTGACCTACGGTAGGCAGTTATTATTCTCGCATCAAATTTATACTCTTAAAAATATTAAAGTAGTTATGCAATCACTCGCAATTTTTATGGAATAACAACAGCAATCTATAAATAAGTATTTTATATTATTATATCAGATTATTGCACCATATTCTGTAGATGTTAGAGCTGCTGAATTTTGACAATTAGTAGCCATGCTTGCCTGTCCGTAAATTGACGGATATACTGGCAGAGAGAAAGAGTTGAATAGAAAGTATCCCCAAACTCAAAATGTTCACCAAGTTTCTAGCTCAGTGGAAATACATCGTGAATTTATTGCGCACATAACCATATTATCATCTCCAGCGTTTCGCGTAAAAGTATGCCCCCCTGTGCAAAAAGCACCAAAATCAGGATTTTTACCCAATTTTGGTGCCATTTTCACAATTTTTACGTTTTGATTAAATCGCCATATCCATTGACGCTCAAGCCTTTTGCCTCTCTATCAAGACGACTGTCTCAACGTGTGGTGTATTCGGAAATAATTCCTTATGTTTCAGTGAATACTCTTTTTTATACAACAAAAGCCCCTGAAAATCAGGAGCTTTCATTGTATCAATAATTGAGTACTAATATGGTGGAGATGACGGGTGTCGAACCCGTGTCCAGAAATCAGCCGACCTGGCTTTCTACGAGTGTAGCTCTGTAGTTTAAATTTCCATCCTCCATCGCCTACAGGCAGGCTATGGAATCTGTAGCTTCATTTATTCCGTTCCTGGCTCAAAGCTTTGCCAGGCTCGTTTTACCGTTTAATGACGCCCTGGCCCCAGGCAACGGCCATCCCGGGCAGAACGTAGCAGACTAGGCTGCTAGTGCAAAATTATCTTCTGCGTTTACAAATTCCCATAGTTTTTTAAAGCAGGCCCACGGGGTCCTTCTACTCGCTTACCAAACCGTCCATATCCCTGTCGAAGCCAATACATCCCCATGGCTCTGGTTATGTCCAGCACTTTATTTTATATCGCAGAATCTTGCATGTCAATATCTACCGCGTTCCTTGAACTCTCTTTCGATGTCCCTCTTCGCGGCTTTTTCAAGCATTGTGTCCCTCTTGTCGTAGTTCTTCTTACCTTTGGCTACAGCAAGCGCTACCTTCACTATCCCGTTCTTAAGATAAAGTGACAGTGGAACCAGAGTATAGCCTTCCTGAGCTGTGAACTGCTCGAGCTTGAGTATCTCACTCTTATGGAGAAGCAGCCTTCTGTCCCGGAGCGGATCCTTGTTGAATATGTTGCCCCTCTCATACGGACTGATGTGCATGTTCTTAAGGATCACTTCGCCGTTTACAATGTCAGCGTAGCTGTCCCTAAGGTTTGCAGATCCCATCCTGATTGACTTAACTTCAGTCCCAACCAACTCGATACCGGCCTCATACACTTCCTCGATGAAATATTCGTGTCTCGCTTTCCTGTTCTCAGCCAGGGTCTTGTTCTTCTTGTCGTTCATTTTCTCACCCCGCTGAATCCTATACTAACACAAACACAGTTGCATTTCATCCGCCATTATCATTTTAGTACATGGTGTTTAAAACTAGATTAAAACGTGGCATGGTTATTGCTAAATAAAAATAATATCTTTGGATCCATACTTAACCATAGTTTAGCTGTTCCAAATCAGTTCTATCTTGATTATTCTAAAATATTCCCAATATTTTCTGTTCTTCTTTAGTTCAACTTGAAATATTTGATGGATAAATATGGTAATTGTGTTATATAATAAACATAACTCGCGATATAGTCTGAAATTTCAAATTCTTAATTCATAATTTATTAATACATATTTTACTTTTGACTTTTTTACGGTAAAATATATTAATAGAGAGTGAACATCAAGGAGGTGGTGACCATGAAGCTGCTTTTTATCGGTGATAGTTTTTTGACAGGGTATGGAGTAAAGAATGGCGAGTCCTGGTATGACCTCGTCAAGAATGAAACGCCGGAAGAAATGATCAACAGGGGCATCAACGGAAACACCACTACCGACATTCTTATAAGGTTCCACGAAGACGCACTTAGCATAAAACCTGACTATGTGTTTATCATTGCCGGGACTAACGACGCACTCTGCAAAAGGACAGCCAATATCATATTCAACAATGTGGTTGAGATGATCAACATGTCACTGGATTCAGGAATAATTCCGATAATCATGCTTCAGCCCCTTATCTCAGTCAAGATTGCAAATGAAATCTGGGGAATGGGCAAGGAGGACTATCAGGAATCACTGATTATCCTGAAGAGGTACAGGCGGCTCATCACCGAATACTGCCAGGATGAGAACATTGCAACAATCGACTTTGCAAAGACGATTACAGAGGATACGCTGCAAAATCAGCCCTCCAAGGTATTCATCGACGGGATACACCTTACACAGGAATACCACAAGGCTGTGGCAGACAAGTTCCTGTACAAGTTCAACTACATCCTTCTGAAGAAGGACCCAAAGGATTATATTGTCTCATGATAAAGGTCTGCACGCTTATCAAGCATGCAGACCTTATAATTTTATTCACAGTGCTGTCTTATCTTACCACTTGCCCTTAGCCATATGTCCTGCAAGCTCAGCTTTTGACCTGCCCTTGATCACCCACAGCTCATCCTTGGCCTCTTCGAATGCCCTTACACAGTTAGGGTCAAGCTTCAGCTCGATTCCCTCGTTGCAGAGAGCGATCATCTTGTCAACAAGAGTGATAAGCTCGAAGTGGATATCATTTGTCCGGTCGGATGAGTATATCTTCTTTGCATCCTCGTCAGACAGTGCAATGAAATGCTCAGGGCCTACTCCACACTTGGGACAAGCAGCTGGTGGAGCCTCTCCCTCATAGATATAGCCGCATACGTCGCATTTAAATAGTTTCTTCATTTTCCTACCTCCACATATTCATTCTAAATATTGACTTAAGCATTAACGCCAGTCACTATACACTATTATAACATTACAGTATTAACAATGTATGAACTATGTATTATGGTTTGCTTTTTGAAGAGTTTTTCTTGGCAGGGGCAGGCTTCCTCTTCGCACCTGGTTTAGGTTTGCCTGGCTTCGCTGTAGGTGAAGGTTTTCTGCCTGTCACAAAGCCAGCCTTCTGTTTCGGTTTACCCGGTATTTCAACGGGATTCCTTGCTGCTGACCCGGAAGGCTTAGGCCCGGTTCTATGTGGCTTCCTTCCTGGCAGTGGAGTTGTCAATATCTCGTCAGGTGCAAGAAGGTCAGCGATAAGCTCAGGAAGCTCGAAGAATATGTCATGGCTGTCAAGGTCTACCTTTGACACCAGAACATTTACCTTGTCACCTAATCCGAATTCCCTTCCGTTGCTTTCCCCCCTAAGCTTCATGTGCCTGTCGTCAAACAGGTAGTAATCGTCGTAGAGGCTTGTTATATGTATCAGTCCCTCTATGGTGTTCGGGAGCTCGACGAATATTCCAAAGCCGGTAACGGACGAGATTATCCCCTCGAAGGTCTCACCCATGTGAAGGCTCATGTACTCTGCCTTCTTCAGGGAGTCCAGGTCCCTCTCAGCCTCATCAGCCACCCTTTCCATGTCGGAGGATATCTTTGAAGCTTCAGCGACTAGCCCTGAAAGTTCCTTAGCCCTTCCCTCTGGAATCCCCTTGTTGATGAACTCTTTGATGATCCTGTGGATCATAAGGTCAGGGTATCTCCTTATTGGTGACGTGAAGTGGCAGTAATAGGTCGCAGCAAGACCGAAATGACCTACGCTCTCCGGCGAGTACCTTGCCTGCATCATGCTCCTTAAGAGCAGCTTTGAAAGGATAAGCTCCTCGCTCTTTCCCTTGACCTTCTCCAGGACCTCCTGGAGAGACTTTGGCTGAACTCCGCTGTATAGCCTGACAGGAATACCAAGGTTGAACGCAAACTCAGAGAATGCCTTCAGCTTCTCACCGTCCGGTTCCTCATGGACCCTGTATATGAACGGGGCGCGGGTCCAGAACATGTGTTCGGCAACAGTCTCATTGCAGACAAGCATGAACTCCTCTATCATCCTGTTGGAGATCTCTCTTGGGTATGGTCCCACATATATGGGCTTCCCGAGCTTGTCCAGAACTATCTTGCTCTCAGGGAAGTCAAAGTCTATTGCACCTCGTTCATCCCTCTTGGCCTTTAGAACACCCTGCAGTTCTTCCATGTCCTTAAGCACTGGGATGAATTCCCTGTACTTTTCAAGACCTTCATCCATTTCACCCTTAAGGACCCTTGTTACATCCTCATATGTGGCACGCAGCTTGCTTTCTATTACAGACTCGAATATGTCGTAGTCTATGACCTTTCCCCTTCTGTCTATAGTCATTTCACAGCTCAGGGTAAGCTTTGCCTCATGGGGATTAAGAGAACACAGGTTGTTCGAAAGCTTCTTCGGAAGCATGGGTATGACAAGGTCAAGAAGGTAAACAGAAGTTGCCCTCTTGAATGCCTCACTGTCAACAGGAGTACCCTCCCTCACATAATGAGTTACGTCAGCTATGTGGACCCCAAGCCTGAAGGAACCGTCAGGTCTCTTTTCAACAGTTACAGCATCATCAAGGTCCTTGGCGTCAGCTCCATCTATGGTCATTATCATCTGATTCCTGAGGTCGCGTCTCCTTGTTATCTCGCTTTCAGGTATTACCTCCGAAAGCCGTTCAGCCTGCTCATGGACCTTGGGCGGGAATTCCTCAGGAAGGGCATATTTCTTGACGACAGTCAGTATGTCCACACCCTTGTCGCCCTTCTTACCAAGGATCTCAGATATTACCCCTTCAGGGTTCCTTCCCTTCTCCGGCCACTTCGTGATATCAACAACGACGACATCATCGAGCTCAGCAAAGTTCCTTCCGCTCTTCGGGATGAATATGTCGTATTTCAGCCTTACATCCTCAGGTGACACGAAACCGAAGTTCCTTGATTCCTGATATGTTCCTATGACAGTAGTGTTCTTTCGTTCAACTACCCTTATTATCTCGCCTTCAGCCTTCTTGTCCTTCTTGTCTTCCCTTAGTATCTTTACCTGTACCCTGTCACCATGCATGGCATCAGCCATCGCGGTAGGAGGTATGAAGGCATCCCTTTCATCGGCACCCCTTGTGACGAAGCCGAAGCCCCTCTGGTTGACAGTAAGTGTTCCTGTGATTATCCCGAATTTTTCAGGCAGGGCTATCCTGTTGTTGGCAAGCATAAAGAGCGTGCCGTCCTTTATGAAGCCATCGACAGCAGCCCTGAATTCCTTCAGCTCATTTCTTGGGATCTGAAGGCTGTGTGCAAGTTCCTCAACTGTAAGTGGCTTATAATGATGCTGTGAGATTATTTCCAATAATTTTTCTAGAAGCATTGAGTGTACCGCCCGGCCAATGCCAGGCTCTCCTTTCATTCATGCCTTATACCAGTAAATTGTCCTATATAAGAATTATACGCCATATGGTAACTAATATTACAAAAAAAGGCCGCATTTGCGGCCTTTTAACAATAAATTAATGAATAATCTGTTTCTGTCAGCTATTTTGCCAGCAGGTCAAGAAGGATTCCGCCGTATTCCAGTATTACCGGAGCAAATACCAGAGAAACAACAGTCATGAGCTTTATAAGTATGTTCATTGAAGGTCCTGAAGTATCCTTGAACGGATCTCCTACAGTATCTCCAACAACAGCGGCCTTGTGGGCATAACCACCCTTTCCGCCGTGTTCTCCTGATTCGATGTACTTCTTGGCATTGTCCCAGGCTCCGCCTGAATTGGACATCATTATGGCAAGCAGCACTCCTGAAGTGACCGCACCTACTATCATTCCTCCGAGGGCTTCAGTTCCGAGCAGAAGCCCAAGCGCTACCGGTACGACAATAGCAAGAACTCCAGGAAGAATCATCTCCCTTAAAGCTGCCTTTGTCGAAATTGCAACGCACTTCTCATACTCAGGCTTACCGGTGCCTTCCATTATTCCAGGTATCTCCTTGAACTGCCTTCTTACCTCTTTAACCATGTCATTCGCTGCATTTCCCACTGACTTCATCGTGAGGGCACCGAACAGGAATGGAAGCATAGCACCGACAAAGAGTCCTACGAGAGTAAGGGGATTGAGAAGGTTAATCGCGCCAAGCTTTACAGCCTCTGCGTATGATGCGAAGAGTGCAAGTGCCGTAAGGGCAGCAGAGCCTATCGCGAAGCCCTTGCCTATTGCAGCAGTCGTATTTCCAACTGAGTCAAGCTTGTCTGTTATCTGTCTGACTTCCTTTGGAAGATGTGACATTTCTGCAATACCACCGGCATTGTCAGCAATAGGACCATATGCATCTACAGCAACTGTTATTCCTGTAGTGGAAAGCATGCCTACCGCCGCAAGTGATATACCATAAAGTCCCATGGTCGGATTCTGTGCTCCTCCCATTATGAAATATGAGACAATGATTCCAACTACTATGAATATTACAGGTACAAGAGTTGAATACATACCAACAGCGAGTCCTGATATGATATTGGTGGCTGGTCCTGAGAGTGACTCCTCAGCAATATTCTTGACATATTTGTAGTCCCCTGAAGTGTATATCTCGGTGATCTTGCCTATCAAGATACCAACCATAAGTCCTGCTGCAACAGCAAATGCCGCCTTCATGTCACCAAATATCGTTGCACTGAGAACGAATGCTGCTATAAGAGTAGCACCGCCGGCTATATATGTTCCAAGGTTCAATGCACTCTGAGGATTATCCTCCTTAGAGCTGTTTGATATTGTAATTCCGATTATTGCTCCAATAATACCTACAGATGCAAGGAGCATGGGGAATATGGCTCCGTTCTTTCCAAGAAGAACAACACCAAGAGTCAGGGCAGATACTATGGATCCGACATATGACTCAAAAAGGTCAGCACCCATTCCGGCTACGTCACCAACATTGTCTCCAACATTGTCAGCGATAACCGCAGGATTTCTCGGGTCATCCTCCGGTATTCCAGCTTCAACCTTTCCAACCAGGTCAGCGCCTACGTCAGCGGCTTTGGTGTAAATGCCTCCTCCAACCCTTGCGAAAAGGGCGATCGAGGATGCTCCAAGGCTGAAGCCTGTTAGGTACGTTACCTTACCATCAAAGGCAAGATACAGTAGCGCAAGTCCGAGTATTCCAAGACCAACAACAGCCATTCCCATTACCGCTCCACCTGAAAAAGCGATCTTAAGCGCCTGTTTCATACCTGATTTAGCAGCATTTGCTGTCCTTACATTTGCCTTGGTAGCGACCTGCATACCGAAGTATCCTGCAGCAATAGAAAAAAGAGCTCCAAGAACGAAAGAGATCGATGTCTGCCATCCGATAACGAAAAGGATAGCAGTTACAGCAACGATGAACACTGCAAGATACTGATACTCAGCTTTCAGGAAAGCCATCGCTCCATCATGGATATAGCCTGCGATTTCCTTCATCCTGTCATTCCCAGCATCCTGTCTGCTGATCATTGAGGCTAGATATAACGCGAATACAATAGCAACGACGCCGCACAACGCCGACAGAAGAAAAGTGATTTCCATTTACAACACTCCCTTTTTTACCTTTTTACCTTTTTACCTTTTTACAAATAAGTGTATCCCCCTGGTAAGCCAGGTTTTGTCCTGAAGCGTATCTTCTTTTTATATATGATACTACTTTCATGTTTATCTATAATTATTTTAATTATAAACCGCTTATAAAATCAATTAGTTTTTCCTTAAATTCCGTATCAAGGGGCAAGGTCGGATCCGAATAGGTCTTCAGGTTCCCTTCCCTGTCTGTCGGTGCTTCCTTCAGCACATGGTTCATTCCGGGGATTATGAACATGGTCGAGTCAGGCTTTGATCCATGCAGCAGCTCTGCATCCTCAACACCCACCTGTATGTCATTGTCACCCTGAAGTATCAATGTCCTGGCCTTCACACCCTTCATTACCTCAGAAGGGTCAAATCTGAACCATGATATCAGATAGGGCTGAACGCTTGGCCTGAACAGCATGAAGAGGTCCGCCGGTATTTCCGTCACCTTCTCGCCGCCCGTAAGGCTGTCGATTATGGGAACCGACCTGTTGTATATGTCCTCACCTGAAGCCTTAAGCTGCCTTTTGAGAGTCTCGTACGCAGGAGTCCCGATTCCGGCAACCATCACAAGGCCTGATAATCCTGGCAGGTCCTTCTCGGCGACTGATGCGAGCATCGCACCTTCGCTGTGACCGATGAGCACGATCTTCTTGTACTCCTTGAAATGGGCTGCGATCTGAACTATGTCATCGCTGTAGTCGGTGAATATGAGGTCTTCCTCCTTCTTCACCAGGTCAGCGCTCTTTGCTATTCCCCTCTTGTCATATCTGAAGCTTGAAACCTTTGCCTCAGCCAGAGCCTCGGCAATCATCTTCAGGCTGTTGTTCTCACCCGCCTGGGGATTGTTCCCGTTTCTGTCAGTGGGGCCTGAACCAGCCACGATTATGGCAAGGGTTCCAGAAGCGCCTGATGGCTCCATCAGCGTCCCCTTGAGAGTACCGCCCTTGACCGGTACCTCTATTTCCTTCTCAGGAAACTTTCCTGCAGGGACCTTTTCCTTGTCGCTGCAGCCAGAAAGAAGGAATACAGTTGCAATTGTTGCCATGACCTTAAATGCAAATCTTCTCATTCTTCCCTCCAAAATAGAAATGAAGCAGCAATGACTTTCATTCAATATCAAGAGTTCTTCAGGTTCTTTATATCGGTGATCGCCATGGCTGCTCCAAAGATGCGAAATTGGTGTAAAATAAAATGCTGCCTGCAAGACAGCATAGTTATCCTATAGTATGTTCATTAGGATCGTGTTCACCGCGAATAGTATCGCGAGGAGCACCGTTATTTTCTTTAGGAAGGCTTCTCCAGTCCTTGACCTGTTCTTGCTGAAGAATGTCTCCTGCGTCCCGCCTCCTGTAAATCCCTTCAGACCGTCGGATTTGCTCTGCTGCATAAGCACAACTGCTATAATGGCTATCGCCAATACAAATTCAATAAATATCAAGAAACCGTTCATAAATTCCTCCTGAGCTGTAATCAACAACTCATTTTAACATATTTCAAACTCTATAACAAATATAATATAACAAATCAGATTTCTAAACAATACCAAAAGACACGATTTTCACAAAGAAATTAACAAAAGATGAACAAGCCTGCCAAGCAGACAGGCCTATCCCTCCATGTCTTGTCCTTTCTTCAGCTATTTGGCATTCAACAGTTCCGCGTTATCAACATAGATCACGAGGTATGGAACAGCCTTCCCTTTCTCGACCATATACAGCAGGAAGGAATCATCGAATATCAGATTCTTCGATGGCGGAGGCACTGACTTATCAAGCACAATCTCAGCCTTGGACTTCAAGGCTGCACCGCTTTCATTGAGTACAAACTCCATCCTCTGCAGGGCACTTCCAATGAAATAGCTTTCAAAGCCCTTGTTCAGAAGGTACTGCCCGATGAGGGTCTCGTAGTCCTTCCTCATGTCGATTGCAACAACCGGCACGTTAAGCTTGTCATACCTGGTCATTGCAGCAGGTGTCCCCTCAAGGCTCCTTGCCTTTTCGAGCATCGCTTCCAGCGTATCCTCTCCCGGCAGTTTCGCAAGGTACAGCTCCTCCTTGTCATCCTTGTCCTTGAGCCTTACTATGAATTCTTCATCATCCTTGTAGTAAAGTAACTCAACCTGGCTTTCCAGCTTGCCTCTTCTTGCCGCATCCCCCTCTTCCATTATACCGAAGGACTGGACATTCACCCCCTTGAAATCAAGGCCTTTTGTCACCTTTTCAAAGTTCTCGGCAAATGCAATGGACTTCTTCAGGAACGCATATGCAAGGTAGCTCTCAGGGTCAACCTTAGATTCCACCTTCCACTTTCCGCCTTCACCGAACTTCTTTTCAAGCTCTGTATTCACCTTTTCAACGATTCCGTCCCTGCCCATGCCGACCATTGCCATATAGTCATCCGGGTCAAGCGATTCCTTCTTCTGCTTCATAAGGTTAAGCTCCGTGCTGTATGCCCTTTCACTCTCCAAAAGTATACCTTCGCCGATGACATTCTCTACAAGCTCGTTCCAGGCTAGCTGGAATGTAACTGACCATATTACGTTACCCCTTCCGAGAGGTACGTTGAGTACGGGTACCATCTTTGTATAGTCTGACTCAGACAAAACCTTCGCCACTACCTCATGCTTGTCCTCCGGCCTCGGCCAGAGCATATAAGCCACAGCTGAAGCAGCCACGGCTATAACCACTATTCCGGCAATGAATCTCTTCTTCATCTATATCACCTCATCTTCACTTTGCCGTCAGGATCTCAGAGTTATCTACATAAACCACGAGATACGGGTCAGCCTGTCCAGCCTCAGTCATGTACAGGAGGAACGAATCGTCGAATATCAGGGATTTGGGCTCCAACGGCATGGATGTGGGCATTGTTATCTCAGCTTTTGACTTGAGGACAGCTCCGCTCTCGTTAAGCACGAACTCGATCCTCTGCAGTGCAGAGCCAATCGAATAACCTTCAAATCCCCTGTTCATAACAGCCTGGTTCTCAAGCTCCTTGTAGTTGTGCTTGATGTCGAATGCGATCACAGGAATGTTCAGCACATCAGATGGTCCGAGCTTCATTTCCTGCCCCTCGAGGCTTCTGGCCTTATCGACCATCTTCTCCAGGGTCTCCTCCTCAGGCAGCATGGCAAGGTAAAGCTCCTCTTTGCCTTCCTTGTCCTTGAGCCTTATGATGAATTCCTTGTCATTCCTGTAGTAGAGCAGTTCAACCTGCTTGACAAGCTTTTCCCTGACCTCCGGGTCCTTTACAGTCATGATCCCAAAGGATGAGACCTTCGTTCCCTTGAAATCAAGTCCTTCCTCAACCTTCTCAAATGAGGTTCCGAACTCCAGCACTTTCTTCAGGAACGCGAACGCAAGGTAATCATCTGGCCCAACCTCTGATTCGACCTTCCACTTGTCTTCCTCGCTGAACTTCCCGTCCATCTCATCATTTATCTTCTTTACTATATCGTCCCTGCCCATTCCAACCATGGCGATGTAGTCGTCAGGAGAAAGGCTTCCCTTTGTCTGCATCTTCCGGTTTAGCCTTACGCTAAGCTCCTTCTCCGTTTCAAGGATGATTTCTCCCTTCAGCACATTGTCCATGAGCTCGTTCCACGCAAGCTGGAAAGTCACGCAGTATAGCATGTTGCTCTCTACCATGGGCACGTCAAGCACTGCATGCATGCTGGTCTTATCCGATACCTTAAGGTCCCTGGCCTGAACTTCAGATCCGTTTTTTGGTACAGATGAGCATCCTGATACACCAGCTAAGATAAAAGCCATGGCAATCAATGCAGCAAGTTTCTTCATGGAAATCCCTCCAGTTCGTTATCCCTTTGATTAGAATATATCATTCAGTTGGAGAATATTGATTACAGAATTCATACAGAATCCATTCCGGCCCCCCTTTAAACCTCCGGAAAGAAAGGCATCGAGTGGGAATTTGATGTAAAAAGAAACCAGGCCCCGAAAACAAGTTCCGGAGCCTGATCGATATACTTTTCAGCTTTTCAGCTTCTTTTTCAGATTACTTCTTGAGGTTGAAGAATCCGTCAAGTCCTCTGTACTGAGCAACTTCATCAAGCTCTTCCTCGATCCTGAGAAGCTGGTTGTACTTAGCGACTCTCTCTGTCCTTGCAGGTGCACCAGTCTTTATCTGTCCTGCATTCAGCGCTACTGCAAGGTCAGCTATTGTGCTGTCCTCAGTCTCGCCTGACCTGTGGGAGATGACTGCTGTGTAGCCTGCCCTGTTAGCCATCTCGATGGCGTCAAGAGTCTCTGTAAGGGATCCTATCTGATTGAGCTTTATGAGGATCGAGTTAGCTGTCTTTCTCTCGATACCCATCTTGAGTCTCTCAACGTTAGTAACGAAGAGGTCGTCTCCGACAAGCTGGATCTTTCCTCCAAGCCTTTCAGTGATGAGCTTCCAGCCTTCCCAGTCTTCCTCAGCCATTCCGTCTTCGATCGAGATTATAGGATACTTCTCAACGAGACCGGCATAGTACTCTACCATCTCTGCAGGAGTGAGCTTCCTTCCTTCGCTCTTGAGGTTGTAAAGTCCATCCTCGAAGAACTCTGATGATGCAGGGTCAAGGGCTATGTATATGTCCTTGCCTGGTACGAAGCCAGCCTTCTCTATTGCCTCGATGATTATCTTTATAGCCTCTTCATTGGAGCTGAGGTCAGGTGCGAATCCACCCTCGTCGCCAACGCCTGTTGCAAGGCCCTTTGCCTTAAGTATGCTCTTGAGCGCAGCATATACCTCTGAGCTCATCTGAAGTGCATGTGAGAAGCTCTTTGCTCCAAGAGGCATTACCATGAACTCCTGAAGGTCAACGTTGTTGTCAGCATGGGATCCGCCGTTTATTATGTTCATCATTGGTGCCGGAAGAACCTTTGCGTTTACTCCGCCGATATACTGGTAGAGAGGAAGTCCAAGTGAGTTTGCAGCAGCCTTGGCTACGGCAAGTGATACTCCGAGGATCGCGTTAGCTCCAAGGTTGCCCTTGTTCTTTGTTCCGTCAAGCTCGATCATGAGCTTGTCTATGTATGACTGGTCGAAAACATTGAGTCCGATGAGCTCTGAAGCTATAACGTTGTTCACGTTGTCAACAGCCTTGAGGACTCCCTTTCCGTTGTATACTGCCTTGTCGCCATCTCTGAGCTCAACTGCCTCGAACATTCCTGTTGAAGCTCCTGAAGGTACTGAAGCCCTTCCTACTGTTCCGTCCTCAAGGTATACCTCTACCTCTACCGTAGGGAATGCCCTGGAGTCAAGAATCTGTCTTGCTACTACGTCTACGATTTCAACATACTGCTTCATTAAGTTAATTCCTCCTAATATTTAGTCTCTTACTATGATAGATTGAATTCCTGGCTTGTCAAGCGAGGAGCGAAGTTCCCTTCATTTCCTTCGGCTTTTCAAGGCCCATTTCCTCAAGCATGGTAGGCGCCAGGTCGGCAAGCCTTCCGCCATCCTTGAGAGACTTTGTCGGATTGTTAGTTATGTATATCAGCGGTACAGGATTGGTGGTATGTGCTGTCATGGGTCCGCCGGTCACATAGTCTATCAGCTGTTCCGCGTTTCCATGGTCTGCGGTTACGAAGACCGTTCCATCCTTTTCAAGCACCTTGTCTATGACCTTCTTCATGTTGCAGTCAATGTCCTCAAGGGCCTTAACTACAGCTGCCATCATTCCTGTATGCCCGACCATGTCAGGGTTCGCATAGTTCAGTATGACCATGCCGTAATCCTTGTTGTCCAGGGCCTTTACAACCTGCTCAGTAACCTCGTCAGCGCTCATCTCAGGCTTCAGGTCATAGGTTGCTACCTTAGGTGAAGCTACCAGTATCCTGTCCTCTCCCGCATACGGAGCCTCAATGCCTCCGTTGAAGAAGAAGGTTACATGGGCGTACTTCTCCGTTTCAGCTATCCTCAGCTGAAGCATACCATGGTCTGAAATGTACTTTCCAAGTGTGTTGTCAAAGCTTTCCGGCTTGTAGGCTATCGTCACGTTCTCAAGGGTCTTGTCATACTGGGTCATGGTCACGTAGAAGAGGTCTATGTTCTCCCTCTCGAAACCATCGAACACCTTGTCGTTTATGGCCCTTGTGATCTGCCTTCCCCTGTCAGGCCTGAAGTTGAAGAATATTATCGAATCATTGTCCTTGATCCTTGCTGTAGGCTTGTCACCGTCCATCACAACGCATGGCATTATGAATTCGTCAGTCACATCCTCAGTATAGGACTTCTCGATGTATTCGGCGCCTGAAGTGACCTCCACGCCTTTTCCGTAAACCATGGCATCATATGCCAGCTTTACCCTTTCCCATCTCTTGTCCCTGTCCATTGCATAGTATCTTCCGCTGATGGTGGCTATCTTTCCGGCCCCTATCTCAGCCATCGCAGCCTCAAGCTCCCTTACGAAGCCAGCGCCTGATGTCGGAGATACATCCCTGCCGTCCATGAACGCATGCACATATACCCTGTCAAGTCCCTTGTCCTTTGCAAGCTTCACAAGAGCCTTGATGTGGTCTATGTGGCTGTGCACTCCTCCGTCTGAGAGAAGTCCCAGAAGGTGAAGGTCGCTGCCCTTTGCAAGGGCATTGTCAACAGCCTGGTTGAGTGCTTCGTTCGTAAAGAAGTCCCCATCAAGGATTTCCTTGGTTATCCTTGTAAGTTCCTGGTAGATTACCCTTCCTGCGCCGATGTTCATGTGGCCTACCTCGGAGTTTCCCATCTGTCCTTCGGGAAGTCCGACTGCAAGTCCTGATGCGCTCAGCGTGGTATGGGGATAGTTCTCCCAGTAGTAGTCAAAATTGGGCTTTTTAGCTGCCTTCACGGCATTGCCTTCAACCCTGTCTGTAAGCCCGAATCCATCTAGGATCATAAGCATTACCGGTGTCTTCATATGTACCTCCATAATAGCGGCGAAAATAGCCGCTTAGAAGAGTTTCATGCGGTGCATCAGGCTCCGCTTAAACTCCGAAATTTACTATCTTTGCGAAATCATCCGCAAGGAGGCTAGCTCCTCCGACAAGTGCGCCGTCGATGTCAGACATCGCCATCTGCTCCTTGATCGTGGAAGGCTTTACTGAACCGCCGTACTGGATCCTTACCGCATCTGCGACTTCGGCTCCGAATATATCTGCAACCATCTTCCTTATTGCAGCTATGGTCTCATTTGCCTGTTCGCTTGTAGCTGTCTTTCCTGTGCCTATCGCCCATATTGGCTCATAGGCGATCACGACTTCCTTAGCCTCATCAGCTGAAAGTCCCTCAAGATCCTTAACGACCTGAGCCCTTATGACTTCCTCGGTTGTTCCCGCTTCCCTCTGCTCAAGTGATTCGCCTACGCAGAGTATCGGTGTCAAGCTGTGCTTGAATGCCTTCTTAAGCTTCTTGTTGATGTCGCCGTCAGTCTCGTTGAAATACTGCCTTCTCTCGGAATGGCCGATCACAACATAGTCAACGCCAAGCGCTTCAAGCATTCCAGGTGAGATCTCGCCTGTGTAGGCTCCCTTTTCCTCGAAATGCATGTTCTGGGCTCCAACCTTGACATTTGAGCCCTTCAGCTCGGCAACAAGTGCCGGAAGCTGTATGAACGGAGCGCAAATGACAACGTCAGCTGATGCTCCCTTAACCAGACCCTTGAGTTCCTTTGCAACCTTGACGGCTTCTTCCACCGTATAGTGCATTTTCCAGTTTCCTGCAATTATCGGTTTTCTCATCTGTCCGCTCCTTTATTTGTCGTTCAGTGCAGCGATACCCGGCAGTTCCTTGCCTTCAAGGAATTCCAGTGAAGCTCCGCCGCCTGTCGATATGTGGGTCATCCTGTCTCCGAATCCAAGTATGTTTACAGCAGCTGCAGAGTCTCCTCCGCCTATTACTGTTACTGCGTCAGCATCAGCCATTGCCTTGGCAACAGCAACTGTGCCCTTCGCGAAGTTCTCGAACTCGAATACCCCCATAGGTCCGTTCCATACTACAGTCTTGGCATCCTTTATTGCATCGGCATAGAGTGCTGCTGTCTTGGGTCCGATATCAAGCCCCATGAAGCCGTCAGGTATGTTCTGGTCCTCTGTGACTACAGGTGCCGCATCAGATGAGAACTTGTCCGCGACTATGTTGTCTACCGGCAGAAGAAGCTTAACGCCCTTCTCCTCTGCCTTCCTCAGCATATCCTTGGAATAATCCACCCTGTCTGCCTCAAGCAGGGAAGTACCGATGGTATAGCCCTGTCCCTTAAGGAATGTATATGCCATGCCTCCGCCTATGATAAGGGTGTTGACCTTGTCAAGGAGGGAGTTGATGACATTAATCTTGTCCGAAACCTTCGCTCCGCCGAGTATCGCTACGAAAGGTCTGGTAGGATTGTCAACGGCATCACCCAGGAACTTGAGCTCCTTCTGTATAAGGTATCCCGCAACCGCAGTATCAAGGAACTTTGTTACTCCTTCTGTGGAGCAGTGAGCCCTGTGGGCTGATCCGAACGCATCATTCACGAACACGTCAGCAAGGGAAGCAAGCTCCTGTGAGAATGCATCCGCATTCTTTTCCTCTTCTGGCCTGAACCTTGTGTTCTCAAGGAGAACCACGTCACCGTCCTTCATTGCCGCAACCGCAGCCCTTGCATTCTCTCCGACTACAGTGTCGTCAGCTGCAAATACGACTTCCTTGTTAAGAAGCTCTGAAAGTCTCTTAGCTACCGGCTGAAGGGTGTACTTCTTGTCAGGCCCCTTAGCTTTTCCAAGGTGTGAAGTGAGTATTACCTTAGCTCCATTTTCAATGAGATATGTGATAGTAGGGAGGGCACCGGTAAGCCTGTTCTCGTCTGTGATTACTCCGTCCTTGAGAGGAACGTTGAAATCGCATCTTGCCAGGACCTTCTTGCCTCTTACTTCGATGTCTTCAATGGTCTTTTTGTTATAGCTCATGTTTCACCTCTTAATATTTTTCCTTAGAAAGGTCTGGCCGAATAGCCAAGACTACAGGACCAGACCCAGGTGTTCGATTCAGTTCTTAAGGATTACTTTCCTGCGTCTACCTTTGCAATGTAGCTTACAAGGTCAACGAGCTTGTTTGAATAGCCCCACTCGTTGTCATACCAGGAAACAAGCTTAACGAAGTGGTCGTTCAGCGATATTCCAGCCTTTGCGTCGAATATGCTTGTCCTTGGATCATGGATGAAGTCAGTTGATACAACCTCGTCCTCAGTGTATCCAAGTATTCCCTTGAGCTCGCCCTCTGAAGCTTCCTTCATCGCAGCCTTGATCTCCTCGTAGGTTGCAGACTTCTCAAGTCTTGCAGTAAGGTCAACCACAGATACGTCAAGGGTTGGAACCCTGAATGACATTCCTGTGAGCTTTCCGTTAAGCTCAGGTATTACCTTGCCAACTGCCTTAGCAGCTCCTGTGGATGAAGGGATTATGTTGTTTGAAGCCGCTCTTCCGCCTCTCCAGTCCTTGTTCGAAGGTCCGTCAACTGTCTTCTGTGTTGCTGTAGTTGAGTGAACAGTCGACATGAGTCCTTCAATTATTCCGAACTTCTCATGTAATACCTTTGCAAGAGGTGCAAGGCAGTTTGTTGTGCATGATGCGTTTGAAACGACCTTCATGTCTGGTGTGTAAGTCTTGTTGTTTACGCCCATTACGAACATCGGTGCATCTGCTGATGGAGCTGATATAACTACCTTCTTCGCTCCGCCTGTGAAATGTGCTGAAGCCTTGTCTATTGTTGTGAACACGCCTGTGCACTCAAGTACGTAGTCAGCTCCGACGCTTCCCCATGCTATGTTGTTAGGATCCTTCTCAGCGAATACCTTGACCTTCTCACCGTTGACGATGAGTGAGTTAGTCTCTGTCTCGATGGAAACCTCACCCTTGAACTGTCCGTGTATCGAATCGTATTTAAGCATGTAAACCATGTAGTCAAGATCGATGAATGGGTCGTTGACACCTACAACTGTAACCTCCGGGTTCTCAAGGGCTGCCCTGAACGCAAGTCTTCCTATCCTGCCGAATCCGTTAACTCCAACTCTAACCTCTGACATCATTGAATTCCTCCTAAAACTGTTTATTTATGTTAAATCCTTGTTTTTGGATTTTAACGCCTTGATTATTTCCCTTGCGGCTCCCTCGTCAGTGACCAGCACCGCGTTCTCGCCCGCGAACCTTACCGCAGCTATCGCATCTCCCTTTGACGTTCCGCCGGACACCGCCACAAGGTCCTTGACCTTGAGTGAATCGTCTATGCTGAGTCCCACCGCAGCTGCCTTCTTTACTATTTTACCATTACGGGCGAAATAAGTCCCAAAGGCTTCACCTCGTGCTCCCAAAGTTATCAAATTGTTAATATCTTCAGGCCCAAGCCCTCTGCGCTTCGCCATGACGTCTGCACGGCCGATTCCGAGGATGATTACATTGGCTTTCTTGATGGTAGAGACAACTTCCCTGATCTCGGATTCCTCCAGCACAGCCTCCAGCGTCCTCTCGCTCATGTTGTCGGGAACATTGAGAAGCCGGTATGAGGCACCAAGCTTTTCAGCAAGGGACGCCACTAACGTGTTGGACTGGATCTCGATGTCCTTTCCCATGCTTCCCCTTGCAGGCACTATGGTGAGGTCACCGTATTCGTCCTTCTTCGGGAACGAATCCACAAAATCCCTTATCGTGCTCCCACCGGTCAGCGCGATTATGTCACCCTTCCTGAGTATTCCAGCAACGTATTTCGCCGCCGCCCTTCCGAGCTCGCTCTTCACGTTAGGGTCCTCATCCAGGTCTCCCGGGACTATTATGACCCTCTTGTAATGAAGCTCCCTCTTAAGGATCTCCTCGATCTCGTCAAGACCCTTGATCTCTGAAACGAATTCCTTCAGCACCGCCAGCAGTCCTTCACCGTCACCGGTCAGGTTCACTCCCGGACCTGATACGGTGACTAGCCCCTGTGCCTTCAGAAAATCAATCTCAGCCCTTACGAGCCTTTCACCGAGTCCCAGCTTCTGGGCAAGAAGCCTTCTTCCTACCGGCTGGCAGTTGAAGATAGTCCTCATCATCAAGTATCGTCTCTCAAGGAGTTCCACCGCTTCGGGTACGATCTTCTGTTGGACCTTCATTAGATTCTCCAATCCCGACCCTCCCTTGGACGTTTTATGTCCCATGCAGAACTTTTTTGTCCCACATTGCTATTATACTCCACTGCCGCGCCATTTGAAACATATTTTATGTAAAAAAACGAAGAGACCTGTGAATTAACTATTAACAATTAACTCACTGTCCCTTCCCTAGATTCTTTTTCGTTTTGATGATGACCTTATTCCAAGTTCTTCCCTGTATTTTGCTACGGTCCTTCGCTTTATGTCTATGCCTGATGCGTTCAGGGCATCAGTTATCGCCTGGTCTGAAAGAGGGCTCCTTGCATCTTCACCCTTTATCATATTCTGGATGCTGTCCCTCACATAGTCAGTGGCTACCTCTGTATTGGAGCCCTTTGCAGCTGTCTTGAAGAGGTCCTTGACCCTGATGGTCCCCTTGGGTGTGGTTATGTACTTCTCCCTTATGGCCCTGGATATGGTGGATTCATGGACGCCAAGATCCTCGGCAATATCCTTCATAGTCATTGGCTTCAGGAAATCCGAACCCTTTACGAAATATTCCTTCTGCTTGTTCACTGCAGCTTCAATTACAGTCTTAACCGTATCCTTCCTCTGGTCCACGCTCTTCAATACGAACAGGGCCTTGTTCATCATGTCCTTAAGATACTCATGGGCGTCCTTATGGTCACTGGAGTTCATAAGGTCCCGGCATGCCTTGCTTATCTTCAGCCTTGGAATGAATTCGGTGTTCATCTCAAGCATTATCTCACCGTTCTCGATCCTGACGCTTCCATCAGGGATTATGTATGAAGAACCCCTGCCGTCTGCAAAGCCTCTGGATGGCTTGGGTTCAAGGACCCTTATGTCATCCATTATGTCCTGGATCTCTCCCGGGGTAAGCTTCAGTGACTTGGCTATGGAAGCGGTCCTGCCTTCGGCAAAATCATCAAGATGGTTCTGGATGACCTCCCTGTGAGCAGGAGTGGCGAGCCCCTTCCTCTCAAGCTGCAGCATCAGGCATTCCTTGAGGTCCCTGGCACCTATGCCTACTGGCTCCAGTGACTGCACAACAAGAAGAGCCTTCATGACGTCATCTGTCGTGACATTGAGTAGCTCAGCTATTTCATCTATAGGATCGGAGAAATACCCCTTGGGATCCAGCGAGTCGATTATGAATTCCGCTATGGCCTCAGTGAGGCTGTCAAGGTCGAGTACCCTAATCTGGTCCGTAAGATACTCAGACAGCGTCTCTTCCTTGGACACGAAATTTAGAGGCGACACCTCATCCTTGTCATAATCCTGTACTTCACTTCCGGAATAGTTGTCTGACTCAAGATACTTCAGAAGGGACTTGTAGTCTATTTCCTGTGTGGTATCCCTTGGCACTTCGTCAGGCATTTCCGTATCCAGGACAGGGTTCTCCTGATATTCCTTTTCCAGATAATCAAGAAGCTCAACGCTCGACATCTGCAGTATCCTTATGGACAGCTGCATCTCCTGGGTCATTACAAGCTTCTGCTCCTGGGTCAACTTCAGGTTCATTTCCATACTCATTGCTTCACCTCGAACTAATTTACATTATAGCATAAGAAACCTCAAGTTCCCAAAAAAGGTTTTCAGACTCAGTCCCAACGAAAAAAATATATCAATCACCGGAATGTCACTTGCATCCTGATTGACTCAGATTTTCAAAACGTTCATAAACCTCTCGGGGTCGGCAGCATCAGCATATGATATAATTTCTAGACAAGAGAAGCACTAAGAGACAGGAGATAAGACAAATGAAGAATAATTCAAATACAATGGTCATATTCGGCGGTACAGGCGACCTTACCCACAGGAAGCTGATTCCGGCGCTTTACCAGCTGGACATCAACGGGTTCCTTCCCGAAGGGCTTAACGTGATTTCAGTCGGAAGAAAATACAAGACAACTGAAGAGTACAGGAATGAATTGAGAGAATCTGTCAGGAAATACTCCTCCAGGTCATTCACGGAGGAGCTTTTCAACGACCTTGCCCAAAGGGTTGAATACTTCACCCTTGATTTCGACAGCCAGAAGGACTATGACTCCCTTTCAGAATTCCTGAACAAAAGGGAAAAGGAAGGAAAGCCTGAAAACAGGCTCTTTTACCTCGCAGTTTCACCTGACTACTTCGGGAAGATAGTTGACAGCTGCGAAGCAAGCGGGATAACAGCAGGCAGCGGCTGGAGAAGGCTCGTCATAGAGAAGCCCTTCGGAAAGGACCTCGAAAGCGCAACAGCTTTAAACGCCTCCATATCAAGGGTGTTTCCGGAAAAGAGCATCTACAGGATCGACCACTATGTGGCCAAGGAAATGATACAGAACATAATGATGCTGAGGTTCCAGAACTCGATCTTCGAATCCATCTGGAACAGAAGCCACATAGACAACGTGCAGATAACTGTCCTTGAGAAGGAAGGCGTGGGGACAAGAGGAGGCTATTACGACCATACCGGGGCGACAAGGGACATGGTCCAGAACCATCTTCTGCAGCTCCTTGCGATAACCGCAATGGAACCGCCGAGATCACTTGACCCTGATGATGTCAGGGATGAGAAGGTAAGGGTGTTCCAGGCACTTAAGGACTGTACCGCTGAATGCCCGGAAGGGAACCTCCTCTTCGGCCAGTATGAAGGCTACAGGAGCGAGGACAAGGTTCCAAAGGATTCAATGACCGAGACACTAGTCGCGGCGAAGGTACAGATAGACAATGACAGATGGCGCGGCGTCCCCTTCTATCTCCTTACAGGAAAGGCACTCAGGAACAAGACCGCACAGGTAACCATAGAGTTCAGGAAAATGGCATCGCTGGCTTCAGACATAAAGCAGGAGCCAAACATCCTTGAGATAAAGATAC
The DNA here is from genome assembly GCF_000495435.3 of Youngiibacter fragilis 232.1. GTDB lineage: Bacteria > Bacillota > Clostridia > Clostridiales > Clostridiaceae > Youngiibacter > Youngiibacter fragilis. The sequence goes on along the minus strand of NZ_AXUN02000181.1, from coordinate 30,629 downwards.
AGCCTGATGAAGGCATAACCCTCCACCTTTCTGTAAAGAAGCCGGGTGTCATCGATGAGATGGTCCAGGCGGAGATGGACTACTGCCAGAGCTGCCTTTATCTCTTCAACTCCCCAGACTCATACGAGAAGCTCATACTTGACGCCATGACCGGTGATTCCACCAGATTCACAAGATGGGATGAGCTTGAGCTTACCTGGAGCTACATTGACTCCATATTAAGACACGCAAAGGACAACGTGGTCCCAAGCGGCTACGGGATCGGAAGCGACGGACCTGATGAGCTTGATACCTTCATCAAGTCAGGCTCAGGAAAATGGTGGTACAGGAACAGAACATCACAATATGAATATAACCTTTAGCATCTGGCTCCGCTTACTCAGCGGAGCCTTTCCTTTCCATCATCCCAACAGCGTAGCCTCAGGTCAGCTTCAGAGTATGCATATACAGAATTGCAACATATTATTTACACCTTATGTCAATTTGCTTCACAAAATGAATATTTTTATAGGATATCATGAAAATAAAGGAATATGCACCGGAGGAGGTATTTGTATGTTTGACAAGATAATCGTTGGAACAAACTACTCGAAGGCAGCATTTTCACTGCTTGAGTGCATTTCAGGACTTGCTGCATTAGGAGTTAAGGAGGCAATGCTCGTTGAAAGCAGCTACATCCCTGAATCTGAGACTACCATCATGCCGATCCCACTGGACACAAGCAAGATGCAGGATGACCTGAACCAGCAGAAGTCATACCTTGAAGGCAAGGGTTTCGTGGTAAGCACGAAGCTTAGTCCGGAACCTCTCAAGAGAGCGATCATCCATGCTGCAGAGGAAGAAGGGGCTTCACTCATCGTTGTCGGAGCAGCAAAGCATACTTTAGCGACAGACCTTCTCTTCGGTGGAGTAGCCAACGACCTGGTTCACTATTCAAAGGTCCCTGTCCTTGTGGTAAGGATGACAAAGGGCGAGGATATGGATGATTCTGTAGCTGTAAGGTGCGAGTTCACTAATCATGTCCTGTTCCCGACTGACTTCTCCATTAACGCAGACCATGCTTACGCAATGCTGAAGGACCTGGCAGGAAGCCTCAAGAAGGTCAGCATTGTACACGTGTCTCAGGACAGATACTTCACGGAGACTGACAGCCCTTCGCTGATAAAGGAATACATCGAAACGAAGGACAGTGAGGATGCAGGCAGGATGGAGCTTCTCAAAAATATGAAAGAGGAACTTGAGGTGAATTCCAATATCCAGGTCGATACCCTGATGAGACGGGGCAACGCATACAGGGAGATAAGGAACATCGTAAGCGAATCTGATGTGAACCTGATCGTCATGGGAAGTCAGGGCAGCGGATTCATAGCGGAACTCTTCCTCGGAAGCGTAAGCCATAACGTGCTGAGGCATGCTGATTGTTCCGTGCTCGTAATACCGGCAGAAAGATAGAAGTAAGATAAGAAAATTGTGTCCGCAGAGGCAATGCGCCTCTGCGGACATTCTTATTCCCTATATCCGGAGCTTAATTTGCTCCTTTTGACCTGTTGTTTATCAGACTTCCATATCCTCGTCAAATCCAAGGAACCAGGTAGCGGCAAATGATACCGCGAAGGCAATGGCTATAGTAGCCAGTGCTATGAAGAGGTTATATAATGAACCGTCAGCCGGGACAAACGCAAGGATCGCTGCAAGTCCTGGAGAGACGATCGCATATTCGGCGAGTCCCATTATTCCTGCAAACAGTCCTCCTACTCCACCACCGATCATCGCAGCCAGGAATGGCTTCTTGAACCTGAGAAGCACACCGAATATCGATGGCTCAGTTATTCCGAGCACTCCGGTGATTCCTGAAGATAAGGCCAAAGCCTTGTTGTCAGCATTTTTAGCCTTGAAATACACTGCAAGTGCAGCAGCACCAACCGCCACATTGGCAGCAAGCATACCGGGAAGTACGAACGGATCGTAGCCGAATGCTGCGAACTCAGCAAAAACAAGTGGGAACAGTGCCTGATTCATTCCTGTCATGACAAGGATAGGTGTTATCGCTCCCATGATTGCCACGGAAAGCCATCCGAGAGTCACATTTACCCACTGGAGGGCATCTGCGATGTACTTTCCTATGAACGTACCAGCAGGCCCGAGCAGTAAAAGTGTGACAGGTGTCACTATCAGTATCGTGAGAAGCGGTACCGCGAAGAACTTTACTTCCTTAGGGATATATTTCTCGAAGAAATTATAAACCAGGGACATGAAGAGCACGCCGAGTATTACCGGTATCACTGATGTGTTGTAGTTGACCTGAGTGACAGGAATACCCAAGAAGCTCAGTCCTGCAGCGCCGTCTATGGCCTTGTGGACAAGTATGGCTCCCAGGTAGCCGCCCATCATCGGATTGATGTCCAGCTTCCTCGCTGCGCTGTATCCGACAAAGATCGGAAGGAAGTAGAACGCCGCATTATTGATTACGCTAAGTACAAGATATGTTCCGGAATCAGAAGCCAGGCCGAAGTATGCAGTCAGCACTGTCAGCACTGCATTGACGAGTCCTCCTGCAACAAGTATCGGAAGTACAGGTACGAAAGTGCCGGAGATGAAGTCGATCACCCTGCCTGCCAGTCCCTTTGTGCCATCCTCGCTTACCTTTCCTGATTTGGCGAACTTGCCGAGCTTGACTATCTCAGAATATACCTTAGGAACATCTGTTCCAATGACTACCTGATACTCATTGCCTCTTACTACAAGTCCCAGAACTCCCTTTATCTTCTTGATGGTCTCTTCGCTTACCTTCGATGGTTCGTTGACTGTCAGCCTCAACCTTGTTGCACAGAAGTTGACACCCGCCACATTTGATTCTCCGCCTGCCGCTGCTAGGATTTCCTTTGAAAGCTGTTCGAATTTATTCATTTATTCAGCATATCCTTTCCCCAATTCGAGCCATTTGATTTTATCAATTCGGAATACCAGTAGAATGAATCTTTCCTTATTCTTCTCAGATCGAGAACCTCTTCATCAGTTGTGTTGACATATACCAGCCCGTACCTCTTTGCCATTCCATTCCCTGTGCTCAGGAGGTCAGTGAAGGACCATGGATTGTATCCTATGACCTCGCAGCCATCGCTGATCGCAAGCCCAACCTGGTATATCTGCTCCCTGAGGAACTCGATCCTCTTAGGGTCGTGCACCTTGCCATCAGCATCAACTGATTCGTGTGCACCATATCCGTTCTCGGTGATCATCATTGGAAGCTGATAATGGTCCCATACATACCTCAGCATGTATCTCATTGCGACAGGGTCTATCTCCCAGTCCCAATCTGTAGTTTCCACATACGGGTTCGCTGCAAGGGCGTACTGGCCAGGGTAGTTCGGGTAGACGAACTCTCCCTTTATTCCGCTCTTGTTGAGTGCAAGTTCACGGAATCCGCTGTCCGGAGGTGCGTCCTTTCCGACATTGGACCTGTAGCAGTTGAGTGCGAAGAAATCAATCTTTGCCTTTCTTATGAGCTCCATGTCCCCTTCCTGGATTCCAGGGTCAATATCGTTATCCTTCCAGAACTTCTTTACGAAGCCATTGTATTCCCTGTGTACATACAGGTCGTTCCATATCTTTTCAGTAAGCTCCTCCGCATTCATCGCAGCAATCTGGTCCAGCGGATTGCAGGTTTCAGGGTATATGGGTACGTATCCCGGTACAGGACCTATCTTTCCTCCATCGACCATTTCATGGCAGGCGATCACAGCCTTTGCATGGCACAGGTTCATGATATGGTTGACTGACCATTTGTCCTTTTCCCAGTCTTCGCAGCCTTTCGATACTCCGAGCCAGTGTCCGTATACGATCTGCATGTTCTGCTCATTTATTGACAACCAGTACTTGACCCTGTCCCCGAAATTTTCGAAGCAGACCCTTACATACTCGTCAAACACATCAATTATCCCTCTGTTTCTCCAGCCACCGAACTTTTCATCTACCCACACAGGCATGTCGTAGTGGTAAAGAGTCACAATGGGCTCGATCTTGTTCTTTACAAGCTCATCGATCAGGTCGTTGTAGAATGCTATGCCTTCAGGATTTACCCTACCGTCAGCATTCGGGATTATGCGGGACCATGAAAGTGAGAACCTGTATGAACTGAATCCGCATTCCGCCATCAGTGCAACGTCTTCCTTATAGTGGTGGTAGTGGTCTGCCGCTATGGAATTGTCCGCATAAGGCTTCTTCTTTTTGCTGTTGAGGTCAATTATTGCCGGAGTCCTTCCACCTTCTGATACGCCACCTTCTACCTGCCATGCTGCGCTTGATGCCCCCCACATGAATCCTTCGGGGAATACCGGATTTTCCTTGTAATACATAAAAACATTCCTTTCATCATTTGCTTCTGCCGTATTTACGGATATAGTGGCTGAAAACCACATCAAACATGTAGTCTATGCCATACCTTCCGTAAACGGACTTACCTTTGCTCCTGTCCTTGGCACTCAGGTGGTAGACCTTGTCATACCAGTCATTGTACTTCGGGTCGCGGTTCAGTGTAACAAGACTCTTGTATGCACAACATCGCTTTACGATCTCCTCGGAGGCATCCGCAAACTTACCGCTCGCTGAAATGGTTATGAGATAATCCTTTTCATTGAGCATGGATAGCAGCGTATTGTCCGTGTATGCCTCAGAAATGATCCTGACTATCCTGTTGCTCAGGATCATCGACTGCTGGAATTCCTTGATCCTTGAGGTGGAAGCATCTGATGTCAAAAATACCACGTACCTGCTGTCATGCAGCCTCTCTGCGATCTTCCCGACTTCTTCGGTGTTCATCCTGCGGTCCAGCTCCCCGATCATCTCGTCAATCTCATTGGTCAGGCACTGTCGGAAATCCTCCCTGTCTGCGAACTGCATGTAGTAGTTAAGCTGGTCGTCGTATTCATTGAACTCTGTCTTCAGGTCCTTGAAGTTGTCGTATCCTATTGACTGGCAAAATCGTCGTACGCTCGACCTTGACACAAAACAATCATCAGCGACATCATAGATATTGAGATCCGACAGCTCGTGGTAGTGAACCAGAAAATAATGTGCCAGAACGAAATAGCTGTCATCCTGATTATTCTCGTTGATTACCGAAAACAGTGAATTCAAAAGCGACAATCGGTTTATCCTCATGATACATTCTCCTTAAGGGAGTGCTTTGTTGTTGAAGCCATGATACCATTTTCAAAAAATGTATACGGTTCAATTTCTGCACCCTGAATTTCTTTATTAGCCAATAGCTTTGAATTTTTACCATTCTAACTAGCTTATAGCACAAATTGCCATCTATCGCTACGGTTAAGGTATTCCAAAGGAAATTCATCTGCTGCGGCATCCGGTATATCCTGACGAGATGAAAGTGCAGAACAGGAGCCTTTCCCCCCAATCCGCACTTTCATTATCAGTTATTCTATATGTCTATGACTGATCATGTTTCCTCAGCCTGGCATGACATCTTCAGGGATCATGCAGACATACTGTTCACCGCCGAGGTTATCCATGTGTTCACGTTTTGCATCTTCCAGCAGCTTCATGTCCTCAAGGATATCAAGCGCTGTCATTGCAATGACCTTGCCCGCTGCAATGAGACCCTTGTGTACTACGCTTGACTTGCCCGTAGCCACCCACTGCCAGGAATGGGGCGGAGTGCCGTGAGGCATGCAGGCAACATTCAGCTGGGCTGTCGGTGCCAGCCAGCTTGGGTCTGCCACATCTGTGGACCCCGTCATCGGCTTATCCGAGAAGACAAGCTCACCCAGCTCATCATTAAGCGCCTTACCCGCTGTATTATCTATGAATTCCCTGCTTCCTGATGGGAACATGCTCTTTGCCCTGGTATGAAGCGTCTTCCTCATTTCTTCAGACAATGTTTCAAAGAATTGTCCTTCGTACTTGAGCTCTTCTCCGGTAAAAGGAAGGGGAAATACTGACTTCATGTTCTCATGCATGGCCTTTGCAAGACTCCTGTTTACGATGTAGTTTGCACACGCCGAATCCCATCTGATATTGACCTCAGTCTCGGTCATCATTGCCGCACCCTTTGCTATCTTGAGGACCCTTTCATAAATGGCCTTTACCTGGTCCTGTTTCGGAGCCCTGATAAGGTAATGGAGGCTTGCAGCAGCCTGCACCACGTTGGCTGACAGACCTCCGGCATCTGTGAAGGCATAGTGTATCCTCGCATCGTCAATGATATGCTCCCTGAGGAAATTGACTCCTATGTTCATGAGCTCAGCCGCATCCAGAGCGCTCCTGCCCAGTTCAGGTGCCGCTCCTGCATGGGAAGACACTCCCCTGAAGTCAAAATGCATCTGTAATACGGCGAGGGAGCTTTTCCCCCATACTTCGGTAACATCCATGGGATGCCAGGTAAGGAAAGCATCCACACCTTGAAAATCCCCGTTCCTTGCCATGAACGCCTTGCCATAGCCGGTCTCTTCAGCCGGACACCCATACAGCTTCACAGTACCTTTAAGGCCAAACTCAGCCATCAGGTCCTTTATACCAACAGCTCCGGCCAGTGAGCCTGCTCCCAGAGCATTATGACCGCAGCCATGACCGTTCGCACCGGCCTCCAGTATGCACTTCTCTGCAATGTCAGCAGCCTGGCTCATGTTTGCCAGGGCATCATATTCCGCAAGGACTCCTATAACCGGTTTTCCAGAACCAAATGCGGCAACGAAAGCATGCTCCATACCTGCGATTCCTCTCACAACTTCAAAACCCTCATTTTTCAGGAATCCGATATACAGGTCTGCGGATTTCTTCACGTCGAACCTGGTTTCAGCGTATCCCCATATCCTGTCGCTGATGTCAGCATAGAGTCCTGACTTCCTTTCAATTGAATCCATCAGCCACTTTTTCTTATCCATAAGCATCCCATCCTCCATATTGGCTTAAACTTGTGTTGGTAACTGCAAACAGCCACCAGACCAAGGCCTGGCGGCTGCAATTCCTAAACTCGACATCATGGCAAGCTGACAGCTTATTCCGCCTTCTTTGCTGCCAGGGAAATCTCAATACCCTTCCTGAAGGCAGCGATATTCTCTTCGACCGCTGATTTTGGCACATTCTCCTTTATCACTTCTATGAATACATCCTCAGGCATTTCAATTATGCCTGCAAGTATTCCAAGCATCACCGAGTTTGCCGCCTTTATGTTGCCTGCCTCCCTTGCGGCTTCCCTGGCATCCGTGGAAATTACCTTGAACCTATTCTTCAGCTCACTGAACTCTTTCTCAGGATACTCCGCCTGCTCAAGGAGCACCGGTGTAGGATATACCCTGTTCTCATTGAGGACTACTATTCCTCCCTCTCTCATGGCTCCCTTCCACCTTAAGGCTTCAAGAGGCTCCATACCGATGAGTATGTCCCCAGTACCCGGCAGGATGTTAGGGGAATCAATCTTCTCACCTATCTTGACAGTACCCCAGACTGAGCCGCCCCTTTGCGACAACCCTACCACATCATTGGTCTTGACATCCATTCCAGCCTTGAATGCAGCCTCAGCTATCATCCTTGTTGCGAGAACCAGCCCCTGGCCTCCGACTCCTGCTATTATTATTCCTGCAGCCTTCATGAGCTTTTGACCTCCGATTTCTTTATCGCATTCACAGGACAGACCTGCGAGCACACCGAGCATCCTACGCACATGTCCTTGTCTATAGATGACTTGAGCTTGTCCATGCCTTCATACTGCTTCATCCTTATAGGAGGACAGTTTGTCCTAACGCAGGTCCTGCAGGCTATGCAGACCTTCGGGTCCACATGGAAATGAGGTTCCTTGATCTTGAATCTCAATGCGCATGGCCTTGTGGTTATTATCACGGAGATACCTTTTTTCTTTGTTTCCTCAGTTATTGCAGCCTTCAGTGCCTTGTAGTCGAACTGGTCAACTTCACGGACGTTGTCAAATCCCATGGTTTCAAGGAGCTTCCTTATATCTATGTCCATTCCTTCGCTATTGTCGTATTTCCCGGAAGATCCGTTTGGCTGTCCGCCTGTCATTGCTGTTGTCCCATTCTGAAGGATCAGGAAAGTCATGTTGTCTTCAGGGTCACGCTGATGAAGGAGATCTGCAAATCCGGTCATTCCGGAATGGAAGAACGTGCCGTCCCCTATCACTGAAACGATGGGTTCATCGTCTCCCATGAGCCTCATTGCCTTGCTCATGCCCTTTGTTATCCCAACGGTCGCTCCCATGCTTATCATGGTATGTGCAGCGGTAAAAGCAGGAAGCACCGCCATGGAATAGCAGCCTATGTCCCCCATGACCTTGACCTTCATCTTCTTGAGTACGTCAAACACAGGCCTGTGAGGGCAGCCCGCACAGAACATGGGCGGCCTTGAAGGCACCTCCGCATCCATGTGGTCCTCTGTGCTTCTCTTTGTTACAAGTCCTGCAGCTGCAAGACCTCTCTCCATATCCTCGGAATTGAGTTCACCTGTGAAGGAAAAATGCTTCTTGCCTTCACAGCTGATCCCCATTAGGCTTATTTCGTTCTCCATGAATGGCATGAGCTCCTCGATGACTATTATCCTCTCATACTTCTCGGCAAATTCAGAGAATCTCCTTTTGCTAAGGGGATATGCCATCCCCGGTCTGTATATGGAGTAAGGCAGCTTCAGCTCCTTGAGGTTATGGTACATGAGACCGGTCGCAACAAGAAGCACCCTTGAACCCTCCACCTCTTCAATCAGGTTAAGCGGTGAGTCATAGGCGTAATCGGACAGGTCCCTTATCCTGTCAGCCATCGCATGCTGCCTTTCATGTGTGAAAGGCGGAAGCATGGTGTATTTTGAATTGTCAGGCGTGAAGCCTGCCGGCTTCTTATCCTTCCGTTCAAGGCACTCGACAACTCCACGGGAGTGGCATACCCTGGATGTTATGTCCACAAGCATCGGCATCCTGAAGCCTTCTGAAAGCTCCAGCGCATGTACCATGTAGTCCTTGGCCTCCTGGCTGCTTCCAGGGCAGAACACTCCCATATTCGCAAACTTTCCTATTATCCTGTTGTCCTGCTCGTTCTGGGAGCTTGCCATTCCCGGGTCATCCCCCGACACCAGTACAAATCCCCCGTTCACCTCTGTTTCCGTGAATGTCATAAGGGGATCCATTGCCACATTCACACCGACATGCTTCATCGTAGCCATGGACCTTGCACCATAGAATGATCCGCCGATCGCAACCTCCAGAGCCACCTTTTCATTTACGCTGAACTCAGCATAGATGCCCTCGTATTCCTTAACCGACTCCATCATCTCCACAGTAGGAGAACCCGGATAGCTGGCTGCGATGAGACCTCCTCCTTCGTAGAACCCCCTTGCGATGGCCTGGTTCCCGGAAAGTATCTTCTTATCCCCAATCACTCTCTAAAACACCCCCATGTTAATAGTTTCGCTATGGTTATATGATAGCACGGAAACGTTTGCACGTGCAATTTTGCCGGAATCGCTACTTGAAAAGGTCCTTCAGCTTATCTGCGAGTGCGGAGTTAAGAGGTTCGGATTCTTTTTCCATGTCCTTCAGGAATTTTCCGACATCCCTTTTCGACATTGCAGTTCCTTCCTTCTCCCGCCTTGCATTGAAGGCCGAGAGCTTCTCGCGGTGACCGCAGATGCATCTGAACTGCTTGTTGTCTCCTTCACCTATAAGCTCCATCTTCTTGTGGCATTCAGGACATCTTGCATTGGTAACAGTGGATATTGTCTTCCTGAATCCGCATTCCCTGTCCTGGCAGACATGCATGACACTGTTCTTTCCCTTTACCTCAAGCAGCGCCTTGCCGCAATCAGGGCATTTCGAGCCTGTGAGGTTGTCATGCCTGAAGGTTCCCTGCGAGGCCTTTATTTCCCTTACGACCTTCCTCGCATATTCCTCCATATCTCCTATGAACTTGTCCTGCGCAAGCTTACCCTCCTTAATGAGGCTCAGCCTGTGCTCCCAGTCAGCTGTAAGGGCTGGGGACTTAAGGTCCTGTGGGGCAAGAGTCAGAAGCTGCCTTCCCTTGGAGGTTGTGTAGATCCCCTTCCCCCTTTTCTCTATGACAAACGAGGAAAACAGCTTCTCGATGATATCTGCCCTTGTTGCTACAGTTCCGAGACCTGAAGAGGATGAAAGCGCTTCCCTCTGCTCCTTGTCTCCCCCCTCCATGTATTTCAATGGATTCTCCATGGCCGTAAGGAGCGTGCCTTCATTGAAGGGCTCGGGAGGAGTAGTCTTTCCGGTTCTTACATGTGCCTTCTCCACAGGGAAGGTATCGCCCTTTTTGAACTCGTGGAGCTTCAGGTCATCCTTCTCATCGCCCTTATGCCCTGGAACCGCCCTGTAGCCCAAAGATACTGTAGTCCTTGCCTTGATCGAGAATTTCTCTCCTCCTGCAGATGCCTTTATGCTGACCTCCCTGTATACATAAGGCGCAGAAAGGGCCGCAATGAACCTTGACACCACCAGGTCATAGACCTTCTTCTCCTTGTCAGTGAGTGCACCTGTCCTCACTTCATCCTCAGTCGGGATGATCGCATGATGGTCGCCCACCTTGCTGTCATCAACGCACCTGAGCTTCCCCAAAAAGCCTTTCCTTATAAGGTCCTGCCCTATGATTGAAAGCTGTCCCTTCGCCGATGCCCTGATCCTGTCAGGAAGGGTAGCGACAAGGTCTTTCGTAAGATACCTTGAATCTGTCCTCGGGTATGTAAGCACCTTATGCCTCTCATAGAGCGTCTGCATCAGGTTGAGGGTCTCCTTGGGACTGAAGCCGTAGAGGCTGTTGCAGTCCCTCTGGAGCTCGGTAAGGTCGTATGGAAGAGGAGGTTCTGACTTCTTTTCAGATACGGTCACATCGTCAACCTTAAGCGTTGCCCTCACAAGCTTTTCCCTTATTGCCTCAGCCTTCTCCCTGTCAAATATCCTGCCGCCTTCCATTGCAAACGAGGCACCCTTCGCTTCTATACCGACCTCATAGAAATCAACGCTCCTGAAGGAATTGATCTCCTCCTCACGCTTCCTTATTATCGCGAGGGTAGGAGTCTGTACGCGGCCTAGTGAAAGCTGTGCATTGTGCTTTACAGTCAGCGCCCTTGTCGCATTTATCCCGACTATCCAGTCAGCATGGCTCCTGGCTTCAGCAGACCTGTACAGGTTGTCGTACTCACGGGAATCCCTGAGCTTCGTGAAGCCCTCCCTCACAGCCTTTTCGGTCGCTGAGGATATCCAGAGCCTCTTCATGGGCTTCCTGACACCCGCAACCTTTATGATCCACCTTGCCACAAGCTCCCCTTCCCTGCCGGCATCGGTCGCTATGACTATGCTGTCGACATCCTTCCTGTCCATGAGGAACTTGACTGTCTTGTATTGCCTTGCTGACTGCCCTATGACAGTAAGCTTCATCCTTTCAGGCAAGATGGGAAGGTCCTCCATCCTCCAGGTCTGGTATTTCTTGTCATAGTCCTCAGGGTCAGCAAGGGTCACGAGATGACCCATGCCCCATGTGACCACGTAGCCCTTCCCCTCCATGTAACCTTCCTTTGACGAGGTTGCCCCAAGCGCCTTTGCTATATCCTTGCCTACCGAGGGCTTCTCGGCCAGAACCAGTATGTTTCCCAAATCCAATCATTCCTTCCGTAAAATATGCATGCTGCATACTCCATCGATTCCTTACAACCTGATTATAGCACGGCATAAAAACAAAGCCGGGATTTTTCCCGGCTTCGTCTTCATATTCTCAGTATCCAGATGCCAGCCTCATGTTTCTATAGGCATCATTTTCAACGAGGTCTACGACTAGAACCGCCAGATCCTCAGCCGAGATCGAAGAATTGCCGTTGTCATCCACGACCAGTGTCTCATCAAGGCTCAGCCTATATTTTCCAGTCCTTTCGCCTGGTGATATCATCGCTGCCGGGCTTACGCTTGTCCATGTGAACGACTGCCCCTTCAGGTCCTTGTATACCTGAAGCGCCTTTTCATGGACTGACGCCACGCCCTTCCAGGACTCAGGGAAAAGCGGGGAATCCATAAGCTTGGAACCTGAATGGTTCTTGAGGCTACCGGCTCCACCTATCACTATAAGCTTCCTTACGCCTGACTTTTCAGCAATATATACAAGGTTCTTCTGAGCCTCCACGAAGCTTTCAAGGTCCTTCAGGTCAGGAGACAGGGCACTTATCAGCACATCATAGTCCCTGATGTGGTTAAGAACCGTATCCGGCTTGAAAATATCCCCGAAGCAGGCTATCACTGTCGTGTATCCCGGAACCTTCGATGGATCCCTTGCTATCGCCGCAACCAGATGCTCCCTGGCAGCGAGCTCATCAAGTATCCTTGACCCTATCATCCCCGTGGCACCTACAAGTCCTACCTTCATACAAAACCCTCCAGTATCGGTGAAATCCACCAAAAATCATCTCTTCAATTTTGATTTTAGTGTGAACTTATAGACTGGAGAGGATATTTCTGTATACATTGTTTTAATATTGGCCTGCGGCAATCTTTCAGGAGAATATTACCCCGTCAGGGCCTGAATCTACCCTTTCAATGGTACCCCGCCAGTACTCGTAGTGTCCCTCAGGAAGCTGCCAGGATGCGGTCACGACCGACTGGAACCTTATCCCATCAGTTTCATCATATCTCTCACACTCCACCTTCCATGGTCTCAGCTCATTCCCGCCCTTCGGATTTGCATAGTACCTGTCGTCGCTCTCAAAGCTCCTGAAAAGCCCGTCATCACCGAAGATGAACCTTCCTGTTACAGTTATGCCCTTGAGTGTCATTGATGCATTGACCACATTCCCCTGAACGCTGCCCCAGGATATGTAAGGCATAAGAAGCATTCCAGGTATCATTGTTGCTTCGGCGAGAAGTGTGACGATCCCTGAGGTGTCCATCTCCATCCCCTTCTCGTCAAGTACGTTAACGATTCCGGCAAGCTTTCCAAGCATGCTGCCCGTACCTCCGATGCAGAGGTCCAGACCCTCGAAAGGAAGTACCCCGAACATCCTGGTCTTCATGAAGGCTGCCCGAAACGGTGACAGGGCTGAATTGAACTGCTGCGTTGCAAGCCTTGTCCATGGCTTGTCAGGGCCGAAACGTATGCTGCTCTCCTTCCAGATCACCCTTCCGGAAACAGGAAGCTTCTTCCCCTCATATCCGCACAGGATAAGATGCTTCCTTACAGGCTCCGGCAAGAGATCCGCACTATCTTGTCCCTTGTACTCCCAGCCCTTCAGCCTTTCAATTTCATCTTCCGTTCTCTTCAGGTAGGTTACAGAAACCTTTGACATTTTAGTCCCTCCATGTTGATATTTTATAATCCTTCCGGATTCTTTCCAAAATGTTCCATATACGATCCTGGTTAGGGCTGCACGTCTCTTTCAGGCTTGATAGCTTCAAGCTCATCAGGATCCTCCGATACTATAAGTGTGCCTTCTGAGATCTTTGCAGCGGCTGACATGACCAGGTCAAGAAGATCCTTGTCAGCAGCAAGGTCAGGATGGAGTGTATCTGAGATCCTTATCCCGCCTTCCTTTATTCCAGATGACACCAGACCATGTTCGAAGCTGCCTTCCAATACATCCTTCACCGAATCATACGCATACCTTCCTGCATCCTTTACTACAGAAGCAAGAATCACTGAAGCCCTTTCAGGATAAGCGGCAGCCTCATCCCTCTCCGAGCCCAGAGCAAGCATCCCAGTATCCTCTGCAGCCTGGTATAGCCCTTCTCCGGAAATGCCAGCTGCATGCATTACAATGTCAGCCCCCTGGCTGTAAAGGTCCATGGCAAGGGACCTCACCTTCGATGTGTCAGTGTATGAACCGGAATACTTTATCATGGTTCCTTCTATAAGATGTTTTCCTGCCTCCTCATTCACTGACATCACTCCGGCTATGAATCCAGCCTGGTACCTTCTTGTGACAGGCAGCTCCATTCCGCCTATGAAGCCAACACTGCCTGACTTAGTCATGCTTCCGGCGATCATACCCATAAGGTAGGCGCCTTCATTCTCCCTGAACTCCACTGACCTGACATTTGGAGATTCTGCATTCCCATCGATCATCAGGAACTTCCTGTCAGGATATTCCTTCGAAATGCGCAATACCATGGGAGCCATCTTCAGGCCCGCACTAATGACAAGGTCGTTTTCCTTGGCAAGTGCATCAAGGTTGTTCTCATACTGGTCTGAAGTCCTTGATACCATGACCTGAGGTTTTACCTCGAAATCAACAAGTACCTTCTCCAGCCCTTCAAGTACCGCATCCTCCAGCACCTTATCCGAGAGCTCCCATTCATCAGCTGACATCCCTACCCTTACCCTGGACGTCCCTGACGGCTCCGTCGGTGCAGGCGGTTCTTCTGCCTTGCAGCCATATAGAAACCCTGCCACTGCTATCGCAAGGACAGCCGGTACGATCTTACAAATTCTCATGTTACCTCCAAAATCCTCATTGACTGCAGCAATCCTTGCGCTGCCATTCATCATAAGTCTTCACTAGAATATATTATGACACAATTGGGATTGCATATGAATATGTGGGTAAAAAAAACGTAAGGCATGCAGGAACCCCGTCTAATAGGTTCCTGCATGCCTCAGCATACCATCTCATTCAATTCAGTCAGAGTAAATCATGTCTGACCAACAGTTCATTATTTGCCTGCAAGATAGCCGTTTATGAATCCTCTGACGTCATCAAGTGACTTTATGTCCTTCGGACCTTCCACAACCTTCTTCTCGCCGCCCTCATATATTGCCATCGTTGGAAGACCCATTACCCTTTCCTTCATGGCAAGCTTTCTCTCAGCTCCTGTGTCGACTGAAGCGAAGGCTACCTTTCCCTCGAATTCCTTTTCCATCTCATGGACTCCCGGGAGAAGCTCCATGCAGATTGCACAGCTCTCGCCGAAGAAATCCACGAATACTGGAATTTCAGATCCCATCAGGACCTCAGAGTAGCTGTCTGTCTTAAGCTCTATCATCTATTCTTCCTCCAGGTACTTCTCGCAGGATACCGCCGCAACGGCACCATCGGCTGCCGCTGTTATAACCTGCCTGATGGTGGTCTCCCTGATGTCGCCTGCGGCGAAAACACCAGGAAGGTTTGTCCTCATGTATGCATCGGTCCTTATTTCGCCAAATGTGTTCATGTCGACCTGACCCTTGAAGAGTGCCGATATTGGCTCGTATCCTACGAACACGAACACTCCGTCGACCTTGAAGTCTGAAACCTCACCGGTCAGAACATTCCTGACCTTGAGTCCTGAAAGGACTCCGCCGGCCTCGTAGGCTTCCTCAACCACAGTATCAAGAAGGAATTCTATCTTCTCGTTTGCCCTTGCCTTGTCAACAAGATACTGGGCAGCCCTGAAGCCCTGCCTTCTGTGTATTATAGTCACCTTGCTGCCGAACTTCGTGAGGTAGAGAGCCTCCTGTATGGCTGAGTCTCCACCGCCGATCACAGCGATCTCAAGGTCCGTGAAGAAGTCAGCGTCACAGGTGGCACAGTAGGATACACCCCTTCCCCTTAAGTCATCCTCACCCTTGAACCCGATGGTCCTCGGAGTAGCTCCTGTTGCTATGATTACTGTCTTACCCTCTATCTCTCCGGCCTTTGTGACTACCTTCTTTACCTTTCCGGAAAGGTCTACTGAAAGCACCTCGGTCTTCATGAACTTCGTGCCGAATGCCTCAGCCTGCTTCCTCATCTTGTCAGAAAGCTCCGGACCTGTAATGCCGATGTCGGCTCCGGGATAATTGTCCACTTCATAGGTTGTAGCAACCTGTCCGCCGTATGATCCCTTCTCGATGAGAAGAGTGTCAAGCTTTCCCCTGCCTGCATAGAGCGCAGCAGAAAGACCTGCCGGTCCTCCGCCAAGAATTATCGTATCGTAAATATGCGCCATGTTTACCTCCAGTTTCATCCTGAGTATTTTGAACCCAAATCTAATGATATTATACAACCTTTTCCTGAGGTTGAAAATAGATTTTATCAAATTTAATTTTACAGCATGAAAATCGGCACCGTGAAGTGCCGATATCACTTTTTATGCTTCCAGGTAGAAAACTCCTGCGAACCCAGGTCCGCCATGGGTTGCGATTACTGTTCCGACTGGAACTATCCTGCAGCTCACTCCCTTGGAATCGAAGATCGATTTTATTGGATTAACCATGTCATCTGCCTTGGCATGGATGAGAACTACCTCAGTACCTTCTTTGACCCTTGCCGCTTCCGCGAAGTCAGTCAGTGCCTTGAGGGCTTTCTTTGTTCCCCTTACCTTGTCCTTCATCTCAAGTCTGCCGTCCTTGATGGTGAGAATCGGCTTGATCCCCAGTATTCCGCCGACTGCGCCCGCAGCCTTCGAAAGCCTGCCGCCTCTTACAAGGTTCTCGAGGGTATCGAATGCCGCAAGCAGCTTTATCCTGTCCTTGTGGCTCCTCACTTCAGCCTCGATCTCCTTAAGGTTCTTCCCAGCCTTCACCATCTTTCCTGCTTCAATGACTGAGATCATTATCCCAGCAGAGACGTTCATGGTATCGATTATTACGATATCCTCAGTCTCAAGCATGTCCTTCGCGATCTGCGCGGACTGACCGGTACCAGAAAGTGCCGAAGAAATGTGTATGGACAATATCTTGTATCCTTCAGCGAGGTATTTAGAGTAGACATCATGGAAATCCTGAGGATTTACCTGGCTTGTTGTCGGGAATGAAGATGACTTCTTCATCCTTTCAAAGTATTCATCAAGGGTCAGGGACCCGTCCTTGAATGACTCTTCTCCTATGTGCACGGTAAGAGGCACGACTTCAATGTCATATTCCTCGATGAGCTCTTTTGTAAGGTCAGCAGTGCTGTCTGTCACTATCTTGATCTTTTCCATATACCCTCCGATTGCGCTTAAGCTCATGCAAAAACTTTGATAATCAAATTATATACAACAAAGCAGGCCTGTCAAATGCCAGGCCTGCAAAAATTAAGAATTTATTCAGATATTCATTTCATACCCTTGAATCCAGTCTGCCTTTTGGCCTCGTAGACCACGATTGCCACTGTGTTCGAAAGGTTAAGGCTTCGTGTGGAGCTTTCTATCATGGGGACCCTGATGTTGGTCCCGTAGCCTGCATCCCTTATGCTGTCAGGCAGTCCGCTGGATTCCCTTCCGAAAACGATGAAGTCCTCATCCCTGTACTCCACCTCGGTATAAGGCACCGAGCCCTTTGTGGTGGAAAAGAAGAACCTTGCATCCCTGTACTTCTCCATGAGCTCCTCGAAGCTGTCGTACATATGGAGCTCAAGGAATGGCCAATAGTCAAGTCCTGCCCTTCGGACATTCTTGTCTGTTATCTCAAAGCCCGTGGGCCTTATTATGTGAAGCCTTGAATCGGTCAGGACGCACGTCCTTCCGATGTTTCCGGTGTTCTGCGGTATTTCAGGGTTGAAGAGGACTACATTCAGCATTCCACATCCTCCCCCAGTATGAATTTGCCGATCATCCTTGCTACTCCATTGCTGTTGTTGTCGCATGTGACGAACCTTGCCAGTGACTTCACCTCGTCAATGGCATTTCCCATTGCTACAGGCATACCTGCAACGGAAAGCATGGACAGGTCATTCTCGCTGTCTCCAATGCATATGAGCTCATCACTCGTTATCCCGAAATGCTTCGCAAGCCTCAGCGCAGCCTGACCCTTGTCGGCATCCATGGCTGTGAACTCGATGTTGTTTCCTGATGATACTATCTTTATCCTGCCGTTCTCCCTCATCCTCTTCTTAATCGGCTCGATGAGGTCAGTATGAGGGAAGCATATCCCCTTCTGTATCCTGTCCCCGTCTTCACTTATCAGGTCATCATAGGTATAGGAACCGTTGATGTACCTTATTGTTATGTTCTTGTCCTTCGGAAGCACCTTCTGGAGCGCCTCGTACCTCTTCACGAAATCCCTGACTTCATTGACGTACATCGTACCCCTGTTGTAGAAGTTCGGCTCCACATCATATTCCTTTAGCGTATCGATTATGTATCTCAGGTCCTCCCTCTTGAGGTTCGACTCGAAGAACACCTTGTCGCCTTCCCTTTCAGTGACATAGGATCCGTTTGATGAGATTATCGGGTCCCATATGTCGAGCTGCTCAGCATAAAGCCTTGCGGAGAGGTGCATCCTGCCTGTGGCAAGCACCACTATGACGCCCTTCTCCTTGGCCTTCCTTATTGCTTCCTTATCCCTGTCGGAAATCTCCTGGTTGCTCTGCAGGAGAGTACCGTCGAGATCCGTGCAAATCATCTTATATTTTATGGTGAATTCACCCCTTGCATTTATTGGTCACAAAAATTATATCATATCCCCCGGAGATATGCCCCGCTTTTCACTTCAAAAACACTCCATTATCTCCGCATTTCCTTCTGCCCCATTGCTATTTGAATTTCAGAAAGCTCTCAGCAAAACCTCCATGGTGGTACAAGTTTCATTGCAGTCCATATCCGATAATCAGTGATTGAATGCGCACCCTGCCATCCTCAGGCTGCCTTTTTGGGGTTTATGCATATTTACCTCAGGTTCATATTGCTGATAAATGCATTTGTTACCATGTACTCAGATAGATATGGGAGTTGAAAATTCAACATCAAAGTACTTTCAAGGTGTTCATTCAGAACTTTGTAAAATCCACCTGAAGTCGAGTATTTGGAAAGAAAAGTTAGGACCGGAGGTGAAATGCGCTACTTTCCGATAATATCCGGAGGTCTGCGCCAGATCATGAACAGGTATATATGCATGCTTGCTGTTTTCCTTATGCTTCTTACAGGATGTTCAAAGCCCTCAGATGCAGTAAGAAATACAATATCGGGGGATTATTTCCATACTGCGGCTGTGACAAAGGATGGAAAGGTCCTTGTGGCAGGCTACAGGATCTACAGTCAGGAGGATGTCGCATCATGGAGCCATGTAGTTTCCGTAAGCTCGGACGACAACCATATCCTGGCCCTGAAAAGCGATGGAACAGTTGTGGCTGCAGGCAACAATGCCTACGGCCAGTGTGAAGTCTCCGATTGGAAAGATATCATTGAAATCGCTACAGGCTTCAATTTTTCTATCGGCCTCAAATCAGATGGGTCAGTAGTATTTGCAGGAAGCGATGGATATGGCGTCAATGATTGTGCCAGGTGGAAAGATATCGAGTCCATAGATGCAAATGCCTACACCGCTGTGGCAATACGGAAGAATGGAGAATTGATCGGATCGGGAGCGGGCTGTGAGGAATATTCCTGGCCCGATGATCCGGCGATTAAGGAGATTGAGGATATTGTTTTCGGTTCAGGTGCGATCATATTGAATACTGACGGTACAGTCGTGCATCACGGCGAATTCGCAAAGTCTATGCAAAAGGTCGGAGAATGGACTGATATCGTTGCTGTGGCCGGAGGATGCTATCATACTGTGGGTCTCAAAGAGGATGGTACAGTAGTAGCTGTAGGTGACAATACCTACAGGCAGTGCGAGGTATCCGGGTGGACAGGGATAGTTGCCATCTCATGCGGCTGGTACCACACCATAGGGCTCAGGGAAGACGGCACTATACTAGCCACAGGAGACAAGAGGCATGACCAATGTGATGTCACCTTATGGGAGGGTATTTCATTGCCCTGAGGGTAATTGGCTTCTGGGGCTCTAGTCCTAACCACTATACGGAGTTTCCCACCCTTTCGCATCGATTTATCTTAATTCCCCAATACATATAAAGTGTTGTGCGGATTGACACCCATGGTCTTATATAGACTTTCTTGATTATTCGTCATTTCAGCGATGCGGATGCCATTTCCTGGATTTTCAAATACTTCAACCATTCCAAATTCACCCAACACTTCTACATGTTGTGTGCTGGAAAAGTCTTTATTCCAAGCTTCCTAATAGAAGGATATGAAGATGAGTGACACAATTTGGGCGAACTTAATTCCGTCCTGTAAACTTTCAGTCTAGTCTGCGGTCTGTCCTAGATTGGAGCCTTTCCTTCAGGTTCCCTAAAACCTTTCCCATTAAGTCCTCGTTGAGGTAGATGTCCATGGCTTTGATCTCGTTACTCTCATCATGAATAAACCATAGTCCGTTAAAGCAGTTTTAGAATTATGGAATCCCCTTCCATGACACATTTCGCAGGGCACTTTCACTTATGAATTTACGATTTTTCTAAACTCTCAGGATCAAGTAAAAAATTAATTATCCCGATTATTGATATACCATTCTCAGTACGCCATGGCTTAATATGATCTTTTACAATTATTATTTTTTTGAAATTATCACCAATATGATTGAGTGATCTTGACTCCTGCTCCGTTTTTTCCGGTGTAGTCAAGCTTAAAGCAGACTGTATATAGTATCTCTGATTTCCCATGTTGCATACAAAATCAACTTCAGTTTGAATTCGTTTATTACCTTCACGTATTTCAACCACTCCTATATCGACATTATAGCCTCTTACCAACAGCTCATTATAGATAGCATTTTCCATAAGATGCGTTTCTTCCTGCTGTCTAAAGTTCAATCTGGCATTCCGAAGACCCAAATCAGAAAAATAATATTTTTGCGGAGTGCTGATATACTTTCTGCCCTTTACATCATAGCGAAGTGCTTTTTGAACGATAAATGAATCCTCAAGACATGCCAGGTAAGAATTTACTGTGTTTAATGACAGTTCCTTCTTCCCATTACTTTTGAATGTATCATATATTTTTTGCGGATTTGTTAATGAACCTACAGCTGAGGCTAGTGTATTTACCATTGCATCCAAAATATCACTTCGTTTGATTTTATTTCGCTCAACAATGTCCTTAAAATATGTATACTCGAACAAATCCTTCAAGTACTTCGATTTTTCCGCATCAGTTTTCATTGTTAAAATTAACGGCATTCCTCCATATGTCAGATATTCATTCCAGCATTCATACTTATCTCCGCCGAAGGCAGAATAAAATTCCAGAAAAGAGAGTGGTCGCACATGTATCTGATCACCACGGCCTCTAAACTCTGTAATAATATCAGAAGACAGAAATTTAGAATTGCTGCCTGTGACATAAATATCCAAATTCCTCTCATACAGGAGTCCATTTAAAACAAATTCAAATCCTTCAACCATTTGAATCTCATCTAGGATGATGTAATGCATATCCTTATCTTTGATAAGAGAATGTATATATTCATCAAATGCAGCAGCGTCGCGATAATATTTTCTATTAATTTCTCGATCAAGTTCTATTTTTATAATATGATCCTCAGGAACTCCATTACTAATCAAATAGTTTTTAAATATTGGATCTAACAGATATGATTTACCGCAACGTCTAATTCCCGTAATAACCTTTATCAAGCCATTTTCTTTTTTACTGCTCAGCCATTTCAGATATATATCTCTTTTTATCTCCTGCATATTCCCTCCAATGAATTTTTTCTCCGCAAACGTCACTTTTCTTCATTTATACAGTAGCATATATTTATTTATGATTCAAGAATTCACTGAAGATTTTTGACGCAAACGTACATTTACTTCACTATGTATCAGCCTTCCTTGGTGAACCTCTTATCACAGAAGCAAATTTCGCATTATAAAAAGGCTTATTCATGGCTACCGCTTAACGATAGCACCAAAGAAGCCTTTGTTGAAAAGCTTGCTTAAAATCGTGGCTTCAGCCGGGCGTTTGCACACGAAGTCAAAAAATAATCAATTGGCTAACTCTACACATATCATGCCAACTTCCAGAAATCATATGACTAAACTCCTGCCAAATGCATTCCAGCAGTAGTTTGTTATGATAGCTTACCCTTCTCCTTGATCAGATAGTATCCTGTTAAATGCTATACTATGGGTAAGGCTCAATTCAATCTCAGCAATGTTGAGCAAACTGCCATGTTCAGGAGTCCACCTGCTTCGGCCTGATGCTGGCGTACTGCAGCTCAAAGCAACAATACGCTCTTCTATATAACCGGTGATTTTGGATGGTATTGGAGTATCTCTTTTTTTGCTGGTGGCTGAATCCAAGCCTTCTTCGGAGCATCGCTGGCTTATGTATTGGACTGTATGTTTCAGACATTGAAAATCTCTGCTGCTTCAATCGTACGAATTCGTCCGTTAGGTGTTCTCGTCAGATGACAGCAGGACAATTGTATTCATTATCGGTTTGAAGGTAGCTCTGTTCTTAGAAATCAGTTCCAGTAATTGCTTTCTTTTGGCTGACGGTAATCGCACATGGTCCTCTTCCTATGGCATTCTTACACATCTCTTCTTGAGAATAGAACGCCGAAGGAAGATGTTTAATTTGACGATAACCCTTAACATAACACTAGACTACATAACGCCTCAGTATGTGCTTCGGAAGGCCTCTCAGCCTCATGGCCCTTCGTGATATGTCCCTGTACAGCTCACGCCTTTCAGGGAATTCTCCCAAGGTTCCACCATAGACTTCCTTATATGCTTCACCTACAAGTACCAGATACCTTTCCTTGATGCCGCTGTCATGAAGCCGATTGGCGAATTCCAGGTCAGTCTCGCCTTTCTTCCTGACCTCGTAGGCTTCTTCCAGTACTCCGTTGATAAGTGAGAAGTACCTTTTAAGTGACTTGGACCTCATGGCGACCTCTACGAGTATCATCTTCCTCAGGACAAGCAGCGCCAGTATCATTGCCATGGCTGCAGCAGCATATGAGAAGAGCCTTGCGAGCATGCTTCCAAAGGTCTCCCTGACTGGTATGGGTCCCGGTATCGGCTCATCAGGGTCGACCTGAGGTCTTCCTCCGGGAGTTGTAGGGGTAACAGTCCCCTCCCCGGGGTTTTCCGCCCCAGGTGATCCCGGGTCTACAGGACCTTCCCCGGGTTCCTCGATTTCTTCCTGTTCCCTGGCTGTCCCGGTAGCGTCAAATGTCATCCACAGGTCCCTGTCCTCATCAATGAGGACCTCTGTCCACGCATGCGCATCGCTGTTCCTTATCACATATGAGCCATCAGATGCCTTTTCACCGCTGATCTTGAAGCCCTCAACATATCTTGTCGGTACGCCGTTGATCCTCAGCATCATTGCAAGGGCAGATGCAAAGTGCACGCAGTAGCCTCCGGTCTCACCGAATAGGAACTCCCTGACAAAGTCAGAGCCGGGATCATAGGTTCCTGGAGTAAGTGAATAGCTATAATTGGTCTTAAGGTATTCGGTGATGGCAACCGCCTTCTCATAGTTCGTTGAAGCGTTCCCTGCAACATCAATGGCAAGGTCGCGAATATCAAGAAAGTCCGGGCTATGGGACGGCAGCTCAAGGTACCTCAGGTTCCTGCTTCGCACAGACGGGCCGAAATCCCTTGAAATAAGCTCCTGCCTCACTATGGGTTCATAGTAGTACTCTACGGTATATCTTTCCGAGCTCTGCTTGTTTGCAGTGAATATCTGGAAGTCACCGTTGTAGAAGACCCTCTGGATGCTGTTGTTGAAATATACCTCCCTTGTATTAAGGGTGTTGAACAGGGTCGAAGTCATGTCCGACAGAGGATACACCTCTATCGTCTTTATTGCCTCGGCATAACCGGCGGTTACAGCGTTAAGGACTAAAAGCCTGTAATCCTCCACCCTGCCTCCTGCCGTATATCCCATCTCGTCAACCAGCCACGAGGAGCCTGTATATCTTGACTTGACAGAGCCTCTCAGGTATACCGGGTTGTCCCCTTTTGCCCTTAAGGCTTCCCTGTCATCTATGGACACATCTCCGCCCAGTTTCGTGTCCGAATCATTGTATCCTGACGAGGCGATGGTGAACGGGTTCTCAATCTCCTGCCCGCTGATATACAGTGTAGGTACCAGCATGTTGTTGAAGTAGGTCCATATCCTGTCTGTGTAAAGGCCCTTTTTGTCAAGGTCAACGAAGGACATGCCAGTTGCGACCACAAGTGATATTGCGAGGATCTGGAACAGCCTTGCCTTCTTGTTGACCTTGATGCTCTTTGCTGTCTCGTCGAGGAAAGTCCCCCTGTATATCAGGATGGAAAGCACCCATACAGGTACGAACATCTTGACGTAGTCTGCAGCCTGATTGTAGTAGTCCACTGCCCATAGGAAGAATATCAGCCCGGTATCGACTATTATAAGGTTATATGGGAATATCGTAACAGTGACTGCAAGCAGCAGGCTTCCGCCCATGATGAGCATCCTGAGCAGCGGCATGAACATCCCGACAGTTACCTCCTGTCCGAAGGTAAGAGCGTGATTGACATCTGCCAGAGAATCCCCAAGCGTGCTCTCTCCTGTATATCTCCACATTGCATAATTCACTGCAAATAGGACCACCCCGATTATTGCCCATCTTGCCCTCTGGTATTTCTCCCTTATTGCCACAGACAGGAAAGCAGTCATCATGACAGGGAGGAATGCCATCATTATAACCAGGGCCACACTAAGCTCCCTGATATGGTAGGCTCTCACAACCACTGCCGCGAAAACCGTCATGTTAAGGAATATGAGGAGGTTTTGAAGTATCCTGCTCTTGAAGAAATCCATCTAGCCTTCCTCCCCCATGATCACAGTGCCGATTTCGGCATTTTCAATTCCTGCGCCCTCCTTGACCTCGAAAGTAAAGACAGTAACGCTGTTCTTGCCTGACTTAAGGTCAGCTATCTTGATCGCTGCAGACT
Source organism: Youngiibacter fragilis 232.1 (assembly GCF_000495435.3). Taxonomy (GTDB): domain Bacteria; phylum Bacillota; class Clostridia; order Clostridiales; family Clostridiaceae; genus Youngiibacter; species Youngiibacter fragilis. The sequence continues at coordinate 5,951 of NZ_AXUN02000181.1, read as the reverse complement.
TAGAGAGCGATCCTGTAAAGACCAGAAGGCTTCCCCTGTCCCTGAAATCGTCAGCCCTTTCAGTGAGGAATGTCCCGAGCTCCTTCCTGTTGTGGGAATCTGCAGTTACCATGTATTCCATTAGTGCGTCGAAGTCCTTCCCGCTGTTTACTTCAAATATCTTTCGTTCTTTTCCGTTTATCACGAAAGTCTGCTCGTATCCTCGCTTCAGGATGTCCCTGGACACTGACAACGCATATGACACAAGGTTCTCCTCATGGCTTCCGTCATCGTCAAGCTGGTACACGCTTTCTGACATGTCAAGAAGAAGCAGATGGTCCCTGCTCCTCATGCTCTCGCCGATCTTAACGAATATTTCCCCGTATTTTGCACTGACCTTCCAGTTTACCTTCCTCAGGCTGTCTCCAGGGGAATACCTGCGAAGCTCCCTCTGGCTGTAGTGGTCTTCCTTCGAAAGGGCGGTCCTTGAGCTGCCCAGTGTTCCGAAGCCGGGAACATACTCCCTTGGATTCAGGCTCTTAAGCTTGGGATATACCCTTATCTCTTCCCTTTTGAATACCCTTCTTGTCGATATTATGTTGAAGGCATCCCTTATCTCAAGTGTGATGTCCTTGAACTCATAGATTCCTCTCTTCCTGAAATCATACCTGAATGGGATCTGTGTTGCATCCCTGGGGCTCGCGCTTCTGACATCAAGCTCCTCTTTTCCGGTAAATACCCTGAGGAACGGCATGAAGAAATAGCTGTCATTGGAAACGGTAAGATAGAACTCACCCCTGTCACCAGTCGTGAACTGCTTCTTCCTGACCTTCATCTCGCTCTTCAGGCTTGCTGCAGCCACGATGGTCATGAGAAGGGAAATCCCTCCCATTGAAGCGAATATTATCAGCAGTGAGGTGAATATGAAACCGCCCTGTATGACATAAAGCAGATGAACGGCTGCGAGAGCTATGATGAACTTGATGTCGACCTTCATATCTCTACCTGCCTATCTTAGGGGGATCGACCATAGCAAGTGAGAGCTTTATAGCTTCAAGGCTTCCTGTACCCTGGCTCCTTGCATAGGCTGATGTCTGCACCCTGTGCGAGAGTACCATCGAAGCATTTTCCTTTATATCCTCCGGAATGACATAGTCCCTGCCTGATATGAGAGCCGAAGCCTGGCCTATCTTCATCAGCGCCAGAGACGCCCTGGGGCTCGCACCAAGCGTGAACAGCCTGTTGGTCCTTGTCTCCGAGGTTATCCTCACTATGTAGTCATATATCTCGTCACTTACCCTTACATGCTTAGTGTCATCCTGCAGCTTCAGTATGTCTTCCTTGGTCGCGACGCTCTCCAGGGCTTCAAGAGGATTCTCCTCCCTGAAGTTCATGAGGATCCTGATCTCGTCGTCGTGGCTCGGGTAACCGATCCTTATCCTTATCATGAACCTGTCCAGCTGTGCCTCAGGCAGGTTGAAGGTTCCCTCGTACTCGATGGGATTCTGTGTGGCCATGACAAAGAAAGGCCTGTCGAGGGCATAGGTAGAGTTGCCCTCTGAAACCTGATTTTCCTCCATGACTTCAAGAAGTGCGGACTGGGTCTTTGGTGAAGTCCTGTTTATCTCATCAGCAAGGACTACATTGGCAAATATCGGTCCCTTCCTGTATTCGAAGTTCATTGTCTTCTGGTTGTATATGGATACTCCTGTAATATCCGACGGCAAAAGGTCCGGTGTGAACTGGATCCTTGAGTACGTCAGGTCAACGCTTTTTGCAAGAGCCTTGACCAGAGTTGTCTTTCCTATTCCCGGTATGTCCTCAATGAGAATATGTCCGCCGGCAAGCATTCCTTTAAGGATATTCCTTATCTCCCTGTCTTTCCCGAGTATTACCTTCTCAATGTTCTTCTCTATCCTCTCAAGCACTTCCAAAGCATGTCCAACTCCTCTGCAAATAATTAATTCCTGAAATTTTGAACAGACCACCGGTAAGCAGATACAAATTGCTCCCCGGTGGTCTGGTTTTGTAGATATTCTTTGTTGCTTTCCTTATGGGGTGACAGGTGCCTCAGTCGGCTCCGGCACTTCCGGAGTAACTACCGGGGCTGGCTTCGTTCCCCTTCTGATTATCTTGTTGACAACCTTGTAGGAGTCATTTGAAATCATGTCTGTAGATACCACCTTGCCGCCAATTATAGTCTGAAGGTATACCTTGACCTTGTAGCCTGTTACGGCATTCTGCTCGACAACGTTTGTGCCCACTTCGAGTGTCGGGTCGTCGATGTATTCGGTCTTGGGATTAAGGACTGCATAAACGTCAGTAACGAAGTTATATGATTTTCCGCCCATTTCATCTACGTTCCCGTAGACAGTAACGTTGGCCTTCTTTCCATCTCCGTAGGCTGATATATATATTGGCGAATCGTAGTTGTTCTGAAGCTTCAGGTCAGTGTATGGCGCATAAACCGTGGCATCGAATCCGACAGGCAGGTATGATACCTTCATGCTGTGGTTCCTTCTCTCGACAACACCAAGTCCTGCCCTTACTCCGGCCTGATAAAGCGTGCTTGATATCTGGCATACTCCGCCGCCGATCCCTGACTCAACCTTGTTGCCCACAAAGATTCCAGCTTCCTTGAAGCCTGCTGCAATAGATATTGAACCAATGGACTTGTTGTAGCTTATGACTTCACCTGGCATCAGGAGCGTTCCTGAAATCTTCTTTGCAGCCAGGGCCACATTGAACTTCCTGTTAGCTATTGAAGATGAATAGTCTGTAGTATAGGATGCAAGCACCCCGTTTATCTTCCTGAGAGTCTCAGCCTTTACAGCTGGCTCCATAACCGCGACTTCAGCTGCTACCTCTGCTGGGTCTTCAAGGCCCGGTTCAATTGCAGCAACCACATCTGCCTTGAGCTTTTCCGCATCGAGTGCCTGGCCGTTCAGGGATTCGGTGACAATGAACTCGCCGTCTTTCCTGGAAAGTGTGGCATCCTTTGCCTCCTGGGTGTTTTCTGTGATTATCTGGTTCACGAACTCGTCAACATAGGCTGCATCATGGGTGAACTCAACCTTGATCTCAGTACCTGAAGGTGCCTTAAGGTAAGCAACCTGCTCCTCGAACTCCATATCCTTCCCGAAATCCATGGCCTCCTCAATTATGCTCTCCTTATCGATACCGATGTTAAGCTTGTCATATGTGAAGGAGTATTCCTTGCCGAGTACGTCGACCTTTACGGTCTTCCCTTCGATTACATCAAGGATCTCTCTTTCGAACTTCGTCTTCGCTTCCTCGAGGGTCAGTCCGGAAAAATCAATTCCGTCGATGACAACTCCCGGATAGACCTTGTTAGCCCATTCAGCAACCAGAGCTTGTTTAGCTTCAAGCTCAAGCCTTGCCTTTTCCCTCTGGACGCTTGAGTAGTATGCATATCCACCGACACCGACAACAGCCAGTATCAGGATAAGTAGCATCGCTGTCTTTTTCTTCATATCGCACAGGACCCGTTCAATCCGGATCCACTGCCCTCCTCAAAATATATTGGAAGTTAGTTCAATTTATCAAAATAATTATAACAAAGGCATTATACCCATGCATAACATTATGATTACAAATTAATCTTACTTTAAGATTTACTATTGTCAATATCAGGATTCACGGGTCAAACGGAATTTATTTCCACTCGTCTAACATGCTTTGCCAATCTTTCAGATACCATGAGAAATCATGGTGATTTTGTTATATAATTATGGGAAAGACTGAATTTTGCCAATTGGAGGGAACCTATGGATGAAGGAAAAGAAATACTGAGGATCCTTAAAGAGCTGATCCTTAAGGACAGCCCAACCGGTTACCATGAGAAGGCCATGGATTATGTCAGGGAAGAACTCACGGATGCCGGAATAGCTTTCAAAACCACAAACAAGGGTGCAGTGATAGCAAAGATAAGCGGGAAACGCCCTGAAGGACTCCTTTATTCGGCACACACCGATACCCTTGGAGGTATGGTCAAGAGCATAAGGGACAAGGGCACCCTTGAATTCACCCTCATCGGAGGCTACATGTTCAATACCCTGGAGTCCGAGAACTGCAAGGTCCTGACATCAGATGGAAAGCTCATCTCAGGGACCGTGCAGACAACAAAGCCATCAGTGCATATTGACAGCAATGAAGCAAGAACTCTCGAAAGAGTTCAGGCAAACATGGAGGTCGTCCTTGACGAAAGGGTCTCATCCAAGGATGATGTAGTAAAGCTAGGAATCGGAGTAGGCGACTTCGTCTTCATGGACCCTAAGCTCATGATCCTTGACAATGGATTCGTAAAATCCAGATACCTTGATGACAAGGCAAGTGCGGCAGTACTCCTTGCAGCAGCAAGGAAACTTAAGGACATGGAGCCCGAACGCTCAATCTACTTCTTCATATCCAACTACGAGGAGGTAGGCCATGGGGCCAGCGCCGGAATTCCAGAAGAAATCACAGAATTCATAGCAGTGGACATGGGAGCTCCTGGCAACAACCAGAATTCAAGCGAATTCAAGGTAAACATCTGTGCCAAGGACAGCACAGGACCCTATGACTACGCTCTCAGGAAGAGACTTGTATCGATATGCGAAAGGGAGTCCATACCCTACGCTGTTGACATATATCCTTCCTACGGTTCAGACGCATCTGCGGCTCTGGGAGCAGGACACGACCTCCGTACAGGCCTTATAGGTCCCGGAGTATTCGCTTCCCACGGATATGAGAGAACCCACCTTGACTCCCTTATGGCAACATTCGACCTTGTTGTGAAGTATGCTATGGAAAAAGCATAATAGTTTATGTCCGACTACTTAATAAGTCATATATTATGTTCAACACTAAAGATTAATAACATTTAAGCATTCAGCCCTTGGATTCTACGAATAGTGGAATCCAAGGGCTATTAATTTTTGCTGTAATCAATGCCCGTAAAAAAGATTATACCTTACCCATATCCTTGACCTAAGGTTGTATTTTATTTGTACTAATACACATAATGAATTTGATTGGTTTTCCAGAAAAATCAAGCTTGTGAATATGACAGCTTCTTTGACTATTATGCTAATANNTATTAGCATAATAGTCAAAGAGTGAGGTTAATCATGACTGGAACAAAAGAGCTAAGGGAATTCATCAAGAATCACGAAGGTATCATCACAACCAAAGAGGTTGAAATTAATGGGATACACAGGGAATATCTGCGGCACCTGGTGTCAACAGGCGAACTTGAACGTGTTGCACATGGTGTCTATATTACTCCTGAGCTTTGGGAAGACAGAATGAAGATCCTTCAGCTGAGAAAGGATAAAATAGTATATTCACATGAAACAGCACTTTTCCTTCATGGACTGACTGATAGGGATCCTTTCAAATATGCGGTTACCGTCCCCAATGGATACAACCCTACAAAACTTAAAGAAGATGGCTTAATTGTACATACTGTTAAGAAAGAGCTGTTTGATTTAGGTGTCTGTATAAAAGAAACAATATTTGGAAACAAAGTAAGAACTTACGATTTAGAACGGACAGTATGCGACATTATGAGGGACAGGAACAATCAGGATCCTGCCATTGTCAATGAAGCAATACGGAATTATCTTCGAAAAAAAGATAAGGACCTGAACAAACTCATTAAGTATGCTGAGCTTTTGCGTGTAGGAAATGCACTTCGACCTTATCTGGAGGTGATTCTATGAAAACATCAACACAACTTAAAGCCTTAATTCGTAATCTGTCGATAGAATAATCAGTACAGGCTGAGATACTCTTACGTAACTACATGCTTGAGAGGTTGCTGGAAAGAATTTCAGGCGCTTCGCTGTTTTAAGTGGGAGATATAGTTGGATTTACTCTAGGCTTCAGTTCCAATTTGCCAGCAAGCAAATAGATCATGGTTATGAAATTTCTAACGCTCCGATAACCACGTGCTCGATTCCTGGCTGACT
>NZ_AXUN02000182.1 GCF_000495435.3 Youngiibacter fragilis 232.1 | reverse complement strand
ATCCTTTGTGAAGAGGAAATACGTGAATTGCCAAAGACTGACTCAGCTGTCGGAATTGACCTCGGAATCACTGACTTTGCAGTCCTGTCAGACGGCAGCAGGAATGACAACAATCATTTCACCAGACAGATGGAAGACAGGCTGAGACGGGAGCAGCGAAAGCTTGCAAGGCGTGCACTTGCTGCAGAAAAAAGGGGCATTCCACTGTCTGAAGCCAGGAACTATCAGAAGCAGAGACGTAAGGTAGCAAGGCTCCATGAAAAGGTTGCGAACCAGAGAAATGAATTTCTGAACAAACTCAGTACAGAGATAGTCAAAAACCACGATATCATCTGAATCGAGGACCTTAACGTGAAGGGCATGATGCGCAACCACAAGCTGGCAAAAAGCATTTCTGATGTATCGTGGACGAGCCTTGTATCGAAACTTAGGTACAAGGCTGCCTGGTATGGAAAAGAAGTAATCAGGATAGGCAGATGGTTTCCGTCAAGTCAGATATGCTAGATTGCGGCCGCAAGGATGGGAAGAAGCCGCTCCATGTAAGGGAGTGGACCTGTCCGGTTTGCCATGCCCACCATGACCGTGATGTCAATGCAGCAAGAAATATACTGGCTGAAGGACTCAGGATAAGAACTCTTACACCAGAGTCTTAGCAATACAGAAACAAACAGGAACCGCAGGAATTGCGGGGTTAGCTTGGTAAACAAGAGAAACCTCTGGCGGCAAAGAAATAAGCCGGTAAGTATGCTCTGTTCCCAAGAATCTCGTGAATTTAGTCATGAGAGGTTAATTGAAAACATAAGTGAATATGACTCGCAGGATGATATAATAGTAGGAGAATACCGATCCGGGGGGCTCTGCCAGCTGGAATCGACAGATGGGTGGTTTGGATGAAGTACATACTCATAATTGAAGATGAGGTCAGGATGAGAAACCTTCTAAGGGACTATCTCACTAAGGAAGGCTATGAGGTCACCATGGCGTCTGACGGGGCTGAAGGGCTAAGGCTGGCTTTTTTAAAGGACTATGACCTAATTCTCCTTGATATGATGATGCCGTTCATGGATGGTATGACAATGCTGAAGGAACTGAGGAAAGAAAAGGATACGGCTGTCATCGTATTGACCGCCAGGAGCCAGGATGCTGACAAGCTCGAGGGATATGTAGCAGGTGCCGATGACTATGTGACCAAGCCCTTCTCTCCGAAGGTGCTTATGGCAAAGATACATGCGTTCTTCTCCAGACAGGATGGAGTAAGGAATGGAAGGGTCGAGGCAGGTTGCCTAAGGATTGATACCAGATCACAAAGAGTATTCGTTTCTGATGAGGAAGCGATTCTCACCAAAAAGGAGTACGAGCTCCTCGTCTTCCTTGCTGCTAACAGCAACATAGCTTTCTCGAGGGAGACTCTCCTTGACAGGGTCTGGGGAATTGACTATGAAGGGGACCTGAGGGCGGTAGATACCGGAATAAGAAGGCTCAGGGAGAAGCTGGGAAAAGCTGCAGGCTACATTATGACTGTAAGGGGTACCGGATACAGGTTCCTGGTGAATGACGATGTTTAAGTCGATAACCAACAAGCTGGCAATCCTGACAACAGTAATGGTCTCTTCGCTCCTGCTGCTTTCCATGCTTTTCATGACGCTATATTTTGAGTCCTACTACGAGAACGTCAAGAGAAAAGCACTCTTTGAGAACCTTATGAAATTCTCGGAGTTTACTGTCCGCTCCCCGGAAAGATTCATAGGTGACATCACGGACTATGAGGCAAAGAACTCCGCCAGGCTTTTCATATACACGAAATCCGGAGACCTTGTCTACATGTCATCCAAGGGCGGGAACGTGGATGAAAACTCTATCTTCATCCTCAGGAGCTTCTTCAATGACATCGCACTTAATGAAGCTGTAAAGGAAGAGCTTTACGGAGCTTCAGGGATATCAAGGGAGTATGTGGAAGAGACCAGAGGGATCAAGTACTTCCTGTCTGCAGTCCCGGTATCTGTACTGACAAGTGATGATTCCATCGCAATTTCAATATCTTCAATGATCCCGATAAGGGAGTCTGCTGAAACCATAAAGCAGTTCTTCATTTACCTTTTCATCGGGGGGCTCTTTGTAACTGCCATCATATCTGTCGTCGTATCAAAGATGGTTACGAAGCCTCTGAGGAAGCTTGCAAAGGACGCTTCCATGCTTGCATCGCTCAGCTTTGTGGAAAGGGATGCAACTGCAAGAACAGATGAGATTGGAGACCTGGACAGGTGCCTTACATCACTTTCATCAAACCTTCAGATAGCGCTGGAGGACTTAAGGTCCAAGAACCTTCTCCTTGAGGAGGACCTCAACCGGAAGGAGATGCTCGAAGACCAGAGGAAAAGCTTCATAAGGGACATATCCCATGAGCTGAAGACGCCGCTTGCACTTATACAGGGGTATGCTGAGGGGATAATAGACGGCGTCGCACCTGAAGACTCGAAGGAGTATCTTGGAATAATACTGGATGAATCGAGGAATATGGAAGCCCTCATACGTGACATGCTTGAGCTTTCATATACCGAATCAGATGCATTCACACTGGACATGAAGCATTTTGACCTGAGCAGGCTGATTTCAGAGACTCAGGCTGCCTTCAAGGGCATCAGGCAGGACATCAGGCTTGAGTCTGATATCATGCCGGGTTTGACTGCCTATGGCGACAGGGAGAAGCTAACTATAGCAGTCAGGAACATACTTAAGAATGCGTTCACCTATACGGATGTGAACGGATCTGTCTCCATAAGGCTCCTGAGCTATGGATCCGCAGGCGGATGTATCCTTAAGGTGACCAACAGTCCTGCATACATATCGGAGGAGGACCTCCAGAACATATGGGTGCAGTTCTACAAGAAGGACAAATCAAGGCAGCGTGTGAAGGGATCCTCAGGCCTTGGCCTTTCAATCGTCAGGAACATACTGGACAAGCATGGTTTCGAATATGGAATCAGGAATGTGGAGGCCGTTGATGGCACAAGAGGAATTGAATTCACAGTGAGTTTCGGATAAGAAACGACATGGGAGACCTTTGCTCCCATGTCGTTTTTATAGCGTGTATCCCCCGTCCATGGTTATGACCTGGCCGGTCATGTATCTTCCTTTCGTTAGCAGGAACTCCACGAGGTCCGCGATCTCTTCGGGACGGCCGAGCCTCTTGAAGGGAATATCGCTCAGGAACTCATCCCTTTCCGATATTGAAAGATTGGAGAGTATCTCCGTATCGATTCCGCCGGGAGCGATTGCATTTACTCTGATGCCCATGTGGGAAAGCTCGGCAGCAAGGCCTCTCGTGAACTGTTCCAGAGCACCCTTTGTCATTGCATACGCCACTTCCATGGATGCTGCCCTCGAGCCCCAGATTGAAGAGATTGAGATTATGTCACCTGTGCCCTTTTCTATCATTTGGGGTATCAGAGACCTGGTTATATAATAAAGGGGCTTGATGTTAACTGAAATAAGGTCCTCGAAATCTTCAGGCTGCATCTCATGGAAGAGCTCCCGCCTGGAAATTCCTGCGGCGTGTATCATTACTTCGATGTCCTTGTGTTTTTCTGCTATATTACGGGAAACTGAATCTATATCACGGCTATCCCTGAAATCGCAGCGTATGGCTTCAACATTATCATGGCCAGCAAGTGATCCAGTTAATGCACTTATCCCGGTATCATTTGACCCGTACATCAGTATAAGGCCATATCCCATCTCATTGAGCCTTCTCGCGATCGCACCGCCGATTCCTCCGCTTGCGCCTGTGATTAGCGCTGTCTTTGCCATTTGAACACATCCTCTCAACGTCGATTATACAGAAAAGATCGTATATGTAAAAGAAAAAGGACGGCTGCCCGTCCTTTTTGTCATTACTGCTTCGATTCCTTGAGTATGTCCGCAATCGCCGCTATGCTTCCCAGTGAGCTAATGGCATCCACTGGAAGTATGAGCTTGTTAGCAGGGTTCATCGAGAGGTCCCTTAACGCTTCAACCTGCTTGAGGGCGATTACCCTCCCGTCGGTTCCTGAATTTATTATGGCACCATTTACATCCATTATGGCCTGAGCTTCAGCCTTGGCAATAAGGTCGATTGCCCTTGCCTTACCTTCTGCCTCAAGGAGCTGAGATTCCCTGAGTCCTTCAGCCCTTCTTATGTTTGACTCCTTCTCCGCTTCTGCACGGAGGATGTTGCTCTGCTTCTCTCCTTCTGCCCTGGCTATGCTGGAGTTCCTGTCACCTTCTGCTATGAGGATGGCTGCTCTCTTTTCTCTTTCAGCCTTCATCTGCTTCTCCATGGCATTCTGGATCTCTTCCGGAGGAACTATGTTCTTGATCTCGACTGACAGTATCTTGATTCCGTATGCATCTGTAATCGAGTCGACTATACTCAGAAGCTTCTGGTTGATCTTATCTCTTCCGACAAGGACTTCATCAAGTGTCATGTCACCAATTATGTTTCTCATGTTGGTTATGGTCGAGTACATTATACCTGACACATAGTTCTCTATGTTGTAGACAGCATCCTTGGCGTTCAGCACCTGATAGAATATTACGTTGTCGACGGATATCTTGACGTTATCCTTTGTTATGACGTTCTGGGGCTGAATGTCGAGTATCTGCTGCTTCATTGATATCCTTCTTCTGACAAAGTCAGCGAAAGGGATTATTACGTGCCAGCCAGGCTGCAGGACCCTGTAGAACTGCCCGAACCTCTCCAGTACGAAGACATACCCTGTGTTGACAACCTTTATGCTTGTCAAAAGGACAATGAGTATGATGATTGCCAGAATTGCAAAACCGATGATGTATTCCATTACTTCGTTTCCTCCTTCACGACTGTTAGCTTGTTCTCTTTTATACCGACTACCCTGAAGCTCTCGCCCGGCAGAATGGTTTCGCCATCATTCACTATTGCCCAGTAGATTCCGTTGATCTTCTGCTGAGCTGTCCTTTCAATCCTGTCCTCAGCAGTAAAGACCTGTCCAACAATCTTGTCTACGAGTATCGGCTCGTTCTTGATCCTGTTCCTTATGTACTTTTCAGAAATGCTGTTCCCTATACCAAGGAAAACTATTCCAAGCACAACCGCGATCAGGACCTGGTAAGTGAATTCAACATAGAAGCCTGCCAGCCATGCAGCGACAAATCCCACCATAAGCCAGGAAAGCAGCACATTGCTGGTTACAACGTCAAAAGCTACAACGACAATGATCAGTACCAACCAAATCCAATTCAAGTTTCATCCCTCCTTGTGTCTAATTATATCAGCATAAGAGAGCATCTCAAAGCATGATATGGTATTAAATACTGCATTTTAAGGTAATCCCAACCTCTTTTGAATATACCGTTGGTTTCATCTCCATCAGGCTCTGTTTTTCTCGGTTTATCTCCGATTTTCATGCCTGTCCGTTCACGAAGCGCAGAGCAGTGCTGTTTAGCAGTTTCAGCCGCTCTAATACATAGTAACACAAATTATATAAAAATATATTTCAAAATAATTAATTTACAAATTTGTAACCATGGATATATCTTATGTGTAATGGAGGCTATGACCAAAATAAATGGTGCTGTTGCAAATCT
>NZ_AXUN02000183.1 GCF_000495435.3 Youngiibacter fragilis 232.1 | reverse complement strand
CCGAATGTCATTGTAGGAGGCTTCGACAGGGTTGATTCCCATAAAGTCCAGCCATTCAAGATAGGACCTGAGGAAAGACTGGTAGCTTTTCCTGGTATTGCTTGTCAGGTCTCTGAGCTCCAGGTAATGGTCCAGTTGAGATACATAGTTTTCTATCGTGATCTTGTCCATAGGTAACTCCTTTCAATCAAGCGCAGTGAAAATGGTTCGTAAGCGCTTAGGAGGAGGTCTGGGGGGCAAGGACAAAATTTCAAAGGTAATGTTGTTGAATCTGACCAAATATGGTAACATAGGCGTACAAATAGTAGTTGTCCTCCTTTAGGTTATTTGTAGTTTGTCGTGATTCCACAATAAACCAACAATGGGGATTAAACTACTATTTTTTTGCGTAAAAAAAGCCTCTGTCAATTCAAGAGGCATAAGTATAGAATTGAGTTAAGGAACTATCGCGTAGCGATTTTGTTCAATCAGTGTGAGTAGAAGGGAGGACTGATTTCATGGTATACAAGGCTGAAAGCAGCAGCATGGGAGATTCGATGCTTATTGCCTCTATTGCGGCACTGGCGTTCTTTTCCGTTCTGTTCAACATGTCCGGGATTCCAGTCCTGAAAACTGTCTTTGCCATGCTGATGTTCATATCGGTAATCATGGGAGCATATTTTGTTACCCTCGTAAGGACACTACAGTACAGGCTGACAAATGACGCTTTGCATATAGAAGGCTTGTTCGGGCTGGTCCATGAAGTGATACCCGTAAACAGCATCAGGGGATACACGCGAAGGATAACGCTCATAAGCAAGACTGGTCTCATGGGATACATCGTACGCAAATACTATATCGGCTCATCCTATGTGGATGGTGTCGGGAACGTGAAGATGTACATAACAAGCTCCAGAAACTCCATCTATATTGGGACAGACCTTGGAATATTCGGAATCTCACCGGAAGCCCCCCTGGCATTCTCAGCACATATGGACGACCTGAACGTGCCTCTGGTTGAAAAGCTTGAATACAACAAGAGCTTCGACCACGCGTGGAGTGAAAGGCGATTCCGCCAACTCCTCAGGTATGTGTGCATAGTTCTCGTTCTGGCTGCTGTACTGCCCCTTCTTGCAAAGAGTGCCGGATTTCTGCCGCCATACGTGCCGGAGGTTTTTTCAGGCGGTAAGCGCACATCATTCATGCCGACAGAAGCATATCTCCGGAACCACATTTGGTTCAGTGGCCTGAATGCTGTTATTCTTGCTGCAGCCGCAGTAATCTCCAGGTATTACAAGAAGATCGACACCATATACTATTACAGGCTTCTTTATGCTCCATTGGCCATGACTCTGGCAATAATGGTTTTGATGGTTAATGTGCTAATTCCGGTACTAGTGTGGTAAAATATAGTCAAAGTCAAAATGTGAGGATATATATGGATATAAGCAGAAGAATAGCGAGGCTCATAGAGATGGTTCCAAAATGCACTGCAATGGTCGATGTGGGAACGGACCATGGCTATGTACCTATAGGTGTCATCAAGGCTGGAAAGGCTGAAAGGGCAATTGCTTCCGATGTAAGGATGGGTCCGCTGAAAATAGCTGAGATGAATATCCGCGATGAGGGATTGTCTGACAGGATAAGGGTAGCTATCGGCAGTGGACTTAAAACCGTAAAACCCAGGGAGGTGGACGGTGCAGTAATTGCTGGAATGGGAGGCAACCTTGTCAGGGATATACTGATGGATTCCATGGATGTTGTAAGAAATCTGGATTATCTGATCATACAGCCGGCCCAGAATCCGGAGGTTATCAGGGAATACCTTTATACAGGGCCATACGAGATATTATCCGAGGACCTGGTTATGGAAGTTGATGGGAGATACTACGAATATATCATGGCAAGATACACGGCCAATGTATCCGAACAAATGGATACACCCATTGGATATGAGGTAAGCCCTTATCTGCTGAAGCACGGACATCCGCTTCTTTCCGGATTCATCAGGGAGAAGCTCAGGGAGGCAGAAAACATAATTTTGAAGCTCGATTTGAATTCGGACAACGCCAGGACGAAAAAAACGGACCTGGAACAAAAAATATTCAAGTTGAAGGAGATTGAGAAATGGCTTTGACTGTCAGAGATGTCATAGGAATCGTGGAATCCCATGCCCCTGTGCTATACAGGGAAGGTTATGACAACGTGGGCCTCATGGTTGGTGATGAGGCCGCGGAGGTTAAGGGTATCCTGTTTTCACTGGATACAACTCTTAAGGTGATAGAGGAGGCCCGTGACAAGGGCGCAAACCTCATAGTTTCACATCACCCGATGATGTTCAACAAACCTTCCAGCATCACTACAGGAACTGTGCAGGGGAAAAAGGTGATTGACCTGATAAAACACGGGATAAGCGTATACTCAGCACATACCAATCTGGATTCCGTCAAAAACGGGATGAATGACAGGTTGGTAAGGATGTTCGGATTCAAGGAAATCGACATCATGGAGCAGTGTGAATTCGACTACGACAGCGGAATCGGAAGACTGGTATACGTAAGAAGCATCCTTAATCTTGAAGGCTTCCTCAAGAAGACTGCGGAGATCCTTGGTACGGACAATATAAGGTATTCAGGAAGGCTTAACAAGAAGCTCAAGAGGATAGCGATAATCAACGGCAGCGGTCAGAGCTTTTTCAGACAGGCGATAGAGATGAGGGCTGACTGCATCCTCACGGGAGATACAAGCTACCATGAAGTGCTTGAGCTTGAGGAAATGGACATATGCGTAGTGGATCCAGGGCATTTCTCCTCTGAAAGGGCAGTATTCAACCTCATAATGAAGGGGATTTCAACGGAGATTACGGCAAAGAAGAATGTACCCATATTCTTCAGTGAAACCGAGAAGGACCCATACTCGATATATACTGGACAAAAATGATTTTATCTGATATCATGACAAAGCGAGTAAGCCAGACAGTCGCTGCTGACATTTGTCAGGAGAGGAAAGTCCGAGCTCCATAGGGCAGGGTGCTGGGTAACTCCCAGTGAGGGTGACCTTAAGGAAAGTGCAACAGAGAGATACCGCCACGCGAAAGCGGGGCAAGGGTGGAAAGGCGAGGTAAGAGCTCACCAGCACATTGGCGACTTTGTGGCTATGTAAACCCCACCTGGAGCAAGGCCGAATAGAGGGACTTTTGGAGCTGCCCGTTCCGTCCCCGGGTGCGCCGCTTGAGCCGTATAGAAATATACGGCCTAGATAGATGACTGTTTAATACAGAACTCGGCTTACAGACTTACTCGTACCATTGAGAATCAAGCCCTTTGGGGCTTTTTTCTTTCCGTAGGATCAAGTTTCCCATGAATTTGCCATAACAGTAATTTTATTCAGGCGGCAATGAGTTTACTGAAAGACAAGACAGATACCATGACAGGAGCTTGAACGTTCTGGTAATGAGTCTAATGCACTACGACTGCTGACCATAAGCCGGAAAAACATCGAAAGCAAATATCTGGAATAAAAACTCGTCTTAAAGGCCTCACTCCCAAAAGCACAGTATTGCCGGTGCCTTTTAAATGAAGAGAGAAAACCATGAAGCACGCGCTCGTAATGTTGAAATGCATAAATCTTCAGATAATTTGATAGTTATACAATAGCACTTGAAAAGAAGCTGTTTTAATGTTAAAATTACACATTAATGCGGGTATTTCGCATGGGAAAGGCTTATACCCGATGTAAAGATAGAGGAGAGATTTGTTGATATGGGAAGAAAACTAGGTTCAGTCCTTTTGACTCTTGTACTTGCTGTTTCTGTACTTGCAGGATGCGCTTCGAAAACTGACACTTCAAATCAGTTCAGGGTAGGAATGGAGGCAGGATATGCACCTTTCAACTGGACACAGATGGATGACAAAAACGGGGCTGTAAAGATAGATGGAGCTTCTGAGTATGCCGGTGGATACGATGTGGAGATCGCTAAGAAGATAGCCGCAGGGCTTGGCAAGGAGCTTGTCATAGTAAAGGTTGAATGGGACGGACTTGTCCAGATGCTTACATCGAACAAGATAGATGCTATAATTGCGGGAATGTCACCTACTGAAGAAAGAAAGAAGACAATAGATTTCTCTGACAACTACTACAAGTCGGATCTGATAATGGTGGTGAAGAAGGGTGGAGCATATGAGAATGCCAAGACACTCAAGGATTTCACCGGAGCAAAGGTCACCGCTCAGCTGAATACTTTCCACTACAGCGTAATTGACCAGATTCCTGGAGTAAAGAAAGAGACTGCAATGAGTGATTTCCCGGCGATGAGGGTTGCCCTCGAATCTGGAATCATAGACGGGTATGTATCTGAAAGGCCTGAAGGCGTGAGCGCAAGCTCAGCTAATGAGAACTTCACATTCATTGACTTCACTGAAGGTTTCGTAACATCAGCGGATGATACGGCAATTGCAGTTGGAGTAAGGAAGGGATATGACCTCACTTCAAAAATCAATGAGATACTTTCAAAGATCTCAGAGACTGACAGGATAAGCATCATGGATGCTGCAATAAAGAACCAGCCTGCCGCACAATAACAAACATGAAAACCGACGGCTTTTGAGCCAGTCGGTTTTCCCATGCAATAAGGAGAATGGATATGAGTCTTGAATGGGTGCAAAAAATTATAGTCTCTAACGGCCCCATGTTTTTAAGAGGAGCAGGGGTAACTCTGTACATTTCAATAATCGGAACGATACTTGGCACCCTGATAGGACTTCTGATAGGGATAATCAGAACCATACCGATCCCGGAAAGGGGACCGCGTCGAGCTATCCTTAAGGTTGCAAACGGCCTTCTTTCAGGGTATATCGAATTTTTCAGGGGAACCCCGATGATAGTCCAGGCCATGGTAATCTATTACGGGTCAGCGCAGGCTTTTGGAATCGACATGGACAAGCTTGCAGCGGGTATTTTCATAGTCTCGATCAATACCGGTGCCTATATGGCCGAGATAGTAAGAGG
This sequence comes from Youngiibacter fragilis 232.1, assembly GCF_000495435.3. Lineage (GTDB taxonomy): Bacteria > Bacillota > Clostridia > Clostridiales > Clostridiaceae > Youngiibacter > Youngiibacter fragilis. The sequence goes on along the minus strand of NZ_AXUN02000183.1, from coordinate 87,192 downwards.
TGGCATTGTCTCGATTGACAAGGGCCAGTTCGAGGCAGCAAGCGCAGTTGGAATGACCCATGTGCAGACGATGATGAATGTCGTACTGCCTCAGGTCATCAGGAATATACTGCCTGCTACAGGAAATGAGTTCGTAATTAACATCAAGGATACTTCGGTCCTTAATGTCATTGCCGTATCTGAGCTGTTCTTCCAGACGAAGTCAGTTGCAGGAAATAACTTCAGATACTTTGAGTCATTTGCGGTCGCCTGCGTCCTTTATTTCATCATGACCTTCTCTGTCACCAGGATACTTAGGTTCCTCGAGAGGCTGATGGATGGTCCGGAGAACTTCAACCTCAGCGGTAACCAGATGCAGGTCGAAAGACCCGAGGATATGGCAAGAAAAAGCCATGGACAGTAAGGGAGGATAACCAGATGACTAAAGTCATAGAGATAAAGCATCTCAGGAAGAGCTTTGGAGCCAATGAAGTGCTGAAGGACATAGACTTCTCGGTAAACAAGGGCGAAGTCGTATGTATAATAGGAGCTTCAGGTTCAGGAAAGTCAACCCTTCTAAGATGCGTAAACCTCCTTGAGGAACCCTCGGGAGGAGAGATAATATACAACGGGGAGAACATCCTCGATGACAAGCATGACATATACATGTACAGGACAAGGCTCGGCATGGTGTTCCAGCAGTTCAATCTCTTCAACAACCACAATGTGCTGGCTAACTGCACTGTGGGCCAGATGAAGGTATTAAAGAGAAGCAAGGAGGAGGCTGAAAAGGTCGCCCTGAAGTATCTCTCCGTGGTAGGAATGGATGCATATGTGAATGCAAAGCCGAGGCAGCTGTCAGGCGGACAGAAGCAAAGGGTGGCGATAGCAAGGGCCTTATCCATGGAACCTGATGTCATGCTGTTTGACGAACCGACTTCAGCGCTTGACCCGGAAATGGTAGGAGAGGTCCTCAAGGTCATGAAGGAGCTCGCAGAATCAGGGCTTACCATGCTTGTGGTAACCCATGAGATGGGATTTGCCAGGGAGGTTGCCGATAGGGTGGTATTCATGGACAATGGAGTCATCGTGGAAGAAGGTCATCCTGAAAAGATATTCAATGATCCATCCCATGAGAGGACACGAGAATTCCTTAAGAGGGTACTCGACAAGTATTAGGATTTAAGGCATGGTTCGTATGGACTGTGCCTTTATTGTTTCAGGAATTGAAAAAAGAGAGAAGAAAACGATTTTGGGGATATAATGGAAGGGTAGAGAGAAGTAGCAAAGGGGATAAATGATGGAACACAGGAAGCTTGAGAACAGGTTGAAATTATACTATATCGTCTATTTTGCCTCGCTCGCGGCGTTTCTGCCATTCATCGCTGTTTATCTTCAGGGGAAGGGTCTCGATTTTGGAAGGATAGGAATAATTCTTGCGGTATTTTCAATAACGGGTGTTGCGGTACAGCCCATGTGGGGGTATGTCTCAGACAAGCTGCTTGGCAAGCGGAGGACACTCATGGTGCTTCTGCTTGGAGCGACTGCCGCTGCACTTGGCTTCAACAGAGCTTACACCTTCGCATCCATACTCGCAGTCATGCTCATATTCGTATTTTTCCAGAGTCCTGCGGCAATGGTGCTTGATTCACTGGTATACGAGCTTGCAGAGGATAATCCGGGAATGCAGTATGGCAGGTTCAGGCTCATGGGTTCTTTCGGATTTGCAGTAGGTGCACTGGCAATGGGGCAATTTGTCACGATGGCAGGTGTATCCAGGATATTCTGGGTGTTTGGGGCACTGTCTCTGGTGGGTGTTCTGATCCTTTCAGGTATCAGGTCAGGCAGGGGGAATTCGCATGCTCCGCTTAGAATGGAGGATGTAGGCGGGGTCCTGGGTGACCGGAGAGTGATTTTTTTCCTGGTTGCTGTTGGAGTGCTCAACATATCCATTGGAAGCAACAATTCCTATCTGCCGGTGCTCATGATATCTACAGGAGGAAACCTGTCACACGTAGGACTTATGAGCTTCCTGATCGCTATGGTGGAGCTTCCTTTCTTCTTCAACGGTGACAGGCTGATAGTGAAATACGGACCACTAAGGATGCTCCTGGTATCCGGAGTCATATATGCAGGAAGGTTCTTCATAGTCTCGACCCTGGATAACTTCATGACGGTGATGGCTGTACAGCTTGTGCAGGGTATCTCCTTCGCCTTGTACATGGTTTCATCAATGCATTATCTGAACAGCATAGTGCCTGCCAACATGAAGGCGACGGCGATGACGGTGTTTGGAGCAATGACGGTTTTCGGGAATTTCCTAGGCAACATGTTCGGAGGTCAGATAATCGAATCTACGGGAGTGTTCGTGCTCTTCAGGGTGCTTGCCGCAGTTTCGCTTGTGTCATGTGCTGTTGTTGCCTATCTCGCAAGGATAAGCAGGAATGCGGAAGACCAGCCTGCATGAGTAATAGAGATTGAAATGATCAGCAATATATCCTGGATTTAAACAGCCTGCATATCGATATGATATGCAGGCTGTGCTTTCAGATGAATTCTCTTATGAAGCCTTCTATCGCTTCTGTTTCCCTTTCCCTTGCGTATAGGGGCATGTCATGCAGGTGAGGAAGGTGGTCCATATATGAGGGCTTTTCCTCTCTGTAGATTATGCCTGTCGGGATCCTGTCGCCCCATTCCATGGCTTTTACCAGGGCGCTTGCCTTATCACCCGGATCATAGGTATCATCGAGCGCATACACGCGCTTCTTGTACCACTGGTAGGTGTTGACCTTATTGAAGCTCACACATGGCTGCAGTATGTCAAGGAGTGCATAGCCATTGTAGCTTATTGCCTCCTTCATCATAGCCTTAAGGTGTTCCTTGTCGCCTGAGAAGGACCTTGCCACGAAGCCGCAGCCCAGGGCTATTGCTGTCAGCATGGGATTAAGCGGCTGGTTTGTGACTCCTTCAGGAGTGAAATCAGTGACTGACCCAAGGTCGGAGGTAGGGGATGCCTGGCCCTTTGTAAGCCCGTATATCTGGTTGTCGTGGACGAAGTGGGTCATGTTGACGTTCCTTCTGATGTTATGAAGGAAGTGGTTCCCGCCTTCCCCGTAGGAATCACCGTCTCCTGTATCTATTATCACGGTCAGGCTGCTGTTTGCTATCTTTGCCGCCGCAGCCGGTGGCAGTGCCCTGCCGTGAAGTCCCTCGAATCCGTTGGTGTTGATGTATTGGGGGAGCTTCGCAGCCTGACCGATTCCGCCTACTACAAGCACCTCGTGCGGGCTGAGACCAAGCTCGGGAAGAGCTTCCTTCAATGCCTCCAGTATGCCGAAATCTCCGCATCCAGGGCACCATGCGGTGTCAAAGGTTATGAATTCCTTTTTTGATTTCATTTCAAAGCCTCCTTCAGCCTGGCTGCGATTTCTGAGCCGGACATTGGTCTTCCATCATATCTGAGTATGCTGTGATCCATCCTTAGTCCTGTCTCCTGCATGATGAGTGAAGCGAGCTGACCGTCATGGTTCTGCTCAACGTTCACCACTTTCCTGGCGTTATGAGCCTTATCAAGCAGGAGCCTCTGAGGAAGAGGCCATATGTCCCCGAAAACCAGGGCGCCAAAGCTTAAATCAGAATCCCCATTAAGTATGTCCAGGGCTTCCTTCACAGGGCTGTCAAGGCTGCCCCAGGCTACCAGGAGGATATCCGGATTGCCAGTGCCTGTGAATTCCGGTTCCTGCACTTCACCCTTAAGCAGCTGGAATTTCCTGTCCCTCTTGTCAACCATCATGATCCTCACTTCAGCCGATTCGGTTATGCTGCCGTTCTCATCATGCTCGTCGCTGTCCGAGTTGACACTTGTTCCTGGAATTGCGCCAGGGATAAGCCTGGGGGATATTCCTGAGTCCGTCATCCTGTATCTGCTGTAGGTCTCGCCTTCGTTGTAAGGGGCCGGATCGGCAATATGTCTGTTGACTTCCACTGACCTTACGTCAAAGGGACCTACAGTCCTGGTGCAGTCTGCAAGGTACTGGTCCCCAAGAATTATCACAGGAAGCTGGTACTTGTCTGCAAGGTCGAATGCCCTTGCTGTCTGATAGAAGGCATCTTGTGGGTTCCTGAGGGCAATGACCATCTTCGGGAATTCACCATGTGAAGAGCTTATGACAAACCTCAGGTCACTCTGTTCGGTTCTCGTAGGCAACCCTGTGGCAGGTCCGGGCCTCTGGATCTCAGCTATGACAAGTGGCGTCTCGGTTATTCCGGCAAGACCTACAGCCTCGACCATTAGTGAATATCCGCCGCCTGATGTTCCTGTCATCGCCCTTGCACCTGCATAGGAGGCTCCAATCGCCATGTTTATCGCAGCTATCTCATCCTCAGCCTGCTCAACGACGATCTTCGCCTTCCTTGCCCTTTTGACAAGGTAGCTCATTATTGATGTTGACGGGGTCATGGGGTAAGCGCTGTAGAACTTCATGCCAGCTGCCAGCGCTCCAAGGGCGATCGAGTCGTTCCCGTGGATAAGCATCTGTCCTTCAAGCAGGCCTCTGCCCATTTCAAACTTCTTGCTGGTAAGGGTCAGGCCCCTGTGGAATGCTGCAAGGTTTTCCCCTGCGACCTTCTCATCGAACTTTTCTGAAAGGATCGTGTCCAGATGAAGGTCATCAAGACCGAACAGGCCGGCAAGCGCTCCAAGCTGTACAGACGAGGCTGCCCTGGGGTTACCTGATTCTGCTGCAAGACGCTTTGCAGGTACTGATATCTTCCTTGGATCATCTGAAGTGACCTCATCGTCGCAGATAATGAATCCTGTTTCCTTAAGCCTCGCTGAATGGAGTATCAACGTTTCATCGTTAAGCGCAATTATACCGTCCAGCTCCTCGCTGTGTGACTTCACCTCTTCGTCCCCGAAGCGTACCTGAAAGAAATTGTGGCCGCCGCGGACTCTTGACATGTAGTCCTGAAGAGTGAACACATGGTAACCCTTTCTCTGAAGGAGCTTTGCCAGCAGGGAACTTAAAGTCTCCATACCCTGTCCCGCTGCTCCGCCTATTAGAATATTGTATTTCAATTAGCTTCACCTCTCTTTTCATGAACCCAGTATAGCGAATAATCTGATAAAATTTGGCAAGCTAACAGAAGGTTCTCTTAACTTTCACTCTTTGTTCACATGAAAAGGAAATATAATGGAGGTAGGAATGAAGACCAGAAAAACAAGCTGAATGTATGTTATGGCTTTCTTATCCAAGTACGGATTGAAGACCCGATGATTGTTGATAATTACGTCAGAATTCTGGAGCTTGTCACTATGTGTCCTTCCATCAAATACATCTATTTCGAGCGAAAAAGTTTTTAATGGCTCTCGTGAAACTGATTACAATGAATCGTTGAATACGTTTGAATAAATGGTATGATATTAGTGTAGGCAAGATAAACACAAGGAGGTATGAAGTGGACACATTGAAGAGAACACCGCTCTCTGAGGAATATGGCAGATACGGGGCCAGAATGGTGGATTTTGCTGGCTGGTATATGCCCATCGAATTCAAGGGTATCCTTCAAGAGCACCAGGCAGTCAGAACAGGCGCGGGGATATTCGACGTATCCCACATGGGCGAGATAACAGTGAAGGGCAACGATGCCCTGGCGTTCACGGACTATTTGATAACCAACGATGCACGTAAGCTGTCGGACAACCAGGTACTCTATACGTTCCTCTGCAGGGAAGATGGAGGCATAGTTGATGATATCCTGGTATACAGATTCGCGGCAGATGATTTTCTCCTGGTAGTTAATGCTGCAAACATAGAAAAGGACCATCAGTGGATACTCTCAAACTGCAGTGGATTTGACGTTAAAATCGAAAACATTTCGGATAAGGTGTCTCAGCTGGCAGTCCAGGGACCAAAGGCACAGGAGATTCTCCAGCCTATAGCAGGAAAGGACCTTAATTCGATAAAGTTCTTCCATGCGGACCATAAAGTGCTTGTAGACGGCATAGAGTGCATGGTATCAAGGACTGGATACACAGGTGAAGACGGATTTGAGATCTATCTTGACAATGCGGATGCACCTCGTCTGTATCACAAGATAATCAGCCTTGGAATCGAGCCGATAGGTCTTGGGGCAAGGGATACCTTAAGGTTTGAGGCCAATCTTCCGCTTTATGGAAATGAGCTGTCTGATACAGTCAGTCCAATTGAAGCCGGCTATGGATTCTTTGTGAAGACTGACAAGGAGAGTTTCATAGGAAAGGAAGCTCTTGCAAGGCAAAAGTCTGAAGGAGTATCCAGAAAGACCGTAGGATTCGAAATGGTCGAGAAGAAGATACCGAGGCATGGCTACCCTGTGACTGCAGATGGAAAGACTATAGGAACAGTTACAACAGGATACAAGTCGCCGACGCTTGATAAGTTTATCGGACTTGCACTGGTTGATGCAGCGTATTCCAGGCTTGGCACTGAAATCTACATTGAGGTTAGAGGCAAGGCTGCGAAAGCAGTAGTCACAAGCAGGAAGTTTCTTGAAAATAAATGATAAAAGGAGAGAGTGACATGTCAATAGTATTAGACGGACTCTATTATTCAAAGGACCATGAGTGGGTCAGGTTAGAAGATGGAAAGGCGTATATCGGAATCACCGATTTTGCTCAGCATGCCCTTGGAGCGATAGTATATGTGGAGCTCCCGGAGGTGGGAACTGAAATCGGTATGGATGAGAACCTTGGTGTAATCGAGTCAGTAAAGGCAGCGTCAGACATTCTGATGCCTGTAACTGGAACAATACTTGAAGTCAACATGGATTCTGTGGAAGACCCTGCAATAATCAATGCAGCACCCTACGAGAACCATCTTGTGGTAGTTGAGCTTAAAGACGAGGAAGAGCTGCAGGAGCTGCTGGACAAGGCGGCATATGAGGAATTCATCGCCAAGGAGGATTAATGATGCACCGTTATTTGCCGAACACTACCGAAGACATGAGGCAGATGCTTGAAGTCATCGGGATTGACAGTACGGAGAAGCTATTCGGGTCTATCCCGGATGGTGTGAAACTTGAGAGGGACCTGGAGCTGCCGCATTCGAAATCTGAAATAGAGGTCAGACGGGAGATAGGAGAAATGGCGGGGAAAAACCTCAGTGCAGATGACCTTGTCTGCTTCAGGGGCGCAGGATCCTATGACCGGTACATACCCTCAGCAGTAAAGCATATTGTTGGAAGAAGCGAATTTTACACTGCCTATACCCCATATCAGCCTGAGATAAGCCAGGGAACGCTCCAGAGCGTATTCGAATACCAGTCTATGATCTGCAGCCTTACTGGTATGGACGTGTCAAATGTGTCCATGTATGACGGGGCGACATCCTCTGCAGAAGCAGCTATCCTCGCCTCGGTGCATGCCAGAAGACCGAAGGTTCTGGTTTCCATGACCGTAAATCCGATGGTCAGGGAGGTGCTCTCAAGCTACCTGAAGTTCAGGAATGTTGACCTTGAATTTGTCGGGGAGAAAAACGGGGAAACAGATGCCGAAGAACTGAAAATGAAGCTTGATGGCAGCGTCGCAGGACTTATAGTGCAGTATCCGAACTATTACGGGATCATCGAGGATATCAGGGGGATCGAGGAAGCGGTGCACGGAAACAAGTCGCTTCTTATCGTAAACACCGACCCGGTATCCTTGGGGATACTCACCAGCCCGGGTGAACTTAAGGCCGATATTGTAGTGGGAGAAGCCCAGGGACTTGGACAGAACATGAATTTCGGAGGACCTGTCCTTGGATTCATGACAGCCTCTGAAAAGGTCATGCGAAAACTTCCGGGTAGGATCGTGGGGGAGACTACGGATATCGATGGAAAGCGTGCCTTTGTACTTACTCTGCAGGCCAGGGAACAGCACATCAGACGTGAGAAGGCCACATCAAACATATGCTCCGACCAGACCCTGAATTCGATAACAGCTGCCGTATATATGGCGGCGATGGGCAGGGAGGGGATACGTGAGGTTGCACTTCAGTCATTCAAGAAAGCCCATTACGCATGCAGGAAGCTTGTGGATACAGGTAAATTCAGACTGCTCCATGAGAAGCCATTCTTCTGTGAATTTGCGCTGGTTTGTGATATGAGTGCAGCGGAACTCAACAGAAGGCTCCTGGAAAATGGAATCCTTGGAGGACTTGATATATCAGGCGCCGGCAACTCCGATGGAAATGTAATGCTGGTCGCGGTGACTGAAACCAGGACAAAAGCTGAAATCGACAGGTTTGTCGAGATCATGGGGGTGGAGTAGATGGCTTACGAGAAGCTTATATTCGAGCTTTCAAAGAAGGGAAGAAAAGCATATTCACTTCCTGCTCTGGATGTGGAAGATATCGACGTATCAGAATACCTCCCGGAAGGCTATCTCAGGAAAGATGAGATAGAATTTCCTGAAGTCAGCGAGCTGGACCTGGTAAGGCACTATACACTTCTTTCAAAGAAGAACTACTCTATAGATTCAGGTTTCTATCCACTCGGGTCCTGCACGATGAAATATAATCCCAAGATAAACGAGGATATGGCTTCAAACCCCAAATTCTCCAGGCTTCATCCCCTTCAGGATGAGTCTACGGTACAGGGTGCCCTTGAGGTAATGTACAGGACACAGGAAGCCCTGAAGGAGATCACAGGTATGGATGCGTTCACCCTGCAGCCTGCAGCTGGTGCACATGGCGAGCTTACCGGACTCATGATCATAAAGAAGTACCATGAGGTCAGGAATGACACGAAGAGAAGGAAGATAATCGTCCCTGACTCTGCACATGGCACAAATCCGGCATCTGTCACAGTAGCAGGCTTCGAAGCTGTGGAGATACCTTCGATGAAGGACGGCTCAGTGAGCATAGAGGCATTGAAGGCGGTCCTTTCCGATGAGACTGCAGGCCTGATGCTTACAAATCCAAGCACCCTGGGTCTTTTCGAGAAGAATATCACTGAGCTGGCTGAGCTCGTTCATGCTGCAGGTGGGCTGCTATACTATGATGGAGCCAACATGAATGCGATAATGGGGATTGCACGGCCTGGAGACATGGGCTTCGACGTTCTTCACCTTAACCTACATAAGACCTTTTCAACACCCCATGGCGGAGGCGGACCCGGTTCAGGGCCTGTAGGAGTCAAGGCTAATCTGGCGTGCCATCTTCCGGTTCCTGTCGTGGCGAAGAATGGCGACAAGTATCGCCTCGATTATGTCATAGACCAGTCCATAGGCAGGATAAAGAACTTTTTCGGCAATTTCGGTGTTGTGCTCAGGGCTTATTCATACATACTGAGCATGGGGTCGGACGGGCTTAAGGAAGCCTCAACGAGTGCAGTCCTTAATGCGAATTACATCAAGGAAATGTTGAAGGATGATTACAAGGTCGCTATTGATGAGACCTGCATGCACGAGGTTGTTTTCGCTGGGATCAAGGACAAGGACACGGGTGTTACCACGCTTGAGATTGCAAAGAGGCTCATCGACTATGGATTCCATCCGCCAACGATCTATTTCCCGCTTATTGTGGACAGTTCGATAATGGTTGAACCAACAGAAACGGAAAGCATCGAGACTATGGATGAGTTCATAGCAGCGATGAAGAGCATTGCAAGGGAAGCCCGGGAAAACCCTGATCTTCTGCACAGCGCGCCGCACAACTCACCGGTCAGAAGGCTTGATGAGGTTAAAGCGGCAAGAAGTCCGAAGCTCAGATGGAAAAGAGAAGAATGATGGCAAAGAGAATAGTCATAATAGGTGGCGGATCAGGCGGATATGTATCCGCCATCCGTCTTTCAAGACATGGAAACGAGGTCGTTCTGATTGAAAAGGACAGGCTTGGCGGCACCTGTCTCAACAGGGGCTGCATACCTACCAAAGCGCTTTATGGAAGCGCTGAAACTCTGCATGCAGCAAGGAACGGAGGAAGCTTCGGGATCCATTTTGACGGGACCATTAATATTGACCCGTCAGGGATCCAGGAGAGGAAGAATGAGGTCGTAGGCAGCCTTGTTTCAGGAGTTGCACAGCTTCTGAAAGCAAATGGTGTCAGGGTAGTCAATGGCGAGGCAAGGATCCTCGACGGGAGTGTCCTGGCAGCTGACGAGGTGCTCAATTACGATGAACTGATTATCGCCACAGGCTCAGTACCAGCTGTACCGCCGATTGAAGGCATAGAACTTGAAGGTGTCGTTACGAGTGACGAGCTTCTTGGCTTTGAAGAGATACCCGCTGAGCTGATAATTATCGGCGGAGGAGTGATCGGCATGGAGCTTGCAGGGATCATGAACGAATTCGGGTCAAAAGTCACTGTCCTTGAGGCCATGCCTGCGATACTTCCGATGGTTGACAGCGAGATTGTCAGAAGGCTGACGCCAATCCTTAAAAGGAGCGGTATAGAAGTCATTACATCGGCAGTTGTCAATTGCATATGCGTGTCTGACGGCAGGCTTAGTGTCACCTATTCAACGAAGAAGGGTGAGGAGACAAGGAGCTCAGACAAGGTGCTCCTATCTGTCGGACGCAGGCCGAATACCTGCGGCCTTGGACTTGATGAGGCTGGAATAGCATATGACAGGAAGGGAATAATAACGGATGACAATTTCGAGACTTCAGTGAAGGGTATCTATGCCATAGGGGATGTCAATGGCAGGGTGCTGCTTGCGCACGCAGCTTCAGCACAGGCTGAGTATGTTGCAGAACTGATTTCGGGAAATGAAGCGAGCATAGGGAAAATCATACCGTCCTGTGTATTCATGTTCCCTGAAATTGCTCAGGCAGGAGAAACAGAGGACCAGCTTAAGGCATCCGGGACAGAGTATACAGTCTCAAAGTTCCAGTTCGGTGCCAACGGCAAGGCTCTGGCAATGGGTCAGGGTGAAGGCGTTATAAAAGTGCTCGGCGACAGGGGAGGAAAGCTGCTTGGAGTTCATATCATGGGGCCTCATGCATCAGACCTTATACATGAGGCGGTCCTGTTGATGGAGAATGGGCAGGGAGTTGAGGCTTCCAGGAGGATGATACATGCGCACCCTACGCTTTCTGAAGCGCTGCACGAGGCTGTAATGGGACTTGCAGGAGATGCAGTGCATATGATGCCGCAGAAGAGGAGGATATGATGAGATATATCTTAAATGAAAATACAGACCCATATTTCAACCTGGCAGCTGAGGAGTATCTTCTCAAGCACACTGGCCATGAAGTTTTCAGCCTATGGCGGAATGACAATGCAATAATAGTCGGGAAAAACCAGAACACCCTTTCAGAGATAAATACTGATTTTGTGAAGGAAAGGGGAATAAAGGTCGTGCGGCGCCAGACAGGCGGCGGAGCTGTATTCCATGACCTGGGCAACCTGAATTACACGTTCATAGTCAATGGCGGCGACAGCTTCAATGACTTCAAGGGCTTTGCAAAACCGATCATGGAAGCACTTGAGCAGATGGGGGTCCATTCTGAATTTTCGGGCAGGAATGACATGCTCATAGACGGGATGAAGTTTTCAGGCAACGCCCAGTGCAAGCACAAGGACAGGGTAATGCACCATGGGACTCTCCTGTTTTCATCTGTCAAAGCTGATATCAGCGGTGCGCTGAAGCCCAGGGACATTAAGTTCTCTGACAAGGCAGTTAAGTCAGTAGCTTCGAGGATCACCAATATCAGCGACCATATGCCTGAAAGGATGAGTGTCCTGGAATTCCGTGACAGGATATTCAGACACATCATGGAGGATTCAGGCATGGAAATAGAATCATACTCCGAAGAAGAAATCGCGGAGATAATGAAGCTGAAGGATGAAAAATACTCAACCTGGGATTGGAATTACGGCATGAGTCCTAAGTATTCCCAGACCAGGGAAATGAAGTTTGCAGGGGGCACTGTGGAAGCTACTCTTGATGCCAGGGATGGATACATCAGTGAAATAAGGCTGTACGGCGACTTCTTCGGAGTCAAGGATATTTCACTTCTCGAAGATGCCCTGAAAGGCATAAGGCACAGGGAAGAGGATATTGAAGGTGTGCTTGACAATGTGGGACTTGGAGAATTCATTGTCAATGTATCAAAGAGGGATCTGCTTGACCTGCTGATATGATAATAAAAGGTTAATAAAATGACCATATATACATCGAATCATATTGACACGATATTTTCAGGGAGTATAATTAAATAAATGCAGTGACTGGGAAGAAGTAAATGCGGGAAATGCTTACAGAGAGCAGCTGGACGATGAGAAGCGCAAGCAGATACCGCAATTGAATACATCCCAAGAGCATCTCACCGAAAGTAAGGCGAGTAGGCTGAGTACGGATTGCGCCCGTTATAGCGCCAGGGTATCGTGCTGAAAACACCGTACCTGATGAGGTTCATGCTGCGAGGTATGGACGAAAAAGGTGGTAACGCGATTGGACTCGCCCTTTGACATATGTCAAAGGGTGTTTTTTCGTCCTTTAAAGGATGCATAACTGGGGGGTGGATCATATGGATGATGATTATTATAAGTACTTGATGATAGCTGATGTGGAACTTCGGAACAAATGGAGGGATTCAAATTGTCAAATGTAAAATTCAAGACCATGGATCAGATGCCGCTGGAAATGCACAAGGTAAGGATAGTCCAGAAACTTAACCTTCTTCCTGTTGAAGACAGGCTCAAGGCGATACAGGAGGCTGGAAGCAATACATTCCTTCTTCAGAACAGGGATGTTTTCATGGACATGCTGACCGACAGCGGAGTTAATGCCATGAGCGACAGACAACAGGCTGCGATGATGGTGGCCGATGACAGCTATGCGGGAAGTGAGACATTCACAAGGCTGTCAAATACCCTTAAGGATATCTTCGGGATGGATATGTTCCTTCCGGCCCATCAGGGAAGGGCATGCGAGAACATAATATCCCAGGCCATGGTAAGGAAAGGTACGTTCGTTCCCATGAACTACCATTTCACTACCACAAGGGCACACATAAACCTTAATGGAGGAACCGTACTTGAGCTGATCGCGGACAAGGGGCTTGAGACGACAAGCGATGAGCCTTTCAAGGGTAATATGGATCTGGACAGGCTTAAGAACAGCATAGAGAAGGTCGGAAAGGGCAATGTGGCTTTCGTAAGGATGGAGGCAGGAACAAACCTCATAGGAGGTCAGCCTTTTTCGATAGAAAACCTTGAAGGCGTCAGCGCCATATGCAAGGAGAATGGGATAAGCCTTGTGCTTGATGCCAGCCTTCTGGCTGATAACCTGTACTTCATCAAGAAGAGGGAGGACAAGTACAAGGATTCGAGCATAAGGGAGATAACCGCGAAGATGGCTTCGCTTTGCGACATAATATACTTCTCGGCAAGAAAGCTTGGATGTGCTCGTGGCGGCGCCATCCTTACAAGGGACAGGGAACTCTTCAACAGGATGAAGGGGCTTGTTACACTATATGAGGGATTCCTGACTTACGGCGGAATGTCTGTCAGGGAAATGGAAGCTTTGACTGTAGGACTCGAGGAGACCATGGATGAGGACATGATATGCCAGGGCCCTGATTTCATACAGTTCATGGTGAATGAACTCAAGAAGAGAGGCATACCAGTCATCACTCCAGGCGGCGGACTGGGATGCCATATCAACGCAATGGAATTCGTAAGCCACATACCTCAGTCCGAGTACCCTGCAGGAGCGCTTGCTTCAGCCCTGTTCATCGCAGGCGGCATCAGAGGGATGGAGAGAGGTACGGTATCGGAAGACAGGGATGCAGACGGTAACGAAAAGCACGCTGACATGGAGCTTGTAAGGCTTGCATTGCCTAGAAGGGTATTTACACTTTCCCAGGTCATGTATGCGGTAGACAGGATAACCTGGCTGTATGAGAACCGTGAGTTGATAGGCGGCCTTGAGTTCACTGAAGAGCCGGCAATACTAAGGTTTTTCTTCGGAAGGCTCAAACAGAAGGGTGACTGGCAGGAAAGGCTGGCAGAAAAGTTCAGGAAGGATTTCGGGGTCAGCCTTTAATAAACAGGTAATCATAAGACAGAAGGAAGGACAGAAAACAAATTGCCTTCAGCGTCACCGCTGAAGGCAATTTCATTATAAATGCATTTTATTATCTTTTGAAATGCTGGGTTGCGAAATATGTAGGCATCTCTTTTCCCAGACTTGTGCTGTAAAGCATGCCCTTCACTATCCCTACCCCGATCTTGGTGTATTCCGGGTTGAGTATGTTCGCCTTATGTCCAGGCGAGGCCATCCAGGCTGCTACAATGGTAGCTGCTGTAGGAGCCGTTGTCGACGCTTTCTTATATATGTTCTCAGCGACATTGTAAACTGTAGTATGCTCGAACACGTTGTTCTCGAACATGTAGGCAGAATGATTCCTTGCTGAAGATGTCAGTGATGAATCCAGTATAAGTCCAGCAAGTCCAGCCTTTGATCTTTCTACATTTGTGAGCTTGACGACCTCTTCAGCCATCTCATATAGAAATGAGTAGGATGGTGTAGCCGGAGCTGGAGCCGGAGCTGGAGCTGGAGCCGGAGCCGGAGCCGGAGCTGGAGCCGGAGCCGGGGCTGGAGCCGGGGTTGGAGCCGGAGCTGGAGCTGGGGCAGGAGCTGGGGCAGTTGTGGTCTTCTTCTTTGCTGCGGTCGTTACCGGTGCGGTTGGCGCTGCAGCTTTCTTTACAGCTGGCTCAGAAACCGGAGTTTCAGCTGCCAGAACCTCTGTCGTTACGGGAATGGGTTCTGGCTTCACTCTTTCAGGAAGGCGTACCATATCCTTGTCTTCCTTGGAATAATGGGCAAAAGGAAGCCTTTTGAGTACGGCTTTGGTTTCCTGACCATAGACCTTCAGATTACCATCAGCTGCAGGTGCTGCCTTTTTTTCTGCAATCGTGCATGATGAAACCAATAGCGACATTAAAAGAACTGCCGATATTATCTTATATTTTTTCATTTTCAGAATCCCCTGTAAATTAAATCTAATTATATCCAACACCGATGGAAGCAAGTAATGTGCACCTGATTTAACGGAGTATCACTTTTTCGGTAAATTTATACTACCAGAAAAAATAAATTAATGCACATTCTTTGAATAGGACTTAATTTAAATTGTAAATAAAAAATTTATAAGCCATTGGTGTGAACTTATTGTTAATCGAGAATTATTGTCGAATGAAGAAAACCCTTATGGTTCATATATATTTTGTGTTCGAGTAATTTAACGGTCATTAAAATTTAATTTGAAAGAATTGTGAAATATCAGACTGGATGGGTTATATTATGTTGAAAAATTTTTGGTAAAAAAACTGCGGTACGGCGGGCCGTATCGCAGTGATCTTGCTTTTAGTTTGCAGTGTAGTATTCAGATGGGGTTATGATTGGTTTTGGTTCAAGATTCCTAAACTCCGAAGGCATCTTTTCATCCTCTGCAAAAGCGTTTGCTATGGCAACGAACAGTTCTTTTATAATGCTCATTTCGCACCTCCGTTTTCTTATGGCTTAATTATCTCAGCATTATATATGCAAGTCAAGATTCATAAATGAAACTGGAATGAAAGAAAAAAGTCTAATTGCGAAGAAAATAACAAAATATTGATTTGTATGTTGAAAGAGCTGTTTACATAGCGGTTATTGCTGAAAGCGAGCTATTTAGCCGTGAAAAATATGATTATTGAAGTTTGAAGTGTTTTTTATGAAGTGTGAATGGGAAATGCTGAAGGATATCCTGCTTTTTGGAAACATGGCACTTGTTCATTACATTTGGTACAATTGTAATAAACGGAAGGAGTGGTTGAATTGAAGGAGATAGCACTTGCAGGCGGATGCTTCTGGGGTGTGGATGAATATTTTTCAAGGAAGAAGGGCGTGATTTCCACTAAAGCTGGATATGCCAACGGGATAAAGGAAAATCCGACCTACAATGAGGTTTGCACTGGGAGGACCGGTCACGCTGAGACCGTGCTGGTAAAATATGATGAGGCTGTAATCGGTCTTACTGATGTACTTGAAAAATTCTTCAAGGTGATAGACCCTACCATATTGAACAGGCAGGGCAATGACAGAGGAACCCAGTACAGGACAGGGATATACTACCTGGATGAAGCTGATATTCCTGTAATCGAGGGATTCATAGAATCAAAGCGGAAAGAATATAGTGATCCAATCGTAACTGAGGTATTGCCGCTGAAGAACTTTTTTGATGCTGAGGAATATCATCAGGATTATCTTAAGAAAAATCCGCGTGGATACTGCCATATTGACCTTAATGCGGACTGATGCGGCTGGGAAAGGAAACTGGAATGGAATTCAAGGATCTAGGGAATCTGAGCAATGAGGAGAAGTCATCTGAAATACTGTCAAGGTATGAAGGACGCATTAAGGCAGCAGGGAGGAAAACCCCTGTCATAGACAAGATACAGGGACTCAACAGCAACACCAGGCCGAATCCTGAGAAGCTGGCCGTGCTGGAGGGGATATGGGCGATTGACCTTGCGCTTAGGTACTCAACAGGAATGAAGTATGTTATCGTGTGCCCGGAACGGATAAGGACGATAGAAGCACAGAGACTGCTTGACAGCTGCATAAATGTCTCTGAGGAATGCTACTACGTATCGGAGAGGGTATATGATGTCATCAGTGAGAAGGAAGGCGGTCATGGACTGATGGCGGTCTGCTATCTGAGGCCGAAGACCTTCGATGAGGTTTATACTGGCAGGGAATCTGTGGTCATGGTGCTTGATGGACTTGAGATACCAGGAAACGTGGGTACCATACTCCGGTCATGTGAGGCGACCGCAGCAGACCTGGTAATCATTACAAACAGAAAGACGAGGCTCAACCATCCCAAGCTTATCAGAAGCAGCATGGGTGCTGTCTTCAAGGTTCCTGTGGTAGAAGCGTCATATGATGAGGCTTTCGCATGGCTTGTCAAAAACGGCTACAGGGTCATCCTTACTGATACAGCGGCTGAGAAAGCATACTACGAGGCTGATTATAAGGGAAGGATAGCCATTGTGATGGGTTCTGAGAAATATGGAGTATCCGAAGGCTATTATGATCTGCGGCATGAAGGGATAATGATACCAATGCTTGGGGAGCTGGATTCATTGAATGTCGGTGTGGCGGCTACCATAGTACTGTATGAGGCTTCATTGAAGAACAAAGGTTATATGAAGAGGTAGAAAAGGGTCGTCAGACCCTTTTTCTAATGCTTTGACTATCGAAGTAAAATTTAGTAATAAATTTAGTAAAAATTTACTAAAGCTGTTGACATCGTTTACTCAAAACAATACAATCATGTTGTAAACGTTTGGTGAAGAACATCAGGCGGAGACAAAAAGATATATTGGGGGTATATTCATGAAGAAAAAACTCATTGCAGCTGCAGTACTCGCTGTCGCAGCCATCTCCTTCACAGCCTGCGGTTCAAAGGAACCTGCAAAGACGGAGCTTCCAACCATTGGAGCAACAATCTACAAATTCGATGACAATTTCATGTCATATGTAAGAAGAGGACTTGAATCTGCGGCGACAGGTAATGCTACTCTTGAGCTTGTGGATTCCGCGAATGACCAGGCGAAGCAGGGCGAGCAGGTTGATACGTTCATATCGAAGGGTGTTAAGGCACTTGCAATAAACCTTGTTGACCCGAAGGCGGCTCCTACGATAATCGCAAAAGCCAAGGAGGCGAAGCTTCCTGTAATATTCTTCAACAAGGAGCCGGAGGCTGCCGCGCTTGCTAGCTATGACAAGACCTGGTATGTAGGAACTGAGTCCAAGGAATCGGGAATCATGCAGGGACAGGTAGTTGCTGATGCGTGGAAGAAGAACACTGCAAAGTGGGACAGGAACGGCGATGGAAAGATACAGTATGTTCTCCTTAAGGGCGAACCTGGACATCCTGATGCAGAAGCGAGAACTACATATGTAATACAGACTGTAAAGGAAGCCGGAATCGAAGTTGAAGAGATTGCGATGGATACAGCTATGTGGGATGGAGCCAAGGCTTCAGAGAAGATGCAGACATGGCTTGCTGCCTATGGCGACAAGATAGAGTTCGTAATAGCAAACAATGACGGTATGGCTCTTGGAGCGATCACTGCACTTGAGGGTGAGGGTTACTTCAAAGACAACAAGTTCATGCCTGTAGTAGGAGTAGATGCTATTCCTGAAGCGCTTGTAAAGATCAAGGAAGGCAAGCTTGTCGGAACAGTGCTTAACGATGCAAAGAACCAGGCAAAGGCAACGTTTGACCTTGCACTCAATGCAGCCCTTGGAAAAGATGTCCTTACAGGAACAAGCTGGAAGCTTGACACCAACAAGGCAGTCAGGGTACCTTATGTTGCGGTCACTATCGACAATATTGCTTTTGCAGAGGAATCCTACAAATAACTGATTTCAACCAGGCATGAGACACGAAAGTGTCTCATGCATTTTAATAAGGAGGTGCCGTGATGACAGGCGCATCAGAATACAGGAAAGCTGATGATAACGGTGACCGCTATATACTTGAGATGATTGGGATAACTAAAGAGTTTCCCGGAGTCAAGGCCCTTGATGGGGTAACATTCAGGGTTAGGCCGGGGACGGTGCATTCGCTCATGGGAGAAAACGGAGCGGGGAAATCGACTCTGATGAAATGCCTTTTCGGTATGTACAAGAAGGACAGCGGTGAAGTATATCTCAGCGGAAGCAAGGTCGAATTCCAGAACTCGAAACAGGCCCTTGACCACGGAGTATCCATGGTTCATCAGGAGCTTAACCAGGTACCTCACAGGAGCATAATGGATAACATCTGGCTCGGCCGGTACCCATCCAAAGGCGGATTCATCGAAGAGACCAGGATGTATGAGGACACAAAGGCGATCTTCGAGGACCTTGACATTGACCTGGACCCTAGGAGAAAGGTCAATACACTTTCAGTTTCACAGAAGCAGATGGTAGAGATAGCGAAAGCAGTCTCATATGACTCCAGGGTGATTGTCATGGATGAGCCTACTTCTTCGCTGACAGAGAAGGAAGTTGACCATCTTTTCAGGATAATCGACAGGTTAAGGAAAAAGAATGTAGCAATAATCTATATTTCGCATAAGATGGAAGAGATACTTAAAATTTCCGATGATGTCACCATAATGAGAGACGGCAGATGGATATCAACTGAGGATGCAAAGACACTGACGATAGATGGAATCATCAAGATGATGGTTGGCAGGGATTTGTCCCACAGGTTTCCTGAGAGAAGCCATAAGCCTGGAGGCAGGATACTGGAGGTCGTTGGTCTTACATCGCTGCATCAACCCTCGATAAGGGACATTACATTCGACCTCAGGGAAGGTGAAGTGCTTGGGGTGGCAGGTCTTGTTGGAGCGAAAAGGACTGACATACTCGAATCACTTTTCGGGATCAGAAAGCTAAGCAAGGGTGAGATCATCCTGAAGGGCAAGAAGTGCCTTAATACCAGCCCGGCAGCGGCAATGGCCAATGGTTTTGCAATGGTCACCGAGGAGAGAAGAGCAACAGGAATATTCGACAAGCTAAGTGTCAACTTCAATTCTGTTGTGGCAAACCTTGGGAGCTATGTTAGGGGAGGACTCCTTGATTCAAGGTCCATGGAAAAGGACACCAAATGGGTAATCGATTCAATGAGCGTCAAGACCCCGGGACAGAAAACCCAGATAGGTTCGCTTTCTGGAGGAAACCAGCAGAAGGTCATAATAGGGCGATGGCTTCTGACCAAGCCTGAAATACTGCTTCTTGATGAACCGACAAGAGGAATTGACGTAGGTGCCAAGTTCGAGATCTATCAGCTGATGAACAGCCTTGCAGCCGAAGGCAAGGCAATCATAATGGTTTCTTCGGAAATGCCTGAGCTCATCGGAGTCACTGACAGGATACTTGTCATGAGCAATGGAAGATTGGCGGGTATCGTCGAAACTAAAGAGACGGACCAGGAGGAGATCATGCGCCTCTCCGCAATGTATCTATAGGAGGTCTATATGGAAAAGTTCAATCTTAAAAAATATGCTAACCCGCAGTGGCTTGTGGACCACGCCATATACATAGTGCTGCTTCTGCTTATTCTCGTGATAATAATCAGAGAACCGAATTTCCTGCATATCAGGAACTTCAGGAACATTCTCTCCCAGTCGGCAATAAGGATGATCATCGCACTAGGTGTCGGAGGAATACTTATTATTCAGGGGACTGACCTTTCAGCAGGAAGGCAGGTAGGACTTGCGGCAGTCCTTACAGGATCAATGCTTCAGGCAACAAGCTATGCATACAGGATGTACCCGAACCTGCAGGAGCTTCCGATAATAGTACCGGTGCTTATTGCGATCCTTGCAACATCGCTCCTCAGCGGTATAAACGGTGTTGCAGTGTCTGTATTCAAGGTGCCGGCGTTCATTGCAACACTGGGTATGCAGATAGTTGTTTATGGAATAACATCAATATATTTCGACAGACCCCCATACGGTGCACAGCCAATTGGAGGTTTCGACCAGAAGTTCACAGATTTCGTTGTGGGTAAATTCTTTGCCGGCACAAACTTTGAGATTCCATATCTTGTTGTGTATGCCATGGTAGTTATTGTCTTCATTTACATACTCTGGAATAAGACCCGTTTCGGCAAGAACATGTATGCAATAGGCGGAAATCCTGAAGCGGCGACAGTATCCGGAGTAAATGTAAGAAAGTATATCATACTAGTGTACATTCTCGCGGGTATCCTTTATGGCTTCGGTGGCTTCCTCGAGGCAGGAAGAGTTGGTTCTGCAACCAACAACACTGCCAACATGTATGAACTTGACGCCATAGCAGCCTGCGTGGTCGGAGGAGTGTCCACATCTGGAGGTATAGGAACAGTTCCAGGCATCCTGACAGGTGTGCTTATTTTCACTGTAATCAACTATGGCTTGACATTCATGGGTGTCTCGACGTATCTTCAGTATATTATCAAAGGACTGATCATAATTACGGCAGTAGCAATCGATATTAGGAAATATATCAGGAAGAACTGATGCTGTCTAAACAGAAGAAGGTGTGAAAGTGGCAACGATCAAGGACATTGCAGAGAAAGCCGGTGTCTCGATTTCGACGGTCTCCAGGGTTCTGAATTTCGACGAAAGCCTCAAGGTAACAGCTAAGACCAAGAGGCGGATACTTGAGATAGCTGAGGAATTCGACTATGTGACTGTCAGGGACAGAAAGAGCAGAAGCGGTCAGAAGATAGGGATACTTAACTGGTATGACTCAGAAAAGGAGCTTGGGGATCCCTACTATCTTTATATCCGGCTAGCCGCAGAAAAAAGATGCCATGACCTCGGGGTAGAGGTCGTCAGAATTGATTTCGACTGTGATGAAGATACTGCGAGAAAACTCGACGGTATTCTGGCCATTGGCAAATATGGCCGGAGCGATATTGATAACCTGATGAAACTGAACGAGGAGATTGTATTCACAGACTTCTCTGCTGACAACAGATGTGACTCAGTGGTAATTGACTTCAAGGAATCCATGGACCTTGCCCTCGGATATCTCTATGGAAGGGGACACAGAAGGATAGGATACATCGGTGGAAGGGAATTCTTCCCTGACAGGGATGAGGTATCCGACCTGAGGTTCAAATTCTACAAGGAGTTCATGCTCATGAATGACATATACCATGAGTCAGATTGCTATTTTGCGGATTTCTCCCTGAAAGGCGGCTATCGGCTGATGAAGGAAGCATTGGAGAAGCCTGATCGCCCCACTGCATTCTTTCTAGGAAATGACAGCATGGCTCTTGGTGCGTACAAGGCAATATCGGAGGCTGGACTTGATATTCCGAATGATATAAGCATAATAGGGTTCAATGACCTGCCTGGATCGAAATACATGGTGCCCTCACTGACTACAATAAGGGTTTATCAGGATTATCTGGGTCAGGCAGCTGTGGACCTGCTTCTGGAAAGTATCGGAAGCAACAGGGAATTCAGGAAGAAGGTAGTGATACCGGTCAAACTGATGGAAAGAGATAGTGTAAGTGATAATATTTGATGCCATGGAGGTGTTCTGTGGAGAAGTCTATAAGTCGATTCAAAGAAATATATGGGTATGAACCGGAGGGTATATATTTTGCTCCGGGAAGGGTGAATCTGATAGGTGAACACACCGACTACAATGGCGGACACGTGTTTCCCTGCGCATTGACCATTGGAACGTATGGCGCAGCTGCGCCAAGAAATGATTCAACAGTAAGGGTATATTCGGATAACTTTCCTGAAAATGGGATAATAGAATTCCAGCTGAAGGATATTGCATTCAGCGAAGCCCATGGCTGGGCGAATTATCCCAAAGGCGTGATCTACTCGTTCATGAAGGCTGGTATTGAAATAACCCATGGCTTCGACATGCATGTACGGGGTGATATTCCAAATGGGGCAGGATTATCATCATCTGCATCCATTGAAGTGCTTACTGCAGTGGTGCTGAATTACCTAAACAAGCTTGGAGTCCCGATGATAGAGATGGTCAAGCTGTCCCAGAAAGCTGAAAATGAATTCATTGGAGTCAATTGCGGTATAATGGACCAGTTCGCCGTAGGGATGGGAAAAGAAGGGCATGCGATGCTGCTCGATACTGAAACTCTCGAGTTCAGCTATGAAAAGGTTGACCTCAAGGATTCGGCGATAATCATTGCTAACACAAACAAGCGAAGGGGCCTGTCAGATTCCAAATACAACCAGAGGCGTGCAGAATGTGAGAAAGCCCTTGAGTATCTGAAGAAGAAGCTTCCGATAAGAAGCCTAGGGGAACTCTCGGGCGAGGAGCTTGAAAGGAATATCGGACTCATACCTCATGAAGTACTGAGACGTAGGGCAAAGCATGCAGTTCTTGAGAATGAGAGAACTGTAAAAGCAGCTGACGCTCTCGATAGAAACGACATGGTTGAGTTCGGAAGGCTCATGTATGAGTCCCATGCTTCACTGAGGGATGATTATGAGGTAACCGGATTTGAACTGGATACTCTCGTGGAAATAGCTTCGAAGGTTACTGGGGTAATCGGTTCAAGGATGACTGGAGCAGGCTTCGGTGGCTGTACAGTCAGCATAGTGAAAAATGAGAGCATAGAGGATTTCATCGGCAAGGTTTCAAAGGAATACCAGGAAGCGGTGGGATATAAGGCAGATTTCTATGTTGTCAGCATAGGTGAAGGTGCCAGGAGACTTTGCTGAAGTAACCTGACGGTTTTGTACCCACCCGCTTTAGCGGGTGGGTTCGTTCATTAAGTGGCGTCTGGTGGTATTAATTGATATAATTGGATGTGGAATAAGGTAAACATCAAGGAGGATATTATGGCAGTATTAGTATGCGGTGGGGCAGGTTATATAGGCTCACACTGTGTCCGTGAGCTGATTGCCCGCGGAGAGAAGGTTGTAGTAGTTGATAATCTTCAGACCGGACACAAGGCAGCGGTTCATAATGAAGCAACACTTATCGTTGGTGACATAAGGGACTATGGGTTCATGCTGAAGGTCCTGAAGGAACAGGAAATAACTGAAGTAATACACTTCGCGGCTAATTCGCTTGTAGGCGAAAGCATGACAGATCCGCTTAAGTATTATGACAACAACGTTTATGGAACCATGGTGCTTCTTAAGGCGATGACGGATGCGAAGGTCGGGCGCATAGTATTCTCATCTACAGCGGCTGTATATGGTGAACCCAAGAGAGTTCCGATCAGGGAGGAAGATGATACTGAACCTACGAATACCTATGGTGAGACAAAGCTTGCAATGGAAAAGATGATGAAGTGGACTGACAAGGCATATGGAGTCAAATTTGCAGCCCTTAGATATTTCAACGTGGCAGGTGCCGCGGAGAAAGGAGTGATCGGTGAAGACCATTCTCCTGAGACTCACCTGATACCTCTGGTACTTCAGGTTCCACTTGGCAAACGTGACAGGATAATGGTATATGGCGATGACTATCCAACTGAAGACGGTACCTGCATCAGAGACTATATACATGTTGATGACCTGGCGGATGCCCATATAAGGGCTGTGGAGTACCTCAGGGAAGGCAATGATAGCAACGTCTTCAACCTTGGCAATGGAAAAGGCTTCTCTGTAAACGAGATAATTGATGCAGCTGAGAAGGCAGCAGGACAGAGCATAAGGAAAGAGATCGCACCAAGGAGAGCCGGTGACCCAGCAGTTCTTGTTGCTTCATCAGAAAAGGCAAAGAAGGTCCTGGGATGGGAACCAAAGCATACGGATATAGTTGGAATAATTGCATCAGCATGGGAGTTCCACAGGACCCACAGAAATGGATTTGAGAACTGAAAAGGCGGGATGGTATTTTGAACATATACAGAGAAATCACAAGGCTTGCGGATTTTTGCGTGGAAAAGGGAATAACTGACGAAAGGGACCGTATCTACTCGATCAATAGAGCTCTTGAAGTCTGCGGTGAGGACGGATACGAAGACCTGCCGGAGTATCATGATGGCTGTCTTGACGTTGAAGTCATACTTGACGGAATAAGGGAGTGGGCAGTTGAGTCCGGAAGAGTGGAAAATGACAGTATAGATTTGCTTGACCTTTTTGATACGAGGCTCATGTCAGCGTTTGTAAAAAACCCTTCTGAGTTTGAAAGGGAGTTCTGGAGAACATATGAGTCATCGCCTGAAAGAGCTACCCTTTCGTATTATGATTTCGCCAGAAACTCGAATTACATAAGGGTGAAGAGGGTCGAAAAGGACATACGATGGAGCATCGAAACTGAATACGGCCCGATAGATATGACAATCAACCTATCCAAGCCGGAGAAGGATCCGCGGGCTATCGCAAAAGCGAAGATGATGAAGGATTCATTTTATCCGAAGTGTCTTATATGCAAGGAAAATGAAGGCTATTCAGGAAGACTGAACCACCCTGCAAGAGGAAGCCACAGGATGATATCCTTGAAGCTTGCTGAGGAAGCATGGTTTATGCAGTACTCACCATACGTGTACTACAATGAACATTGTATAGTCCTGAAGGCAGAGCACGAACCGATGAAGGTGACTGAGAAGACCTTCAGGAGACTGCTTGATTTCAACAGGATGTTCCCTCACTATTTCATCGGATCAAATGCCGACCTGCCCATAGTAGGAGGTTCGATACTTACTCACGACCATTTCCAGGGCGGCAACTATGAGTTTCCGATGGCAAGGGCGAAAGAGCTGGATTGCGTAAACCTCAAGGAACACGATATCGAAGCATGCACTCTGTTCTGGCCGATGAGCGTCATAAGGCTCAAGGGCAGGAGCATAGAGGAACTTGTGGAGGTTTCAGGTACCATACTTTCTAGATGGAGGCATTACAGCGACGAATCAGTGGGTATAATATCCCATACCAACAGCGAAGGCCACAATACCGTAACACCGATCACAAGGTTCAGAAACGGGCTGTATGAAGTGGATATCGTGCTCAGGAACAACAGGACTGATGATGACCATCCTTTCGGGATATTCCATTCAGCAGAAAGGCATCATCACATCAAACGTGAGAACATAGGGCTTATAGAGGCAATGGGGCTTGCAGTCCTTCCTGCAAGGCTCAAGAAGGAAATGGGCCTTGTCAGGGACCATATGCTGGCTAATGACATTGAAGGCATCTTCAGGGATGACGAGCTTGAGAAGCACGGTCATTTCGCCCTGAAGCTTCTGGAGGAGCACTCAATGGATAAGGATAATGCCGACAGTATTATATATGAAGAAATCGGGAAAGTATTCCTCAGCGTCCTTAAGGATGCCGGGGTCTTCAAGGGGGACAATGAAGGAAGGGAAGCTTTCAGAAGATGCTGTGAGGCCTTGTATGAAGGCCTATAGCAGGAAACTTTACCTAAATGGCAAGGAGTTCCATGAGATAACACTGGAGAACAGGGCGGGGATGAAGGTCACCGCTCTGGACCTGGGGTGCATAATCACCGGAATCCATGTACCGGACAGGCATGGAATATACAAGAATGTCGTGATGGGTTATGAGAATCCTGACGACTACCTGGATAATCCTGCCTACTTTGGTGCACTTATCGGTAGGACGGCCGGACGTATAAAAGACGGAGCTTTCACTTTGAATGGGGTGAAATACAGTATTGAACTCAATTACGGGACAAATTCGGGGCAGGGAGGAAGAGAGGGCTTTGACAAGAAGACTTACAGTTTTGCTGTAAACACATCAGAAAGTATGGCTGCGGTGGTTTTCAGAAGGACGTCGCCCCACATGGAGGAAGGGTACCCTGGGAATCTGTATAGTGCAGTATCTTATTCGCTCTCCGAAGAAAACGTATTCAAGATAAGCTATAAGGCTGTTTCAGACTGTGATACGCTGGTAAATCTGACAAATCACTCATATTTCAATCTGAGCGGTGATTTTTCAAAATCCATTGAAAGCCATAATCTTATGATAGCTTCTGACTTTTATGCCGAACTGGATGACTCCTCAGCACCGACTGGAAGGCTGATAGAAACAAAGGGCACGCCGTTCGATTTCAACTCAATGAAGGAGATTGGCAGAGATATTGGTTTTTGTGACAGTCAGCTGCTCATCGGAAAAGGATATGACCATCCGTTCGTACTGAGGGAAGGAAGCGGAATAAAGGCGAGGCTATGGGACAGGGAGACCGGCAGGCTGATGGAGATACACACTGACAACAAGGCACTGGTCCTGTATTCGCAGAACTACGCTCAGGGACAGGTCATTGTAGGAAATATTGTCTTGTCTGAAAGAATGTCGGCAGCGCTGGAAGTACAGAGGCTTCCTATCGGCAGGGACGGAACGTTCCTGGAGGATTCGGTCCTTAAGCAGGGGGAAACGTTCAGAAGCTATACGGAATATAGATTTGGCATCCTGTAAAAACTTGAAAGGGAGAAAAGATATGATACTGGGAGTCGATTATTACCCTGAGCACTGGGAAAATCATGAAGTTGAAAGTGATTTTGCAAGGATGAAGGAGATGGGAGTAAATACCATCAGAATTGGTGAATTCGCATGGCATATGTTTGAAAGTGAGGAAGGCTGCTTTGATTTCTCATATTGGGATGATATCCTAGACAAGGCTGAAAAGGCAGGTCTTGATGTGATCTTTGGGACACCGACGGCAACATTTCCTGCATGGCTCAGCCGCAGATATCCAGAAGTACATTCGGAGGACATTAATGGCAACCGAAGGGTATTTGGAGGGAGGAGGCAGTATTGCTTCAATTCGGACAAATACAGGGAGCTCTCAGTAAGGTTGGTAAGGAAGCTAGTGTCCCATTACAGTGAAAGGAAGAGTGTAGTAGCCTGGCAGGCCGACAATGAATTCGGTCACGAAGGAAGTGACATGTGCTGGTGCCAAAAGTGTGAGAATGCCTTCAGAAGGTTCCTTGAACAAAAATATGGAGACATAGATTCGCTCAACAGTGAATATGGAACCATCTTCTGGGGTCAGACCTACAACAGCTTCGACGAGATAGTGCTGCCGAGGGAGACGATAACTGTGCACAACCCTGCATTGCTTCTTGACCATTTTCGGTTCAGAAGCAATGCGGTTGAAGAATTCGCAAGGCTGCAGCTTGATGCCATCAGAGAGTCAAAGGGTGAATCACAGTTTGTCACACACAACTTCTCGGGAGGGTTCTTTGAAAAGTCCTTTGATTTCGGAAAGATCGCTGAACTTCTGGATATAGTATCCTATGACAACTATCCTGTCTGGGGAGGGCTCAAGGAGCCAGTTAGCCCGGCCCATACTGCCATGGCGCATGATTTCATGAGATGCCTCAAGGAGAGGAGTTTCCTTATCATGGAACAGCTTATGGGAGCTCAGGGCCATGATATCATAGGTTATCTGCCAAGACCGATGCAGTCCTCCATGTGGTCGTGGCAGGCGTTTTCCAGAGGCTGCAGCGGGATGCTGTTCTTCAGGTGGAGAGCAATGGACAGGGGTCAGGAGCAGTTCTGCCTGGGAATTATCGACCATAATGACAGGAAAGGAAGGAAATTCCTTGAGGGCAAGGGCGTATTTGAGAAGGCGGCAAAAATCGGAGCTGGATTCGAAAGTCCGATGAAAGGGGAGGTTGCGGTAGTCTATGACTATGACAACATTTGGTCATGGAGGATCCAGAGGGCAAGTGCGATGTTTGATTTCAGCACGGAAATGATAAGGCTCTATCGTCCGTTCCACAAAATTAACGCAGCAACTGATGTAATACCGGCAGGCAGGGACTTCAGTGGTTATAAGATAGTTGCAGTACCGGTCATGCAGATAATCGACGAGGATCTCTCCAAAAGGCTCAAAGAGTTTGCAGAGAACGGAGGAACAATAATATTCTCTTACAGGGCTGGGATAAAGAAGAGAAACAACAATGTCTACAGAGGAATGGTGGCCCCGGGGCCAATAGGCGAGCTTTGTGGCATAAGCATACTTGAAAGTGAGAGCCTGCAGCCGGGACAGGATGCCAAACTAGTTGGGACCGATGGTTCAAAAGGCAGCTGCAGTGTCTGGAGGGATATGGTTGATGCTTCTTCAGCCGATGTTCTTTACAGGTATGATGACCCATTCTACAAGGAAAAGGCATGCATAACCGTAAACAGGTATGGTAAAGGTCTCGTATATTATGTTGGAGGAGGTGCTGATGACCAGACTATGGATGCCCTTGCAAGTAAAATTGCTGCAGGCAGCGGAATCAGGACGTTTGATTCACCTGAAGGCCTCGAACTGGTTTTCAGGACCATTGATGGCAAAGAAAAACTTTTCTACATGAACCATGACGGTAAGGCCGTAACATATAAGGAAGAGGAGATAGGGCCTTACTCTTCAGGTGAATTCCAGATGGTGTTTAATCCTGCTGAATATATGGATTGAATTTATCTATCAATTGGAATATCATATACTTGAATAAACATCTTGGAGGAACAAATGCACATATCAGAACTACTACACGATATAGTACCCTACGCAATCTATCCGCTCGAACTGATGGGCATAGTAATCATTCTGCTGTCTTCCCTCAAGGGATTTTATATGTACGTCAAGGGGATAATAAACAGACATGTGCCTGACCATCTTATCAAGCTGGATTTTGCAAGGGGACTTGGAGTCGCGCTCGAATTCCTGCTCGCTTCAGAGCTTCTCAAGACAATAGTAATAGGTACTTTAGACGAGCTTCTTATTCTTGTTATTGTAATGGCACTGAGGATAGTGTTTACTTTCATCCTTCATTGGGAAATAAAGGAAGGTTCGAGTAATGGCGCAAGCTAGCCTTATTTCGACAGGTGGATCATGTTTAACAGTATAGATGTAGGAAAAGCAGCCATGAAACTGGCGATAACAACCAGGGAAGAGGAGAGGGATATGCTCACCCAACTTGATGGGATGGGTATAAAGGGAGCTGCAGTCGATATCGGAGGAAACATCTCTCAGAGCATACCCAAGATACTGGAGAGGTCCCTTGTCGCGTCAAAGCGAGGCGGGCTGATTGCTGATGAGTATGCACAGGAAGGTGCGGTTATCGGAGCCTGCAGAGATGCGCTCGCTCAGGTGATGATGAAGGCCAGTAACCTTAATGTAGGCGGTAAGATCGGGATTGCAAGGTCCGAACATGACATATGCGTATGCATATTCCTGAGTATCGGTCTGCTGTATCTCGATGAAGTCGTAGTCGGCATGGGGCATAGGGGACTTGAGAGATAGTCATCGATATTTGTGAAATTTCAGTGAAACTATAGTGTTCCCTGATATTTGTAGTAAAATTATTACTGTAGAAAGGAGGCTTTTATGGGTAAGATCAAAATCATAGCAATGACCCTTGTTATTGCCATGGCTTTCCAGACAAGTGCATATGCAACTGGAACCGTGACCAACAAGGAAAATCAGATTAAAGAGAATCAAGAGACCATAAAAGAGCTCCAGGAGGAAAAATCAGAGGTAGCTGGTGAGAAATCCGTACTTAATGCCGAACTCCAGGAGATAATTGCAGAGCAGACTGCGCTTACAAAAGAAGCTGACAAGATAAAGGCTGCAATAAGGGCCAAGGAAGATGAGATAAGCCTTACCAACGGTAAGATCACAGTTATGACGGGGAAGATCGCGGAAACTGAAGCTGAGATTGAACGTAAGCTTGCTGAAATAGCACAGAAGGAAGCTGAATTGGCTGAAAAGAAGGAAATGCTTGATGCCAGAATAAGGGCGTCATACATGAACAGCTCATTCGGCGACGTGATTTTTGCCCTGGTTGAATCAAAGAGCTTACTCGAGTTCGCTGACAGGCTTACAATGATCAACAGGCTCGTCGAAAAGGACAACGAAATCATTGAAACAGTCAAGCTAATGATGGAAGAACTCAAGGTGAAGCGCTCTGAACTTGAAGAAACCAAGCGTCAGTTCCTTGCTGCTAAGGAAGAGCTTGAATCTGAAAAGAAAAAGCTTGAAACCGAAAAGAGGGAGCTTGAAGCTGAGAAGAAGAAATACTCTGAAAAGCTCGCTGCTTTAAGGAATATTGAGTATGCCAAAAACCAGGCTTTATCCAGATTATCTGCGGAAGAAAAGGCAATAGCATCGGAAATCGGCGATATTATTGAGGAGAATGCAGCGCTTGAGAAGGAGATCCAGAATCTTATCAAGGCAGCATCTTCGTCCTCCAACGCGCCAAAGCCCAGCAATAATGCTGCAGAAGCACCAACTGCGGAGTATATCCGGCCTGTATCAGGAAGGATATCATCTCCGTATGGATGGAGAATCCATCCTATACTTGGATATTCTAAGTTCCATACCGGAATCGACTTTGCGGCATCATCGGGTACACCAGTTAAGGCTGTTAAAGGCGGTGTGGTGATACTAGCGAAATACAATTCATCATATGGAAACTACATCATAGTTGACCATGGCAACGGAGTATCTTCGCTGTATGCTCATCTGAAGAGCTTCAACACCTCTTTGGGTTCAAGGGTCTCTCAAGGCCAGACGATTGGATTTGTCGGATCCACTGGCATGAGCACCGGACCTCACCTCCACTTTGAGATAAGGGTGAATGGTGAACATGTCAATCCGGCAAACTACATCTGATTGAAGTCATAGCCTATTGTCCGGGCGAGTATTCGCCCGGATTTTGTGTTTCCTTATGGGTTCTTAATGAATTCTGAAATTGGGACTGTCACTTGTAATCGCACTCTGAAGAGTTTAAAATATATTATTGTAAGCGGGGTGATGATTTGAAAGATATATATATTCTGCTAACCCGTACAGGGACTGCATTGGGTTCAGCAATAAAGCTGTATACAAGGGGCTCATGGTCGCATGCGTCGATAGCTCTGGATGAGAATCTGGAGGAGCTATACAGCTTCAGCAGAAAGTACACATGGAATCCATTCATCGGTACCTTCATGGAAGAGGATATAGAAGGCGGTGTGTTTGCGGTAAAGACCGAAACACAATGCATGGTTCTTAAGGTAAGTGTCACGGATGAGCAATATGCTTCAGCCGAAGATATAATCAGCAGATTCAAGGCAAACAGGCAGGCTTACGGATATTCGGTACTAGGACTTATTTATTTCATGCTGGGCAGGCCAAGGTACAGCAACAGCAAATATACATGCGCAGGATTTGTTACACATGTGATCGAAGGGGCACAGGTGGCTGAATTTGAAAAGCATGGCAGTCTGGTGCAACCTGATGACTTCATGCATCTTGATGCAGAGGTAGTATATGAAGGACTCATCAGAGACTACAGGCGAAGCTTGACATGGACTGTAGGCAGGATGGCGGCAAACGTAATATGAAAGGGATTTTCAGGAGATGGAATCCCTTTTTTTATTGCGGAAATATGCTATTTTGAAACCTGTAATGGTTATTATAGGTAAGGATTGGAAAATTTGCATCTTTATTCAAGGCGTTTTTGCCAATATGTCAATTTCCATTTGTATGGTGCAATCAATCACCAAGAGTGATGGCTGCATTATGCCAAACAGTCAAATGAAACTTGCAAAATTTCACAAAGGCAATTATAATTTATACATTCATAATTAATTCATGAATTATTGGAGGATGGTAGTATGGTAAAGAAATTGGTGGCTGCAGCACTTGTAGTCGCATCCCTCGCTGCTGCAGGATGCAGTTCAGCAAAGGATGACGGTAAAGTGACTATCGGGATAACACAGATAGTCGTTCATGATGCTCTGGATGCAGCAAGAAAAGGATTCCTGGATGCACTGAAGGAGGGCGGGTACGAAGAAGGAAAGAATCTTGTGGTTGATTACAAGAACGCACAGGGAGACCCTCAGACAGCTCAATCGATTGCAAAGGACTTTGTGACTAACAAGGTCGATATTATATTTGCGATAGCAACACCGACTGCTCAGGCAGCGTACAATTCAACGAAGGAAATACCAATAGTCATAACAGCGGTTACCGATCCAGTGGATGCAGGTATTGCAAAGGCACTTGATAAGTCAGGAACCAATGTTACAGGCACTTCTGATGATGTTCCGATAGGACCTCAGCTGGACCTGATAGTAAAGATAATGCCTACTGTCAAGACCCTTGGCGTAGTATACAACACTTCTGAAGCGAATTCAGTGCTTCAGGTAAAGAGACTTAAGGAAGCTGCAGCAAAGATCGGACTTGCTGTCGAGGAAGCGGGTGTCACCAACGTAAATGAGATGAATCAGGTAATGCCGGTCCTGCTTTCAAAGGTAGATGCACTGTACACACCTACTGACAATACTGTTGCTTCGGCTTATGCACTTGTCAACAAGCTGGCACTTGATAAGAAGATACCTGTATTCGCTGCGGAAGACGCAGGAGTGACGGCAGGTGCGCTTCTCAGCGCAGGAATCGACTACTACCAGTTAGGAAAAGAAGCAGGTCAGAAGGCCATTGAAGTCCTTAAGGGCAAGGCACCTACGGACATTGCAATATCCACGATCGCTAATCCTACTATAACCATTAACAAGGCTACCGCAGACACACTCGGAATAACCATACCTGAAGACATACTCAAGGGTGCGGTAATAAAGTAGCTCAAGGAGGAGACTGATGGGTATCTTTATCAGTATTCTCGAACAGGGCACATTGTTTGCAATAATGTGTCTCGGGATATACATAACATACAAAATAATGGATTTCGCCGACATGACGGTCGATGGTACATTCCCTATGGGAGCGGCAGGTGTTGCCCTGCTTCTTTCAAGAGGGGTGAATCCTTTCCTTGCAACGTTCCTTGCAGCTCTAATCGGTTCCTGTGGTGGAATAATCACAGGACTGATTCACACAAAGCTGGGCGTGAACAAGCTGATGTCAGGAATCCTTGTAATGACTGGACTTTATTCAATCAACCTGAGGATAATGGGAAGGGCGAATATGCCTCTTTTCACATATAAGACTGTATTCAGCCTGCCTGAAGTGGAGGTGGCCGGGATTAACCTGAGCACTCTTCTGCTTATTACGGCGATCCTACTTGTCTTGAAGGTCCTTTATGACTTATTCTTCGGGACAAAGCTAGGGTTTTTCCTGAGGGCGGTTGGAGATAATGAGGCCATACTTGAGTCGCTCAGCTCGGACAGCCATAAGGTGAAGATAATCGGGCTGGCAATCGCTAACTTCCTTGCCGCATTATCAGGAGCACTTACTGCACAATACCAGGGATATTCAGACATTGGAATGGGTGTCGGTACCACGGTAATGGGACTTGCTGCAATAATAATCGCACTCAGCATATTCAAGCATGTAAGCCTTGGGATGAGCAACCTTGCAATAACCGGAGCTCTGATCTACAAGGCGATCCTAATAATAGTACTTGGCTGGGGAATAGAGCCGAATGAATTCAAGCTTGTATCGGCTGCGGCTGTAGTAGTAGCTCTTGGATTCTCAGGAGGAGCTTTAAAAAAAACAAAAAAATCAAAAAAAGCTGAAGGGAGGGTCTTAAATGCTTCAGATAAAAGGACTGTACAAGAGCTTTAGCGTTGGGACACCTCTCGAAAACAGGGTCATAAACGGATTGGATATTGATATCAGGCAAGGTGAGTTTGCTACGATCATTGGATCGAACGGCGCAGGAAAGTCGACTTTCCTGAATCTTATCGCAGGTACACTGGATGCCGATGAAGGTACTATAGTTCTTGATGGCCAGGATATAACAGATGTCAAGGCATTCAGGAGGGCGAACAATATCGGGAGGGTCCACCAGGATCCCAAGATGTCGGTAGCTTCATCCATGACACTTCTCGAGAACCTGTCACTTGCTGATGCAAAGGGTGAAAGCCTGAGCCTCAGGAAGGCGGTTTCACAGGAGAGGATAGAGGGCTACAGGGAGAGGCTAAAGAGCCTTGAACTGGGTCTTGAGGATAAGCTCTACACGAAGATGGGACTTCTGTCAGGAGGTCAGAGGCAGGGAGTTGCTTTGCTGATGGCTGTCATGAAGAGACCAAAGCTTCTTCTTCTGGACGAGCATACTGCTGCACTTGATCCCAAGACAAGTGAGATAATTATGAGGATCACAGACAAGCTTGTGGAAGAAGACAGCATCACTACACTGATGATAACCCATAACCTCAAGCATGCTGTGCAGCATGGAACAAGGCTTCTCATGATGCATGAAGGCAAGATAGTTTTCGATGTGTCAGGTGAAGAGAAATCAAAGCTGACATCAAAGGACCTCATTGAACTTTTCAGGAAGAATGCAAACGAGGATGCCATGGAAGACAGGTCTCTGCTTAGCCTGTAACAGGATAATAAGAAATGTGCCATAAAGGCGGTGTTTTATACACCGCTTTTTTTGCGCGTACAGATTTTTGTTTTATTATATGCCTATAAACTGACTTGAAAAACGCTGCAGTCCGCACAGGGACTTGTTTTCCGCCATTTACGGATTTTATTTTTTTAAATAGTATTAAAACGTTATTTTTGAATCGAGATGCTATATTAGTATATACAAAATTGAAAATAATATAATCATATTATAAACGAAGAATTCGTATTGCCTATTTAGAAAGTTGCATATTTAGTATTGCAATTATGGGAAAATAGCAAATGGCTCGGCTCGTTAAGAATGTCGATAACATTATTTGAAAATGTACTCTCCAATATATATAATTCTTACGAAAGGGGGGGTTATCATATATTACAATGAATCATTGCTGAAACAACTGAGGAGCGGCGACAAGGATGCAGAGGACGAGCTTATAAGGCAGAACACTCCACTTGTGTACAGGCTTGTTAAGGACTACTACTATGCATGCAAGGAACCTGAAGACATGAAGGACATCTTCCAGGCAGGATGCCTCGGCCTTATCAAGGCAATGAAGAACTATGATTTCTCATACGAGAACAAGTTCGTTACGTATGCCTATTACTTCATCAGGGGAGAAGCAAGGCGGGCACACGAAGGTCTGAAGAAAAGAGAACTCACGATCAGTGACGTATCCATGGTGATGGAGGAGGGGGTGGGTGTCGAATCAAACGAAGATATCTTCGAGTATATCAGGAAAGGCAGGCGGGACGAGGAATCCGAATGGAATACCTATGACTCCGTCATCGACAAAGTCCTTGTGGAGGAGATGCTTGAAAAAGTGACTCCAGTGCAAAAGAAAATTTTGATCTACAGGTATTTCGAGGATCTTTCACAGAAAGAGATCAGCGAAATACTGGGACTGCACCAGGTTTACGTATCAAGGGAGGAAAAGAAGGCGAGGGATAAGCTTCTTTCGCTTCTTTTGACAGAAGATTGCACATTGTAGCTTTGGCTGCACTCATTGAATGCCTGATGATCCAGTCTGTTTGTGCAGGCATCGCACCATACGCCATATTGGTCTGCATGGTATCTGCTTCAATACCGCTTAAGGCATATGACAAGAGGATGCTTGTAATTCCGGCAGCTGCGGCAGCGGCTGCTTTTCTGTCGGTAAATCTGTATTACAGCGCTTCAATACCTGATTCTATAAGGATCGGCAGGATATACACATACAGGGCTGAGGGAATATCAGCGGGAAGGAAATACCTGGTTGAGGGGATTGAAGAGGGTCTTAAGGAAGGCGACATTATTTCTGGTGTGTTCGTGTATGAGGATATGCCATTCAACAAGGATGGCTACATCGGCAAACTTGTATTTTCAGACTATAGGGTATCGCTTGACCTAATAAGCCGTTTAAAGCGTTTTAAGGCTGAGCTTGGAGAAGACCTGAAAGAGTGGTACGGTTACGACAATGGAAGCCTGATGGGCTCTCTTGTGCTAGGCTACAGGACTGACCTTTCACCTGACAGGATGGCTACCATGGAATCACTGGGAATCCTCCATATCCTTTCAATCTCAGGTTTCCACATCGCCCTGATCGAACAGCTTCTCGAGAAATTAAGGCTCAGGAGATCAGGATTTGCAGCAATACTGCTGTACGGCGCTGTAGTCGATTCTGTGCCCTCCTACAGGGCGGTACTCATGAGTGCCTACAAGGCCTTGGGACGAGCAACAGGGAGAGACCCTGACCCCATTACAGGCCTCGCGGCAAGCTTTATGATTCAGGCTTCCCTGAAGCCGTACCTTGTTTTCAGCTATGGGTTTGCTCTCACATATGTCTCAAGTCTCGGGATGATGCTCCTTGGCAGAAGGATTGGACGCAGAACATGGTGGATGCCGCAATCGGTCGGATCACCTCTTGCTGGAACAACAGCAGCTCTTGCTCTTTCATTTCCGTTCATGGTATCAATGACCGGTGGAATGTCTGCGGGGGTATTTGCAGGCAATATGGCAATGGTGCCAATATACACAGGGGTAACATATCTTTCGCTTGCATCAGTGCTCTTAGGTCCAATACCTCCTGCAAGGATTATCCTGGAACCCGTAATTGCTTCAATAATGCAGCTTGCACTCAGGGCTGGAGAGGCTGCCTCTGCCTTTTCGGCAGATCTTGGGCTTTTAAGGGTTGTGATGTATTACCCGGCATTCCTTGCGGCATCCTGGATATCCTTCAGAAGAAGGAAGTTCGGGATTCTATTGGCTTTTTTCCTTTGCGGTCTTTTGATTTCGATGCCCATTATAGAAAGGGTGGAAATTGTAAACGACTGGGGTAATTGCAAGGTCGTCGTATCATCGGGATTCAGGACGATAGTCATTTCCAACGAAAGGATACCTGAATCAGGTGAGATACTCCTTGAAAAGCCGATATTCTTTACACTTGGAGGCAGACGAGTTGAAATTTCAAAAGGAACCGGCTGGAATAGCCTGCCTCAGGTCCATGTGGAAGGGAAAAGACTTAAAATACCGTCTGAAATGAGTTATTATAATGGTATGGCCGTAGAAGCGGATTTCATATTCATATTTGGAAAGGTATACAGGTTGAAATAAATGGACTATAAGGAACTGGTCGGAACAGCGCGAAGAAAGGCAAAGCGAGCATACCTGATATATGGTCAGGATGAGCAGCTGATTTTTGAAGTCAGGAATGCCCTCAGGGATGCAGTGCTTGATGAGATTGGCGGAATGAATCACATCCGGCTGGATGGCACAAAGGCAACATATGATGATGCGCTTAATGCACTGTCAACATATTCAATGTTTCCTGGCGGTATATTGGTCGAGATATCGAAATGCACTTTCATGGACAAGGAGGCAGGAAACGATTCACCACTAAGGGACCTTGTTGCTGGATATCTGGAGAATCCAAGAGAGGACCTTTACCTTTTCGCATCCTACAAATATGACAGCGAGCTTGAAA
The DNA here is from genome assembly GCF_000495435.3 of Youngiibacter fragilis 232.1. Classification (GTDB taxonomy): domain Bacteria; phylum Bacillota; class Clostridia; order Clostridiales; family Clostridiaceae; genus Youngiibacter; species Youngiibacter fragilis. The sequence goes on along the minus strand of NZ_AXUN02000183.1, from coordinate 49,510 downwards.
AGAAAAATGTCTATCTCGATTCCTTGAAGAAGAAGATATCGGGTGCAAGCATAATTGAGCACATTGATGCTGTCAAGCAGAAAGGGATGCCTGAACTTGTGGATGAAGCCTTCACAAAGAAAGGAGGAGCCTTGCAAAAACCCATGGTAGCCTTTATTGCTGACAATTTCAAGGGAAGCCTTCTCCAGCTTGAGAAAGAGGCTGACAAGCTGCTTGCTTACACAGCTGGCAGGGAGATCACCAAGGCTGATGTGCTGAAGGTAATGACCATATCTGACGAAAGGCATGTCATGAACCTTCTTGACCTGATTTTCACTGAAAGAGGTATCGGAAGGAATGTACGGGAGATACTCAGCCTTCAGAATGACCTGATGTACAGAGGTGAAAAGCCTGAAGCGGTAATTGGAATAATCGGCAGCAGGATAAGGCTGCTATTCGGACTAAGGCCGCTGATCGAAGAGGGGAAGCCAATGACGGAAATCGCGGCAAAACTAAGGACATCCAGTGCTTGGTACGCAGAACGGATGAGCAGGATATCAGGGTCAATATCATACAAGGAATATGCACGGATATTCAGGATCCTTCTGGAAAGCGAGCTTACCCTCAAGAGCAGCTCTGTGGATCCGGCATCACTCCTTGAGGTGATGGTTCTTTCAATATGCGATGCAAAGGAAAACAGGTGAGTTGCGTTATGGGGCGGTTTGATTTTTTTATGGTGGAAATCCCTGAGCTTAAGAGGGAAAGGACAATAAGGGTATATCTTCCGGACGGTTATGACAGAGGCCGCAGAAGATATCCTGTCGTATACATGCATGACGGACAAAATCTGTACCACAGCGAAGACTCAGCATATGGAGACATATGGAATGCACAGGTCGCATCTGACAGGCTGAGGGAGAAGGGGATGCCTGTCATTGTCGTAGGAATAGACAATGGAGGTGAAGAAAGGCTTGACGAGTATTCCCCGTGGATTTGTCCGCCTGCGGACAAGTTCGAGAAGGTCCACGGACTCGAGTGGTCTTTTGGTGGGAAAGGAACGAAATACAGCGAATTCATCGTCAAGACACTGAAGCCTCTTATAGATGACAAATACAGGACTAAGTCCGGCAGAAAATCCACTGCGATCATGGGTTCCTCAATGGGAGGTTATATCTCCATATACATTGGAACCAGGTATCCGGAAGTTTTCTCGATGATCGGCGCAATGTCGACCTCTGTATGGGTTGAGGAGAAGAAGCTTATTGATACCATAAGGGAGTCAAAACTAAAATATCCCATGAAATGGTACCTTGATGTTGGGACAAATGAAGCAGGTGACAGGAGAAAGCGAATCCTCAACAGAGGCTACGTGGATGGATCGGTAAGGGTATATGGAGCTCTAAGGGAGAAGGGGCTTTCAGATGAAGATGTCATGCTTTTCATCGATGACGGGGCCCTTCACAATGAGAAGGAATGGGCGAAAAGGCTGCCAGAGGCGCTGGAGTTCCTGTTCGGGTTGAACAGATGACGGAAGGTACCTCAAATATGGGGAAGTGCCTTATCCTGCATGGCTTCGGAGGTGGAGTGCATGAGGTTGCTAACCTTGCAGAAATGCTTGAAAACTCTGGATTTACAATAGCATGTCCGACTCTTCATGGTCATTCCAAAGTCTTGAAGGAATTTGGCAATTCCACATACGAGGACTGGGTTGAATCAGCTGAGGCAGCCCTTGACAGCCTTGAAAGTGATGGCAGCAGAGCAACAGTGATCGGATTTTCGATGGGAGGGCTGATCGCTGCGAATCTTGCTGAAAGACATGATTTGAGTTCGGTTGTGATGATCAATACACCGATATATTACTGGAACATTCCGCAGGTGATATCTAACCTTGCTGATGACCTCAAAGGCAGGAAAACTGATAATACAAGACGGTACCTTCAGGCAAAGCGCAATTCACCGATTCCGTCGATGCTCCAGTTCCTCAGGCTGCTTAGGGCTTCGAAGCCAAAAATGGAAGGAATAAGGTGCCCGTTGCTGGTGATTCAGGCAAGGGATGATGATACGACCAGAATAAGAAGCGCAGCATATATTTTTAGCCATGCGGATTCTGACATTAAAAGCCTGAGATATTTCAATGAAGGGGGCCATGTCATCCTGAACAGCTCTTCAGCTGATGAAGCTGGAGAGTGTGTACTGGAGTTCCTTGAGAAACTGTAGGGCTTGGACCGGTACTAGAAGATATGTCCATAGGATCACTAGGGAGGCCAAGGTTACTAAGCTGCTTAACTGCAAATAAATAAACCGGTCAAATGACCGGTTTTATTTATTATGCCATAGCATTGAGTTTTGCAGCCAACCTTGACTTCTTTCTTGAAGCCATGTTTTTGTGGATTATGCCCTTGCTTGCAGCCATGTCAAGTGACTTAGTAGCAGCTGTAAAAAGCACTGCTGCGCTTTCCTTGTTGCCTTCAGCTACTGCAGTCTCATACTTCTTTATTGAAGTCTTGAGTGCGGACTTAATCATCTTGTTTCTCAGTGTCTTAGTCTCCGTGACTCTTATCCTCTTGATGGACGATTTGATGTTTGCCATTGTTTCACCCCCTCCGGTTTGATTGTGCGGGTGCGGAACGACCGCTCCCTCAAGGGTCTCAATGCCGGTTTTGGGGAAACCTGCATTTGAGTGGTTTATAACATGAGTATTATAGCATCTAAGGGAATTGCTTTCAAGTGATATGGGAAGAAAGATTTGTCAGGGATAAACCTTTTTTCATTGTTTTCAATGACAAGGTTATGAAAACATAAAAGAGAATATTGCGCATCCTTGTGTTATAATTTATGCTGAGATGATTTACGAGGTGAACAAGATGGGAAGCGAAAGACAAAAACATATAAGAAACTTTTCCATAGTCGCGCATATCGACCATGGCAAAAGCACTCTGGCTGACAGACTCATCGAGTACACGGGGACTCTGACGACGAGAGAAATGGAGACCCAGGTACTGGACAATATGGAGCTTGAACAGGAAAGAGGAATAACAATAAAGGCCCAGGCTGTAAGGCTGATATACAAGAGGGAAGATGGAGAATATATCCTTAACTTAATTGATACTCCTGGACATGTAGACTTCAACTACGAGGTGTCTAGAAGTCTACAGGCCTGTGAAGGTGCGATACTGGTCGTCGATGCGACTCAGGGAATACAGGCACAGACACTGGCTAACTGCTATCTTGCCATGGGCAACGACCTTGAGATAGTACCAGTCATCAACAAGATAGACCTTCCATCGGCAAGGGTGGATGAGGTGGTCAAGGAGATAGAGGATGTCATCGGACTTGAAGCCCATACCGCACCGAAGGTTTCTGCAAAGACAGGAATCAACATAGTAGATGTCCTCGACGCCGTAGTTGACAGGATTCCTCAGCCAAAAGGCGAGGACGACGCACCGCTCAAAGCACTGATATTCGATTCATATTACGACTCCTACAAGGGCGTAGTGGCTTACGTCAGGGTCAAGGAAGGTGTCATTCATCCTGGCAAGAAGATCAAGTTCATGGCGTCCAATAAGATATATGAGGTCACAGAGGTGGGTGTATTCACTCCTGGAATGATGCCGGTTGAGATGCTTTATTCCGGTGATGTCGGTTATGTTACTGGATCCATCAAGAATGTAAGGGATGCCAGGGTAGGTGATACGATAACAGATGCTGCGAATCCAGCCAAGGAAGCACTTCCTGGATACAAGAAGGCGATACCTATGGTATTCTCGGGCATATATCCAATAGATGGAGCAAAGTACGAGGAACTTAAGGAGGCATTGGAGAAGCTGCAGCTAAACGATGCTGCACTTTCCTTCGAATATGAGAATTCTGTTGCACTTGGATTCGGATTCAGGTGTGGCTTCCTTGGACTGCTCCATATGGAGATCATCCAGGAGAGGATAGAACGTGAATTCAACATAGACATAATTACAACTGCACCGTCGGTCATATACAAGGTGTTCAGGACAGATGGAGACGTGATCGAAATCACAAACCCGACGAATCTTCCATCACCTAATGAAATCGAGCATATGGAGGAGCCTGTGGTAAAGGCTTCAATAATTACACCCACAGAGTATGTGGGGGCAGTAATGGACCTTTGCCAGACCAGAAGAGGTGTTTACATCAACATGGAATACATTGAGCAGACAAGGGCGGTGCTAAACTATATCCTTCCGTTAAATGAGATAATCTACGACTTTTTTGACACACTGAAATCAAGGACAAGAGGATATGCATCACTTGACTATGAGATGAGCGGATACCAGAAGACAACGCTTGTAAAGCTCGATATACTCCTTAACAGTGAGCTTGTTGATGCCCTTTCAATGATAGTTCCGGAAGACAGGGCATATACTAAGGGAAGAAACATAACTGAGAAGCTCAAGGAGGTAATTCCAAGGCAGATGTTCGAGATCCCGATACAGGCAGCGATAGGATCCAAGATAATTGCAAGGGAGACTGTCAAGGCAATGAGGAAGGATGTTCTGGCAAAGTGCTACGGAGGGGACATTTCGAGAAAGAAGAAGCTTCTTGAGAAACAGAAGGAAGGCAAGAAGAGGATGAGGCAGGTAGGTTCTGTGGAGGTTCCACAGGATGCATTCATGGCTGTACTCAAGGTTGAGTAGAGTGGACAGGCTCGGACTTTATATACACATACCGTTCTGCGAAAAGAAATGCTATTACTGTGATTTTGCATCATACTCAGGCAAGAGGGCCCTTGTAGTGCCGTATCTCAATGCTCTGGCAAAGGAGATAGAGGCAAAGACCAGGGGCAGGTGCTTCGACACCATATTCATTGGAGGCGGAACCCCCTCATATCTGTCAAGCGAAGAGCTTGTAATATTGTCAGGCATTCTCTCTGGCGTTTCAAGGACAGAAGAATGTGAGTTCACCATGGAGTGCAATCCGGGCAACATTACAAAAGAGAAGGCCAAAGTGCTGTGGGGCATGGGTGTGAACAGGATATCCATAGGATTACAGTCATCGAATGACACTTTGCTTATGGATATTGGCAGGATTCATACCTTCAGGGAATTTCGTGATAACTTTCTGATGCTGAGGGAAGCCGGATTCAAAAACATCAATGTTGACATAATTTATGGACTTCCAGGCGAGACACTCGAGATATTTGGAAAGACGCTTGATGATGTGGCTATGCTTGAACCTGAGCATATTTCCTGCTATTCGCTCATCATAGAAGAGAACACCCAATTCTATGTGAGAAGGCGAAGGGATACTCTGATACTGCCGGATGAGGACACTGAGGATGCAATGAAGGACCTTGTCACATCAAGGCTTGAGAGTCTTGGATTCCTAAGGTATGAGATCTCGAACTATGCGAGGGAAGGCTTCGAATGCAGGCATAACAGGAACTACTGGGAATTCGGGGAATACATTGGCTGTGGTGCGGCGGCACATGAATTCACCGGAGGCTTAAGGCGTGAAAATATAAGGACTGTCGAAGGCTACATAAGGTCAATTGAATCAGATTCAGACGCTGCAGTAAGAGTCCACGAGAATTCGAGGGAAGACAGCATCGAGGAATTCCTGTTCATGGGAATGAGACTTGTTGAAGGAATTTCCTTGAACAGCTTCAAGTCCAGATTTTCAGAGGATATAATGGACATCTTTGGAGATGTCATACGAAGGCATATGGGTGACGGACTACTGGTTATTGAAGGTGACAGGATGCGATTCACTGAAAAGGGAATGGACCTCTCAAATCATGTGCTCAGTGACTTGATCCTGACTGTCTGATGGTCGTTTATAGCTTGCTGGTCAAAGACATGGATATGAGAAGAATACGATATTAAACGAGAAGGGAGGCATTTGCCTCCCTTCAAACATTCTCATTTTACTAGTCCTGTCTTATTTCCCTTCAGAGCTTCAATCAGAGGAACCATCACTGCTGCAACAAATCCTCCCGAAAACCCATTGTTGTATAGATTCACTCCGCCATGGACATAACCGATGTTTGAAACGACAGACATATGGGCAAAGCCTGCGATTATGCCATAGAACCAGCCATAATAGCCTGAAATCGGGGCCAGGGTGGTACCGAAAAGCGCAGCCAGCAGAGCTCCGGTTGAATTGGTATCGTTGATATGAAGGGTGGTTGCAATGAATACTCCAGCAAGCACGGGCACTGTGTTTCTGGGATGTTTGCCTGAAGCCGAAAAACCGGCGATCGTGAAGATACCCCCCATTATCGGTCCGTTGAGCTGTCCGCCAACCAGGAGAACGTAGGCTGTGGCTATAATGCTCATTATAGCCATGTTTATCAGTACAGCGCCGAATCCACCTATAGCTATAAAATCGGTGCCTCTGCCCGGACTATCAAGAATCCTCCTGAATCCGTCAAGGCTCCAGCTACAGCGTGAAAGACCGATGAACAACATCACATTCGAGATCGTGATGATGAAGATTCCCATCTGGATATTGTAGCCTGAACCGATAAAGCTCTGGGGAGGACTATCAAAGCCAAGTCCCCTAAGCATACCCATGAAGACCATTCCGATTATTCCAGCTGTGAAGCCGATATTGTACATGTTGAATCCCTGGTGGAACTTTGAAAACTCAGAGGCAAGCGGTGGAATCATCATGCCTGCCACTATCCCTGCAAGGTTTCCAAATAATATGCCAACAGGAAGCGGAAGTCCAAGACCGAAGGTGATGACACTGGTAAGAGGACTTAGCGTGGTTCCGAAAAGTGCGAACACAATATTGTTGGCAAAGCTGTCCTTTTCATACTTTGAGTAGATGTACACACCGAGAGGTACAGCCCAGGAATTGTAAAGGTTCTTTCCAAAGAAGGAGAAACCGGCAAGGGTCAGATATGCTGCTACGATCGGTCCTGAAAGCTCCTTCTTGGCACGCCTTGATATACCGAGCCCCAGTATAAGGAGAAGACCGCTGTTCATGAATGCAGCTCCAGGATTAGCTATCGCAAAGTAGTCTGATATCAGTGTGCTTGGTGAATGCATTATCCTGTATAGTCCATTCACAATTTCCAGAGGTGAGTTTAGGACGAATGCGAATAGTATCTCTATTACGGCTATGATATAAAGGAACATGTATCTTTCGCCGTGTGGCAGGTCAGGGTATAGCCTCTTCATAAGTTTCATCGTTTAAACACCATTGTTTCCCTGGTCGAAAGTACCCTGTCAAACGAATATCCATCATAGCTGAAGCCTTTAATGCCTTCTATATTGTTTATTCCTTCTACAGAAATGAATCTTGCCATCATTCCTCTAGCAACCTTTGAGAACAATGGAATTATCCTCGATGAATCACCTTTTTTCTCCCTGAATTCCACATTAACGACCTTCAGTCTGAAATCTTTCTTCAGCACTGCCTTTGAGTATTCCCTTGAGGCGATGTTGAGCAGGATGCCGTCATCAGACTCCTGTTCCAGGTTACGTGCCAGCTTATCACCCCAATAGGAGTATAGGTCAGGTCCACAGTCAGTGATGACCTTCGCGCCCATCTCAAGCCTGTAGGGCTTTATCCTGTCAAGTGGCTTGAGATAGCCATAAAGGCCCGACAAGATCCTGACGTGGCGGTTAAGTTGCTTTATCGCTGCCTGATCCATATCATCGATCGCTAGCCCTCTGAAAACATCTCCCCTGTAGAGATATGCAGCGGGGAAGGACGGTGCTTTTGAAAATCCCTGATACCTGGCAAAATTTATCTCTGCAAGCTCATCGCTGATCCTCATCAGGTCCATGAGTCCGGTTGGATCGTATTTTTTCATTATGGCAGCAAGTATTTCCGCATCTTCCTGGAATCGTGGAGTGGAGGTCCGTACATGAACTTTGACTTCATGCATTGTCTTTGATGGTGAGATTATTGCAAGCATAATACCTCCTGATTTTGTGAACGAATTCTCTTTTGTCCGAAAATTTCAACATTTGTTGATGTAGACATTTACATTCATTATAATTGAATTGAAGTTCACTGTAAATCAGGGAGGCAATTATGAATTCCATAGATTTGAAAACTATAAATGCAATCAGATTCCTGTCAGCGGAAATGGTTGAGAGAGCCGGTGCAGGTAGCTCCGGTATGGGTATGGGATCAGCTTCGATTGCATACGGACTGTTTTCCAGTCACCTGAAGTTTGATCCGGAAAATCTGATGTGGGAAAACAGGGACAGGTTCATCATGGCGTCTGAACAGGGAGGACCCCTGCTTTACGCGCTGCTTCACCTGTTCACCGGCAGCATCAGTATCGAGGAGTTGAAGAAGTTCGGACAATGGGAGTCCAACCTGCCAATATTCCCTGAGAAGGATGTCAGGAGAGGAATCGAGGTTACCGTCGGGCAATATGGCCAGGGACTGGCGAATGCGGTGGGGATGGCATTGGCTGAGAGATATCTCTCTGAAAGATTCAACAAGCCAGGCTGCGATATCGTATCACACCATACATATGTCATGGCTTCAGAGGAGAGCCTGATGAACGGAACTGCAATGGAAGCCTGTGCAATAGCAGGAAGGCAGAAGCTTGGCAAGCTTATAGTGCTCTTTGAGGATGATGGAATGACTCCCGATGGGCCTTCAGCTGAACTATACTCAGAAGACTTGCGCATGCGGTTCAAATCCATGGGGTGGCAGGTTCATGATGTCCGTGACGGCAACGACCCTGATTCCATAGGGAATGCCATCTCACAAGCTAAAAGGATACACGGCAAACCTGCCTTGATATGCATCAGGGTTCAAGCCGGTTATGGTTGTCCCGGAAAGGCAAATACCAAAGAGGTCCTCTCTGGCCCTCTTGGAAGGGCTGCATTAAGCAAGGCCAGAGAAAACCTAAGGTGGACATATGGCAGCTTCGATGTGCCTGAGGATGTAAGGTTGAATATCGCTAGGATAAACGCATCCAAACCCAAGGAATTCCAGAAGTGGAGAAACCTCGTGGATCATTGCAAAAATGAATTCCCTGAGGATAGTCATGAACTTGAATGCTGGTTCAGCGGCAAACATCTAAGGAATATAGATGTCGACTTGCTTTACCGAACAGGTAAGGACAAGGAATCTACGATGGAGACTTCAAGGAAGATATTTGATGTCTTTATTGATGGTATAGGCTGCCTGATGTTCGGATCTGCGGAAGATACAGGCTTAGAAGTCAGAGAAACAGGGACATCAGGTAAAAGGATGCTAAGACTGGGATGCAGAGCCAATGCACTGGGAGGAATCGCAAATGGAGCAGCCATGCATGGAGGTGTCAGGTATGTTTCTTTTGCCAGGTCATCTACAGGATATGCTTTGCTTCCTTCAATGAAGCTTTCAGCAATGATGAACCTTGACAACATATTCGTACTGACTGATGACAGCCTGTCCATAGGTGAAAGGGGACCTGCTGGAAGAGCCCTGGAGATTCAGGAAATCATGGAAGCCATTCCAGGATTAACGGTATTCCGACCTGGTGATGCAGTTGAAACTGCTGCAGCATGGATCAAGGCAATGGAGTCAGACAAAGGACCGACAGTAATAATGGTTTCGAGGATAGGTGCTTCACTACTTAAAGGTTCGTCAAAGGAGGCTGAAAAGGGTGGGTACATTCTGGCGAAGGAGTCCTCGAAAAAACCTGACCTGGTGATCGCATCAACAGGGTTTGAAGCTGGAATTGTCCTGAAGGCAAGGAAAATCCTTATTGAGAAGGGAATGGATGTAAGGGTTGTAAGCATACCTTCGAAGAGGCTTTTCCTGACTCAATCTAAAGAATATATTGACTCGGTACTGGCTAAGGACATCAAGAAAAGGATGGCAGCAGAAGCGGGCAGTTCCGCAAGATGGCAGTGGTTCCTGGGCAAAAAGGGAAGATTTGCCTGCGATGAAGAGTATGATGGAACCGGGTCTACGCAGATACTTCTGAAAAAATCAGGACTAACTCCTGAAAAAGTGGCAGAAGAAGCACTTAAGCTGTTAAAATGATAGTGTAAGCCAATATGATTCATCAAATGAATGGGAGGAAGTCATGGATAAGAATTTACTTAAGACTTATGACAACAAGTTGGAGAGGCTTTCGAAGGCTCTGGAGAAAAACAACATCAAGACAGTCATACTTGAAAAGGCCGAGGATGTTAAGGGATTCCTTGATGAAAGGATACCAGACAAATCGAGTGTGGCACTTGGAGGTTCGATGACCGTCATTGACCTGAAGATACCCGAGTATCTGAGGGGAAGGGACCTTGTGTTCCATGACAGGTATGCGCCAAACCTTTCGAAGGAAGATATGAAACAGGTCTTCAGGAACAGCTTCTTAAGCGACTTCTACATAGCATCAACCAATGCGGTAACCATGGACGGGACACTCTACAACGTGGATGGTACCGGAAACAGGACAGCCGCAATGATATACGGTCCCGACAAGGTATTCGTGATCATAGGCCTCAACAAGATAGTCGAGGATGAGGTAGATGCGGTTTCAAGGGTCCAGGGCATAGCAGCCCCTGCGAACAACGTAAGGCTTAATACAGGGAATCCATGTACCGTAGCGGGAACCTGCATGGACTGCTCTAGCCAGGGCAGGATCTGCAATATCTATACCCTGATTAGAAGGCAGAATGTGAAGGACAGGATAGAGGTAGTCATAGTAAAGGAAAACATGGGATACTAATCAAAAAGATCCGGATGTGCGCTTAAGGCATATCCGGATCGTCATTTTGTTGAAATTAGTCAGCCTGTTTCCAGGTTACCCCCTCAAGCTTAAGAAGAAGTTTCTTGAAATCAGTCCCGCCAGTGTAACCGCCAAGAGTGCCATCCCCGGAAATTATCCTGTGGCATGGAATTATCACCCCGATGGGGTTCTTACCTACAGCTCCGCCAATGGCTCTGGCTGCATTCGGGTTGTCACATCTTCTGGCGAGCTCTCCATAGGATATGGCTTCACCATACGGAATGTTCAGAAGCTCTTTCCAAACTCTCTCCTGGAAGCTGGTCCCATGTGGTGCAAGGGGGATCGTGAATTCCTTCCTTTGGCCTTTGAAATACTCATCAAGCTGCCTTGCTGCTTCCTCAAGGACTGAACCTGCTGGTGGGGCCTCAAGTGGTTTTGAAGTGAAGGCGAGGCCTGTCAAAGCTCCGTCTTCAGCTTCAAGTTCTATGTTTCCCAAATTACTTTTTATTACAGCTGCTTCTTTCATTATATCCCTCAAGGATTACCAGGTCTGTTACTATTATTGTTCCCTGTCGGTGGTACTACTACCGGGGAGGTAGTTTCTGTTGGGTCTACAGGTATCGGCTCGGGCTCTACCGGAGGGATGTGTATTGTGCACAGCTCTGTCGGCTGGGTCCCGTCTATGAAGAGGTCGGTCCTTGCGGTTCCCGCTTCTATGCAGTAGTCATTAGGTATGGCACCTGATTCTGTACAGAATGCCCCCTGGACTATCCCTCCCGGTCTCTTGATGTCCTTCACCGGAAGTCCCTCATGCAGGAACTTCATGATCTTTCCAAAGGCAACCTGGGTCGCGTAAGACGTCTGGACTGCCTGGGAGCCTGCCTTGTGCAGCTCTTCGTGCGTATCTGAACCTATCCACATGGATGCTGAATAGTATGGGCTGAGTCCGGCAAACCATGTATCTATCCTTCCCTGTGAAGTACCGGTCTTTCCTGCTATCGGCATGCTTGTAAGCTTTGCGCTTGGTACGTTGTTCTTGACGACATCCTTCATTACATCATAGAGTATGTATGCAGTCTGAGGCTTGATCACCTGCCTTGATTCAGGAACATTCTCGAGGATAACATTGCCTGAGGCATCAGTAACCTTGGTATAGAGTATCGACTCTGTGACGATTCCGCTGTTTCCGAAGGCACCGTATGCTGTCGCAAGAACAAGAGGATTTCCGCCATCCTTACCGTCCTCATGATTCGATCCGAGTGCAAGGGTGGATGCTCCAACATTTTCTGCATTCTTCGTATATATAAGACCAAACTTTTCACCATAGCTTTGAGAGGTCTGTTTGCCAACAACAGCGAATGTCCTTACAGATACGGTGTTATAGGAATTAACGATAGCTGTTCTAATATCAGTCATTCCTGTATATCTGTTATTTACGTTGAGAGGGCTAACTTGGAATCCCAGCGGCTTGTAGAGAGCTAATTCAAGTTTCTCATCTTTTGCTGTGCTCCCTAAAGTGATCTTTCCAGTATCGATTCCTGGTCCGTAAACGGTGAGTGGCTTAGTTGTGGAACCTATGGACCTGAGTACTGAATTCGCGAAAGTAGGTGAGTAGTAGGCCCTGTTGTAACCTGCGGCTGACTCCTGGTTCCTTCCTCCGATTATGACCTGTACCTGCCCTGTCTTGTAGTCGACAGCTGAAAATGCGGCCTGTGCTTCAGTAACTTCAGTGTACTCTACCCATCTGGAGCCATCAGCAAGGGTCTTGACCTTGCTCTCTGGATCGGCTGCTGTAGCTTCACGGAGCTTGGGCTGATTGTATTCGCTTTTGATATTGTTGAAGTCATCGAGGATTGATTGGGCATAATCCTGCGCAGCCCTGTTCATTGTGGAATGAATAGTGAGTCCACCGTAGCTCAGAAGCTCAGTGATCTCCTCATCTGTCAGGCCGTTCTTTTCCTTTAGGTCTGCCCTGACCTGGTCTATTACAGGTCTTGTGAAATACTCATAGTTGTATTTGTCACTGATAAGAACAGTCTGGTTGAAGGTTATTCCTGTTGCATCGAGCTCAGCTATTGACGCATCGTATTCCACCTGGGTGATCTTCTCATTCCTGAGCATCGCCTGAAGCACGAGCTTTGTCCTGTTGATGTACTTTGCAGGATTAGCCTTTGAGCTGTCTGAGAAGGCATAGAAAACAGACGGGCTCTGTGTCGTACCCGCTACGTAAGCAGCTTCGATAATTGTAAGGTCCTTTGCATTCTTTGAGAAGTACTGCCTTGCAGCTGCTTCTACCCCGTTAGCCTTTCCTCCGAGGTAAATACCGTTCATGTAGGTCTCGAGTATCTGTTCCTTTGAAAGGACCTTCTCTGCTTCGAGAGCCATGAATATTTCCTTTATCTTCCTTGTATATTCCTTGTCCCTGGTGAGGAATGTGTTCTTTATTATCTGCTGTGTCAGGGTAGATCCACCCTGCATGCTTCTGTTTCCTGTGACTCTTCCGATAATGTCCTGGATCACGACGCTTATCGTCCTTCTGTAGTCAACACCGTTGTGCTTGTAGAACCTTTCATCCTCGATGGATATGAAGGCGTCCTGCAGATTCTGTCCCATTTCCTCAAGGGAAACCGGGAACCTTACCTCATCAGTATGGACAATGTCATATTGGGCTCCTGTCGAGTCAAGGATCACGGAAGGCTGGTTCTGGTGAATAAACTTCTCAGCGCTAAGTTCAGGTGCATCCTCCGCAATGGCAAGGCTTATCTTTGCGGCGTATAATCCTCCGACGAGTGTCGCTACCACAAGAGCTATGAAAATGAATTTTAACGTTTTTATTAGCATTGTGAAACCGCTTGTTTTTGCGTTCACCCTTCTTTTGGGCTTTCCATTCATACTTTGAAAACAACCTCCATTGAAATTTATAAACCATTATATCATAAAAGATGCCGCACCTTAAGGAACGGCATCTTTAGAAAATCTTAATATTTAGTGGGATTTTCAGAATATTCTACTGCCAGTTGAAGACAAATGGAATATTCCTGTAATAATCACCATAGTTTAAGCCGTAACCGGCTACGAAGATATCGTCTATTACAAATCCGCAGAAGTCAGGTACTATCTCCACTCTTCTCCTGGAAGGCTTGTCCAGGAGCGTGCAGCAAGCTGCTGCCTTGGCACCCTTTGCCATGACATGCTTCATTACAAAATCCATTGTGATTCCCGTATCTATTATGTCATCCACGACAAGTACGCTGAACCCCTCCAGGTCATCGGCTATATCAGTGACCACTGTGACCTTGCCTTCTGATTCCTCTCCGTGGCCATATGAGGAAGTGGTCATGAAGCCTATCTTCACCTCGGTATCCATAGCTCTCACAAGGTCAGCTGTAAAGATGAAGCTTCCTCTAAGGAGTGAAAGCACATAGAGTTTCTGACCCTTGTACTTTTTTGTTATCTCTTCTCCAAGTTCCTTGATTCTTTCCCTTATTTCATCTGCCGATATCAGTACATTCATCTTTTTATCTTCCATGTGAACCTCCGCATTCTGCGCACACTGTAATTCTTGTACTAAATACTATATAATTAAAGGAAATATGTCAAGAATTTGGAAAAGAAGGAGGAAATCTTGTGATTTCAGGAAATATTGACGGGATCAGAAAAAGGATTCTGGATGAGCTGGAGACTATATTCGAGATAAGGACACCAAAATACCAGATAGCATCACAGGAGATCACGGACCTCATATCAAGATTGTCCGGGGAAACTGAGAGAGAAATATCAGTAGCGATCGACAGGAGGGGTAAGGTTCAGGAAGTCACGATAGGAGACTCAAGCAGCGTATCTCTGCCTCTTCTTGATGTCAAGGAAAGGAAGCTGTCCGGCACCAGGATAATCCATACGCATCCTAATGGAAATCCGAGGCTTTCGGCTCTGGATGTCTCAGCTCTGTTGAAGATGAAGCTGGACTGTATTGCTGCCATTGGGCTTGGTGAATATCCGACTATGGTGATAGGATTCCTTACTGTAGATGACGGAAGGCTTGCAGCACAGGCTACGCAGCCGATGGATATTCAGTCAGCATTGTCATTTGACATCCTCGACAGGATCACATTCAATGAGTCACTCATGAAGCAGGGTGAAAGCATTTCTGAGCCTGAAGAAAGGGCAGTCCTTGCGGGCATAGATACCGAGGACAGCCTGGAGGAACTTAGAGAGCTTGCTAAGGCATGCAATCTCCCGGTTGCTGATATGGTGATACAGAACAGGGAGAGGCCGGACAATGCCTTCTATGTCGGCAGCGGAAAGGTAAGGGAAATAGGGGAGAGGCTTCAGCTGACAAGAAGCAATGTTGTAATATTTGATGATGAGCTTACAGGCACACAGATAAGGAACCTGGAGGAACAGCTGGGAGTAAAGGTTATCGACAGGACGACACTTATCCTCGAGATATTCGCAAGGCGTGCAAGGTCAAGGGAAGCGAAGCTCCAAGTCGAGCTTGCGCAGCTAAAGTACAGGATGAACAGGCTTATTGGCCTTGGTACGGTAATGTCGAGGACAGGCGGCGGAATAGGGACTAAGGGTCCTGGTGAGACAAAGCTTGAGATAGACAGGAGAAGGATCAGGGAGAAGGTCACTGACCTTACAAGGGAACTGTCGAAGATCACAGGTGTCAGGGAGATACAGAGGGAGAACAGGGAGACAAACGAGATCCAGAAGGTCTCACTGGTCGGATACACGAATGCCGGTAAGAGCACGCTGAGGAATGCGCTCTATGAAATATCGTCGAAGGATTCCGTAGTCAAGGAAAAGGTATTTGAAGCGGACATGCTTTTCGCGACACTTGACACGACAACCAGGGCAATAGCCCTGAAGGACAAACGTATAGTAACGCTGACGGACACAGTCGGCTTCGTAAGGAAGCTACCTCATGACATCATAGAAGCCTTCAAGTCAACCCTTGAAGAGGTTGTCTTTTCTGACCTTCTCGTGCATGTCATCGATGCATCATCCGATGATGCATATAAACAGGCTATCACGGTAGACAGCGTACTTGAGGAGATCGGCTGCGGGGATAAGGATACGATCATTGCCCTGAACAAGGTGGACAAGGGTCTGAGCTATGTGGTTGAAGACATAAGGGAGCTCTACGAAGGAAAGCACAAGATCATAGAAATATCAGCAAAGAACGGAAAGAACCTTGAACCGCTGCTGGACATGATCATGGAAGCCCTTCCGAAGACCCATAGCTCAATAGAGGTACTCGTTCCATACAGCGAGCAGAAGCTGCTTTCTTCAATCAGGGCAAGAGGAATTGTGATTGCTGAGGAATACAGGGAAGAAGGAACATATGTGAAGGCCGAGGTTCCTGACAGGGACCTGTATATGTATGAAAAGTTCCTTGTTGGAGGAAAGAAATGAAAAATCTGATTTTAGAATATCAGAAGGCATACCAGAATGTGGCACAGGCTCTCGAAGCCAACACTGAGGTGCTGGGAGCCTTTGTTTTCGGCAGCATGGTGACAGGAGACCTATGGGAGAATTCCGATATTGATTTTTTTGTTATAATGAAGGAAGCCGAGAGCGGGGTAAGGAATGTCTACTCTACAGAGTTCGGAGTACCTGTGCACCTGAAGGTCATTTCCAAGGAAGAATTCCTGAACCTCAAGGGATTTCGGGTGAAGGGCAGTTACCTGCACAGGATATTCTCATCCTCGAAGATAGTCTTTGCAAGGGATGAAGAAATACGGGCAAAATACAATGACGAGAGGTTCTATCCTGACATGGACAGAAGGAAATGGACACTCTCATATCTTGGGAGACTCATCAAGACAATAGATTCAACCGAGAAGTTTCTTGTCGGAGGTAACCTTTTCGGGGCATTCAGGACGCTTATAGATTCGATGGAGCTATATGCTTCGGTATATGTGAACTCGAGAGGCTACATGATCTCAAAGGACACATTGTCAATGGCAGCGAACCTGGACAGGGAATTTGACAGACAGTTCCGGATGCTTGTAGGAGAAGGGGACCTTGAAGTAAGGGTCACAGAAGTAAACAGGTATCTGAAGACCACGATCGACATGGAAATTCAGCAGGCATCAGAAATACTCCTTGCTTATCTGAGGGAAAATCCAGGATTCAAAAGTGCCAGAGAAATATCAAGGGACCCCTTCTTCTCGGATTTCTCTATAGAAATGGAAGGTATACTCTCACTGCTCCATTCCAAGAACATCCTCAAGATGGAGCTGAGGGCGGTTAAGACCTTCGAAAGAAGAGAACTGATAAGGGAGAATGTGTACCAGATATAATGGGCTACAGGACGATAAGGAATGAAGGGTCATCTGAGTTCACTGAAAAGAAATCAGTGTTCATCGGGTCTGGCAGGAGGGTGGAAACCGAGGAGGAGGCAAGGGCGTTCATTGACAAGGTGAAGAGCACCTACAAGGAGGCCAGGCACCATGTATATGCATATACATTGGGTGAAAATGAGAACATACAGAGATACAGCGATGATGGTGAACCGCAGGGAACCGGCGGAATGCCGGTGCTTGATGTCATAAGGAAAAGCGGATTGAAGAATTCAGTGATTGTTGTGACGAGATATTTCGGTGGTGTGCTGCTCGGTGCCAGCGGGCTTACAAGGGCGTACATAAGAGGGGCATCCGACGCAATAGGGGCATGCGGAACCATCGAAAGGGTATACGGAAATGAACTGAAGCTGAGTATAGCATATGACCTGCTTGGAAAGTTCCAGCATCTCCTGAGAGAAAATGGGATCCACATAGAGGATACCTCATATGCGGAGGATGTTGAAATCACGTTATATATTGAAGAGGGCAGGACGGCATGGCTGATAGCTCAGCTTACGGAAGCCGCATCTGGGAGACTTGGGTTCATAACAGGGGACAGGTCCCTTTACTACAAGGAAAACGACAGGCTTTTTACGGATATTGTATAGACCGTGGTCCTTGTGGTATAATTCAGAGTCGTAAGAAACGGAGGAGATAGATTTGTCAGGACATTCAAAATGGCACAACATACAGGCTAAAAAGGGAAAGATGGACGCCAAGAGGGGCAAGATATTCACAAAGATCGGCAAGGAGCTCATCATGGCGGCAAAGGACGGCAGCAGTCCGGATACCAATGCAAAGCTCAGGGACGTAATCGCGAAGGCGAAGGCAGCCAACATGCCCATGGACAATATAACCAGGGCAATCAAGAAAGGCGCCGGCGAGCTTGAGAGCGTCAACTATGAAGACATAACATACGAGGGGTATGGACCAAACGGTGTTGCTGTAATCGTACAGTCATACACCGACAACAAGAACAGGACAGCAGGAAATGTAAGGCACACCTTCGATAAGTTCGGAGGAAATCTCGGCACATCAGGTTCAGTGACATTCATGTTCAACAAGAAAGGTCAGATGGTCATTGAAAAGACTGATGAACTGGATGAGGAAGAGCTGATGATGCTTGCACTTGAGGCAGGAGCAGAGGATTTCAGTGCAGAGGACGAGGTATACGAAGTAATCACAGCACCTGAGGAATTTGAATCAGTTAAATCGGCACTCGAGGCGCAGGGAATAGAATTCCTTGAGGCTGAAATAACCATGATCCCCAATGTCTATACTGCCCTTGACATGGACGCCTCTGAAAAGTTCCAGAAGCTCCTCGACAAGCTTGACGAAGATGACGATGTGGATTCGGTGTGGCATAATGCCGAATTTGCTGAGGGATTTGAGGATTAGGACTTCCAGCTCGAATTGAGGGAGGTGCACTAATGTTTGATTTTCTTAAAGGTATGTCACCGATCACACAGGCGCTCTTGGCCACAATGTTCACCTGGTTCGTAACTGCACTTGGAGCGTCGCTTGTATTCTTCTTCAAGACCATCAACAAGAAGGTATTCGATGCGATGCTTGGCTTTGCAGCTGGGATCATGATAGCTGCAAGCTTCTGGTCGCTGCTGAACCCGGGTATAACACTTGCAGAAGAGATGGGATACGTGGCATGGGTCCCTGCAGCCATAGGCTTCATGGGCGGCGGCATTTTCCTCTATATTGTCGACAGGCTGCTTCCACACCTTCATTTGGGGCTTGCTGCCAACAAGGCAGAGGGAATAAAGACATCATGGCAGAGAAGTGTACTTCTGGTACTCGCAATAACGCTCCATAACATACCTGAAGGCCTCGCCGTAGGTGTGGCATTCGGAGCGGTATACCACGGCATATCCACAGCATCGATGGCAGGAGCTGTTGCCCTTGCCATAGGCATAGGTCTTCAGAACTTCCCTGAAGGAGCGGCGGTATCCATACCACTCAGACGTGAAGGGATGTCAAGGTTCAAGGCTTTCCTCCTGGGACAGGCTTCGGGTGTAGTAGAACCGATAGCGGGAGTACTCGGGGCATACCTTGTTTCGATAATGAGACCGATACTGCCATATGCCTTATGCTTCGCTGCTGGTGCGATGATATATGTGGTGATCGAAGAGCTGATCCCTGAAGCACAGTCAAACGGGAATTCCGATGTGGCTACCATGGGAGCCCTGATCGGGTTTACAATCATGATGATACTGGATGTCGCACTTGGATAGGATATATGAAAATAATCGGTACGGGAGCATATCAAAAAGCTGTTTCCCGTACCGATTTACTTTGAAAATTAAAGCATTTTTAAGTTTCTCAAAAGGCCCTGATAAATAATGGGTATTATCATTTTACGTGGGCAGGTGATAAGGATTGGAATGCAGGAATTGCAGATATGAAAACCCGGTCGGAAGCAGATTCTGCAGCCAGTGCGGCAAACCCTTCGCTGGAATGGAGGGGTATGACAAGGTGAAACTTGGCGGCTATGATGAAGCGGAAGACATGATAACGAATCCTCGTACTGAGGATTACATATATGACAGGGATGCCTCCGTGGAAAAGAGAAGCGGCAGGCAGCGAGGAGTGCTCCTGAGGATAGTTCTTATCGTATTTCTTTCGGCAGCAGCGATTCTTGCTTTCTACAGCGTTGACCTCGCAGTTGCGACGAACCAGAAGCGTACTGAAGAAGCAGTCATGCTTGCCAACCAGAGGAAAGAAGCTGAAGAGCTTGCCAAGCTTGATAACTACAGGGAAAAATATATTACCGTGGTTTCTGGATTTGAAGAACAGGGAGCCCTCATTGATGAGAGCATAGCCTCCATCGGCAAGCTCAATCTGAATAGCTTCTTCAAGGGATTGGGTCTTGGAACGGCAGTTGACGGACTGGTAGACAGGGTGCTGGATGTTTCTTCCGTAAAGTCCATGCAGGAAAACAGCAGGACTCTTGAAGTGCTGGTGGGTGAACTTGCGAATCCGCCAAAGACCTTTGATGGTAAGTACGAGCTTATGGAAAAGCTTCTTGAAACTGAAAAAGAGATAATGGAATATTTTGAGGGTGCGGTAACAAGTGAAGAGCGGAAGAAGCTTGAAGAACTGAGAGTTGAATACACCAAGCTGATAACAGACATAAACAGATGATAGATGAAGCAGTCGGATTTTTTTCGGCAGGCTTCATTTTTTTGTTGATTTTTTGAAGTTTCAGGCATAGAATAAGGATAAGCAAATATTTAGAAAGCAAACATAAGCTTATGAGGGGTGAACGCAGTGACTGACCGTGAAAAGGAAATCCTCAACATAATAAGGAAGGATCCCATGATATCCCAGAAAGATATCGCAGAGATCCTTGGGATCACAAGGTCATCGGTAGCTGTCCATATTGCCAACCTTATGAAGAAGGGTGCTGTGAAGGGAAAGGGATATGTGCTTGATGATGAGATCTACGTGTCTGTAATCGGTGGATGCAACATGGACATCTCCGGCGCGCCCTTCGGCAGGCTGTCAGGAAGGGACTCGAATCCCGGCAGTGTGACCTTCTCGCCCGGGGGTGTCGGAAGGAACATTGCAGAAAACATGGCTTTGATGGGATTGTCCGTGAAGTTGATTTCGGTGGTCGGAGATGATGAAAATGGAAGGCGGCTGCTGGAGGACACGAGAGCATCCGGGGTTGATGTGTCGCACGTGAGGAAACTGGCAGGTGAAGCAACAGGGACCTACCTGTCTGTACTTGATGAAAACATGGACATGTATGTGGCTGTTTCGTCAATGGAGATCTATGGGAAGTTCGACTCATCATATCTCCAGGAAAAGAAATCGCTTATTGAAAGAAGCAAGGTGTCTGTATTTGATGCCAACCTCAGCTATGAGGTAATCGAGACTGCACTGGGCATGGCTCAGAACAACATGAAATACCTTGACACTGTTTCAATGGCAAAGGCGCTGAGGATAAAGGACCTGATTGGAAGATTCGACTGCATAAAGCCGAACAGGCTGGAAGCTGAAGCCCTTACAGGGATACCTGCCAAGGACCATTCAGGCCTGTTAAGGAACGCAGAGCACTTCCATGGACTTGGAGTCTCGAAGGTGTTCATATCGCTCGGACCCGACGGCACATTCTTCAGTGATGGGACCGACAGGGGAATCTTAAGGGCACTGAAGGTAGATGTAAGGAGCGCCACCGGAGCAGGTGATGCATTCCTTGCAGGGGCTGCATATGCTGAGACCGAAGCCCTCGACATTAGGGCAGCGGCTTTATTTGGAACTGGCGCTTCACTCATGAATCTTGCTTCTGGCGACACGATCAACAAAAACACAAATGTTGAATCTATAAATAAAATAATGGAGGGAAATTATGAGATCATCAGAATTTGAAAAGTACATTGACATTGCACCGGAGGTAAAGGACGCACTGGATAAGGGATTGCCTGTAGTTGCACTTGAATCGACAATAATAACCCACGGAATGCCGTTCCCGCAGAATGTTGAAACAGCTCTTACTGTTGAGGATGAGATAAGGAAGAACGGAGCGGTGCCGGCAACCATGGCGATAATAAAGGGAAGGCTCAAGATAGGACTAAGCCGTGAGGAGCTGGACTACATAGGATCTGCCAAGGATGTTGTAAAGTGCTCGAGAAGGGATCTGCCGTTCGTCGTATCGGGAAAGAAGGATGGAGGCACTACTGTGGCAGCAACCATGATTATGGCAGAGATGGCTGGCATCAAGGTGTTTGCTACAGGAGGGATAGGCGGTGTACACAGGGGTGCAGAAACCTCTATGGACATATCAGCTGACCTTGATGAATTTGCAAGGACCAATGTTGCTGTAGTATGCGCAGGTGCGAAATCAATACTCGATATCGGCCTTACTCTCGAATACCTGGAGACCAAGGGAGTACCGGTAATAGGCTACGGTACCGAGGAAATGCCTGCATTCTATACGAGGGAAAGCGGCTTCAAGGTCGACTACAGGCTCGACACAGCAGATGAGATAGCTGAGTCGCTGAATGCGAAGTGGAGCATGGGACTTGACGGCGGAGCGATAATCGCAAATCCGATTCCGGCTGAGTATGCAATGGACAAGGCTGTCATTGACAGGGCGATCTCACAGGCCCTTGCAGATGCCAAGGCGGAAGGCATCAAGGGAAAGAAGGTCACACCTTTCATACTTGAAAAGGTCATGGAGCTCACAGGCGGGGAATCCCTTGAATCGAATATAAGGCTTGTTCTTAACAATGCCAAGGTAGCTTCATGGATAGCAGTTGGCCTTTCCAAAATTTAATCATTGTTTAATCCTTTGCTGTTATCATTAATCAATGGTCAATCGATGATCGTTACTTGAGAAAGCAAAAGGAGTAATGCCTCAGGAAGCATATGGCTCCAAGGGGGATTTTGAATGAAAACTGGAAATATCTTTGGAATGATAATAGGCGGGCTGATTCTGTTCTTCATAATTTCAATAGCAATCACAGCACTTCCGTACATAGCGATATTCATACTGATCTGGTATGTAGTTTCAAGGATCCTAAGGCCGACAATGAACAGGTCAGGTGGAACCTACAGGACTGACTGGGAGAGCAGGAAGGAACCTGCATCCGGATATTCTGAGGACACTACGGGACCGGAGATCGACAATGCAGTGAAGAGCGTTCAGGATGAAGATTTCTTCAGGCAGACGCATGATGTTGTGGATGTGGACTTTGAAGAGGACGAAAAATGATATTCTGATGCCGCAGGCTCCTTGAATGGAGGCTGCGGTCTTTTTATGCCTCTGAATATGGTTAGGAAAGAGACTTCATGTTATTATAGTGGATAGGGAATCAGGAGGTGACCGTTTTGTATGACTATATAAGAGGGACCTATATGGGTATTTTCAAAGACTGTGTTGTCGTTGAAGCTGGTGGAATAGGCTACAAGGTCTATACGTCAGGCAATACGATGGCTATGATGCCAGAGAAGAAAAAAGAGGTCATCCTTTATACCATCCAGATAGTAAGGGAGGATTTCCTTGGCTTGTATGGATTCTCAACAAGGGATGAGCTAGACCTCTTCCAGGTGCTTATAACGATCAACGGAGTCGGTCCCAAGGCGGCTCTGTCACTTCTGTCAGCAAGCATGCCTGACAGGCTGAAGCTTGCGATTATAAACGGCAATGAAAGCCTTCTGATGAAAGCTCCTGGAATAGGAAAGAAGATAGCCCAGAGGATAATACTTGAGCTTAAGGGAAAGCTGCATTCAGATGGAATAGATGGAGATGAACCGACTGAGGACACCTCAGCGGAGAACACTGAAAATGAAGCTCTTGCTGCGCTTATCGCACTCGGCTATTCTGACAGGGAAGCAAAAGGTGCTCTGAAGTCAGCAGGGAGCGGGCTGACACTCGAAGATTCCATTAAGGAATCCTTGAAATTGCTAATGAGGTAGGTGTGGGATATGGATGACAGGATAACTGCAGGCGATTTTATTGAAGAAGACATTTCGAGCGAGTTCTCCCTGAGACCGGTCAGGCTTTCCGAGTATATAGGACAGGAGAAGGTAAAGGACCGGCTCAAAGTGTTCATAAAGGCTGCAAAAATGAGAGGCGAATCTCTTGACCACGTGCTGCTCCACGGACCGCCAGGACTTGGAAAGACTACACTTGCGAACATAATAGCCCGGGAAATGGGAGGCTCGCTCAAGGTCACATCAGGACCTGCCATTGAAAGGGCAGGTGACCTCGCAGCCATCATGACTTCACTTAAGGACAATGATGTGCTCTTCATAGATGAGATACACAGGCTGTCAAGGACAGTTGAGGAAATCCTTTATCCAGCCATGGAGGACTACGCACTGGACATAGTGATCGGTAAGGGGGCACAATCCAAATCAATAAGGCTTGACCTCTCGAGGTTCACGCTGATAGGGGCTACTACCAGGGTAGGCCTGCTGACTTCTCCCTTAAGGGACAGGTTCGGTGTCCATCTCAGCATGGAGTATTATACCTATGATGAGCTGAGGGAGATAATAACCAGGAGCGCTGGCATCCTCAACTGCAGGATAACCGCTGAAGGCGCCCTTGCAATCGCAAGAAGGAGCAGGGGTACACCCAGGATAGCGAACAGATTGCTTAAAAGGGTCAGGGATTACTCTACGGTCCTTGGAAGGGATACCATAGACACCGAGTCTGCTTCGAAGGCCCTTGACATGCTTGATGTTGATGAGGAAGGATTTGACAGGATTGACAGGAAGATCCTTGAGGCCATAGTAAGGAATTTTGGAGGCGGACCTGTAGGTGCTGAGACACTCTCCTATTTCATAGGAGAGGAGCTTGATACGATAGTTGATGTTTATGAGCCATACCTTCTTCAGAAGGGGTTCCTTATCAGGACTCCAAGGGGAAGGTGCGCAACGAAAAGAGCCTATGACCATCTTGGAATAAAAATGGATGAAAAGGAAGAGGGACAAGCGTCCCTGTTCGATTAGAAGGGAAATTGATTTGAAAGTTAATGATTTTTACTATGATCTGCCGGAGGAGCTGATTGCTCAGCACCCTCTGGAAAAAAGAGACAGTTCGAGA
The DNA here is from genome assembly GCF_000495435.3 of Youngiibacter fragilis 232.1. Taxonomy (GTDB): domain Bacteria; phylum Bacillota; class Clostridia; order Clostridiales; family Clostridiaceae; genus Youngiibacter; species Youngiibacter fragilis. Next base: position 24,954 of record NZ_AXUN02000183.1, on the reverse strand, counting down.
CTGATGGTTCTCGACAGGCTTAGCGGGGAGATTTCACACAAGGTGTTTTCGGACCTTCCGGAATATCTTGTTGAAGGTGATGTCCTTGTGATGAACGATACAAGGGTCATCCCTGCAAGGCTTATCGGTTCAAAGGAAGGCTCAGGAGGAAAGATCGAGTTCCTGCTGCTGAAGAGGATCGACAAGGATACTTGGGAAGCCCTTGCAAAACCTGGAAGGCGTGCAAAGCCAGGAGCCAGGTTCACGTTCGGGGATGGACTTCTTACAGCTGAGGTTGTCGAGGTACATGATGACGGGAACAGGATAATAAGGTTCATTTATGAAGGTGTCTTCGAGGAGATACTTGACAGGTTGGGAGAGATGCCTCTTCCACCATATATCACGGAAAAGCTCCTGGACAGGGAAAGGTATCAGACAGTCTACTCGAGGGAAGAGGGCTCATCAGCTGCACCTACAGCTGGCCTTCACTTCACACCGGAGCTCCTGGAAAGGATAAGGGAGAAGGATGTTGAAACTGTGTTCCTCACACTTCATGTGGGACTCGGAACATTCAGGCCGGTTAAGGTCGAGGATATCGATGCACACGTCATGCATTCAGAGTACTTCTCGATATCGAGGGAGACTGCAGAGAGGATCAACGCTGCGAAGTCTGAAGGGAGAAGGGTCATATCAGTTGGCACAACTTCAACCAGGACACTTGAGACTGTGGCTGATGAAAATGGGTTTGTTAGTGAAGCATCTGGCTGGACCGATATATTCATCTACCCTGGTGTTAAATTAAAATGCGTCGATGCCCTGATAACAAACTTCCATCTGCCGGAATCAACACTCATAATGCTGGTGTCAGCACTGGCGGGAAAGGAGAAGACCATGGAGGCCTATAGGACGGCTGTCGGAATGAAGTACAGATTCTTCAGTTTCGGCGACTCCATGTTCATAAAATGATATGTATACTTTATTGAAGACAGAAGGCTCCGCAAGAAGGGGAAGGCTAACGACACCCCATGGTACCATCGAGACACCGGTATTCATGAATGTAGGTACATTAGCTGCGATCAAAGGCGCGGTCTCATCCATGGACCTGAAGGAAATAGGCTGCCAGGTGGAGCTGTCGAATACCTACCATCTGCACCTTCGGCCTGGTGACAAGGTCGTAAGGAAGCTTGGCGGACTTCACAGGTTCATGAACTGGGACAGGCCCATACTCACTGATTCAGGAGGATTCCAGGTTTTCTCGCTGGCCTCGATGAGGAAGATAAAAGAGGAAGGGGTTTATTTCAGCTCACATATCGATGGCAGCAAGATATTCATGGGGCCTGAGGAATCCATGAGGATACAGTCAAACCTTGCTTCGACCATAGCGATGGCATTCGATGAATGCGTAGAGAATCCGGCTCCGAGAGAGTATGTGGAAAGGTCAGTGGAGCGAACGACCAGATGGCTTGACCGCTGCAGGAAGGAAATGGACAGGCTTAACAGCCTTGAGGACACAATAAACAGGAAGCAGATGCTTTTCGCAATAAACCAGGGAGGTACCTACAAGGACCTGAGGGTTCTCCATGCGAGGCAGATTTCCGGCATGGACATGGATGGCTTTGCCATAGGAGGCCTTGCAGTTGGCGAAACCCATGATGAGATGTACGACGTCATCGAAGCAGTGGTACCATACCTTCCAAAGGACAAGCCGATCTACCTTATGGGCGTCGGGCTTCCTGAAAACATACTGGAGGCTGTTGACAGGGGGGTGGACTTTTTCGATTGCGTGCTTCCTGCAAGAAACGGAAGGCACGGCCATGTATTCACAAATTCAGGCAGGCTCAACTTGAACAATGCCAGGTTTGAGACCGATGATGCACCTATAGACACTACCTGCAGCTGTCCGACCTGCAGGAACTATACAAGGGGCTACATCAGGCATTTGTTCAAGGCCAAGGAAATGCTGGCCATGAGGCTGTGCGTGCTCCATAACCTGCACTTCTACAATACAATGATGGAAGAGATCAGGGATGCCCTTGACAGTGGTACTTTCAGGGAATACAAGGTACAAAAGCTTGCCATGGTAAGGGGTAAATTATAGCTCGTTGTAATCAAATAATGTACAATTTGTGAAAATCACTTTTATTCAAGGCTTTATTTAATTATAATAAGATATATTCATTTGAAGGAGTTGCGTTGATGACTGAAATAATCAGGCAGAGCTGGCCGATTCTTATCCTCCTGGCCGTATTCTATTTTCTTACGTTCATGCCCGAACAGAAGAGAAGGAAGGCATATCTGGAGCTCATAGGAAGCTTGAAGACCGGAGACATAGTGACTACAAGAGGCGGCATAGTCGGCAGGATCACCGTCATCAATGAAGACAGGATAATCCTCGAGACGGGACCGGATGCGGTCAGGATTGAAATGACAAGGAATGCGGTTGCAAATCTTGTCAGGAAAGAAACCGTTCCGGAGGCATGACCTGGGACAGTTAGCATATGACGATCAGGCAGCAGCCTAGGCTGTTGCCTGTTTTGATGAAACAGGGCAACCAAATTGAATTTGACGGGGGAAGGTTATGAAAAAGGGAAGATACACAACAATTCTTATCGCAATAATACTCATATTGTCGTTCCTTGCGTATATGGGCCTCGAGGGCTTCACGCTGCAGGGATACAGGTTCAAGTCATTCGGAGAGCTTATCAAGAGGGGACTCGACCTTCAGGGTGGAGTGACTGTAGTAATGGAAGTCCAGACAGACAGCCTCGAGACATCAGAGCTCGATACCATCAAGAATCTTCTTGAGATGAGGGTAAACAAGGTTGGAGTCAGCGAGACCGTGGTAACCACGGAGGGTGCCAGGAGAATAAGGATAGACATTCCTGGTGCGTTCAATTCCAGCGAGATAGTCAAGAGCCTTTCAACTACCGGAGTTCTGACATTCAAGGACCCGGATGGCAATGTGATACTCACCGGCAGCGACGTAAAGCTGGCGGAAGCGAGGGTAGACAGCACAGGAGCTGCGATCGTGTCGCTTGTGCTGAATGAATCAGGAACCACAAAGTTTGCAGAGGCGACCAAAAAGTTCATCGGAAAGCAGATATCAATAAACATGGATGATGAACAGATTTCGAACCCTGTCGTAAACGCCGAGATAACAAACGGTGAGGCAATGATAACAGGGATGGATTCCCTTGAAGAGGCACAGTTCGTGGCGGGCATCATCGCTTCAGGAGCACTTCCTTATCCTGTCAAGGCTGTTGAAGTCAAGACGGTAGGACCTACTCTAGGTGCAAATGCACTTCCTAACACGATGAAGGCGGGAATGGTAGGAATCAGCCTTGTAGTCCTGCTTCTGGTTGGATATTACAGGAAACCGGGATTCCTTGCATCACTAGCGCTGGGATTCTACATATACCTTGTCCTGTTCATATTCTACAGCATAGATGCTACACTCTCCCTTCCCGGAATAGCCGGATTCCTTCTAACGATAGGAATGGCTGTTGACGCCAATGTCCTTATATTCGAAAGGATAAGGGAAGAGCTCAGGTCAGGGGCTGATGTCAAAAAGGCACTTGATGGTGGATTCCACAGGGCAATGTCATCAGTTCTTGATGCCAACATAACCACGATAATCGCCGGACTTGTACTCTATTTTGTTGGGACCGGGGCGGTAAAGGGATTTGCGCTGACCCTTATGATCGGTATTGTAGTATCGATGTTCAGTGCCATAGTAATAACAAAACAGCTGCTGAAGATAGGCCTGCATACTGGTATGCTCAAAAAGCCTTCCGATTTCGGTGTCAAGGAGGTAGGAGCAAATGCGTAACACTAATTTCAAGATAGTCGGGAAATGGAAGATATGGTTCACTTTCTCATTGGCGATAATAGTTCTTGGCTTTGGTTTCATGGCTGCAGAAGGACTGAATATGGGAATCGACTTTGCAGGCGGCACAAGCGTCATAATTGATATGGGAAGTGATTTCAACAAGGCTGATGTGGATGCGGTTGTAAAGAAGTATGACACTAATGCTGTTTCATCCAAGGTCAACGGTACGCAGCTGGAGCTGAGAAGCCAGAGCCTTGACACTGAAACGACAGCAAATCTTGTGGCTGAGCTTAAGTCAGAGTATAAGCTGTCAGAGAATCCGGTAATATCGGAAAGCACTATCGGCGCGGCAATCGGAGCAGAGCAGACATCAGGAGGAATCAAGGCAGTAATCATTGCATCACTCCTTATGCTTCTGTATATTTCGTTCAGGTTCAGGTTCAATTTCGCAATTGCAGCCATAGTGGCCCTTATCCATGACATACTTATCACTCTGTCTGTATATGCGATATTCCAGATACCTCTGAATACGCCGTTCATAGCTGCAGTTCTTACCATACTTGGCTACTCTATCAACGATACGATAGTCATATTCGACAGGATCAGGGAAAACCTCAAGAGCAACAAGCACAGGACACCTGAGGCCGTAGCGGACCATTCGATCAACCAGTCGATCACAAGGTCAATCAACACACTGGCGACAACGCTCTTCACAATAGTTGCTGTCTATGTGTTCGTACCAGCCGTCAGGGATTTTGCACTTCCTATAACCATAGGTATAATTTCAGGAGGCTATTCATCGACCTTCATAGCAAGCCCTGTCTGGTCCATGCTTGAGAAGAGGACGATAGAGAAGCATACTGCAAAGAAGAAGGTCCCATTCAAGGCAGCTAAGGCAAAATAACGGCTCATGCAGCCGGGCTGTGCCGTTTGAAGGCGCAGCTCTTTTGTATTATAATTATAGTGTTTTCAGGACGGTGAATTTCCATGGTGAGAATCCTAAAAAGAATAATAGAAGGCGCATCATGGACTCAGTCAGTTCCTGAGCATAAACCGCCGTACATCGAAAGGCTTACTAAAGCGATCAACAACAGGGAAAAGGTAATCCTCTACGGTACCGGTGACAGGGAAGGGATCTGCGGGATATCCATACTGGTACTAGTTCTTCGGTACTTCAATTCTGATGTGGAGTATTTCGTGGTCAGCGGAAATGAAAGTGAGGATGCGCTCAGGGACCTTGTAAGAAGACATATTGATTTCTTTTCTCCGGGTCTCATGATAACTTTATCGGATAAGGTAACCAGGGCAGCCTGCGATGCTGCAGGCGACGAAGAGGGTCTTGTCATGGCGATCGGGGTGAGAGCAGAAGAAAGAAGTCTCTCCTTCTTCAAGGAAGACCTGTCTCTTGTAGGCAATGTCTATCAGCTTTCAGAGCTGCTGTCCAGTTACTACAATACGAGGAATTTCATGAGATATTCGGACCTTGTTTATCTCGGGGCTCCTGCAGGGATACCTGCCGGAAACAATGAAAGGCTGTACAGGGCTCTTGGCAGTGAACAGCTTGAGTGCACCACAAACTATGGCTTATGCGCGGCAAAGGCAATAACAAGGGGCCATATCGACGGCATCAGGAAATTCATAACACCTAAGGACAATCCTGTTGGCGCTTTGGATAATTCCAGGATAATAATCGAGATGCTTACTACTGGCGATGGAAACAGAGCCGAGCAGATCGCGAAATATCTTCAGAACCTGACACTATGCTGAAATGGAGGATAACATGGATTTCAAGGAGAAAATCAGGATAATCGAGGACTTCCCGGTAGAAGGGATCAGCTTCAAGGACATCACGACACTTATCGGCAACGGTCCGGTCTTCCGGACTCTGATCGACAACATGGCTGATAAGCTTAGAGGACAGAACATTGACTATATAGCAGGACCCGAAGCACGAGGCTTCATATTCGGAGTGCCACTTGCATATGCGCTTGGTGTAGGCTTCATTCCTATAAGGAAAAGAGGGAAGCTGCCTGCTGAGACAGTTGCAATAACCTACGACCTTGAATACGGCTCAGACACGCTTGAGATCCACAAGGATTCCTTTGAGAAGGGTGCGAGGATAGCACTTGTCGACGACCTGCTTGCAACCGGAGGAACCATTTCCGCCTGTGCAAGGCTTATAGAGCTGGCTGGAGGAGAGATCGCTTCAGTTGACTTCATAATAGAGCTGACTGGACTTAAGGGTAGGGACAAGCTTGATGGATACAGCGTCGAATCAGTGGTTCAATACGAATTCTAGACAAATACCCCAAGTATCAATATAATGTAAAAAATGGCCGTGAAAAGCGGCCATACGCATCATCGGGTGGTGAAGGCAATGCTTTATGAACTTCTGGCGAAGATCGACAAGGCAGGAAACATTAACAAGGAAACTGTCATAAAAGCATATAACCTGGCTGTGGAAGCGCACAAGGAACAAAAGAGGGAATCCGGAGAGCCTTATGTGACGCATCCTGTTGAGGTCGCCTCGATCCTTGTCGACATGGGTATGGATACAAATACCGTGGCGGCAGGGCTTCTTCATGATGTCATTGAAGATACGAAGTATACCTATGCTGAGCTTCAGGCGATATTCGGGACTGAAATAGCGGAGCTTGTGGACGGAGTCACCAAGCTTGGAAAAATCAAATACAAGTCCAAGGAAGAGGAGCAGGCCGACAACGTAAGGAAGATGCTTCTTGCCATGGCCAAGGATATAAGGGTCATAGTCATAAAGCTTGCTGACAGACTCCATAACATGAGGACTCTAAGGTACATGAGCCCTGACAAGCAGAAGGAAAAGGCGAAGGAATGCTTCGACATCTACGCACCTCTTGCCCACAGGCTTGGAATGTTCAGGATAAAGTGGGAGCTCGAGGATCTTGCCTTCAGATACATGTACCCTACAGAATACTATGACCTGGTCAACCAGATAGCCGAGAAGAGGAAGGAAAGGGAAGCCTACATTGCCAGCATCATGGCTGACATAGTGGACAAGCTCAAGAATGCGAGCATAACCTGTGATATAGACGGAAGGCCAAAGCACTTCTACTCGATATACAGGAAGATGATGTCCCAGAGCAAGGGTATCGACCAGATATTCGACCTGACAGCCATAAGGGTGATTGTGGATTCAATAAAGGACTGCTATGCGGCACTTGGAATAGTGCATACCATATATAAGCCGATACCGGGCAGGTTCAAGGACTATATTGCCATGCCCAAGCCCAACATGTACCAGAGCCTTCATACGACAGTCATCGGACCTCAGGGAAAGCCTTTTGAGATCCAGATAAGGACCTACGAGATGCACAAGGTCGCTGAATATGGTATAGCTGCCCATTGGAAGTACAAGGAGACAGGTACCTCCAGGGAAGGGTCGAAGGATTCGCTAGACCAGAACATTGTCTGGATAAGGGATATGCTCGAATGGCAGAAGGAGACCTCCGATGCCGAAGAGTTCATGGAAGCCTTCAAGATAGACCTGTTCGCAGATGAAATATTTGTGTTCACTCCTAAGGGGGAGGTTATAAATCTTCCGCAGGCAGCTACCCCCATAGATTTCGCATACAGGATCCATACAGACATCGGGAACAAGACAATAGGTGCGAAGGTCAATGGAAACATGGTGACTTTGGACTATAAGCTGAAGACAGGTGAGATAGTTGAAGTGCTGACATCCTCCAAGCCAAAGGGCCCCAACATAGATTGGCTCAACATCGCCACTTCGAACCAGGCAAGGACTAAGATAAAGGCATGGTTCAAGAAGGAAAAGCGTGAAGAGAACATGCAGAGGGGCAAGGAGCTCCTTGAGAAGGAAGCTAAGAGGCAGGACAGGAACTTTGCTGATATTGCCAAAGGCGAAACACTGGAGAAGCTGATAAGAAGATACCACGGGAATTCAATCGATGACCTGTTCGTAGTGGTAGGAGCAAACCAGGTAATACCTTCCGTAGTCGTAAGCGCGCTTAAGGAAGCTATAGAAGAATCGATCCGGGCGAAGCAGAATGAGGATAACGAGGCATCACTTAGGAACGCTGAGAAGCAGATAGAAGCCACCAGGAAGAAGGTAAAGGAAAAGCAGTCCAAATCCTTCTTTGGAGTGAAGGTCACAGGAATGAACAATGTTCAGGTAAGGTTCGCGAAATGCTGCAATCCACTTCCAGGAGACAGCATCGTCGGTTACATCACGAATTTCAGGGGAATCTCCATACACAGGAGTGACTGCACAAACCTTTCGAGCCTGAACATAGATGATGAGCACAGGATGATCGATGTTGAGTGGGAGACTGAAAGCAAGGAACTTTATAGTGCCAGGCTTCAGGTTAATGCCATGGACAGGCCGAACATGGTCACTGATGTCATGGGAGTGGTTACTGAACTGAAGATTCCTCTGAATGCAATCGATGCTGAGAGCAAGAAGGACGGAACCTGTGTAGTCCATATGTCTCTTCTCATAAGGGATATCAATCTGCTTAACGAGACCATGAAGCGTCTGAGGAAAATTACAAGCGTTACCGACGTATTCAGGATCGGAAATGCCTAAAATGGAGCTGATTGCATGAGAGCGGTAATACAGAGGGTCACTTCATCCAGCGTACGGGTCGAGGGTAGGGTTACAGGAAGCATCGGGAAGGGTTTCATGGTGCTGATTGGAATATCAACGGAAGACTCATCAGAAGACCTGAACTACATCGAAGATAAGATTGCAGGATTAAGGATATTCGAGGATGATGATGGCAAGATGAATCTGCCTTTGGCAGATGTGGGAGGCGAAATCCTTTTAGTCTCTCAATTTACACTGTACGGAGATGCAAGAAAGGGAAGAAGACCAGGCTTCATAAGGGCTGCCAAGGGACCTGAGGCGAAAGCGCTTTATGAGGACCTTGTCTTGAGGCTCAGGTCAAGAGGGTTCAGAGTTGAGACAGGGGAATTCGGTGCGATGATGGAGGTTGCCATTGTCAATGACGGGCCTGTAACCATACTGCTGGACAGTGAAAAGAAATTCTGACAGGAGGATGAGATATATGCTGGTCATAAAAAGAATAGTAGTAGGCATGTACATGGAAAACTGTTATATTGCCTATGACGATGAAAGCATGGATGGTTTCATCGTGGACCCGGGCGAAGAGCCGGGTGCTATAATCGGATATGTAGAGGAACTGAAGGTTAAGCCTAAGTTTGTTCTCCTCACACATGGACATATAGACCATGTGTCAGCTCTGGATAACGTCTGCAGTCACTTCGGGATAAGGGCATACATATCCTCTGAGGACAGGGAAAGCATGGGAATGAATACACAGGTGTTCGGAAATTCAAGTGCAGACATGGATATAGTGTCTGATGGTGATACTGTAGAGTTTTCCGGAAGTGGCATAAAGGTCATAGCAACACCGGGGCACACAAAAGGCGGTATGTGCTATCTTGCAGGAAACAGCCTGTTCTCAGGAGATACACTCTTTTCAGGATCTATCGGAAGAACTGATTTTCCTGGAGGAAACTTCGATGACCTCATAAAATCCATCAAGACGAAGCTGCTGGTGCTTCCTGATGACACAATAGTACTTCCTGGGCACGACAGGACAACTACAATCGGCAGGGAAAGAAAGTACAATGGATACCTCGCATAACAGCAGCGTGATCAAGATAACCTGTCCAGAGGAGCTGGGGTATCATGCCTACCACATAGTATCCCTGTACCACCCTTATGATGACATAAGGATGGTTGATGAAGATAGTGATATCGACATCAGCATATCAAGAGACAGGCTCCGTATCCTTTTCTTTGGTGCGGAGCATCTTTACGGATATGGAGAGAAGGATGACCTGAGACGGGCACTGTTCACACTCCTGAAGGAGCGGACAGGTCAGGAGCTGCCATGGGGGATACTTGTTGGAGTAAGACCGTCAAAGGTGGCAAGGACGCTGCTGGATGCCGGAATGAACTCTGACCAGGCCATAAAAGAAATAAGCGGGAGGTACCTTGCGACAGGTGATAAGGCAGGACTTGCGGTGTTTGTCGCACAGAGGGAGACGGCGCTTATTGGAGGTCTGGATACTGCGGACAGCGTCTCGATCTATCTTGGCATGCCCTTCTGCCCCACGAGGTGCGCATACTGTTCCTTTGCCTCATATCCATACAGGGGGAACAAATACGCCACGGACTACCTTAAGCTCATGAAAAAGGAGATACGTATAGTTTCAGAATTCCTTGACAGGAGCGGGAAATCAGTCACAACTGTTTATTTTGGCGGTGGAACCCCTACTTCAGTGGGGGACCATGAATTCAGGGAGATAATTGAGTGCATAGGCAAAGAGATCCTTTCAGGCAGGAATGTCAGGGAGTTCACAGTGGAAGCCGGAAGGGCTGACTCGATAACCTCAGATAAGCTAAAGGCCATGAAGGAATTCGGAGCTGACAGGATATCTATTAATCCACAGACTATGAATGACAGGACGTTGAAGCTGATAGGACGTAACCATGACTCAGCTGATGTCGAGAGGGCTTTCAAAATGGCACGAAGTGAAGGCTTTGATAACATCAACATGGATATCATAATTGGTCTTCCCGGTGAGGGGATAGATGAGGTCAGGAGAACCCTAGAAGTGATCAGTGAACTGTCACCTGAAAGCCTGACTGTACACGGATTGTCCATGAAAAGGGCATCCAGGCTCTATGAGGAATTTGTGGCCACCGGGAGGTTCCCTGTGAGGACACAGTCAGAGCTTAATGAAATGTACAGGGCTGCGCACATGGCGGCAAAGGACCTTGGACTTCTTCCGTACTACATGTACCGTCAGAAGAACATTGCAGGCAGCCATGAAAATGTCGGCTTTGCAAAGGAAGGCAGGGAAAATCTCTACAACATCCTCATGATCGAGGACGTTGAAAGCATAATAGCCATCGGAGCTGATGGCATATCGAAAAAAGTTGGAAACGGTAAGATAGAACGATTTGCCAATTTCAAGGATGTCAGGGAGTATGTGCGAAGGCACGATGAACTGATGGATAAAAAGATCAGGTTCCTTGAAACCTAAGGAGGACAAAATGGCGATACAGGCTCAGAAAGGCACAAAGGACATGCTTCCGCAGGATGCCTACAAATGGCATTATGTAGAGGACAAATTCAGGAAAATTGCTGACGAATATGGTTTCAGGGAAATCAGGACACCTATTTTTGAGGCTACGGAGCTTTTTTTAAGAGGAGTCGGAGAAACGACAGATGTGGTCCAGAAGGAGATGTATACCTTCAATGACAAGGGAGGAAGAAGCATAACCCTTAAAGCTGAAGGTACTGCACCTGCTGTAAGGGCGTTTGTTGAGTCTTCGCTTTACAATGAGGCTCAGCCTACCAAGCTATATTATTTCACTCCTGTTTTCAGGTATGAAAATGTTCAGAAGGGAAGGCTCAGGGAACACCATCAGTTCGGTGTGGAGGTTTTTGGCGCCGGAAGCGCTTCAGTGGATGCTGAGGTAATATCCCTTGCCATGAGGTCCTTCAGCGAGTTCGGAGTCAAGGGGCTTAGGCTGAAGATCAACTCCATAGGGCACCCTGGCTGCAGGAATGAATACAATACCATACTTAAGGATTACCTTACCCCTAAATATGAAGGGCTTTGCGCAACCTGCAAGGAACGGTATGATAAGAATCCCATGAGGATACTTGACTGCAAGGTAGAGAGCTGCCAGAGGCTGATACATGACGCTCCTCTTATGCTTGACCACATCTGTGAAGAGTGTGATGCTCATTTCACTTCACTGAAGAAGTATCTGGATGCCATGGGAATACAGTATGAGGTGGACCCCAAGATAGTCAGAGGACTTGACTACTATTCGAAAACAGTGTTTGAAATAGTGAATGACGAGATAACAGTATGCGGGGGAGGAAGGTACGATTACCTCATAGAGGGTATCGGAGGACCCAAGATGCCGGCGGTAGGTTTTGGCCTGGGGCTTGAGAGGCTGCTGCTGACACTGGAGAGCGAAGGCATATCGATTGAAGAGCCGGACAGGTACGACCTGTACCTGTGTACCATGGGAGAGGATTCCGCACTTAGGGCCGCAGCTCTTGCGAACAGCCTGAGGATGCTTGGGGTGAAGGTGGATTCCGACCATATGGGAAGAAGCCTGAAAGCTCAGATGAAGTACGCTGACAAGGTCGGAGCAAGGAATACCATGATTTTGGGCGGTGACGAGCTTTCAAAGGGCTCAGCCGTGATCAAGAACATGAGGGACAGGACCCAGACTGAGGTCCAGCTTGATGCAGAAAGCATAAAGAACGCAATACTATAGGAGTGATCGCAATGGGAGAAATGCTTGGAAATTTTAAAAGAACCCACATGCTCGGTCTCGTCAGGGAAGAGCAGGTAGGCGAAGAGATAACCGTTATGGGCTGGGTTGCCAAGAAAAGGAACCTTGGATCGCTGATCTTCTGCGACCTCAGGGACCGTGAAGGCATACTTCAGGTAGTGTTTACCGAGGATGCATCCAAGGAGGCTTACGATAAGGCTGATACGCTCAGGAGCGAGTATGTTGTAGCTGTAAAGGGAATAGTAAGGACGAGAGAATCAGTCAACGAATCAATGCCTACAGGCAGGGTAGAGCTGATAGGAAGTGAGCTTAAGATCCTGTCAGAGGCTGAGACTCCGCCGATCATGATAAAGGAGAACCTTGATGCATCGGAGAACATCAGGCTGAAATACAGGTATCTTGACCTGAGGAGACCTGACATGCAGAGGATATTCAAGCTGAGGAGCAAGGCTTACATGTCAGTGAGGGCGTTCATGGACCAGGAGGGCTTCCTTGAGGTTGAGACACCGATACTGACAAAGAGCACACCTGAAGGCGCAAGGGACTATCTTGTACCGTCAAGGAACTACAAGGGCAAGTTCTATGCTCTTCCTCAATCCCCTCAGCTTTTCAAGCAGCTTCTAATGGTGTCTGGATTTGACAAGTACTTCCAGATAGCCAAATGCTTCAGGGACGAGGACCTGAGGGCAAACAGGCAGCCTGAGTTCACCCAGATAGACATGGAGATGAGCTTCATCCAGATCGATGACATAATCGACCTGAATGAAAGGCTGGTCAAAAAGGTATTCAAGGATGTCCTAGACGTTGATGTTGAAATACCATTCCAGCGGATAACATACAGGGAAGCCATGGACAGATATGGTTCCGACAAGCCTGACCTGAGGTTTGGAATGGAGATCTCTGACCTTACTGACGCAGCCGGAGGTACAGGATTCAAGGTCTTCAATGATGCCATAGAAGCTGGAGGTTCTGTAAGGGCTTTATGCCTCAAGGGCGGAGCTTCAATGGGCAGGAAGGACATTGACAGGCTTGGCGAATTTGTTAAGACCTACAAGGCAAAGGGACTGGCATATATCATCCTGAAGGATGGGGAAATAAAGTCACCGATAGCTAAGTTCCTGAGCGACGAAACCATGTCCGCAATAATATCCAGAATGGAAGCTGCGGATGGAGACTTGGTGCTCATCGTTGCTGACAGGAACGAAGTCGTATTCCAGAGCCTTGGAGCACTGAGGCTCGAGCTTGCGAAGAAGACCGGAATGCTTGATGGCAGCGAGAGGTTCAGATTTGCCTGGGTAACCGAGTTCCCTCTGCTTGAAAGGGATGAGGAGGCCGGCAGATACGTGGCACTCCACCATCCTTTCACTAGCCCCATGGAGGAAGACCTGGAGCTTCTTGAGACAGAACCTGGCAAGGCAAGGGCAAAGGCATACGACATGGTCCTGAACGGTGAGGAGCTTGGCGGAGGCAGCATAAGGATCCACGACACCAGCCTTCAGGCTAAGATATTCGGGCTTCTTGGTTTTTCCGAGGAGGAAGCCTGGGAAAGATTCGGATTCCTTCTTGAGGCGTTCAAGTATGGTCCTCCTCCACATGGCGGACTCGCCTTTGGAATGGACAGGCTGGTAATGTTCCTTGCCGGGACCGACAACATCAAGGATGTCATTGCGTTCCCTAAAAACCAGAATGCCTTCGATCCGATGACTGAGGCACCTGACAAGGTAGAGGAGATGCAGCTTTCTGACCTTGGAATATCAGTTGAAAAACAGCAATAAGTTATGTGAAGCCGGGAAATTTCCCGGCTTTCTTCGCATTCTTGGTTGAATGCGCATTGAGGTTGGCATTAGAATGGGAGTATACCAAAAGAGGAGGGTAGGAAATGGGGAAAAGAGTGCGGACTGACCTGGGTGACCTTATGGTTCTCGCTGTTGACATAATGCTTATGATCATCGCCTATGACATTTCCTATTTTCTTGTTTACGGAACCTCAACCAACTCGCTGGTATGGGCTCCGTTCGTGGAATCTGTTCCGGTAATGGTCCTTCTCTACATATTCCTCATGACATCCTACGGCTTATGGAAGACAATAAGGCTGGATTTAGGTGAGGTGATATACTCTGTGTTCCTTACGACAGGTACGCTTTCAGCCCTTGTCTTCCTGATTTCAAGATTTATGGTCGACCTTGCTTATCCAAAGTACATATTCGCTTCAGGATTCGTCATATCATTTATCCTGATTTCGATCTGGAGGACCGCGGCATACTGGCTGCTGATTTCAGAGCATGGGAGGAAGGACCTTCTTGTCATCGGCGGGAGGGATGCAGGAAGGATAGCCGTGAAGGCAATTGAAGGAATGTCAAGGCTCTACAATGTCAGGGCTGTTTCAGACTGGAGAAGCGGAGATCTCGGAAAATATATCGAGGAAAATGAAGTGATATTCCTGTCTGATGAAATTGAAGGGAAAGAGAAGTCAAGTCTGATAGATATGCTGATGAGCATGAAGAAAAGCGTATATGTAGTCCCTGGCAACTATGAGATCAATATCCTCAGGGCGCACTTTGAAAGGGCATCCGACAAGCCGCTCATAAAGCTCAGGATGCTGGAGCTGACTATTGAACAGAGGATACTGAAGAGGATGCTGGACCTGGTGTTCTCTGTAACAGGCCTTATCCTCCTGTCACCGGTTGTTGCTGTCGCAGCATGGAAAATAAAGGCATATGATGGAGGTCCGGTATTCTATACACAGGAGAGGCTGACAAGAGGAAACAGGATATTCAGGATCTGCAAGCTCAGGTCCATGGTGATGGATGCAGAAAAGGAAACAGGACCTTCGCTTGCTGAATACGAGGATGGGAGGATCACTCCAGTAGGGAGAAGGCTCAGGGCTTCAAGGCTTGATGAGATTCCCCAGCTCCTAAATGTCCTTAAGGGTGAAATGTCCATAGTAGGACCGAGGCCGGAAAGGCAAAGCTTCTTCGAGGAATATTCAGGGAAGATTCCGGACTACAAGTACAGGACAGTCGTCAAGGCCGGGCTCACAGGGTATGCTCAGGTCTATGGAAGTTATGCTTCAAGCCCGGAGGATAAGGCCAGATACGACCTTCTATATATCAAGGAATACAGCCTCTTAAGGGATATCAAGATAATCCTTCTGACAATGAAGATAATGTTCATGAAGGAGAAAGCCGGTGGAGTGAGAAAGGAGCCTGACATTTACGAGATTGCACGGGAAAAGGGGCTCGACATAACTATCGACATCTGAGGCAGCGTAATCTCAAGATACGTCTTTTCCCTTTAATATCGCAACGTTTTCAATTATACTGAGATTGGAAGACTTCGTCATTCCGTGAGCAATTGCATTTTCTGTTGCAGGAGGCGTAACATGGTCATTCTCGGTGGCAGCTCCATTACACTCGAAGAGCTTGAAAGGGTAGCCAGAGGAAACGAATCGGTAGAACTTTCAGATGCTGCAAGGTTCAGCATACGTGAATCCAGAAGACGGCTGGAAAAGGCTGCATCAGGATCACAGCCTGTATATGGCGTAAATACTGGCTTTGGTGATTTCTCGGAAATCAAGATAAGCAAGGATAAGCTAAGGGACCTGCAGAGGAACCTTATTGTATCGCATTCGTGCGGTACCGGGAATCCTATGTCGAGGGATGCTGTAAGGGCCATGATGATACTTAGGGTCAATGCCCTTGCCAGGGGATTTTCAGGCATTAGGCTCGAGACAGTCGAGATGATTGTTAGGATGCTCAATAAGGGGATTCATCCTGTAGTTCCGGAAAAAGGTTCGCTGGGGGCATCAGGTGACCTTGCACCACTGGCCCATATGGCGCTTGCTATGATCGGCGAAGGTGAAGTGGAATACGGCGGTATCATAATGCCTTCGGCTGAAGTGCTTTCAAAAGCCGGGCTCGAAGCCGTGGTCCTGGAGGAAAAGGAAGGGCTTGCCCTGATCAACGGGACACAGGCACTGACAGCCATAGGGGCGCTTGCTCTTGCAGATTCATTCAGGGCATACTACCTGGCAAACCTATCTGGGGCGCTGACGATGGAAGCCCTTCGTGGAATCACGACAGCATATGACCCGAGGCTTCACAGCTCAAGGGGACACAAGGGACAGATGGAAACATCTGATATCATGCTGAGGCTTGTAAGGGGAAGCGGGTTCACCACTGTCCAGAATGAAATAAGGGTTCAGGATGCATATTCGATCCGCTGCATTCCTCAGGTGCATGGCGCCGTAAAGGATACTCTGGACTACGCCAGGGAAAAGGTGGAAATCGAGATGAATGCGGTGACTGACAATCCCATAGTACTCTCAGACACTGAGATCTATTCAGGAGGGAACTTTCATGGAGAACCCATGGCTCTTGTCTTTGATTTCCTGTCAATTGCAGTAAGCGAGCTTGCCTCAATATCCGAAAGAAGGCTGGAGAGGCTTGTGAACCACCAGCTGAGCGGACTGCCACCATTCCTTTCGAATATGGGAGGATTAAACTCTGGCTTCATGATAGTGCAGTATTCAGCCGCCTCACTCGTTTCAGAGAACAAGACCCTTGCACATCCTGCATCGGTTGATTCGATACCTTCCTCTGCAAACCAGGAAGACCATGTATCCATGGGGAATTTTGCAGCAAGGAAATACAGGGAGATCGTGAGGAATACGACAAGGGTGATTTCAATGGAGGCCTTTACAGCCTGCCAGGCCATAGACTTCAGGCCAGGTGAATTAACCCTTGGGAGTGGAACAGGGGAAGCATACAGACTAATAAGGGAATCTGTGCCGTTCATCGAAAATGATACGATAATGTATAAGGAGATGGACAAGGTACTTCAAATATTCAAGGAATATGACCTTAGCAAAATAATCTAATGAGGTGATCAAATGTTAAAAGATCTCAGCCTAAAGGAATTCACAGACGAACTTGCATCCGGCAGCCCGGCTCCCGGAGGTGGCGCGGCAGCGGGTCTCTCAGCAGCCATTGGAGCCAGCCTTGCATCAATGGTCTTCAACCTCACTGTGGACAAGAAGGCTTCAGAGAATTACCCGGATGATGTCAAGTCGGCGATGAAGGCTGCACTTGTGACATCAGAAGAACTGAGGGCAAGATATGTAGAGCTCATAGACAAGGACGCGGACTCTTTCAACCTTCTGATGGCTGCTTACAGGCTTCCTAAGGATACTGAAGAGGCCAAGGCTGCAAGGAGCGAGAAGATATGCGAAGCCAAGGACCTTGTGCTGCAGGTGCCGAGGCAGCTGCTTACCGAGTCCTACAAGCTGTACGATTCCCTGAAGGTCGCTTCTGAGTATGGAAACAAGAATGCGATTTCGGATGCTGGAGTAGGAGCCATCATGGTTCATGGCGCCATTGAAGGTGCTGCGCTCAATGTATTCATAAACCTTGCCGGCATGGAGGTCAATGAAGAGACTATCGCCATAAAGGAAGAGTCTGATAGAATTGTCGAGAGCTCCAGATGTATCAAGGAAGACATCGTATCCCAGGTGATTGACAAGATCTACGGCAGATAAGCTTAAAGCAGAGGACCCGAAGGGGTCCTTTGCCTTATCTCAGGATTGAATGGAGGACGTATATGGACAGGATACTTTTTGCCACCGACCTCGATGGGACCATACTTCACCATGACAGGATGAATGAAGAGGACCTGGAAGCTGTAAGAAAGCTGAAGGAACTTGGTGCAACTGTAGCTGTAGCAACCGGAAGGCCGCTTAACGGTGTTGAGACAGTATTTCTGAACCACGGATTTGAACCTGACTACCTGGTCCTCATGAACGGGTCTATGGTTGTTGATAATTCAGGGAACACCATAGCTGAGAAGACCATAGATAAAGACACTGCCAGAATAATTGCAGACCTTTGCCTTGAATGTGGTTTCAAGGTGGCTTTCGAAGGCGGAAGGAATACCTGGTTCTACAGGAGTGATATTCCGGAGGGGATGTCAGACACTGTTCCGGGAGTATATGCCATTGACGACATTTCAGAAATGAAGGACTCAATTTATCTTGTCTCCATAAATGGAAATGAAAGCATAGACGAAATCGAGGCGCTGAGGTTGGAAATAGAATCCGGATTTGCAGGTGAAGTCGAGGCCTACAGGAACGTAAGGTACATAGATGTTGTTCCGAAGGGAATCTCCAAGGGTGAAGGCATAAGGCTGATTATGGCATTGAAAGGCATTGGGAGACAGAATGTTCATGTCATCGGGGATTCATTCAATGACATTCCGATGTTCAGGGAAGCCGGTTCATCCTATACATTGTCACATGCAGAGGATGAGCTTAAGGGTTATGCGGACCATGTGGTTGATTCGGTGGCTGAATGCATTGGAAAGTACATTCTTGATGAAATAGCTTGCGCAAACTCGTGACTTCAGTCATGCGTTAGCAAGCAAAGTCAAGAAATAATCAATAGTTTGAAGAATAACACATACAAAGTAATAAATATCATCAAGTACTTGAATAATAGTTTTGCATTTTCAAATGTTATACGTATCTGGGTATTCTTATGTCTAAAATCCATTATGTACACGGTTATGTGAACGATTTGTTAATTCTGATTACTGATAACAATGCTTTGTATATTTTGGATGTTGTAACGCATCAGGAAATCTATGCAGGTATTGAACCTCTGGGTATAGACGTTCTCTACAATGTACTGGATGTGCTTGCACTTAAGAAAGATTCCATAATAAGGCATCTTGCGGACTTCTTCGAGAAAAAGACTGACAGAAGTGGCCCTGAGGCATTCTACAACGTGACTACCTATGCCTTCGAGAGCACAAGGTGGGGTGAACTCAGGATGTTCGGCTTCTCCAAGGACCATAAGAACAACGAAGTCCAGTTGGTCATGCGACTTCTCCTGGACAACAATGGCATACTATAACATATGAGCTGTTTCCCGGGAACACCATGGACCAGAACACACTGACCAAGTCAGTTGAAAAGCTGAAGAATCTGTACAGGCTAGAGAAGATCACTGTTGTTGCTGACAGAGGACTAAACAGCGGAAGCAATCTTGAACATCTTTGCAATGGCGGACATGACTTCGTAATCAGCTATACACTCAAACGATCTCCCGGGTCATTCAAGGAACTAGTCTGGAGCAACGAAGGGCGGACAGACTATACCGACCGCGAAACTGGTGAGGTTACCTCACGTTCGAAAATCGTGGGACAAGTTATGGTGGTTAAAGTACCCATTGAAGAAGAAGAGGTCGAGAGGAAGAGTGGTAGGCCAGGAAGTACAAGGAAGTTAACATACCGGTCAAGATACATCTGACATGGTCAGTTAAGCGTGCGGCAAAGGACAGGTCTGACAGGGAAAGGATGATAGAGAGACTGAAGAAACGCCTGGACAAGCCATATCAGCTGAAGGCAGCTGTAAAGCGAGGTTGCAACCAGTACCTTCAGATGGAAGTAGATACTAAAAACTGGGAACTTAATGAGGCTAAGATAGCAGAAGCTGAAAGGTACGATGGTTACTATGCCATAATAACCAACAAGCTAGACCTTGCAACGGAGCAGGTTCGAGGTCTGTGGAAGATTGAGGAGAGCTTCAGGATACTGAAGAGCGATATTAGGGCTACACCCGTGTTTCTCTGGAATGACGAGCACCTAAAGTGACACTTCGCGATGTGCTTCATCTCGCTTTGCATGTTGAGATACGCCCAATATCTCCTTCAAGAAGCGAAAGAGAAAAGTGTCTCGGCAACAACAATAATGGCAGCCATACACAATCCCTTGGTTCTTGTTCAGGGGGAATATCCAGCAAATGTAGTTACACCTACGATGGTACCGCAGACATATTTGGATCTTGCGGAGATACTAAAGCTGCCAACGCTGAAGACTAACATGACAATGACAAAGTTCAGGGCCAGCACCAAGCTGGACTTGACGGTGAACCTCAAATGATAGGATATATTCAAAACCCCAAATCTATTGCATTGCAATGGATTTGGGGTTTTTGTGTTCGATATTTCCTAAAGTCAGGAACCAAAAACTGGCAAAAAGTATTTCTGATGTATCGTGGACGAGCCTTGTATCGAAACTTAGGTACAAGGCTGCCAGGTATGGAAAAGAAGTCATCAGTATAAGCAGGTGGTTTCCGTCAAGTCAGATATGCTCAGATTGCGGCCACAAGGATGGGAAGAAGCCGCTCCATGTAAGGGAGAGGATCTGTCCAGTTTGCCTTTCCCATCATGACCGTGATGTCAATGCAGCAAAAAATATACTAGCTTACACCAGAGTCTTAGCAATACAGATACAAACAGGAACCGCGGGGATAGCTTGGTAAACAAGAGAAACCTCTGGCGGCAAAGAAATAAGCCGGTAAGTATGCTCTGTTCCCAAGAATCTCGTGACTTTAGTCATGAGGTTCAAGCTCTAGGTTACTTGACTAGATCAATATTTCAATGACTCAATTGATTCTATGAAGTTGCGGGCGTTATCAATTGCGGTATCCATGGCAGCTGATGAAGGTCCGCCATAGGTTTTCCTTCTCTGGAGACAGTTCTCCATTTTTATGAATTCAAGGATGTCGTTACCGAACTTGTCGGAGAATGAAGTTAACTCATCCTGGGACAAATCGTCAAGGGCCTTGCCGTTTATGATGCAGTAGTTTACCATCCTGCCGATAACCTCATGGGCACTCCTGAAGGGGACACCCTGCATGACCAGGTAGTCAGCTGCATCTGTTGCATTGAGGAATCCACCCCTTAATTTCTCCATCATCCTGTCCTTGTTGAAGGTTGCCGTGGAAAGCATTGGCGTGAATGCTGCAAGGCATGCCTTTACTGTATCAAGCGCATCGAAGGTGGTCTCCTTGTCTTCCTGCATGTCCTTGTTGTAGGCGAGGGGAAGTCCCTTCATTATCGTGAGCAGTGCCACAAGGTCCCCATATACCCTGCCTGTCTTTCCTCTTACAAGTTCTGCAATGTCAGGGTTCTTCTTCTGCGGCATGATGCTGCTTCCTGTGGAGAAGGCGTCATCCATTTCCACATAACCGAACTCGTTTGAGTTCCAGATTATTATTTCCTCGCAGAACCTTGAAAGATGCATCATGAGTATGGATGAGGCCCCCAGGAATTCCAGTGCGAAATCCCTGTCAGAAACACCGTCCATTGAGTTTTCAGTAATCTTTCCGAAGCCAAGCTCTGCAGCCACCATATACCTGTCTATCGGATAGGTTGTCCCTGCAAGGGCACCGCTGCCAAGCGGCATATGGTCCATCCTTTTCTCAGAATCAATGAACCTTGTAAGGTCTCTTGAGAACATCTGGAAATATGCCATGAGGTGGTGGCCTAAGGTGACAGGCTGTGCCTTCTGGAGATGCGTATAGCCTGCCATTATGGTATCCTTGTGTTCCTTTGCAAGGTCAAGGATCACCCTCAGAAGGTCAAGGACCATGTCCTCAACCTCCCTTGTTCCTTTTTTCATATACATCCTGAAGTCAAGAGCGACCTGGTCATTTCTTGACCTGCCAGTGTGAAGCCTTTTTCCGGCTTCGCCGATCCTTTCTATAAGGAGTGTCTCCACGTTCATGTGTATGTCTTCAGCTTCCACGGTAAATTCCAATAATCCCTTGTCGGCATCCTCCAATATGGATTGAAGACCATTGATTATCAGGACAGAATCTTCCCCTGGAATTATCCCGCACTCACCGAGCATCCTCGCATGAGCCATGCTTCCAAGGATGTCTTCCCTATACATCCTCTGGTCGACTGCTATAGAGCTGTTGAAATCTTCCGTTATTGAGCTTGTTCCTTTCTGGAACCTGCCTTGCCAAAGCTTCATATGTGACACCCTTCCTTAGGAACTATTTTCCTTCTTCCTTCAGTTTCTTGTTGAGCAAAGCCCTTACCTTAAGCGGCAGGCCGAATAGGTTTATGAATCCTTCAGAATCCTTCTGGTTGTATACATCATCAGAGCTGAAGGTTGCAAGTTCTTCGCTGTAGAGCGAATAAGGGGATTTGCTTCCTGCTATGGTGCAGTTTCCCTTGTATAGCTTCATCTTTACTGTTCCAGTAACCATTTCCTGGGTTGAATCAACGAATGCGTCGAGAGCCTCCCTGAGTGGTGTGAACCACTGTCCATCGTACAGTATAGATGCGTACTTCTGTGAAACCATCGCCTTGAATAGCGATGTGTCCTTATCGAGGGTTATCCTCTCAAGCTCCCTGTGCGCAATCGTAAGTACCGTTCCGCCAGGTGTCTCGTAGACTCCCCTGGACTTCATGCCAACAAGCCTGTTCTCAACCATGTCGGCAACTCCGACTCCATTCTTGCCTGCAAGTTCGTTGAGCTTCTCCATGAGCTCTATGCTGTCAAGCTTTTCACCGTCAACATAGACTGGGATTCCCTTCTCGAAGCCGATCTCAACGTATGTTGCCTTATCAGGAGCATCCTCGGGAGCTACAGTCATCTTGTAGATAGAGCTCTGGTGCTCGTTCCATGGGGATTCAAGGTCAGCACCCTCATGGCTGAGATGCCAGAGGTTCCTGTCCATGCTGTATGGTGATTTCTTCTTTACTGGAACCGGAATGTTCCTTGCCTCAGCATATTCGATGGCCTGTTCCCTTGATTTGATGTCCCAGACCCTCCAGGGTGCTATTATCTTAATTGAAGGATTAAGGGCCTTTATCGCAAGCTCAAACCTGACCTGGTCATTTCCTTTTCCTGTGCAGCCATGGACTATATATGCCGCGCCTTCCTTTTCTGCGATCTCAACAAGCTTCTTGCCTATAAGCGGCCTGGCCACTGAAGTACCAAGAAGGTACTTATCCTCGTATATAGCTCCAGCCTTGAGCATCTGGAATGCATACTCATCAAGGAATTCCTTCCTTACATCCAGAAGGTATGCCTTGTTGGCTCCGCTCCTTACAGCCTTTTCCTCAACCCCGAAGGTCTCGCCTTCTCCCTGGCCTACATCTACACATACCGCGATGACTTCAAAGTCGTAGTTCTCCTGCAGCCATGGAATTGTAATGGACGTATCCAGACCTCCTGAATATGCAAGTACTACCTTTTCTTTGGATTTCATATCATTACCCCTCTTCTTTTTTTCGTCGATGTTATAATTATAGATAAAAAAGCATAATCATACAATGATTTTCAGCTGATTTATTCATTTGGCAATAACTTGAAGAATTGGCTTAACAACTTGATTTTGATAACGATTAGAAAATCAGGATATTTCACCGCCTCCGTTTAAATGCTGCATGAAATGTCGGGTCTGGCATAAAATGCAGAAGTTATGCATGAGTGAATCAGTGGCAGCATGTGAGCTTTCCTTGAAAGGCCCCGCTTCCTTAATTATAGCAGAATGGAGTGTGGATATTCTTGAACTGCATGTAAACTGTGCGGATTCAGGTTTGCATCCTGAAAAATCAGACAACCGAAGCATCTGCCTTTTCCCTATTACTTGAATTAATGTCGCTTTGTATGTATAATTCTATGGATAGACAAGGAGAGATTGAAATGAAATTAGGTATAGTAGGACTGCCGAATGTCGGCAAAAGCACACTTTTCAACGCGATTACCAAAGCGGGAGCGGAATCAGCCAATTATCCGTTCTGCACCATAGAACCTAATGTAGGTGTCGTGAGCGTCCCTGACAAGAGACTTGATGCCCTGATGGAGTTATACAATTCCAAGAAGAAGGTATATACTGCAGTCGAATTCTATGACATTGCAGGTCTCGTCAAGGGAGCATCAAAGGGGGAAGGGCTTGGGAACAAGTTCCTGTCTCATATCAGGGAGGTAGAGGCAGTTGTTCACGTGGTCAGGTGCTTCAAGGACGAGAATATTGTTCACGTCAGTGGTGAAGTGGACCCGATCGAGGATATAAAGACAATCAACCTTGAGCTTATCCTGGCTGACCTTGAAGTTCTGGAAAGAAGGATGGAGAAGGGAGTAAGAGGTGCCAAGGCCGGTGAGAAGAAGGCTAAGGAAGAGTATACCCTCATGGAGAAGATGAAGGCTCACCTTGAGTCTGAAAAGCCTCTCCGTACAATGGAAGTAACTCCCGAGGAGGAAGAATCTATCAGGAACATGTTCCTGATAACTACCAAGGACGTACTCTATGTAGCTAACATATCTGAGGCGGACCTCATCGCAGGCGGTTCCAACGAGATGGTCGAACAGGTCAGGGAATTCGCAGCCGCAGAGGGATCAGGACTTGTTACAATATGTGCAAGACTTGAAGAGGAGCTTTCAGGCCTTGAGGATGATGAGAAGCTCGAGATGCTGAATGAATACGGGCTGTCAGAGACCGGCCTTGACAAGCTGATCCATGAAAGCTACAGGCTTCTTGGACTGATGAGTTTCCTTACCGCAGGACCTCAGGAAATAAGGGCATGGACCATAAAGATCGGTACCAGGGCACAGGATGCGGCTGGAAAGATCCATTCCGACATCCAGCGCGGATTCATCAGGGCTGAGATCATCGACTTCAAGGACCTGATGGCCTGCGGCTCGGAGTCTGCAGCAAAGGAGAAGGGTCTATTCAGGCTCGAAGGCAAGGATTATATCATGCGTGACGGAGATGTCGTGCATTTCAGGTTCAACGTATAGGAACAGAGGCCAGACAAGTGATTTTCTTGTCTGGCCTTTATTGGTGCGCCCGGTATGGGCGATAACCTGGTGGTGAGAGTCCACTACGCGCTCGGTAGCAGGAAGCGTTAGCCGAAGGCAAGGGTGTCCATCGCGAGGTGGAATCTGAAGGAAGCCGGATGTCAGGGCGAGGAGTTCTGGCGGGCAAATTTTCGGGCCGACG
>NZ_AXUN02000184.1 GCF_000495435.3 Youngiibacter fragilis 232.1 | reverse complement strand
CCATAAAGGCATAAGAGATTTGAAGGACCGGTTTATCCGGTCCTTTTTGCGGAAACGGAAAAGCGGATCAGGGCTATCGCCATGCCTGACACACTGAATTTGTTTATGTTTGGGTGTAATTTTTCGTTGACACGGCAAAACCTATGTGATAAAGTAACTTAGTAATACCCTACCCACGGGGTCTATTATCATGTTCAAAATATAAGAGGTACGGAGGTGCACAAAGGTGAGAGTTAGGATGACTTTGGCATGCACAGAGTGCAAGCAGAGAAACTATGACACTATGAAGAACAAGAAGAACAATCCGGAAAGACTCGAGATGAGCAAGTACTGCAAGTTCTGCCACAAGCATACGGTTCATAAAGAAACTAAGTAAGCTGGACTAAGGATGTGAATTTCATGGCTTCTAACGACAAAGGATTTTTGAACTTCCTAAAGGAAGTCAAAAGAGAATTCAAGAGGATAACCTGGCCCTCCCAGGAGGAAGTCAAAAAGGCCTTGACTGCAGTTGTTGTCATATGCACCATTTATATGGTAATGATAGCTGTATCAGACCTCCTTTTTGAGAATCTCCTGACAAATTTCCTTTTGAACATTTAAGTTTGAATCAAGGAAGGAGGAAAGGGGCGGATATCCATCCTGCTCCGCATTTTCTATGGAAGAAAAGGCAAGATGGTATGTTGTTCATACATACTCGGGTTATGAGAACAAGGTGAAGGTCAACCTTGAAAAGGCAATCGAAAACAGAAACCTAGGTCATCTTTTGCAGGGTGTTGAAGTTCCTATGGAAGAAGTCATCGAACGCAAGGATGACAAGGAAAAGGTCGTCCTCAAGAAGAAATTCCCAGGCTACGTCCTGGTGAAGATGGTCATGACCGAAGAATCCTGGTATATAGTAAGAAACACCAGGGGAGTCACCGGCTTCGTCGGCGCAAAGTCAAACAATCCTGTTCCGTTAACGAACGAAGAGGTCAAGTCAATGGGTATAGTGGAAGCTGCACCGAAGATAGACCTTGCAGTGGGCGAGAGCGTCAGGATAACTACAGCGCCTTTCAAGGGTTTCCCGGCTACTATCAGGGAAATCAACAAGGACAAGAAGAAGGTCAAGGTCGAGATCGAGATGTTCGGAAGATCAACTCCGGCAGAGCTCGAATTCAACCAGATCGAGAAAATCTACTAAGCTTTTTTGACCTGCGGGTCTTAATAAGTGGGAGGACCAAAGGTCCGCAATCTACCACAGTATAGGAGGAAAAAACTCATGGCAAAGAAAGTTACGGGAATGATCAAGTTACAGCTCCCAGCAGGAAAGGCTACTCCAGCACCACCGGTTGGACCAGCACTTGGACAGCACGGTGTCAACATCATGGGATTCTGTAAGGAATTCAACGCTAGGACAGCAGACAAGGTAGGATATATCATACCTGTCGTAATCACTGTCTATCAGGACAGATCATTCAGCTTCATACTCAAGACACCACCTGCAGCGGTCCTCATAAAGAAGGCGGCTGGAATCGAAAGTGGTTCAGGAGTTCCAAACAAGACCAAGGTGGCAAAGCTCACCAAGGAACAAGTGAGGCAGATCGCAGAAACAAAGATGCCTGACCTTAACGCTGCAACCATAGAGACTGCAATGAGCATGATCGAAGGAACAGCAAGGAGCATGGGCGTCACTATCGTTGAATAATCTTACCGGAACAGGTGGGAGGTAAAAACCGTTAAAACCACGAAGGAGGCAAAATTAACATGGGAAAGAATTATGTAGAAAGCGCCAAGCTCATAGACAGGCAGGCACTTTACACACCTGGTGAGGCACTTGACCTCGCTATAAAGACAGCAAAGGCTAAATTTGACGAGACAATAGAGCTTCACGTAAAGCTTGGAGTAGATCCAAGACATGCTGACCAGCAGGTCAGAGGTGCAGTTGTACTTCCAAACGGAACAGGAAAGACTGTAAGAGTCCTTGTTTTCGCTAAGGGAGCAAAGGCGCAGGAAGCTTTGGATGCAGGCGCAGACTATGTCGGAGCAGAGGAGTACCTTGACAAGATTCAGAAGGAGAATTGGTTCGACTTCGAAGTTGTTGTAGCAACTCCGGATATGATGGGAGTCGTGGGTAGGCTCGGAAGAGTTCTCGGACCAAAGGGTCTCATGCCGAACCCGAAGTCTGGAACAGTAACATTCGATGTAGCTAAGGCATTAGCTGATATCAAGGCTGGTAAGGTGGAGTACAGAGTCGACAAGACTGCTATAATCCACGTTCCGATCGGAAAGAAGTCATTCGGGAACGAGAAGCTCGCTCAGAACTTCAAGGCCCTTATGGAAGCCGTTGTAAAGGCTAAGCCCGCAGCAGCGAAGGGACAGTATATAAAGTCAGTTTCAGTTTCCTCAACAATGGGACCTGGAGTAAAGATAAATCCTGTGAAGGTTCTTGACTAAAACTGTTGACAAAGTCACGGCGAAGATGGTAACATACTACCGTTAAAGAAATGAATAGCCATTCCGTAGACAGTAGGTAGGGGAAATTCCCGTAAATCCGACCGAGGACTTTGAAGATTGATTTCAAAAGGTCTTTCCGTCTGCGGAAAGACCTTTCTTATTTACAAGATTGCAGTTTCAATGCTGTAAGGAGGTGGACACACAGTGAACAAGAACAAGCAGGTCAAGGAAGTCAAAGTCAATGAGATTGCCGAGAAGCTTGGAAAGGCGAAATCAGTTGTCCTTGTATCATATCAGGGAATAACTGTCGAGCAGGATACAGCTCTTAGAAAGAAGCTTAGAGAGTCAGGAATAGACTACAAGGTCTATAAGAACACTCTAGTGTCAAGGGCGGCTAAGTCCCTTAACATCGAAGGACTTGATCCTTATCTCGAAGGACCGGTTTCAATAGCTTTCGGCTATGAGAACGAGACTTTGGCAGCAAAGCTCCTCAGCGACTTCGCTAAGGAAAGCAAGAAGCTTGAGCTCAAGGCGGCATACGTAGACGGTTCCGTACTTGATGCGGAAGGCGTAAAGATGCTCGCAACGATCCCATCCAAGGAAGTCCTTATCGGAAAGTTCCTCGGAAGCATCAAATCCCCATTGTCGAACCTTGTATACATGCTCAATGCAGTTGCTGAGAGCAAGGCTTAAGTTTCGGCTGAGTAACCAGAAGGTCGGGCTGTCAGCCTGACAAACAAATTTTTCGAATAAACACGGAGGTGTCAATAATGGCAATATCAAGGGAAGAAATAATTGCAGCAATCAAGGAAATGACAGTTCTCGAGCTTAACGAGCTCGTAAAGGCATGTGAAGAGGAGTTCGGAGTATCCGCAGCAGCACCAGTTGCAGCAGCAGGCGCAGTTGCTGAGGCAGCTGTAGTTGAGGAGAAGACTGAGTTCGACGTAATCCTTGCATCAGCAGGAGCAGAGAAGATAAAGGTCATCAAGGCTGTAAGGGAAATCACAGGACTTGGACTTAAGGAAGCTAAGGAGCTCGTTGATGGAGCACCAAAGCCAGTTAAGGAAGGCGTTTCAAAGGATGAGGCTGAAGCTATGAAGGCTAAGCTTGCAGAAGTTGGAGCTACAGTAGAAATTAAGTAATTCCGGAACATGGAGCAGGACTGATATCCTGCTCCTGTTTTTTTGTGCATTTTCCGTTAATATTCTGCCATTTTGGGGAAATTGACCCCATGCGGCGTTATAATCGAATTATCAAATCCTTTAGGAAGGTGCGGCATGGACTACAGGGGTAAAAACAAGGAAGCCTGGGAAGAGGCTTATGACAACAGAAGGCAGGACTATGACAAAGATCTGGTAGCAAGGCTCAACGAGGAGGAGTTTCCTTATCTTGACCCTGAGCTTCTCTTTGAAATGAAGAAATATGAATTCAGGGGTAAAACCTGTGCCCAGTTCTGCTCTAACAATGGAAGGGAGCTTCTGAACCTTTCGAAGCTTGGTCTGGAGAAGGGGATTGGCTTTGACATTGCTGCAAACATGGTGAAGGCTGCCAATTCCTTCGCTGATGAGCTGGCTTTGCCGTGTTCCTTCATCGAGACGGACATACTTGAGATAGGGGAGGAGCATTACGATTCCTTCGACTACGGACTTGTGACCATTGGTGCCCTGACCTGGTTCAAGGACCTCCATCCATTCTTCAGGAAGGTATCGTCCTGCCTGAAGGAAAATGGAGTTCTCTTCATTCATGAGATGCATCCATTCTGCGGCATGCTTGCAGTAAGGGGTGAGGAAAACTTCGATGAAGATGAGCCGGACAGGATCCGGAATTCATATTTCAAGGATGAGCCCTGGGTTGATGACTCCGGAATGAACTACATGACAGGCAAAGAATACTCATCCAAGACATTCACGTCCTTCCAGCATACCCTCGGCAGCATCATAAACGCAATGTCTGACAGCGGGCTTCATGCGGTAAGGCTTAAGGAGTACGAGAGGGACATAGCGGGAGGGATGTTCTCATCCCTGGAGGACAAGGGGTTTCCGCTCTCCTATGTGCTTGTCGCTTTTAAGTCTCCCGGAAAATAGCTGGCTTCGAATATTATTAATCAGATTTCAATGTTCATCCCGTATATTGTTATCGAGGGGGTGGACTGCATGAGTCTCATAGGCAATTTCATATGGCTGGTCTTTGGTGGCTTCATACCGGCAATAGGCTGGTTCGTCGTAGGGGTCCTGTGGTGCCTTACCATAATCGGGATACCAATAGGCATCCAGTGCTTCAAGATGGCTGACCTTCAGCTGTTCCCGTTCGGAAGGGACGTATCCTTCGACGGAGTCGGGCTTGGAAGCCTCATACTCAACATAATCTGGATATTCTTCGGAGGCTTCGAGCTGTTCATACTGAATGCACTCATCGGAGTGGCGTTCTGCATCACGATCATCGGGATACCATTCGGATTGCAGAGCTTCAAGATGGCAAAGCTTTCCCTTATGCCGTTCGGCGCAAGGATCGTCAGCAACAGGAACAGATTGTGAAGACCTTCATAGAAGGTTCATAACTTCTGAAATAGGGACCCTGAGCGGGTCTCTATTCGTTTGAGCATCATTAGCAACTGAATACGAATTGTCTGACAATATTTTCAAACAAAACCTGGGCTAATTCGTTGACTAGTTGTTAATATTGTGATAATATACTTAATTGTACTCTTGTAATAGAGAGAAAAGAAGGTTAAAATATTAAATGGGGATTTTTGCGAAAGTCGCTGATTTTCTGCAAGGTCCCATACGTTTCTAATCGGTTGAATCCAAGAGACAAAGTCCCTAGGGAACTTGCGTCTTTTTGGGCATTTTTAGTTTTTTGAGGGGTGAATGCTAATGGTACATCCTGTTCCAATTCCTACAGGAAAAAGAACAAGAATGAGTTTCGGAAGAGTCAAGGACGTCTTCGAAATGCCTAACCTCATCGAGGTCCAGCTTGATTCATACAACTGGTTCCTTGAGGAAGGGCTTGACGAGGTCTTTGATGACATCAACCCGATCACCAATTATGGTGGCAGCCTGGTTTTGAAGTTCGTGGGCTTCCATCTGGACAGAGAGAACATCAAATACTCCATCGAGGAGTGCAAGGAAAGGGATTCCACCTATTCCGCATCCTTGAAGGTGAAGGTAAGGCTCGAGAACATCGAGACCGGAGAAATCAAGGAACAGGAAGTCTTTATGGGCGAGTTCCCGCTGATGACCGAACAGGGAACCTTCATCATAAACGGAGCTGAAAGAGTTATCGTTTCGCAGCTTGTAAGGTCTCCTGGGGTATATTACAACGAGTCCCTGGACAAGAACGGGAAAAAACTCTATGCATCCACCGTCATACCTAACAGAGGAGCCTGGCTGGAATTCGAGACCGATTCGAACGATGTCATAAGTGTAAGGATAGACAAGACAAGGAAGCTTCCCATAACTGTGCTTGCAAGGGCAATGGGAATGTCAAGCGACATGGACATACTTTCCTATTTCGGTGAAGAGGAAAGGCTCAAGGCTACGCTTGAAAAGGACAATACCACAAACAAGGAGGAAGGCCTCCTTGAGATATACAAGAGGCTGAGACCCGGTGAGCCTCCTACTGTGGACAGCGCAGTATCCCTTATCGATTCGCTGTTCTTCGATGCGAAGAGATATGACCTTTCAAAGGTCGGCAGATACAAGTTCAACAAGAAGCTGAACATCGCTGCAAGGATCGTGAACCACATATCAGCAAATGACATAGTAGACCCTTCAACTGGCGAGATAATAGTCGGCAAGGGTGAGAAGATCACGAGAGAAAAGGCAAAGGCTGTGCATGCCTGCGCTATCAACTCTGTTGATGTCATTGTGGACGACAAGACTATAAGGGTGATAGGAAATAACTTCGTTAACATGAAGGATTTCATCTCATTCGACCCGAAGATTGTCGGAATAAAGGAACTGGTGCATTTCCCGGTCCTGCGTTCAATACTCAACATGAACCTTGAAGAGGATGACCTCAAGGAAGAGATAAGGAAGAATTTCCATGGCCTTGTCCCTAAGCATATCCTTAAGGACGACATATATGCAGCGATAAGCTACGAGCTTGGACTTCCATACAGGATAGGCGTTGTCGATGACATCGACCATCTTGGAAACAGAAGGCTGAGGTCTGTAGGCGAGCTTCTCCAGAACCAGTTCAGGATCGGACTGTCAAGGATGGAGAGGGTAGTCAAGGAAAGGATGACGATACAGGACCAGGAGAACATAACTCCGCAGGCCCTTATCAACATCAGGCCTGTTACTGCTGCAATAAAGGAATTCTTCGGATCCTCGCAGCTTTCCCAGTTCATGGACCAGACCAACCCGCTTTCAGAGCTCACTCACAAGAGAAGACTCTCAGCGCTCGGACCTGGAGGACTTTCAAGGGAAAGGGCAGGCTTCGAGGTAAGGGACGTACATCACTCCCATTACGGAAGGATGTGCCCCATAGAGACCCCTGAAGGACCGAACATAGGACTCATCAACTCCCTGGCTACTTTTGCCAAGGTCAATGAGTACGGCTTCATAGAGACTCCTTACAGGGTGGTAGACAAGTCCACCGGTACTGTAACCACTGAAGTTAAGTACTTCACCGCAGACGAGGAGGACCAGTACTTCATAGCCCAGGCAAACGAGCCTCTTGACGAGACCGGAAGGTTCGTAGGCGAAAGGGTGGCTGTAAGGGACATGGAGGATATGGCTGTCATAACAAGGCAGAGTGTAGACCTCATGGATATATCACCAAGGCAGCTGGTATCCGTTGCAACAGCAATGATACCGTTCCTTGAGAACGACGACGCATCAAGAGCCCTGATGGGATCAAACATGCAGCGTCAGGCCGTTCCGCTTCTGAAGGCAACAGCGCCGATAGTCGGAACAGGCATAGAGTACAAGGCGGCTTCTGACTCAGGAGTGCTTCCGAAGGCTGTACATGAAGGTACGGTAGTATATGTAAGCGCGAATGAGATAAGGATAAAGCGGGCTGACGGGGGTCTCATCGACACCTACAGGCTTCTGAAGTTCAAGAGAAGCAACCAGGGTACATGCATCAATCAGAAGCCTCTTGTGGAAAAGGGAGAGTATGTGAAGAAGGGAGCCCTTCTTGCAGACGGACCGTCTACAGACCTCGGTGAGATAGCCCTCGGAAAGAATATCCGAATCGGCTTCATAACCTGGGAAGGCTACAACTACGAGGACGCCATGCTGATATCGGAAGAGCTGGTAAGGGACGACGTCTTCACCTCGATACATATTGAGGAATACGAGGCTGAGGCAAGGGACACCAAGCTTGGGCCGGAAGAGATAACAAGGGATATCCCTAATGTCGGTGACGACTCCTTAAGGGACCTGGATGACAGGGGAATAATAAGGATAGGTGCCGAAGTAAGGTCTGGAGACATACTTGTCGGTAAGGTAACACCTAAGGGTGAGACTGAGCTCACTGCGGAAGAAAGGCTCCTCAGAGCTATATTCGGCGAAAAGGCAAGGGAAGTAAGGGATACATCACTGAGAGTGCCGCATGGTGAATCAGGTATCATAGTAGACATCAAGGTATTCACAAGAGACAATGCTGATGAGCTGCCGCCAGGAGTCAACATGCTCGTAAGGTGCTATATCGCACAGAAGAGGAAGATCTCCGTTGGTGACAAGATGGCCGGAAGACATGGAAACAAGGGTGTCATCTCAAGGGTTCTCCCTGAGGAAGACATGCCATTCCTGCCTGACGGAAGACCTCTCCAGATATGCCTGAATCCTCTTGGAGTTCCTTCCCGAATGAATATCGGACAGGTACTTGAGGTCCATCTCGGTTGGGCGGCCTCAAAGATGGGCTGGCATGTTGCCACCCCGGTATTTGACGGAGCGACAGAGAAGGACATCGAGGATATGCTCGAGAAGGCCGGATATGACAGGAACGGCAAGACATTGCTTTACGACGGAAGGACAGGAGAAGCCTTTGACAATCCTGTCACCGTAGGATACATGTACATACTGAAGCTTGCGCATCTGGTCGATGACAAGATACATGCAAGGTCTACAGGACCGTACTCCCTTGTAACTCAGCAGCCGCTGGGCGGAAAGGCGCAGTTCGGAGGACAGAGGTTCGGAGAAATGGAAGTCTGGGCACTTGAGGCTTATGGCTCTGCCCACACTCTGCAGGAGATACTTACAGTCAAGTCCGATGACGTCGTCGGAAGAGTCAAGACATATGAGTCCATCGTCAAGGGTGAGAATATCCCTGAGCCGGGCATACCAGAGTCGTTCAAGGTCCTTATAAAGGAACTTCAGGCTCTGTGTCTGGATGTCAAGGTACTGAATGACGAGAAGGAAGAGATAGAGATAAAGGAATCGGTTGAAGAGGAAGTCTTCACTGAGATAACCGGAATATCCATCGATTCCCCGGAGGACATAATCATCGATACAGGCGAGGAATTCGATAAGGATGCGCTGATAATTGATGATGAGGATTTCGAAATTGATGATGACACGAGCGATTTTGCCGACGATTTAGAGTAATTGGAGGGAGGACAACCCTTTATGGAATTAAACAACTTTGATGCGCTGCAGATAGGCCTTGCATCTCCTGAGGAGATCAGAGGCTGGTCCAGAGGCGAGGTTAAGAAGCCGGAAACCATAAACTACAGGACCCTCAAGCCGGAAAGGGACGGACTGTTCTGCGAAAGAATATTCGGGCCTATGAAGGACTGGGAGTGCCACTGCGGTAAATACAAGAGAGTAAGATACAAGGGCATAATATGCGACAGATGCGGAGTCGAGGTAACCAAGGCCAAGGTAAGGAGAGAGAGGATGGGGCACATAGAGCTTGCCGCACCTGTCTCCCATATATGGTACTTCAAGGGCATCCCTTCGAGGATGGGACTCATCCTCGACATGAGCCCGAGGTCACTTGAGAAGATACTGTACTTTGCATCCTACGTGGTGCTTGACCCGAAGAACACCACCTTCATGAAGAAGCAGGTGCTCACGGAGAAGGAATACAGGGATATGGTAGAGCAGGAGGGAGAATACTCCTTCACTGCAAAGATGGGAGCGGAAGCCATCAAGGCTCTGCTCGCTGAAATAGACCTTGAGAAATCCTCAAAGGAGCTCAAGGAAGACCTTAAGAACGCAACCGGACAGAAGAGGGTCAGGATAATAAGAAGGCTTGAGGTGATCGAGTCCTTCAGGAAGTCCGGAAACAGGCCTGACTGGATGATCATAGAT
The DNA here is from genome assembly GCF_000495435.3 of Youngiibacter fragilis 232.1. Taxonomy (GTDB): domain Bacteria; phylum Bacillota; class Clostridia; order Clostridiales; family Clostridiaceae; genus Youngiibacter; species Youngiibacter fragilis. Next base: position 7,412 of record NZ_AXUN02000184.1, on the reverse strand, counting down.
GTCATTCCGGTAATACCTCCTGACATAAGGCCAATGGTTCAGCTTGACGGCGGAAGGTTCGCAACCTCTGACCTGAATGACCTTTACAGAAGGGTCATAAACAGGAACAACAGGCTGAAGAAGCTCCTTGACCTCGGCGCTCCTGACATAATCGTAAGGAACGAGAAGAGGATGCTTCAGGAAGCTGTGGATGCGCTTATCGACAACGGCAGAAGAGGAAGACCGGTAACAGGTCCTGGAAACAGGCCGTTAAAGTCCCTTTCCGACATGCTGAAGGGTAAGCAGGGAAGGTTCAGGCAGAACCTCCTTGGTAAGCGTGTTGACTATTCAGGAAGATCGGTTATCGTCGTCGGCCCTGAGCTGAAGATGTACCAGTGCGGTCTCCCCAAGGAGATGGCGCTTGAATTGTTCAAGCCTTTCGTAATGAAGAAGCTGGTTGCAAACGGAACAGCACACAACATAAAGAGTGCGAAGAGAATGGTGGAGAGGGTCCAGCCTCAGGTCTGGGATATCCTTGAAGAGGTCATCACTGACCATCCGGTTCTCCTTAACAGGGCACCTACGCTGCACAGGCTTGGAATCCAGGCATTCCAACCGGTACTTGTCGAAGGAAGGGCACTTAAGCTCCATCCCCTGGTATGTACCGCGTACAATGCAGACTTCGACGGAGACCAGATGGCCGTCCACGTTCCATTGTCAATGGAGGCGCAGGCTGAAGCCAGGTTCCTTATGCTCGCATCAGGAAACATACTGAAGCCATCTGACGGAAAGCCGGTATCTGTTCCATCGCAGGATATGGTCCTTGGATCCTACTACCTGACAATGGAGAGACCGTCAAACGACGGCTTCGACAAGCTGTACATATCAAAGGAAGAAGCCCTGATGGCATATCAGGTCAAGGCTGTAACCCTTCAGGAGCCTATCAAGGTCAGACTTTCAAAGGTCGTTGATGGTGTGGAGAGGACAGAGATAATAAGGACAACTGTAGGAAAGCTCGTATTCAACGAATCAGTTCCGCAGGACCTTGGATTCGTCGACAGGACCGATGAAGCTAACCTGTTCAAGCCGGAAATCGACTTCCTTGTTGACAAGAAGAAGCTTGGAAAGATAGTTGACAAATGCTACATAAAGCATGGGCCGACTCTTACCTCCAGGATGCTTGATGATATCAAGGCCCTTGGGTACCATTACTCCACTGTCGGAGCCATCACGGTCGCGGTTGCGGACATGATCGTGCCTGACAAGAAGTATGTACTTCTTAAGGAAGCTGATGATACCGTAGACAAGATCGAGAAGATGTTCAAGAGAGGACTCATCTCAGAAGAGGAAAGATACAACAGGGTAATAGAGAAGTGGACAAAGACGACCGATGAGGTTGCTGACGCCCTTATGGAATCCCTGGACAAATACAACCCGATATTCATGATGGCGGACTCAGGTGCGAGAGGATCCAAATCCCAGATCAAGCAGCTGGCGGGAATGAGAGGACTTATGGCCAACCCGTCAGGAAAGATCGTCGAAAGACCGATCAGGGCTTCATTCAGGGAAGGCCTTGACGTTCTCGAGTACTTCATATCAACTCACGGAGCAAGAAAGGGTAATGCGGATACCGCCCTTAAGACAGCTGACTCAGGATACCTGACAAGGAGACTTGTCGATGTATCACAGGAAGTGATAGTAAGGGAAGAGGACTGCGGAACCACTGAAGGCATCGAGATTGAGGCAATCAGCGAAGCTGGTGATATTATCGAGACACTTAGGGAGAGACTTACAGGAAGATTCACCATGCAGGACATCGTCCATCCGGAAACAGGGGAGATCCTTGTCCGCGACGGCGAGTACATCGAACCGCTTATGGCGGAGAAGATAGATGGCCTTGGAATCAAGAAGGTCAAGATCAGGTCGGTTTATACCTGCCAGACAAAGGTGGGCGTATGCGCCAAGTGCTACGGCATGAATATGGCAACTGCGAGCCAGATCAATATCGGCGAGGCTGTGGGCATCATCGCTGCGCAGAGTATAGGAGAGCCGGGAACACAGCTTACGATGAGAACATTCCATACAGGCGGAGTTGCCGGAGCCGACATAACCCAGGGTCTTCCCAGGGTTGAAGAGCTCTTTGAGGCGAGAAAGCCAAAGGGACTTGCAGTTGTCACCGATATCGGCGGCAGCGTAAGGCTTGAGGAGACCAAGAAGAAGAGGACAGTGCATGTGCTTTCTGAGACCGGCGAGGAATTCAGCTATGACATACCTTTCGGATCCAGAATGAAGGTTTCGGATGGAATGGTGGTTGGAGCCGGAGATGCTCTTACTGAAGGCTCAATAAATCCTCATGACATCATGAGGATAAAGGGAGTTGACGGTGTCAGGGACTATCTCCTTTCAGAGGTACAGAAGGTTTACAGGCTGCAGGGTGTTGACATCAATGACAAGCATCTTGAGGTTGTCGTAAGACAGATGACAAGAAAGGTCAAGGTCAGTGAAGCAAATGACACTGAACTTCTTCCGGGAGTACTCATAGACATATTCGACTTCATCGCTGAAAACAACAGGGTAAGGGAGCTCGGACTCAAGGAAGCGGAAGGCGAGCAGGTGCTGCTTGGAATAACAAAGGCATCCCTTGCTACAGATTCGTTCCTCTCAGCTGCATCCTTCCAGGAAACCACAAGGGTCCTGACCGATGCCGCTATAAAGGGTAAGATCGACCCGCTGCTTGGACTCAAGGAGAACGTCATAATAGGAAAGCTGATTCCAGCCGGTACCGGAATGACCAGGTACAATGCCATAAAGCTAAGTACCGACAATGACCTTGCTGTAGAGAAGCTTGAGGAAGAAGAAGAGATCATAGAGGATTAGTGTCTATTTGTTGACACTTACCCATGGTTTTGGTAGAATAAAATTTGTGTGATTTAGAGGAACGGTGTTTTGGATAATCCAAAGCACCGGGCTTGTCCCACGAAGCCCGTTAAAGGGTGTTGCTCAGGTATCTATTAACCCATATAGATATGTTTCATAAAGACACACGGAGGTGAAAAAATGCCAACTATTAACCAGCTAGTAAGGAAGGGCAGAGAGACAGCAGTCTATAAGACTAATTCTCCAGCTCTAAAGGAGTCCCCTCAGAAAAGAGGAGTCTGCACAGTAGTCAAGACAACTACTCCTAAGAAGCCAAACTCAGCGCTCAGAAAGATCGCCAGGGTAAGACTTGTTAACGGATATGAGGTTACGGCCTATATCGGTGGAGTAGGACACAACCTTCAGGAGCACAGCGTTGTTCTCATAAGGGGTGGAAGAGTCAAGGACCTTCCTGGTGTAAGGTACCACATTGTCAGAGGAGCACTCGACAGCGCAGGTGTCAACAACAGGCTGCAGTCAAGGTCCAAGTATGGTGCTAAGAGGCCTAAGGTCAAGAAGTAGCATCAATCAGTGCTGTGTTTTTATGAATCAGATGGGAAAGATTTTTCATTCAGATATATATAAAAATAGAGCGCTTTGCGGTATAGCATACCGAGTACCGATGAATTAATCGACAATTGTTAAGGAGGGAAGAAAAGTGCCAAGGAAAGGTTTTATAGCAAAAAGAGATGTACTGCCTGATCCGGTTTACAATTCGAAAGTAGTTACAAAGCTCATCAACAACGTCATGGACGATGGCAAGAAGGGCGTAGCTCAGAAGATAGTATACGGAGCATTCGAAATAATCCAGGCAAAGACAGGAAACGACCCTGTTTCCGTATTCGAGACGGCGATGAACAATGTAATGCCGCTTCTTGAAGTAAAGTCAAGGAGAATAGGCGGATCCAACTATCAGGTTCCAATAGAGGTAAGGCCGGAAAGAAGGCAGACTCTTGGAATCAGATGGCTGCTTCTTGCTGTTGACAAGAGATCAGAGAAGTACGCAAGGGAGAGATTGGCCGGAGAGCTGATGGACGCTGCGAACAACACTGGAACTGCTGTCAAGAAGAGAGAAGACACACACAGGATGGCGGAAGCCAACAAGGCGTTCGCTCACTACAGATACTAATATCCGCAAGAAACTGTTTTGGCTAAAAAGCTGGGACAGTTTCCTGTAATTTAACAACGAGAGGAGGAGTCCGTGTGGCAAGACAGTTCCCTTTGGAGAAATTCCGTAACATAGGGATAATGGCACATATTGACGCAGGAAAGACAACTACGACTGAGCGTATTCTTTTCTATACAGGAAAGACACATAAGATCGGAGAAACCCACGAGGGTGAGTCTCAGATGGACTGGATGGCTCAGGAGAAGGAAAGAGGAATAACCATAACATCTGCTGCTACCCAGGCAGAATGGAATGGGCATGTAATAAACATCATCGACACTCCGGGCCACGTAGACTTCACCGTAGAAGTTGAGAGATCCCTGAGGGTCCTCGACGGAGCGGTGACAGTACTCGATGCCAAGTCAGGTGTCGAGCCCCAGACAGAAACAGTCTGGAGGCAGGCCGACAAGTACGGCGTGCCAAGAGTCGTTTATGTGAACAAGATGGACGCCACCGGCGCCAACTTCTTCAACTGCATAAAGACCATGAAGGACAGGCTGAGGGCAAACGCAGTTCCAATACAGATTCCAATCGGTGAAGAGGGAGGCTTCAAGGGCCTCGTGGACCTCGTTACAATGGAAGGAATCGTTCATCTTGACGACCTTGGAAAAGAGATCGAAAAGGGACCGATCCCAGCAAACCTTGTCGACCAGGCCAATGAATACAGGACAATCCTCATAGAGGCTGTTGCGGATCTTGATGAAGACCTTACTATGAAGTACCTCGAGGGCGAGGAGTTCACTGTGGAGGAGATCAAGGCAGCGCTCAGAAAGGGTGTAATCGCAAACCAGATAGTTCCTGTAATCTGCGGATCATCATACAAGAACAAGGGCGTACAGGAAATGATTGACGCGGTAGTTGACTACCTCCCGTCACCACTTGACATCCCTGCTGTAATAGGTACCAACCTTGATGGTGAGGAAGAGTCAAGGCCGGCATCAGATGATGCCCCGATGTCAGCCCTTGCATTCAAGATAGCTACCGACCCGTTCGTAGGTAAGCTTGCATTCACAAGGATCTATTCCGGCGTAATGACTTCAGGCTCCTACGTCATCAACACGACAAAGGGCGGCAAGAAGGAAAGAATCGGAAGACTCGTAAAGATGCATGCAAACCACAGGCAGGAGATCACAGAGCTCAGAGCCGGAGATATAGGCGCAGTTGTAGGACTCAAGGATACCACTACAGGAGATACGCTTTCAGTTGATACTGATCCTATCATCCTCGAGACAATGGTATTCCCGGAGCCGGTCATAAACGTCGCTATCGAGCCTAACACCAAGGCTGGCCAGGAGAAGATGGGTCTTGCGCTTGCAAAGCTTTCTGAAGAGGACCCGACATTCAAGACATGGACTGACCAGGAGACAGGTCAGGTGATCATAGCGGGAATGGGCGAGCTCCATCTCGAAATCATCGTTGACAGACTCCAGAGGGAGTTCAAGGTAGAGTGCAACGTCGGTGCTCCACAAGTTGCCTACAAGGAGACTATCAGGAAGCAGGTCACTGCTGAAGGTAAGTTCGTAAGGCAGTCAGGCGGACGCGGACAGTACGGACACGCGATAATTGAAATGATCCCTAATCCAGGTGAATACATATTCGAGAACGCTGTCGTAGGTGGAACAATTCCTAAGGAGTTCATTCCTGCAGTTGACCAGGGTATCAGGGAAGCATCCAAGGCGGGTGTTGTTGCCGGATTCCCGGTTCTTGACTTCAAGGTAAGGCTCATAGAAGGTTCCTACCACGATGTCGACTCATCAGAAATGGCCTTCAAGATTGCCGGATCCATGGCGTTCAAGAACGCGATGGCAAAGGCAGACCCTGCGATACTCGAGCCTATAATGAAGGTAGAGGTCACAGTTCCTGAAGAGTACATGGGTGACGTCATAGGTGACCTCAACTCAAGGAGAGGAAGAATCGAAGGCATGGACGACAGGGCTGGAGCCAAGGTCGTAAGAGCCCATGTTCCACTTTCCGACATGTTCGGATATTCAACTACCCTAAGGTCCAAGACCCAGGGAAGAGGAGTATACGCCATGGAGTTCGACCACTATGATTTCGTTCCTAAGAACATCCAGGAGCAGATTGCAGGAAAGAGAAACTCGGATAAGTAGTTCGTGAAACAAATTCAAATATCAAGGAGGATCAACAAAGAATGGCAAAAGCAAAATTCGAGAGAAACAAGCCTCATGTAAATATCGGAACCATAGGTCACGTCGACCACGGCAAGACCACCCTTACAGCGGCAATAACGACAGTACTGTCAAAGAAGGGTTATGCGAACGCAACAAAGTATGACGAGATAGACAAGGCACCAGAGGAGAAGGAAAGAGGAATCACAATCAACACAGCACACGTTGAGTATGAGACCGACAACAGGCACTATGCGCATGTTGACTGCCCAGGCCATGCTGACTATGTCAAGAACATGATCACAGGAGCTGCACAGATGGACGGAGCGATCCTTGTCGTATCAGCAGCAGACGGCCCAATGCCACAGACAAGGGAGCACATACTCCTTGCGTCAAGGGTTGGAGTTAACTACATAGTAGTATTCCTCAACAAGGCAGACATGGTAGACGATGCAGAGCTTCTTGAGCTTGTAGAGATGGAAGTAAGAGAGCTGCTTGACGAGTACGATTTCCCGGGCGACGACACACCGATCGTAGCGGGATCAGCACTCAAGGCGCTTGAGAACCCGGATGATCCAGTAGCGACAAAGTGCATCAATGACCTTATGGATGCAGTAGACAGCTACATACCGACACCGGTAAGAAATACAGACAAGCCATTCCTTATGCCTGTAGAGGACGTATTCACTATCACAGGAAGAGGAACAGTTGCAACAGGAAGAGTTGAGAGCGGAATACTCAAGGTCGGCGACGAAGTTGAGATAGTAGGACTTTCAGAAGAGAAGAAGAAGACAGTCTGCACAGGCGTGGAGATGTTCAGGAAGCTTCTTGATTCGGCACAGGCAGGCGACAACATAGGAGCACTGCTCAGAGGAGTGCAGAGGTCTGACATCGAAAGAGGGCAGGTCCTTGCAAAGCCAGGAACAGTAAAGCCACACACAAAGTTCGTAGGACAGGTATACGTACTTAAGAAAGAAGAAGGCGGAAGGCATACACCGTTCTTTGACGGATACAGGCCACAGTTCTACTTCAGAACCACAGACGTAACAGGAAGCATAAAGCTGCCTGACGGAATGGAAATGGTAATGCCTGGAGACCACATCGACATGAACGTTGAGCTGATCACACCGATCGCAATGGATGAGGGACTCAGGTTCGCTATAAGGGAAGGCGGAAGGACCGTAGGTTCAGGCGTCGTTACCACCATAAAGGCATAAGAG
>NZ_AXUN02000185.1 GCF_000495435.3 Youngiibacter fragilis 232.1 | reverse complement strand
CATACTGTTTCCGGGTCCCTCTTCATCTTGGCAGAAGTTTGGAGCATGCGGAATAAGTAAGGCATTTGCCAGTCTCCTCATATTCCTTGTTCCAAAGTTCCAGGAAATGGTTGTATACGAGCCTTGAACTGCCTATCGTCCTTGCAATCAGCGTTTCCTGTTTCTTATCTGGGTAGATACGGTATTCATAGGCCTTATGCTGCAGCAATGCACTCACCTCCACCATTGTCAAAGCTTGGACTGTCTCATTTCTTTTTCTGACTCTGTAAGTACATGCGCATTTGCTCCTCATTATTTTCACTGACTGTGGCAACAAAGTAGCTGGGATTCCACAGATGACCGCCCCAAAGCCGTTTCTTCAGTTCAGGGTGCTTCTTGAACAATAACCTTGCTGGTACCCCTTTGAGTGCTTTCACGACATCTGGGATATAGTGCTGAGGTTTGCAGTCGATCAGCAGATGTATGTGATCATTATGTGACTCCATCTCCATGATATTCACATCATTATCTGAAGCAATCAGATTAACAAATCCTTCACATCATCATCCACTTGTCCAATAAGGATATCGTGCCGGTACTTTACGCACCAGACCAATGATACTGGATTGTATAGACATATCCGCCTTAACATATGTGTTAAGCTAAAGCCATTATAATAGGTGTTTTATGGTAGTTATCACTTGATATATGCTAATGTGTTGAGTACTGCCTGTTTCTTCACTTCGCTTGCAAACTCACGACTGAAGTCACGAGTTTGCGCAAGCTTTTTCATCAATGTGGCAGGTCTGTTACATTTCTTTTCATTGTCTGAAGGCTTTGCAGACTGTATAATGTTTAGATGGATACATATCTGGTCTGTTCAAAGTAAATTCGTCGCAGGGCGCTTATGCGGGTCTTGCTGACAATACACGGGGAGGAATTGAATTGAAGTTTTATGAGATCCTTGCCAGACATTATGATGACATATTTCCGCTTAGCCTGCCTGCTGCAGCCTTCCTTGCCGAAAGTCTCGAGCCCGGTGCAAAGGTGCTTGATGCGGCCTGCGGTACGGGAACCTACGCCATAGCCCTTGCCGGGAAAGGTTTTCAGACAGTAGGTGTCGATATAGATGAGTCAATGGTTGCCATTGCTGAAGCAAAGGCCGTATTGCTCGATGCGGATGCCGATTTCATAGTCTCAGACATGATGGATATAGACCTGGTGTGTACTGACGAGATGGACTTGATCTTCTGCATCGGGAACTCCCTGGTCCATCTGAAGGACAGGCAGCAGGTCCTTGACTTCATAAGGACATGTTATGGGCTGCTTAAATCGGGAGGAAGGCTCATTCTCCAGATCATAAACTACGACAGGATCCTCGATGAATCCATTACAAGCCTTCCGACCATTGAAGTGAAGGATAAGGACATAACCTTCGTCAGGAATTACAAGCTGGATCCTGATACGATGAAGATTGAATTCAGGTCAAAGCTCAGGGTCGGTTCTGAAGAGGTGGGAAGCTCTGTAATGCTTCTTCCCCTCAGGATGTCCGAGCTTGAGGAAATGCTGGAATCAGCCGGTTTCAAGTCAATAGAGTCATTTGGCGGCTTTGACGGAAGTGCCTGGGACAATTCAAAACTACCTCTGGTTATGAGGGCAATAAAAGCTTAGGAGCCATCAGATGATAGACAAAAAGAACAGCTGCAAGACAACTACCCTTGAGAACGGACTTCAGGTTGCGGTGATCAGGAAGGATGGGGCCCTTTTTTCCTGCAACATCGGTATAAGGACCGGGGCACTCCATGAGGGTCCGGCACAGAAGGGTATTTGCCATTTCCTTGAGCATATGATTTTCAAGGGAACGATCTTCAGAAGCAACAAGACCCTAAACGAAGACCTTGAATACCTGGGAGGAGAGTACAATGCCTTCACCGACTATGTGTCAACGGTCTTCACCATTACAGCTCTGCAGGAAGAGATTTCCGAAGGTCTGGGGATACTGAACGAGATGGTCAGGTTCCCGGCATTCCCTGTGGATGAGATGGAGAAGGAGAAGGGGGTCGTGCTTTCAGAACTGAAGGCTACACTTGACGACACTGAGTCACTCACCCTAAACCTGCTTAACAGGAAGGCTTACCGGAAGAGCGGACTAAGGACTGACATACTCGGAACGAAAACCTGCATAAAAGGCTTCACAAGGAAGAAGCTTGCAGATTTCCATTCGAAGCACTATGTTCCGGGTAACGCAGTGCTTACCATAGTTTCACCTCTTGAATTCAGTCTCGTGCTTAAGATCGTCAAAGACATATTCGGCTCCTGGACCGGTGATGCTCCGAAGAAGAATGAGATATCCTTTGAGAAAAACCGTCCGGGAAGATTCAAGTCCTCAAAGCAGATGGAACAGTCAGCCATTGGGATGCTTTATACCTTCGAGCTTGAAGAACATGAAAAGCTTCCCTTACGGATACTCAACTATAAGCTTGGAAATTCAGCAAACTCAATGCTTTTCAGGAAGCTTCGCGAGGAGATGGGGCTGGCTTATGATGCATACTCGGACCTCGACCTCACAGACAGGATCCAGAGCCTTACAATATATACTCAAGTCCACGATGACTCAACCGAGGTCGCCCTGGATATCATAAAGGGAATCACAGAAGGTCTTGCACAAGGGTCTGTAATATCTGACAGGGACCTTGAAGTCATGAAGAAGGTAATGAAGACAGGGGTTATGTCCACCCTCGAGGATACCCACCACCTTTGTTCGAGCATAATGGATGACCTCATTGAAGGTGACCCGCCGATGAAATTCCTGGAAGACATCGAGGACCTTGAAAAGATAACACTTGTTGATGTTGAAAGGGTTGCCGCAAAGGTATTGAAGGATCCTACAATATTCATACTCAGGGCAGGTGACTGAAATTGAAGATTTCATCAATTGAAGACGACAGACGGGACAAGGACAGGTCAAGACTGACAATGGATGATGGCAGCATCTATCCATGTCACAAGGAACTGATTGTGAGGATGCACCTAAAGCCAGGCATGGAGATAGATGAGACTTCACTGCGGGACATGGTGAACGCCGATGAGAAGCTCAGGGCAAAGGATGATGCATTCACATTCCTTGAAAGAGGCTACAAGACCCTCGAAGAGGTCAGACGAAAGCTAACCTCAAAGGGCTACGATGAGGATACCATAGATTCAATAGCGCTTCTCCTTGAAGACTACCGTCTGGTAGATGACGAGAGGTATGCAAAGCTCTATTCGAGCGAAAAGATACGGAAGGGCGGAATACTTAAGATCCGGCACGAACTTCAGGCAAAGGGCATTGACAAGGCTACAATTGAAGAAGCAATCAGCAGTATGCCGCCAGATGCCGAAAAGGAATCCTGCAGGTCACAGGCTGAAAAGAAGCTGGCGCTCCTTCAGAAAAGGGAGAGCGATGAGTGGAAGCTTCGCGGCAGGCTCTACGGATTCCTGGTAAACAAGGGCTTCTCGAGGGATACTGTCTCATCTGTATTGAGAGAGCTTCTCTCAGCTGATGAAACTGATATGGACTAAACTTGCGACAGGCTGAATTTTTGTTCATGCCTGTCTCTTTTAATGGTTTTCGTCTTGAAATCCTTTCCAATTCTTAATTATTTCTTTATAATACAAAATTTACAAATTGGTGATATAATATATTATTATTCAATCCTTAGCCACATATTAACGGGAATTTTTCATTAGAATCATATTTGCCAACTGACTATCAAAGAGAGGTGAGGGGTTCCGATCCGCTGTGCTGACCGGACCTGGTTTATGAAAGACAGATTGTTCATAGGTCTTGATGTGGGTTCAACTACTGTCAAGATTGCGGTCCTGGATAAGAATTCAAGACTGGTATACAGTGACTACAAAAGACATTATTCTGACATCAGAAGCACTGTCGTGGACTGTATCAAGGATGCATACGATGCCTTTGGGCAGCGTGAAATCACAGTGAGCGTTACCGGCTCTGGCGGAATGTCCGTCGCAAGCTGGCTGAAGATAGATTTCGTACAGGAGGTCATAGCCTCCACCAAAGCTGTCGAAGAATTCATAGGGCATACCGACGTAGCAATAGAACTTGGCGGTGAGGATGCCAAAATAACCTATTTCGACGGCTCCATCGAGCAGAGGATGAACGGTACCTGCGCAGGAGGTACCGGCGCGTTCATCGACCAGATGGCAGCTCTCCTCAAGACCGATGCAACCGGGTTGAACAACCTGGCAAAAGGTTCCACATTCATTTATCCGATAGCTGCAAGATGCGGGGTTTTCGCAAAGACTGATGTTCAGCCCCTTATAAACGAGGGTGCGAAGAAAGAGGATATCGCCGCTTCCATATTCCAGGCAGTCGTCAACCAGACCATTTCAGGTCTTGCCTGCGGCAAGCCGATCAGAGGCAACATAGCCTTCCTGGGTGGCCCGCTTCATTTCCTTTCTGAGCTCAGGACAAGGTTCATAGAGACCCTTCACCTTTCTGAAGACTCTGCCATTGTACCTGAAAACGCAGAGCTATATGTTGCCATGGGTGCTGCCCTCCATTCAAAGGAGACCTATTCCCATGACTTCCAGGTCCTGAGGGACAGGGCAGAAAAGCTCAAGGGTGTGTTCGTTAAGGAAGTAGAAAGGCTGGACCCTCTGTTCGCCGACAAGGCTGATTTTGATGAATTCAAGGCGAGGCATGACCTGGCAAAGGCAGAAAGGGCTGACCTTTCCAGCCATATTGGACCCTGCTACCTGGGTATAGACTCTGGTTCAACGACTTCCAAGCTCGTGCTCATGGATGGTTCAAAGAGGATACTCTACTCATATTACGGAAGCAACAAGGGAGAGCCACTTAAGCTTATAGTATCGATACTCAAGGACCTTTATTCAAAACTGCCTGATGGCGCATACATAGCAGGAAGCACCGCTACAGGATATGGCGAAAGCCTGATGAAGTCTGCCCTCGGTGTGGATTTCGGAGAAATCGAAACTATAGCTCACTATACGGCAGCAAACCATTTCCTTGAGGGTGTTGACTTCATCCTTGACATTGGCGGTCAGGACATGAAGTGCATGAAGATCAAGGACGGCGCCATCGATTCCATAATGCTGAATGAGGCGTGCTCATCAGGCTGCGGTTCTTTCATCGAGAGCTTCTCGGAATCGCTTAACTTTGACGTGAGAGACTTCTCCAGGGAAGGGCTCTTCTCCGACGAGCCTGTTGACCTGGGATCCAGGTGCACTGTGTTCATGAATTCAAGGGTAAAGCAGGCTCAGAAGGAAGGGGCTTCCGTTGGTGACATCAGCTCCGGACTTTCCTACAGCGTAATAAAGAACGCTTTGTTCAAGGTAATAAAGATCAGAAATCCAAAGGAAATGGGTGAAAAGATCATCGTGCAGGGAGGTACGTTCTATAACGACAGCGTACTTCGCGCATTCGAGAAGGTTTCCGGCAGGGATGCTGTAAGACCTGACATCGCAGGCCTTATGGGGGCATTCGGTGCTGCCATAATCGCCAGGGACAGGATGGAGGGGCAGAAGTCGACCCTATTGAAGCCGGAAGAGCTTGAGCTTCTCTCACCCAGGACGGAGATGAGGCGCTGCGGACTTTGCCTCAACAACTGTCCGCTTACGATAAACATATTCAGGGAAGGACATGAATTCATCTCAGGCAACAGGTGTGAAAGGCCTCTTGGAACAGTACGGAAGAATGACATTCCAAACCTTTTCGACTACAAGCACGACAGGACATTCTCCTACAAGAGCCTTGAAGCATCGGAGGCAACAAGGGGAACGATCGGCATACCGAGGGTCCTCAACCTTTACGAAAACTATCCGTTCTGGTTCACCTTCTTCACAGAGCTGAAATACAGGGTGGTCCTTTCCCCGAGGTCTTCGAAGAAGATATATGAGCTCGGCATGGAATCGATCCCTTCGGAATCGGTATGCTATCCAGGCAAGATAGTCCATGGCCACATCGAATGGCTTGCGAAGAAGAATGTGGATATGATCTTCTATCCCTGCATCCCATATGAGGAGAAGGAGGACAGGGGAGCATCAAACCACTACAATTGTCCGGTTGTGACCTCATATCCAGAGGTCGTAAAGAACAACATGGATATTATTCAGGCAAAGGGCACGACATACCTCAATCCGTTTCTGAACCTGTACAAGAGAAACGAACTTCCAAAGAAGCTGCACTCCATATTATCAAAATATGCTGATGTATCTCTCCAGGAGGTAACAGCTGCTGTAGAGAAGGCATATGCAGAAAAGGACCTGCTAAAGGCAGACATACAGAAGAAGGGTGAAGAGACCCTGAGGTACATGAGGGAACATGGTCTTAAGGGCATCGTACTGGCCGGAAGACCATATCATGTTGACCCTGAGATACATCATGGGATTCCTGACATCATAAAGGACTTCGGCATGGCGGTGCTTACAGAGGATTCTGTTGCACAGCTTGGCAGTGTTGAAAGGCCTCTAAGGGTAATCGACCAGTGGACCTACCACAACAGGCTTTACAGGGCCGCTTCCTTCGTTGCGGGAAGGGATGACCTTGAACTCATCCAGCTCAACAGCTTCGGCTGCGGACTTGATGCTGTCACATCAGACCAGGTGGAGGAGATACTTCACAGCAAGGGCAAGCTTTACACTCTCCTCAAGATTGACGAAGGAAACAACCTTGGTGCGGCAAGGATCAGGATAAGGTCGCTTAAGGCTGCCATGGACGCCAGGGAGAGGAACGGCTTCACAAGGAAGGAAAGACCTATTGTCTACGCAAGGCCTCAATTCACGATAGAGATGAAGAAGACCCACACCATACTGGCCCCGCAGATGTCACCCATACACTTCAGGTTCCTTGAGGCGGCTCTCAGGGCATCTGGTTTCAATCTGGTGGTTCTTCCAAGCGATGACAGGAATGCCATCGAGGAAGGGCTGAAGTATGTCAACAATGATGCATGCTATCCTTCGATTATAGTTACGGGTCAGATCATTAATGCCCTTAAAAGCGGAAAGTATGACCCTGACAACACATCGGCGCTTATAACCCAGACAGGTGGAGGCTGCAGGGCCACAAACTACGTCGGGTTCATCAGGAAAGCCCTCAGGGATGCGGAGTTCCCGCAGGTGCCTGTTGTGCCCCTGTCATTCCAGGGCTTCGAGAAGCATCCTGGGATGAAGCTCACCTTAGATACGATCAACCGTGTGCTTTTTGCCATACTTTACGGAGACCTTCTAATGAGGGTGCTTTACAGGGTGAGGCCATATGAGACCATCAAGGGCTCTGCAAATGAGCTTTACGAGAAATGGTCAGAAAAGCTTGAGAAGGATGTTTCGAATGGAAGCTTCCAGCTATACAAGGATAACGTACAGGCAATAGTCAGGGATTTCGACAAGCTTGAGATAAAGAACACCGTTAAGCCAAAGGTCGGACTTGTAGGTGAGATACTTGTCAAGTTCCATCCCACTGCAAACAACAATGTGGTCGATGTCATCGAGAATGAAGGCTGTGAGGCCGTCATGCCTGACCTTACGGACTTCTTCCTCTACAGCTCATATAACAATATTTTCAAGAGGAAGGAGCTTGGAGGCAGCCTCAAGGGTGCTGTCACATCAAAGCTCATTATCGAAGCGATAGAGATATACAGGAAAGCCTTGAGGGATGCACTGGAAGAATCAGAGAGGTTCACTCCTCCTTCAAGGATAGAATCCCTTGCGGAAATGACCAAAGATGTCGTTTCAATCGGCAACCAGACCGGAGAAGGGTGGTTCCTAACAGGTGAGATGCTGGAGCTCATACATTCCGGTGTTGAGAACATAGTCTGCATGCAGCCATTTGCCTGCCTCCCTAACCACATAACAGGAAAGGGAGTCATCAAGAAGCTTAGGGAGGACAACAAGAACGTGAACATTACCGCCATCGACTATGATCCGGGCGCCAGCGAGGTCAACCAGCTGAACAGGATCAAGCTGATGGTATCGACTGCCTTCAGGAACCTGGAGAAGAACCAGAACCTCACAACAGTAGAAAAGACCTTGACAATAGAGAAGAGGCACATATAATATAAAGGTATATATCAGGCATTGACGAAGAGGAGTATGCTAAGGGTCAGCGCAATAGAGAGACCGTACAAGGCTGAAAGACGGTTGCGCAGGATTTTGCAGAAGGTAGCTTCCGAGCTTCCGGGCAGAAATTAAGTAAGTCCGGACGGTTTATTCGAACCGTTAATTTATCGAGTGCCCATGTCAGTGGGAAAAAAGGTGGTACCGCGGAGTCTTCGTCCTTTTATGGACGGGGACTCTTTTTATCTTAAGGAGGATGCTATGGAAGACATGAAGATGCTGGGAACGACGTATGATCCCAAGGAATTCGAGAAGAGACTTTATGACAAATGGATGGAGATGGGAATATTCACACCTAAGGTTAACAAGGACAAGAAGCCATATACCATAGTGATGCCCCCTCCGAACATAACCGGAAAGCTTCATATGGGACACGCACTTGACCTGACGCTTCAGGACATGATCATCAGATACAAGAGGATGCAGGGCTTCGAGGCACTTTGGCTGCCTGGAGAGGACCATGCTTCAATCGCAACCGAGGTAAGGGTTGAGAACGAACTCCTGAAACAGGGGATAGTCAAGAAGGAAATAGGCAGGGAGGCTTTCCTTGAGAAGGTCTGGGAGTGGTCCGACGAATACAGGGAGAGGATCAGGGAACAGATCAAGAAGATGGGATCATCCTGCGATTTCACCCGAGAAGCCTTTACAATGGACGAGAACCTCTCGAAGGCGGTCAGGACAGTATTTGTAAAGCTGTATGATGAAGGACTCATCTACAGGGGAAACAGGATGACGAACTGGTGCCCCAAGTGCACCACCGCGCTTTCAAACGCGGAGATCGAATACAAGGAATCTGAAGGCAGCCTGTGGCACTTCAGGTACCCTCTGACAGACGGCAGCGGGTATATAACAATAGCCACCACAAGGCCGGAGACAATGCTCGGAGACACGGCGGTCGCTGTAAATCCTGATGATGACAGGTACAAGGCACTCATAGGCAAGACTCTCATGCTTCCTCTCGTGGACAAGGAGATCCCTATAGTCGCCGATTCCTATGTTGACGTTGAATTCGGTACAGGCTGCGTGAAGATCACTCCGGCCCATGACCCTAACGACTATCTTGTGGGGGAAAGGCACAACCTCCCCAGCGTCAACGTACTTGACGACCATGGCAGGATCAACTCCAACGGTGGCAAATATGCCGGCCTTGACAGGTACGAGGCAAGGAAGCTCATCGTCAGGGACATGGAAGCGCTCGGACTCCTTGACTCAATAAGGCCTCATCTCCACAACCTGTCCACCCATGACAGGTGCGGAACTGCCATAGAGCCGATGATCTCAAGGCAGTGGTATGTGAAGATGGAGCCTCTTGCAATCCCTGCTCTCGAAGCTGTAAGGAACAAGGACACTAAATTCGTCCCGGAGAGATTCGAGAAGACGTACTTCAACTGGATGGAGAACATAGAGGACTGGTGCATATCAAGGCAGCTCTGGTGGGGACACAGGATACCGGTATGGTATTGCGACGCATGCGGCGAAACCATAGCCTCAGTAGATGCACCTCATACGTGCCCAAAGTGCGGCTTTGATAAGCTAAGGGAAGAAGAGGATGTCCTTGATACCTGGTTCAGCTCTGCACTATGGCCTTTCTCGACCCTTGGGTGGCCGGATAAGACAGAAGACCTGGAATATTTCTATCCCACATCTACCCTTGTTACAGGATATGACATCATATTCTTCTGGGTTGCAAGGATGGTATTCTCAGGACTCTACAACATGAAGGAAACACCATTTGATACTGTGTTCATACACGGCATAGTAAGGGATTCCGAAGGCAGGAAGATGAGCAAGTCCCTCGGAAACGGCGTTGACCCGCTGGAGACGATCGATGAGTATGGCGCTGATGCGTTGAGATTCATGCTTATAACCGGAAACGCACCAGGTAATGACATCAGATTCTATCCTGAGAGGGTAGAGGCAGCGAGAAATTTCGCAAACAAGATCTGGAACGCATCAAGGTTCGTATTGATGAACCTAAATGATGAACTTCTCGAAAGATACAAGGATTCAAGGAACTATTCCCTTGCGGACAAATGGATACTTTCAAGGCTTAACTCGCTCATTGCGGACGTTACCGCAAACCTTGACAGGTTCGAGCTGGGAGTTGCGCTCCAGAAGGTATACGACTTCCTCTGGAACGAGCTCTGCGACTGGTACATAGAGCTTATCAAGCCTGTATTCTATAACGGCACTGACGAGGAGAAGGGCACAAGCTTCAATGTCATAAGGAATGTACTCATTGCAGGACTTAAGCTCCTTCACCCGGTAATGCCGTTCATCACAGAGGAGATCTACAGCCACCTTGGCGACGAAGCTACCATAGTCACAGCTCCATGGCCGCAGCCTGATGAGGATATGGTAGACCTTGAGACAGAAATGAATATGAATGCTGTCATAGAAGCCATCAGGAGCATAAGGAACCTGAGGCAGGAGATGAACGTGCCTTCATCAAGGAAATCCAAGCTCAGCATCCTTCCTCAGGAGGGAATGGGCGAAGCCTTCGTAATGGCCACGGATTATCTTAAGAAGCTTGCTTTCGCTGATGAAGTTGAGCTTGTCACATCAGAACCTTCAGGAAAAAACAATGTTGCTGTAGTTACAGGTGACGCCAGGATATTCATACCACTGCTTGACCTCATAGACAGGGACAAGGAGATTGATAGGCTTAGGAAGGAAGAGGAGAAGCTCATGAAGGAGATTGCGAGGGTCACCTCAAAGCTTACAAATGAGAAATTCATCTCCAAGGCACCACAGGCAGTAATCGACGAGGAAAAGGAAAAGGGTACCAGGTATGAGGCGATGATCCAGTCTGTAAGGGAAAGGATAGAATCCCTGACTTGAACCATGAGACATGACACTTAACTGGCGCTGATTTGAAACGAGATGCAGGAGGCAGGGCTGCGGACAAAAGGTCCCTGGTCCTGCCTTTTCAGGAGGTATGATGGATCGCACTGAAGCACTTGAATATATCCACGGGATTCCCAGAGCACCTGAACGCACAGGCCTTGACAGGATGAGAGCCCTGATGCGTCACCTTGGAAATCCGCAGGAAGGTCAGAAATTCATCCATGTGGCAGGGACTAACGGCAAAGGGTCCACATCCAGGATCATCTCACTTATACTGGAGAGATCAGGATATCGCACTGGATTATATACTTCCCCTTTCATCGAGGTATTCGAGGAAAGGATACAAGTCAACAGCAAGTACATAGGACATGAGGCACTTGCAAGGCTTACCGGACGGGTAAAGGATGCAATACCTGGCGTGATGTCGGAAGGGTATTCCCATCCGACTGAATTCGAGGTTGTCACTGCAATCATGTTCCTTTATTTCAGGGAGATGGAAATTGACTTCGGAGTCATAGAAGTCGGACTTGGCGGAAAAACCGATGCAACCAATGTACTGGATCCGATTCTCTCAGTCATAACCTCCATAAGCTTCGACCATATGGAATATCTTGGCGATACGATCGAAGCCATTGCCAGCCACAAAGCCGGAATAATCAAAGGGGCACCTGCAGTCTCAGCACCGCAGGAAAAGAAGGTAGTGGAGGTCCTTGAAGGAAGGGCTCAAGCGACTGGAGCCGGAATATCCTTCATTTCAGCGGAAGACATCAGCAGGTTAGGTATGGAAGACTGGAAACAGCTTATTGAGTTTAAGGTTCAGCCATGGGGGATCATAAAGGCCCATCTCAACCTTCTCGGGAAGCATCAGCTGGAGAACTCCCTGCTTGCCGTTACCGCTGTCTCAATGCTCACAAGCCCTGGCTGCGAGGTACCCCGTGATTCGGTCATCTCTGCACTTGATGAAGTGGTATGGCCTGCCAGGATGGAACGGTTCGGCAGAAGTCCTTCTGTTATCCTCGATGGCGCCCATAATCCTGACGGCATGCGAAGCCTTATTGAAAGCATGGATTCATATTTCAGGGATGTTCCCCGTGTTGTCATATTAGGGATACTGAAGGACAAGGAGGCAAGGCTCATGGCAGAAACTGCCTCACAGGGAGCCGCGGCTGTAATATGCACTGTTCCGCCAACTCCAAGGGCCCTTCCGATAAGTGAACTCAAGGCATATGTACCCGACAACATCAACTGCATACCTGAACCAGTCTATGAGAAGGCTCTGGAAAGAGCGGTGACAATGGCAGGACCTCAGGGCATTGTCCTTGTCACCGGTTCACTCTATATGATGGGCGAGTTCAGGATGCTCCTGAAAAAGAGGGAAAACCTACAAATATCCAAGAATTAAATTTTACACAATTCAATTATCTCCCGATTTGTTGTATACTATCTGTATAAGCAAAACAGGGAGATGATTTTTTTGTTAAATATAGGCTGCCATCTTTCCTCATCCAAGGGATTCCTTGCCATGGGAAAAACGGCTTCAGAAATAGGTGCAAGCACTTTCCAGTTCTTCACAAGGAACCCGAGGGGAAGCAAGGCCAAGGATATTGATCCACATGATGCAGAGGCACTTGTCACATATATGGAGACCAACGGCTTCGGAAAGATACTCGCTCATGCGCCATATACCCTTAACCCGGCAGGTTCAGACCCGAAGGTAAGGGACTTTGCGGAGATGGTCATGAAGGATGACCTTATGAGGATGGAGCACATTCCGGGGAACTACTACAATTTCCACCCCGGAAGCCATGTGGGTCAGGGTCTTGATGAGGGTGTCAGGCTTATTTCAGGACTTCTCAACAGGCTGCTTTCAGAGGAGCAGACCACGGTCGTGCTGCTTGAGACCATGGCAGGCAAGGGTACCGAGATTGGAAGGTCTTTCGAAGAGATACGGATGATTTTGGACCGGGTCGATCTAGATGGCAAGGTAGGGGTCTGTCTGGATACGTGCCATGTGTATGATGCAGGTTATGATATCGTAAATGACCTTGAAGGGGTGCTTGAGGAGTTCGACAAGGTCATAGGAATTGAAAGGCTTAAGGCCATCCACATCAACGACAGCAAGAATCCGTTCTCCAGCCATAAGGACAGGCATGAGAAGATAGGGGAGGGCTCCATAGGACTACCTGCATTCTCAAGGATAATCAACCATCCAAACCTCAGGGACCTTCCGTTCTATCTTGAAACTCCAAATGAGCTTGACGGATATGCGAGGGAGATCGAGATTCTGAAGGCTGCAAGGACCTGGTGAAATCAAAACGGACAAAGCAACACCAGAAAAGGTCATCGCTTTGTCCGTTTCTATTTTACAAGGAGCCTGTATAATATCCCATAAATCGCGGAGGAGTCCTTCCTCCAGCTGTGCATCGCACTTTCCGCACTGTCCTTGTCCGGAAGCGATAATGTAAGGCCTACTATCTCCCGCTCATCTTCAAAGGCTGACAGCCTGACAACGTATGTGCCTCGTTCGCCCTCCTCTATGGAAGTCGATACTGTCGCTTCCCGGATGAGCTTGTCCATGTTGTTTGCAATGCATTCATCCACTGCCTTGGTCTTCCGCGGATTCATCCTGTCAGAGAATAGCATCAGCATATCCTCACCGGTACCCGTGAGGTGAAGAGTCTCAGAACCTCTCAATGTTACAGTCCTGATGCAATCAGCTTTCTCAAGCTCGTCGATATATGTCTGCAGGTCGAAGTAATTCATGAAGATGCTGCTCAGAAGAAGGTCTGAAAGCTGATCCTTTGTGAGCTCTACCTTAAGGCCCTTGATCGCATACATTATAAGCAGTTTGTTTTCAGCAAGGCTATTGTTTTCCACTTTGCACCTCCAATTTCCATATTCAATGATACAGAATTCCGAAGGTCAATTCAATCATGGATACCGGATTTTTAATCCCAGCAGCCCTTAGGAAAGTGAAATTATTTTCATCTTTTTATTCCTATCGTTCTAATTTTCTTGAAATCGAATACACATTTGATATAATTAGTATTGAGTCTTTGTTTTGGGGAACAGAGGCCAGTGGGCATGCTCGTATTTCGAGGTATGGCCTTTTCCAATACCAAAGAAAGAGGGGTAACAGAGTGGAGAACTACACAGAGAACAACAGGATTACTCTAGAGGGGCTGGTGCTTAAAAAACCGCAGGTGAGCCATGAACTGTACGGCGAGGTATTTCATGTGTTCGAGCTCGAAGTGGACAGACTGAGCGAGTCGAAAGACATACTCTGCGTCACTATTTCCGAGCGGCTTCTGACTGACATCACACTCAGTGTGGGAGACTTCATAAGGGTCAACGGTCAGCTGAGAAGCTACAACAAGGTGGTTGAGAACAGGAACAAGCTTGTTCTTACTGTCTTCGCAAGGTCGATAGAGATACCGGAGGAGCGTGCCAAGGATCCGAATGAGATACTCCTCGACGGATTCATATGCAAGGCTCCAGTATACAGAAAGACACCATTCGGCAGGGAGATAACGGATATTCTCGTTGCAGTCAACAGGGCCTACAACAAATCCGACTACATCCCGATCATCGCCTGGGGAAGGAATGCGAGATATTCAAAGAACCTTGAGATAGGGGAGAGGATCAAGGTTTCCGGCAGGCTTCAGTCAAGGGAGTACGTCAAGAATGTGAGTGAGACCGAGAAGGTCACAAGGGTTGCGTACGAAGTTTCAGTGTCAAGGCTTGAACTTGTGAAACAGGACGAATCAAGGACTGAAGAGGAAGAATCTTCTCTGGCATAGTAATTTTTAAAGGCGCAGGCATAAGTTCTGCGCCTTGTTCCATGCTCCACAGAATCATAGGTATTAACGTGGCGGATGACCAATAGAATCGTGTTATGACATGAAAAGGTACTGATAAGTATTTATTTTCTGACAAAGCCCCGGAGCAGTTGAAAATAGCCGTAAACGTGCTATATTTAGTAATAAGATATTCGTAGAGGTGGACAAAGTCAACTAACCCTCGACTGAAGTCGAAGGCATGAGGAGCAATCCATTGTGCCTGGTTGATTAGCCTAAGTGCTTCGGGCACTACGTTGTTTTTGTCATAACACCAATGGACGTCCATCCTAATCCGTGGCTCTGTTGTCTGTGATTAAAAGTTCTCTTGGGTTAACGGGAACGGTGTTGCAGGCTTAAAAAGCAATTACAACATTGGCGAAGGATGCCAACTGGCAATTTTGCGGAATTATGTACTTAACTACATCAAGAAAGGGGTGCCGGTTTGGTCTACATTTTAAGTAAAAATGGAAATCCGCTTATGCCTACCAGCCGACATGGAAAAGTGAAACATCTGTTGAAGGATGGCAAGGCAAAAGTGGTAAGAAGGACACCATTCACAATACAGCTGCTGTATGACTCTCCTGAATATACTCAGCCGATCACTCTTGGAGTAGATGCAGGAAGCTAGGTTGTAGGCCTTAGCGCAACTACTGAGAAGAAAGAGCTTTTTGTCTCAGAGATAACGCTCCGGGATGACATCCCTGAACTGCTATCAACACGAAGGCAGAACCGAAGAACAAGGAGAAACCACCTTCGCTACAGAATGGCAAGGTTTCTTAACCGCACCGCATCGAAAAAGGAAGGGTGGCTTGCTCCCTCAGTCAAGCATAAGGTAGACAGCCACTTGAAGGTAATCGGGAATGTGCACAGGATCCTTCCCATATCAAGGATAGTGATTGAAACAGCAAGTTTCGATATCCAGAAGATCAGGAATCCTGAGATCAGCGGGAGAGAATACCAGCAGGGGGAACAGCTGGGTTTTTGGAATACCAGGGAATATGTTCTCTGGCGGGATAACCACGAATGTCAGCACTGCCATGGCAAGTCAAAGGACAGAATACTGAATGTTCACCATAAGGAAAGCCGGAAGACCGGAGGAGACTCACCCGGGAATCTGGTCACCTTATGCGAGACATGCCATAAGAGTCATCATGCAGGCAGGATACAGCTTAAGCTTACTCCAAACAAGTCGTACCGTCATGCAAGCTTCATGGGCATCATGAGATGGCATGTATACAACAGTCTTAAGGAACTGTATCCAGAGGTTTCCATGACCTATGGATACATCACGAAGAACAACCGAATAAGGAATAGCATTGAAAAGACCCATAGCACTGATGCCTACTGCATCAGCGGCAACGTGAATGCCATGAGAATCGATGAAATCTACTATCAGGTGTTCAAGAGGAAGCACAACCGCCAGATACACAAGGCGAACTTTCTAAAGGGCGGAAAGAAAAAGCCGAATCAGTCCGCTTACGAAGTCAAGGGATTCCGCCTGTTTGACCATGTGAGATACAGGGACGAGGAATGCTTCATTTTCGGAAGAAGGACATCTGGTTATTTTGATTTGCGCAAACTGGATGGCTCAATTGTCCACAGGAGTGCAAGCTTCAAGGAATTAAAACTGTTGAAAAGACAGAATACCATACTGATCGAACGAAAGGGGTGTAATGGAGTTCTCCTCTCATGACTGAAGTCACGAGTCTCCGAACTCCAACATTTATGAAAAAGAACCTTCTAATATCCTACCAGGCACTGATAATAATCGCCATGCTGGCACTTGCTGTGATGTTCACCATAAAGGGCAGCTTCGCTGCAGCGGTATACGTCGCAATGGCACTTTTCGGAGCATTTGCAATCAAGAACGAGGTCTCCGGCAAATCGGTATAGCGTTTTAAAGAAAACAGCAGTTCCAAGAACTGCTCAGACTGTAGACAAAGTATCAGATTCGTACCAACGGATCTGGTGCTTTTCTTTTTTTCATTGGGACTCAATGAGTTATTGACACTAGCATATTATTATGATATAATTTAAATATCATACTAAGTGTGGTGATTTTTATGTTGTCTAAAAAGTCCACTGAAAACAGAGACCAAATTCAGTTCCTTTGCCTGGATGATCTTGTACCAAAAGACCACATACTTAGAGAGGTCGACCGTTCAATGGATTTCAGTTTCATCTATGAACTGGTTGAGGATTTGTATTCAGAGGAAAAAGGCCGGCCAAGCCTCGATCCTGTAATGCTCATCAAGATTCCTATGATCCAGACGATTTTTGGGATAAAGAGCATGCGCCAGACCATCAAGGATATCGAGGTCAACCTTGCCTACAGATGGTTCCTCGGGCTCTCCATAACTGATGCTGTTCCTCATTTCAGTACTTTCGGAAAGAACTACACCAGGCGATTTAAGACAACTGAAGAGAACGGATACTCTGACCTGTTCCATGAGATATTCTCCAAAGTTCTGGAGGAAGGCCTGAATCTCGGCTTGATAAGCAAGGAAATAGTATTTGTCGATTCAACACATATCAAGGCCAATGCCAACAGAAACAAAATTATTAAAGAAGCTGCCAGAAAGACTGCTCTGTTCTATGAAGAAGAGCTGAGGAAAGAAATACAGGAAGACAGGGTTAACCAGGGCAAGAAGCCCTTCGACTCGGATGATGACAGTCCAGGAGGATCCGGTAAAACTAAGAAGGAAGTAGAAGTTACAAGAAGCAAATCCGATCCTGAAAGCGGATTGTTCCATAAAGGTCCCCACAAGGAAGTCTTCGCATATATGTCTCAGACAGCTTGCGATGCGAATGGGTGGATACTTGGATACTCAGTACATCCGGGAAACGACCATGATTCAAGGACATTCATAGATTTGTACAACAAGCTGCCAAAGGATGAAATTGAAATGCTTGTAGGCGATGCAGGTTTCAAGACCCCAGCGATTGCAAGGTTACTCAATCAAGACCACATTATCCCGGTGCTGCCATATAAGAGACCTATGACTAAGGACGGTTTCTTCCGAAAACACGAATACAAATATGACCAATTCAATGATTGCTACATATGCCCAAGTGGCAAGCTTCTGCTGCTCTCAACAACAAACAGAGAAGGATACAGGGAGTATAAGAGCGATGGAAAGGTATGCGCTAAGTGCCCGAACCTGTCTCGATGTACTGAAAGCGAAACCCACGTCAAGGTTATCTTGAGGCATATCTGGGAAGCGTATCTTGAGTGGAGTGAGAAGATCAGGCTTACTCCAGGAATCAAAGATATCTACAACCTGAGGAAGCAGACCATAGAAAGGCTCTTTGGAACAGCCAAGGAGAACCATAATCTCAGGTATACAAGGAATATGGGACTCCTTGAGCCAATTTATGGCTAATAGGAGTCCCATATCCTAACTTTTGCTCCAAAATAGGTATAACAATAGCAAAATCGACGAACCTTAAGTTAAGATTCGTCGATTTGTCTACAGTCTGAGCAGTTCCAAGAACTGCTGTTTTACTTTCTTATCCGAATAGCATCGAATCCATATTGTAGAGTCCCGGTCCTTTTCGTGTCATGTACTTTGTCGCTTCAAGAGCTCCCGCTGCGAAGACGTCCCTTGATATGGCCTTGTGGGTCAGCTCGATCACTTCGCCGGTACCAGCGAAAATGACCTCGTGGTCTCCTACTATAGAGCCTCCGCGTATCGAATGCATCCCGATGTCTGTCTTTTCTCTTTTCTTAATGCCTTCCCTGCCGAATACAAGGTTAGTCTCTGCATCCAGGGTCTGCTGGATTGCATCAGACAGCATAAGGGCAGTTCCGCTGGGGGCATCGATCTTTTCATTGTGGTGTTTTTCCACTATCTCGATATCATAGTTCTCATAAAGTATCTTCGTGTAATCTTTGAGTATCCTCGTGAGTATGTTGATCCCTAGGCTCATGTTGCCTGACCTGAAGATCGGACTTGTCTTCGATGCCTCGTTTATCCTCTCAACCTGCTCATTTGAATAGCCCGTTGTGCAAAGCACTGCAGGCTTTTCTTTCGCCTTTATGAAATCTAGTATGGGATAGAGGGAGTCAGCCCTGGAAAAGTCCAGAAGCACATCAAAATCCTCCTTGACATCCCAGAGGGATGGGTATACAGGATACTCCCTCACTGACTTCTTCGCATCCACGCCTGCAACTATCTGAACATCCTTGGAAGCTGCAAGGCTTGAAATGACGCCACCCATCTTTCCTGAAGCTCCGTTCAAAAGCACCTTAACCATTCTGACCTCCAAGCAGGCCAAAAGCCTTCATTGCAGTCTCAACCTTGACCAGGTTGGGTTCAGTTATCTCACACAGGGGAAGCCTCAATATCCCTGAGTCAAGACCTGCAAGCCGCATTGCAGCCTTAAGTGGTATAGGGTTTGTTTCAATGAACATGGCACTCGTGATGTCGAAGGTAGCCATCTGAAGCCTGAGTGCCTCCTTAACGTCTCCCCCGAGAAATGCCTTTGTCATATCACTGATTGCCTTCGGGATAAGGTTGCCGGTTACCGAGATGACTCCGTCACCGCCAAGTGCCATGATCGGTACCACCTGGTCGTCGTTGCCGGAGAATATCTGGAAATCTTCCGGAAGCAGCCTTCTGATTTTGGCAATCTGTGCGATGTCGCCTGAAGCTTCCTTCACTGCCTTGACATTGCCAAGTGTTGCAAGCCTCTGAAGGTTTTCAGCTGAAATGTTCATTCCGGTTCTTGAAGGAACGTTGTATACTACAATTGGTATGTTCACTTCATCGTTTATAGCCTTGAAATGCCTGTACAGGCCCTCCGGGCTTGTCTTGTTATAATATGGGTTTATTACGAGAAGCGCATCGGCTCCGACGCTCTCAGCGTATTTGCTCATCGCTACGCTTGCACTTGTGTTGTTGGTTCCAGTGCCTGCTATTACTGGTATCCTGCCAGCTATTACCTCGACGGTGAATCTGATCGCTTCCTTCTTTTCAGACTCTGACATTGTGGATGCTTCTCCGGTTGTACCGCAGATGACTATCGCATTTGTACCCTGCTCCACATGCCAGTTGAGAAGTGTCCTTAACCTGTCCCAGTCGATTCCTGTTTCCGTGAATGGAGTTATTATGGCTACTCCCGCACCTCTGAATATTGCCATGTTACTCTGCTCCTTCCAATAATCCCATTTCTGCAAGCTTCTCTGCTATCTGTACCGCGTTGAGTGCAGCTCCCTTCCTGATGTTGTCCGACACTATCCATAGGTTGAGTGTGTTCTTGTTGGAATAATCTCTCCTTATCCTACCGACATATACCGGGTCCTTTCCTGCCACGTACAGGGGCATTGGATATTTGAGATTGGCTGTATCATCTTCCACAACGACGCCTTCCGTATTGGAAAGAAGCTCGAACACTTCCTTGAGGTCGAAATCGCTCTTAAGCTCAACATTTACACTTTCGCTGTGGCTGGTCTCTACTGGGACCCTCACACATGTTGCTGTCACCCTTAGTTCAGGCAGGGAGAGGATCTTCCTGGTCTCATTGACCATCTTCATCTCTTCCTTCGTATATCCATTGTCAAGGAACGTGTCGATCTGAGGTATGAGGTTTCCTGCTATGTCATACTGGAACTTTTTGGGCTTCTCTCCCTTAAGTCCGTTCTGGAGGTCCATAATGCCCTGTATGCCTGCTCCGGCTACCGCCTGGTATGTTGAGTACACAACCCTTTCGAGGCCGTACCTGTCGGATAGAGCCTTAAGAACAGGCATTGCCTGTATTGTTGAGCAGTTTGGATTGGCAATAATTCCATTATGGTCCTTCAGCGCCTCCGGATTGACCTCAGGAACCACCAGCGGCACTTCCTTGTCCATCCTCCATGCGCTGGAGTTGTCAATTACTACGGCGCCTATCTCGACAAAGTACTTCGCAAACTCAAGGCTTGTGTCGCCGCCTGCAGAAAAAAGCGCAATATCTATATCCTTGTCAAGGATGTTCTCTTTTTTAAGCTCTATGACCTTATAGCTCTTGCCCTTATATTCGACTTCCTTGCCTGCTGATTTTTTAGAAGCATACATGTACAGGTTCCTTACAGGAAAGTTCTTTTCGGTAAGGATCTCCAGCATCTTTGTTCCAACAAGGCCGGTCGCACCTACTACCGCTACATCATATTGCATAATTAGTTACCTCCGCTTCAATAATTATTTCTATTATAGTATCATATTGATTAAAAATACAGCAAATGGTTCAATTATTTACAGGACAATGAATACATTTTTGGGAGGACCTATGGAAAGCTACTCAGGATTTTCAAAAGTATACGACAGGCTCATAATGGAGGATGTCGATTATGACGCTTTCGCAAGCTTCATCTTATCAATGAAGGAAGAGGGTGGGAGCTATATGGATGCTGCCTGCGGGACTGGAAACATTTCCCTGCGTATAGCCCCGTACTTCAGGGATACGACCCTAATCGACCTTTCGGAGGAAATGCTGACACTTGCTGTCAAAAAGCTTGATTCTCTTGGCATAAAGACCAGGGCATTCAACATACCCATGGAGGATATGCAGTTTGGTGAGTCCTTTTCATTGATCACATCGGTGCTTGATTCTGTAAACTACCTTGTTGAGGACGGCCAGGCAGAGAAGTTCTTCAGGGCGGCTTACGACCATCTCGAGGAAGATGGATTGCTCGTATTCGACATCAATTCGAGCTACAAGCTTACTGAAATACTGGGCAACAACGACTTCATATATACCTCAGACGATATAGTTTATACCTGGGAGAACTCGATAGAGGATGGCTTAGTCGAGATGTACCTGAACTTCTTTGTCAGGGAAGGGCGACTATATGAGAGGGTGGAGGAGCTCCATCATGAAAAAGTCTTTTCAGAGCCGGAACTTATTGATATACTTCATAGGATAGGCTTCAAAGACATCGAAGCGTGGGATTCCTATTCAAAGAAACGTCCTCATGAAGAAACTGAAAGGATCACATTCACAGCCTGGAAACGGAGGAAACAATAATGGACATACTGATCAAGGCGATGGCCCAGAACGGGGACGTCAGGATTATAGCTGCTGAGACCACAGGGATGGTCAGTGAGGCAGCAAGGATACACGGGACAAGCCCGACAGCTACTGCGGCATTCGGAAGGATGCTGACCGCAGGGTCGATAATGGGCTCAATGCTCAAGAACAGGGAGGATTCGATTACAATACAGATCGATGGAGGTGGACCTGCAAAAGGAATACTTGTCACCGGAAGGACAAACGGACTTGTCAAAGGTTATATTGTAAATCCTGAAGCTGACCTTCCGCTCAATCAAAAGGGAAAGCTTGATGTAGGCGGTCTTGTCGGAAGGGAAGGTAACCTTACTGTCATCATGGACCAGGGTCTCAGGGAGCCATACGTCAGCTCAGTCCCGCTCTATACAGGAGAAATCGCAGAGGACCTTGCCTATTACTATACAACTTCAGAGCAGCTGCCTTCAGCAGTCTCACTCGGAGTCCTTGTCGACACCGACGGATCGGTCAAAAAGGCCGGTGGCTTCATGATACAGATGATGCCGGGTGCCAATGAGCACATCGCAGACATCATCATGTACAGGCTGGAGGAGATTCCAAGCCTGACTGCAATGCTTTCAGAAGGCAAGTCAATTAAGGACATCATCTCCTATATCTTCGAGGACATGGGACTTGAGATCCATGAGGAGAAAGTCCCTGCGCTCTACTGCGACTGCTCCAGGGCATCAGTCGAGAAGGCGCTGATCTCGATCGGAACTGAGGAGCTCAGGAAGATATGTGATGATGGTAAAGACGAAGAACTTGTCTGCCACTTCTGCAACACTACCTATATATTCACGAACAGCGACCTTAAGAAGCTGATTTCGGAGCTTGAATCGGGAAAATAGCCTGAATATTAGGCAGAAACAGCCTTGGTACTTGATTTTCCAGATGATTTGAAGCATAATAGTACTTGCGTTTTATATTTTAAGGAGGACTGAAAATGAATAAAGCAGACCTGGTAGCAAAAATAGCGGAGAAAACCGCTTTCACAAAGAAGGATTCAGAGCTTGCCCTCAAGGCAGCGATCGAGACCATAGTCGAGGCACTCTCAGCAGGAGAGAAGGTACAGCTTTCAGGCTTCGGAACTTTCGAAGTCAAGGAGAGAAAGGCAAGGGTAGGAAGGAATCCAAAGACAAACGAGGAGATCCAGATACCGGCATTCAAGCAGCCGGCATTCAAGGCTGGCAAGGACCTCAAGGAAATAGTGAACGAGTAGTTCATTTCCTGAAAACTTATGTCATCATAACATAGCGTAATACGGAAAAGGCATGCTGCGGCATGCCTTTTTACATATCTTCACCAATTGACCTGAAGATCAGCTGAAATTATGAATTTCAGGACAGGGAAGGGTGAGCCTTCAAATCACCATCTGAAGGCTCACCCTTTTATTTGCTATTTGCTTCTTTCGAAATAAGTGGTATGAAGAAGCTCATGCGCAAGATGGCTTCCAGGCTCTCCGAGGAAGTTCTCATAGATTTCCTTGATAGCAGGGTTCTCATGTGATTTCCTTATCTCCATGCTCCTGTCTATCTCGTATATTCCCCTGGTCCTCTTCTTGATTATCTCAAGGTCTCCGTGGTGGTAGGGCTGACCGCCGCCGCCTACGCAGCCTCCCGGACATGCCATGATCTCTATTGCATGGTATTTGCTTTCGCCTTTCCTGATGCTTTCAAGGAGCTTCCTTGCGTTTCCAAGGCCATGTGCTACAGCTATGTTGAGACCAAGTTCGCCGATTTCAACCTTTGCTTCCCTTAAGCCCTGCATACCCCTGACTTCAACGAACTCCACGCTTTCAAGCGGCTTACCGGTTATGGTCTCAGCAGCGGTCCTTAATGCAGCCTCGATTACTCCGCCTGTAGCTCCGAATATTACAGCAGCGCCAGTTGACCTTCCTAGCGGATCGTCATAGTCTTCATCATGGAGCGACAGGAAGTCAATTCCAGCCTCCTTGATCATCCTTCCAAGCTCTCTTGTGGTTATTACCACGTCAACGTCCTGGAGTCCCTTGGACTCCAACTCCGGTCTTGCTGCCTCGTACTTCTTGGCAACGCATGGCATTACCGATACGACCACCATGTCTTCTCTCTTTAATCCCAGCTTGCTTGCAAGGTATGTCTTAGTTACTGCTCCGAACATCTCGTGCGGAGATTTGCATGTAGAAGGTATGTTCAGAAGGTCAGGGAACTGATGCTCGAAGAACTTGACCCATGCTGGACAGCAGGAGGTAAGTATCGGCAGGTTCGTCCCTTCAGTGACTCTTTCAATCAGCTCATGTGCCTCTTCCATTATAGTAAGGTCGGCAGCGAAGTCTGTATCGAATACGAAGTCGAATCCGAGGGTCTTGAGTGCTGAGACCATCTTTCCTGTAACTATAGTTCCCGGTGCAAGTCCGAAGAGTTCGCCAAGGGCTACCCTTACTGCAGGTGCGACCTGTACAACTACTGTCTTCTTCTTGTTCTCGAGAAGGTCCCATACCTTTGGCACATTGTCGACTTCGACAAGAGCTCCGGTTGGGCATACAGCGACACACTGTCCGCAGAATGTACATACGGTCTTGTGCATAGGCGCATTGAATGCAGGTCCGACGACTGTATCGAAGCCTCTGCCTACTCCTGAAAGGGCATAGACAGTCTGGACGTCGTTGCACATGGTTTCGCATCTTCTGCAAAGCACGCACTTCGACAGGTCCCTGTATATGGCCTTTGAAGCGGCATCCACTGGATAAGTAGACATTTCCCCGCTGTACCTTATGTTCCTGACACCAAGGTCCGCTGCCAGCTGCTGCAGTTCGCAGTCCTGGTTCTTAAGGCAGACGAGGCAATCCTTCGGATGGTCAGATATGAGCAGCTCGACCATGGTCCTTCTGGACTTTATCGCCCTCATGCTGTCCGTCTTTATTACCATACCCTCGAAAACGGGTGTCGAGCAGGCTGGTGCAAGGTTTCTTCTTCCTTCGACCTCGACTACGCAGACTCTGCAGGATGCACCCTTGTTTACCATCTTAATGTTGTGAAGGTCAAGGTGGCAGAGGGTCGGTATGTTGATATTCAGTTCTCTTGCGGCCTGGAGTATAGTTGCACCCTTAGGTACCATTATCTCCTTGTTATTGATCTTTACATGAACCATATCCATCTCAATACCCTCCTATACCTTCAATACGGCTTTGACAGGCTTAACCGGGCACGCTGTGTAGCAGGATCCGCACTTTATGCACTTCTCCTGGTCTATGACATGCCTTTCCCTGACCTTGCCGGATATGCAGCTCACCGGACAAGCCCTTGCGCACTTAGTGCAGCCAATGCAGAGCTCCGATATCTCGTATCTTACGAGATCCTTGCAGACTCCAGCCGGACATCTCTTGTCATGGACATGTGCCTTGTATTCATCCTCAAAATACTTGAGGGTTGAAAGGATAGGATTCGGTGCAGTCTGACCGAGAGCGCAGAGAGAAGTGTCCTTAATGGTCTCTGAAAGCTCCCTGAGCTTTACAAGGTCACTTGGTTCGCCCTTACCCTGGGTTATCTTTTCAAGGATCTCCATGAGCCTCTTGTTTCCGATCCTGCACGCGGTGCATTTTCCGCAGGATTCGTCGACAGTGAAGTCAAGGTAGAACTTTGCAATGTCAACCATGCAGTTATGCTCATCCATGACGATCATACCGCCGGATCCCATCATCGATCCTATTGCGCTGAGCGATTCGTAGTCGATAGGGGTGTCAAGGTCCTGTTCGGTGATGCAGCCGCCGGATGGTCCGCCAGTCTGCACAGCCTTGAACTTGTATCCTCCCTTTATTCCTCCTCCGATCTCGTAGATTATCTCCCTGAGTGTTGTTCCCATCGGGACTTCGACGAGGCCCACGTTGTTGACCTTGCCTGCAAGTGCGAAAACCTTGGTTCCCTTGCTTAGCTTGGTTCCGAAGTCAGCGAACCACTTTGATCCTTTGATCATAATTGCAGGAACGTTCGCCAGAGTCTCAACGTTGTTCACGCAGGTCGGCTTGCCCCAAAGCCCTGATTCAGCAGGGAAGGGGGGCTTTGTCGTAGGTTCGCCGCGCTTGCCCTCTATGCTGTGTATGAGCGCTGTTTCCTCGCCGCATACGAAGGCGCCTGCTCCAAGCTTTATTTCAATCTCGAAATTGAAGCCTGTACCGAAAATGTCCTTTCCGAGAAGTCCATAGTCTTCAGCCTGCTTTATAGCTATCCTCAGCCTCGATATTGCGAGTGGATACTCAGCCCTTATATAGATATAGCCTTTGTTCGCTCCAATGGCATATCCTCCGATCATGAGCGCCTCAAGCACGCTGTGAGGATCTCCTTCGAGGATGGACCTGTCCATGAATGCTCCCGGGTCTCCCTCGTCGGCATTGCAGACCATGTATTTTTCAGCTCCCGGGCTTCTGAGGGTTATGCCCCATTTCGAGCCTGTCGGGAATCCGGCTCCGCCTCTTCCTCTCAGTCCTGAATCCTTGATGACATCGACTACCTGCTGAGGTGTCATTTCTGTAAGAGCCCTACCCAGTGCAAGGTATCCGTCAAAGGCAATATACTCATCGATCTTCTCAGGATTGATCAGCCCGCAGTTCCTAAGAGCTACTCTTTCCTGTTTCTTGTAGAAGTTCATGCCATGCTGGGTCCTGATGAGTTCACTAGTGTCAGGGTCCTTGTAGAGAAGCCTCTCAACAACTTTTCCACCTAAGATATGTTCCTTTATTATCTCATCCACATCTGATGGCTTGACCTCAACATAGAATACATCATCCGGGAAAATCTTGACTATCGGTCCCTTTTCGCAGAATCCGAAGCAGCCGGTTATATGGGCGCTTACCTTGTCGCTTATCTTGTGCTTGTCTAACTCCGAATTGAAAAGGCTTACTATTTCCTTGGACTTAGCTGACTGGCATCCGGTTCCACCGCATACCAGGACTTCCTTCTTCGTATAATCCTGGCCTGTCATGTTCCTGAGAGTCACGAGTTCCAGGGAAGCATCCTTTATGGCTTTAAGGTCGTTTAATGTCCTAAGCATTTCCATACCCTCCTATACCTCGCACTCGCTGATGATCCTTGCGACATCTTCGGTGGTCACTCTTCCGTACACCTTGTCATTGACCATGACAACAGGCGCAAGCCCGCAGGCACCCACACACCTGAGCGAATCAAGCGTGAACAGCCCATCGATAGATGTTTCACCATTCTTGATCCTAAGCTGAGACTCGAGCTCCCTGAGTATGGCTTCAGCACCTCTGACGAAACATGCTGTCCCCATGCAGACATTGACTACGTTCTTTCCTCTCGGCGTAGTCGTGAAATAGGAATAGAAGCTGAGAACCCCGAATATCTTTGCTTTCGGAACATTGATCTTTTCACTTATATGGCTGATGACTTCTTCAGGCAGGTAACCGAAGAGATTCTGCGCTCTGTGAAGAACCAGTATCAGGTCGCTTTCCTTGGCGTCGATTTCTTCTATGAAATCATCCAGCTCTCTGGTCTTAGGATTGTCCTTTAAACTACACATATTCCACCTCATTGTTAAATTTTGGACAAATACACCATAAGTATACACTGCACTGCACATGTTTTCAATCTTTAGCGTTAAATATTTAACTTTTTTCTTAAATATAGTATTATTATTGTCAATTCCTTTTCTTAAAGACCTGCAGCACCGAACCCCTGTCCTTGAGTCTTCCTTTTCTCACCTCTACCGGGATGGCGCCCGAACTTTTTATGAATTCCCTCAGCTCCCTGCCCATGACATATTCATTCAAATTCCCGCTGACAAGTACCAGCCTGTCTGTGCCCGCCATAACCATTGACAGGCATCCTCCTAAAAATCCGTAGTCGAATCCCTCCAATTCAACATCGCCATAGGGGGAGATGAATACCCTGAATCCATTTTCTGATAACGCAGCTGCCACTCCTCTATCATTGGTTGCAAAACATCCGTCCCCGATATACGAAGTTGAGCACCGTCCGTATCCCTGCCTGACGTCGATCAGTCTGAGTCCCTGCCTTATCGCCTCCTCAAGAAGAGCTCCATCGGTGATGTCAGTCCTGTGTACCAGTGCACCGCCTCCGATGGAAGCATTCAAAATAACGTGTCCGGGGTAGGGGAGAGCCAGTGCAGATAAGGACTGCACGCACTCTACTCCATGCCCCTGTAATTCCCGCAGTTTGACCTTTGAAATACCTCTGTGGCAAATAAGCCTGTCTCCTACAGGAGCGAACTGAAGGTCCGGATGACCCTTTACTCCCTCATATAGAAAGTCCAGACATTCTGCTGCCACGACCTTGAATCCGAGTGACTCAATCACGCGGACTTCACAATCAGGTGTCCTGGGATCTGCAATCAGAATGCTTTCTTCACTTCCTGCCATACCAGAACTCACCCGGGACCTGCCTCACTACGAAAGTAAGCTTGTCACCCTCTATCCCGGAGAACTTGACAGCCTCGTCCCTGAAGATCGATGCCATCTCGTCCCTTGTTTCGCTAGACATTTCGATCCTTGTCACTGCCTCGCCAAGGATGAAATCACAGCTTTCAGATGCTGTGTCGGTCCTGAACTCGGATTCGTATATTATCACATGCACAGCATTGTCAGGCATCTTGAGAAGTGATGAAAGCCTGTAATTGAGGGAACTGATGAGCTGGTTCTTCCTTGCATGTCCCGAGCACCTCGGGATATGTATTATGACGTGTACCATACCTAACCTCCTTGAATCTATGGGTACATTATACAATAATCGAACACTATAATTAAGAAACAATGATTGAATTTTCTAAACCTTTACAAGTCTGCAGAAATATGCCTTGAATATGACAAACTAAAAATATTGTGAATGATATATCAAATACAATCCATCCTCTAATTATGCCAAAAATTGTTGATCATTGACTGCCTGACTTTTATTCACTATAATATTTGTAATGAAAGACCTTGAACAGGAAAATAGTGGATGGCAGTACAAAGAGATCGGGTCCTCCGGCTGAAAGACCCGAAACGAAAATCCATGAAAAACCACCTGGGAGTCTCCTGCGAAGACTTATCGTATAAGCATGGACGTTTGCCGCGTTAAGGCGTTTTGAGTGGAAGGCAGCGATGCCTTCAATCAGGGTGGAACCGCGACGACTCGTCCCTTTTATTGGGACGGGTCTTCTTTATTTTAAGGAGGGTTATGATGTTGAAACTTGAACTCTATGACGGAAAGATTCTTGAAGTCGAAAAGGGTACTACTGTAATCGAGGCTGCTGCAAAGATCTCGGAGGGACTTGCCCGTAACGCAATGGCTGGCAAGCTGAATGGAAAGACAGCTGACCTCAGGGATGAAATCACTGAAGATTCGAGGTTTGAGGTGAAGACCTTTGACAGCGAAGAGGGGAGACACGCTTTCAGGCACACCGCATCACATGTCATGGCACTTGCTGTCAAAAGGCTTTTCCCTGACATTAAGCTTGCGATAGGACCTGCCATCGAGGATGGCTTCTACTATGACTTTGACAAGGATGGAAGCTTCACCTACGAGGACCTGGCAAGGATCGAGGATGAGATGAGGGTCATCGTGAAGGAGGACCTGAAGCTTGAGAGGTTCACACTTCCAAGATTTGAAGCCCTCAAGCTCATGGAAGAGCTTGATGAACCCTATAAGGTGGAGCTCATTAACGACCTGCCTGAGGACGCAGTCATCTCGTTCTACAGGATGGGTGATTTCACAGACCTCTGCGCCGGACCTCATCTAATGTCAACAAGAAACATCAAGGCTGTGAAGCTGACTCAGATCGCAGGCGCTTACTGGAGAGGTTCCGAGAAGAACAAGATGCTTTCAAGGATCTATGGAACCGCGTTCCCGAAGAAATCAGAGCTTGATGCATATCTCGCTATGATCGAGGAGGCGAAGAAGAGAGACCACAACAAGCTGGGAAGAGAGCTTAACCTGTTCACAACAGCTGAGGAAGTCGGCCAGGGCCTTCCGCTTATCAAGCCGAAGGGTGCCAAGATACTCCAGATATTGAAGAGATGGATAGAGGACCTCGAGGAATCCAGAGGATATGTTTACACACAGACTCCGTATCTCGCTAAATCTGACCTGTACAAGATATCGGGACACTGGGACCATTACAAGGACGGTATGTTCCTCATGGGAGACGAGGAGAAGGATGATGAGATCCTCTCACTCAGACCGATGACATGCCCGTTCCAGTTCACAATATACAACAGTGAACAGCATAGCTACAGGGAGCTTCCAATAAGGTACGCTGAAACATCCACTCTTTTCAGGAATGAGTCTTCAGGTGAAATGCACGGACTGATAAGAGTCAGGCAGTTCACAATATCAGA
The DNA here is from genome assembly GCF_000495435.3 of Youngiibacter fragilis 232.1. Classification (GTDB taxonomy): domain Bacteria; phylum Bacillota; class Clostridia; order Clostridiales; family Clostridiaceae; genus Youngiibacter; species Youngiibacter fragilis. The sequence goes on along the minus strand of NZ_AXUN02000185.1, from coordinate 65,981 downwards.
GGGTCATCTTGTCGTAAGGCCTGACCAGATAGAGGAAGAGTTCAAGGGAGTGCTCCAACTCATTGACCATGTCATGGATATCCTTGGGATGAAGGACGGCATTTCCTACAGGTTCTCAAAGTGGGACCCGAACAACAGGGCCAAGTACATCGACAATCCTGTGGCTTGGGAAGATACCCAGAACAAGATGAGGACGATCCTTGACCATGTCGGTCTGGACTATGAGGAGGCTGAAGGCGAAGCTGCGTTCTACGGACCTAAGCTTGACCTGCAGTACAAGAACGTACATGGAAAAGAGGATACCATCATTACCATACAGATCGACTTCGCGCTTCCTGAAAGGTTCCATATGTACTATGTGGATTCAGACGGTTCCAAGAAGAGACCGTATGTAATACACAGGACATCAATCGGATGCTACGAGAGGACTCTGGCCATGCTCATAGAGAAGTACGCAGGCGCATTCCCTCTGTGGCTTTCACCGGTACAGGTAAAGCTTCTGCCGATATCAGAGAGGTTCCATGACTATGTTGACATGGTGGCATCAGAAATGAAGGCAGCAGGCATAAGGATTGAGGCTGACTACAGGTCTGAAAAGATCGGATACAAGATAAGGGAAGCCAGACTTGAAAGGGATCCTTACATTGTCATCATCGGAGAGCAGGAAGAGGCTAGCGGCACACTTTCAGTCAGGTCCAGGGAAAAGGGTGACGAAGGTGCACAGGACAAGACAGCCTTTATCGAAAGAGTGGTAAGGGAGAACAGGGAAAAATACAACTACCACAAGAACATCAAGACCGAACAGGAGGCGTAGATGGCAGAAAACGCCTGCAGGGTCTGCGGAAGGCCAGGCGACAAGCACCATATAGTCCACAGGGAGGAGGGAGGCATCGACTTCCCTCTGAATGTCATATACCTTTGCAGGGAGCATCACAACGGAAGACACGGTCCGCACAGGGACCCGGAAACCGACCTTCTATATAAGAAGGAGATGCACGACAAGCTTGCAGGCCTCTTCGTCAGGAAATACTACAACAAACAGGAGATCCAGGAACTGACCGGGGTAACGAATTCCACGCTTCTAAGCCTTTCAAAGGCTCTCAGGAAGCATAAGGAGGGTTACCTGAACATCGACATAATCTACTACCTGATGAGCGGGTTCGTTCTAAAGGAAGATGAGTATACTGAGTAGATTGAGGTTGCACAAATGTGCAGCCTTTTTTTTCATGGAAAATACGATGTTGTATGTTAATTTCTTAATTAATCTTTAATATTTTATCAAACGCTCCAAAGAGATAATGAGAGCAATTTCGAGAAAACAGGAGCTATAGGCTCCTATTTTGCATTATTCACGAAATTGTAAGTTCTTTGTGCAGGCTATATATTTTGATAGTCAAATATTTTAAGAAACAAACATATGTGAGGTGCGATGTGGCCAAGATAATAGGAACTGGAAGCTATCTTCCAAAAAATATAGTGACCAACGAGGATCTGGAAAAGGTCGTTGACACAAGCGACGATTGGATAATATCCAGAACAGGGATCAGGGAGAGGGCTTTCGCCACTGATGAGAATACTGGCGACCTTGCATACATGGCTTCACTTAAGGCCATTGAGGATGCAGGGATCTCCCCTGAAGAGATAGGCTACATAATCCTGGGGACAATAACGCCACAGTCGCTCCTTGGCTCAACAGCATGCTACGTGCAGGCGAAGCTTGGCGCTGTCAACGCAACATGCTTCGATATCAATGCCGCGTGCACAGGCTTCGTATACGGACTTGAAATAGCGGAAGGCCTCCTTGCCATATCTGATAGGAAGTATGCTCTTGTAATAGGTGCCGAGGTACTATCCAAGATAGTGGACTTCACTGACAGGACAACCTGCGTGCTCTTCGGAGACGGTGCTGGTGCAGCGGTACTTGAAAAAGGTGACGGAATAAGGTCTGTCGTGACAGGAGCAGATGGTACAAAGATATCCGCACTTCATTCAGGGGAGTTCAAGGTCAGGAATTTCCTTGCAGGAAACCAGGTTTCAGATCACTTCATAATAATGGAGGGCAGGGAAGTCTTCAAGTTTGCGGTAAGGGTCCTTCCAAAGGCGCTGTCTGAAGCTGTAGGGAAGGCAGGCATGAAGATGGCTGACCTTGACCATGTGATCCCCCATCAGGCTAACCTGAGGATAATCGATGCGGCAGCAGCCAAGATGGAGCTTCCAAGGGAAAAGTTCTACGTAAACCTGGACAGGGTCGGGAACACTTCAGCAGCCAGCATTCCAATAGCGCTGGATGAGATGAACAGGAAAGGTCTCCTCAAGAAGGGTGACAGGCTGGGACTTGTGGGATTCGGCGGCGGACTCACATATGGAGCAGCAGTCATCGAGTGGAGCAAATAAGCTGTATAATGGCCTACGCCATATTACATAAATAATTCATAAAAACGGAGGAATAATAAATGATTTTTGAAAAAGTTAGGGAAATACTCGCCAAGGAACTGAACATACCTGCAGATGAGATAACAATGGACTCCAATTTCTCAGACGACCTGGGAATCGATTCACTTGACCTTGTCCAGCTTGTAATGGAGCTTGAGGAAGCGTTCGACATAACAATTGACGACGCTGAATCGATAAAGACAGTCAAGGATGCAGTAAACTACGTGGAAGCGAAAACTGCTTAAGGAGCAAATGATGGGCAACAGAATATGCGACTTATTGGGTATCAGATATCCCGTGTTCCAGGGAGCCATGGCATGGCTCGCTGACGGGAAGCTTGCAGCTGCCGTGTCCAACGCCGGAGGCTTGGGGATAATAGCAGGGGGCAACGCACCAGGGGAAATCGTAAGGCAGGAGATAAGGATCGCCAAGAGCCTCACCGACAAGCCTTTCGGGGTAAACATAATGCTTCTTTCACCATTCAGGGATGAGGTCATAAGCGTTGTCCTTGAGGAGAAGGTAGCCGCAGTTACTACCGGTGCAGGCAATCCTGCAAAATATGTTCCTGCATTCAAGGCGGCAGGTATAAAGGTCATCCCTGTTGTACCATCCATAGCTCTTGCAAAGAGAATGGAAAAGATAGGGGCTGATGCCGTCATAGCTGAAGGTAATGAAGCAGGCGGACATATCGGCAAACTGACGACCATGGTCCTTGTACCGCAGATCGTTGATTCAGTCTCCATTCCTGTTATCGCAGCTGGAGGAGTCGCTGACCACAGGGGAGTTGATGCATGTTTCACCCTTGGAGCCGAAGGCATACAGGTTGGAACTGTGTTCATTGTGGCTGATGAGTGCAAGGCTCATGAGAACTACAAGAAGATGGTCCTTGAGGCAAGCGACATAGACACTACCGTAACCGGAAGGTCAACAGGACATCCGGTACAGGTACTTAGGAACAAGCTGTCAAAGAGGTTCGACGACCTCGAGAAGCATGGCGGAACGCCTGAGGAGCTTGAAGCTCTTGGTACAGGAGCCCTCAAGGCAGCAGTCATAGACGGAGACATAGAAAAAGGCTCCTTCATGTCAGGGCAGATAGCCGGCATGGTAAAGGAGAGGGGAACTGCGAAGGAAATCCTTGAAAGGCTTATCACAGGCTCCAAATTCATAACTCTATAAAAAGGATTGGTATCATATGAGTATTTATGTTCTTTTCCCCGGCCAGGGTGCGCAGGTACCCGGCATGGGTCTTGATTTCCTTGAAAACTACGGTGTTTACAGGGAGGCTGTTGAAACTGCCTCGAGAATATCAGGGAAGGACCTTACCTCTGTTTTCAGAGACAAGGAGCTTCTCGACAAGACCGAGAACTCCCAGATAGCGATATTCACCATGGGCTTCGGAATAATGTCCGTGCTCAGGGAAAAGGGCATTGTACCTGATGCCTTCATGGGCCTCTCCCTTGGAGAATACGGCGCGCTCGCGTCAGCAGGGGCATTTACCTTCGAGGATGGTGTCAGACTGCTTGTCAAAAGGTCCGAAGCCATGCAGAAGGCCTGTGACAACACGGAGGGATTCCTGGCAGCTGTCTCATTCTTCCAGAGCGACCTGATTGAGAAGGTTCTTGAAGGTAAGGAAGGACTCTGGGTCTCGAACTACAACGCTCCAAGCCAGACAGTATGCGGAGGACTCGCTTCCAGGAAGGCCGAGTTCGAATCAGCGCTAAAGGAAGCAGGAGCAAAGAAGATAACCTTCCTCAATGTATCCGGAGCGTTCCATACCAAGCTGATGTCTGAAGCAGGAAAAGAGTTCCGGAGCTTCCTTGACGGTATTGAGGTCAGGATGCCTGAAACAAGGGTACTTTCCAACTATAAGGGAACCTTCTACGATGAAGGGGATGACTTCAGGGAGATCCTTGAGAAGCATATCTATTGTCCTGTAAGGCTTGTACAATCATTCGAGGCGCTGGATTCAGAGGATGGGGACATTTTCATACAGGTAGGGCCCGGAAAGGCTCTCGCATCGCTTGCGAAGCAGAACAAGGTAAAGGGAAGCATATATTCAGTAGACAGCATTTCAGACATGGAAGCTCTTCTGAAGGAGCTTGATTCGTTAGGAGGAGCACAGAATGGATAAGATGACGGCAATAATAACCGGAAGCGGAAGGGGTATAGGTGCAGAATGCGTATTGGCCTTCGCAAAGGAAGGCTATAACGTGGTGGTGAACTATACGAGCCGCGAGCCCCTTGAGCTTGTCGAGAAGCTTGATTCCATGGGGGCTTCCTACATAGCGGTCAAGGGCGACGTCTCAGTTGAAGAGGATGCCAAGGCGATAGTGAAGAAGGCCATTGAGGCATTCGGCACAGTCAGCGTACTTGTGAACAATGCAGGGATAGCAAAGGACGGACTCCTTCTCAGGATGAAGACCGAAGACTTCAGGAAGGTACTTGATGTCAACCTCACCGGCACGTTCAACATGATAAGGGAAGTGAGCGGAACCATGGTGAAGAAGAGATACGGCAGGATAATAAACATATCCTCTGTAGTTGGAATCATGGGCAACGCGGGTCAGGCCAACTACGCTTCTTCAAAGGCGGGCGTGATAGGACTTACCAAATCTGTAGCAAGGGAGCTTGCCAGAAGGGGCATCACCTGCAACGCAGTCGCACCGGGCTATGTGTCAACAGACATGACCGGAGTGCTTACAGATGAGCAGAAGGCAGCCATAAGCGAATCGATTCCGCTTAAGGAGCTTGGGAAGACTGAGGACATCGCGAATGCGGTCCTGTTCCTCGCAAAGAGGGAGAGTTCATACATAACAGGTCAGGTGCTTGCCGTAGACGGCGGCATGAGCATGTAGGAGGAAAGCATGTACAGAGTAGTCGTAACGGGAATGGGCGCCGTGACACCCATAGGAAACAATGTAGAGGAATTCAATGCCGGACTCAAGGAAGGCAGAAACGGGATAGACAAGATCTCAACCTTTGACACTTCAGCCTTCAAGGCAGTACTCGCAGGAGAGATCAAGGGTCTTGATGTAGCCGAGGCAGTGGGAAAGAAGGAAGCAAGAAGGATGGACAGGTTCACTCAGCTTGCGATCCTTGCATCTGAAGAGGCATGGAAGGATTCAGGTATCGCTGAAGGCCAGTATGACCCTTTCGATGTTTCAGTATATGTATCGTCAGGGATCGGCGGTCTTTCAACCATGGAGGAGAATGTCCAGAAGTTCATTGAGAAGGGGCCTGGAAGGGTATCGCCTTTCTTCATACCTATGAACATAATCAACATGGCTGCCGGAGAAGTCTCCATAAGGCTCAAGGCCATGGGATCATCCTTCTCGACGGTATCGGCATGCGCGTCGGGAACACATGCAATCGGAGAAGCCTTCAGGAGCATAAAGCACGGCTACTCCAAGGTTGCTGTGACCGGAGGCACCGAAGCTTCCATTACCCCCATGGCAATAGCAGGATTCGCTAACATGAAGGCTCTTAACGAGACTGATGACAGGACGAAGGGCTCCATTCCCTTTGACAGGGACAGGAAGGGCTTCGTAATGGGCGAAGGAGCAGGAGTCATAGTTCTCGAGGAGCTTGAGAGCGCAATGAAGAGAGGGGCAAGGATATATGCGGAGATCGTTGGCTACGGCTCGACATCGGATGCATACCATATAACCGCACCTCATCCTGAGGGACTCGGCGGATACATGGCAATGAAGAAGGCCGTCGAGGAAGCAGGGATCACACCTGACAAGGTGGACTACATAAACGCCCATGGAACAAGCACCCCGATGAACGACCAGCTTGAGTCAAAGGCGATATCAAGGCTTTTCGGAAACGAGGTCAAGGTCAGCTCGACAAAATCCATGACAGGCCACCTTCTTGGAGCAGCAGGCGGAGTTGAGGCTATCGCATCTGTCCTCTCCGTAAGGGATTCCTTCATTCCTCCGACAATCAACACACAGAACATAGATGAGGTCGTCTCAGTGAATGTGGTTTACGGCAGCATGCAGGAAGCCAAGATTTCATATGCGCTTTCAAACTCACTGGGCTTCGGCGGACACAACGCTTCCATACTGTTCAAGGAATGGGAGGGTTAATGATGGAATTAGGAGATCTTCTCAAGCTCCTTGAAACCTTTGAAAAATCGGATTTCACAGAGCTTAAGGTAAAACTCGGGGGTGATTCCCTCTCAGTCTCGAGACTGAAGGAAAAGCCTGAGAAAAAACATAAGTCAGTGAAGACCGGTTCAGCAACCGAAGAGGTCGCTTCTGAAGCTGCAGCCGCACCGGCATTATCCAGCGGCCCGGTATCCTATGCCCCTGCTGACAAGGCTTCTCTTGATGCGGTATATACCGAGGTCACAAGCCCCATTGTCGGAAGCTTCTATTCAAGACCTGGTGAAGGTGAAAAGCCTTTTGTAACCGTAGGGGACATGGTGAAGAAGGGTGATACCCTCTGCATCATTGAAGCGATGAAGATAATGAACGAGATAAAGTCGCCATATTCAGGTATGGTCATGGCAGTACTCCCTGAAGACGGAGAGATGGTTGACTACGGAAAAGCCCTCTTCCAGATAAAGGAGGACTAGAAGATGATGGACATCAATGAAATAATGAAGACGATCCCCCACAGGCAGCCCTTCCTCCTCATCGACAGGGTCGACGAGGTCAGGCCAGGGGAATACTGCAGGGCAATAAAGAATGTGACCATGAACGAGGACTTCTTCAGGGGGCATTATCCGGAGCATCCGGTGATGCCCGGAGTGCTGATAGTTGAAGCCATGGCCCAGACCGGTGCTGTGGGAATACTTTCAATGGAATCCATGAAGGGAAAGATGCCTTTCTTTGCCGGACTTGACAAGGTCAAGTTCAGGAAGCAGGTACGTCCTGGAGACACCCTTACCCTCGAGGTAAACATCACAAAGCTGAAAAGCACATTCGGAAAAGGTACAGGCAAGGCCTTCGTGAATGGCGAGGTTGTCTGTGAAGGAGAACTGCTTTTCGTACTAGGATAGGTGAGAATTACTATGAACAAACTACTTATCGCCAACAGGGGCGAAATAGCTCTCAGGATACTGAGGGCGGCCAGAGAAATGGGAATAGCCACAGTGGCGGTTCATTCTGAAGCTGACAGGGAGTCCCTCCATGTCAAGCTTGCAGATGAATCATACTGCATAGGCAAAAACTACTCGAAGGACAGCTACCTCAATATGGAGAACATCCTTTCCGTTGCGGTTCTGACCGGAGCGAACCTCATACATCCAGGATACGGGTTCCTCTCGGAGAATCCCCTGTTTGCAAGGCTCTGCAGCGAATGCGGCATCACCTTCGTCGGACCGTCCGAAAGGACCATATCCCTTATGGGAGACAAGTCCATGGCTAAGGCAACCGCAAAAAATGCCGGAGTTCCGGTAGTCCCGGGATCTGACGGAGATGTTGCGACCTATGAGGAGGCTGAAGCCATTGCAGAAGGCATGGGATATCCTGTGCTGGTCAAGGCATCCTCAGGCGGAGGCGGCAAGGGTATAAGGATAGTCACCAGACGAGAAGAGCTGAAGGACGCAATGATGGCTGCCAAGAAGGAAGCAATGGTCAATTTCGGGGAAGACGGAGTATATATCGAGAAGTTCATCAAGAACCCAAGGCACATAGAATTCCAGATCCTCCGGGACAGCTTCGGCAATACCGTACATCTCGGTGAGAGGGATTGCTCCCTTCAGAGAAGGAAGCAGAAGGTCCTCGAGGAGACTCCATCTCCTGCTCTTTCAGACTCCCTGAGGACAAGGATGGGCGAGGCCGCAATGGCATGCGCAGCAGCCTCAGACTATCTGGGAGCGGGAACGGTAGAGTTCCTTCTGGGTGCTGATGATGAGTTCTATTTCATGGAAATGAATACAAGGATCCAGGTCGAGCATCCTGTAACAGAAATGGTAACTGGTGTGGACCTTATAAAGGAACAGATAAGGATCGCCCTTGGCGAAGCCCTTTCCATAACAATGGAATCAGTGGAATTCAGAGGACATGCCATAGAGTGCAGGATCAATGCTGAAGACCCATGGAACAACTTTGCTCCATGCCCGGGAAAGCTTACATTCGTCCACTTTCCTTCAGGCAACGGTGTGAGGGTAGACAGCGGAGTATACAGCGGCTTCACGATCCCTCCTTTCTACGACTCCATGGTGGCAAAGCTCATAGTCCACGGCAAGGACAGGGATGACGCAATCATGAAGATGAAGAGCGCACTTGACGAGCTTACGATTGAAGGCATCAAGACAAACGTGGAGTACCAGGAGAGGATACTTAGAAGTGACTTCTTCCTTACAGGCGGTTACCATACTGCGACGCTTGATGAGATTAGGTGGGATGACTGATGGGAATCTTTAAGAAAAACAAGCAGTATTTCACGCTGCCGCCTCAGGAGACAATGGATCGGAGAGACGAGGCTGCCGCTTCAGCCCCTTCGATCCCTGAAGGCCTGTGGACCAAATGCGTGAAGTGCGAGAAATTCATAATAACGGATGACCTTGAGAAGAATCACGGGGTATGCCCCAAATGCGGAGCATACCACAGGCTCGGGGCACATGCCAGGATCAGCCTTGTGGTTGACGCTGATACCTTCAGGGAGATCAATGAGAACATAGTCGGCAACGATCCGCTTGGATTTCCGGGCTATGGCAACAAGCTTGAGACCTCAATGAAGAATTCAGGTCTCAAGGAAGCTGTCATCACAGGATATGGGAACATAGGAGGCATAAGGACTGCCATAGGCGTAATGGAACCCGGCTTCATGATGGGCTCAATGGGAACCGCTGTAGGCGAGAAGCTTGCTTCACTCGTTGAGTTCGCGATCTTCTACAAGCTTCCTCTTGTAATATTCTCTGCTTCAGGTGGAGCAAGGATGCAGGAGGGGATAATGTCCCTCATGCAGATGGCGAAAGTATCAGCAGTACTCAAGAGACATTCGGATGAAGGCCTTCTGTACGTATCGGTCCCGACGGACCCGACCACAGGCGGAGTGACCGCGTCATTCGCGATGCTCGGTGACATTATAATCGCTGAACCCGGAACGCTTATAGGTTTCGCAGGCAGAAGGGTGATAGAGGGAACCATAAGGCAGAAGCTGCCTGAGGATTTCCAGAGTGCGGAGTTCCTGCTGGAACATGGCTTCCTCGATGCTATAGTAAAGCGTGAGGACCTGAAGGATTACCTTCACAGGCTCCTCATGATACACAGGAGAAATTAGATGGGTGCATGGGAAAAGGTACAAAAGGCAAGAGACAAGCACAGGCCGCTTCCACTTGACTTCATAGACGCCATGATAGATGGCTTCATGGAGTTCAAGGGAGACAGGCTGTTCAAGGAAGACGGAGCTGTTATTGGCGGAGTCGGCTTCTTCATGGGCACTCCTGTGACAGTGGTCGCAATTCAGAGAGGCAAGACACTTGAGGAGAACATAATGAGGAACTTCGGCAATCCAAATCCGGAAGGATACAGGAAGGCGCTGAGGCTCATAAGGCAGGCGGAGAAGTTCAAAAGGCCTGTCATAATCCTCATTGACACCAAGGGTGCAGGCTGCGCTGTCGAGGCTGAGGAAAGGGGACAGGGCGAGGCCATCGCAAGGTGCCTTTTTGAAACAGCAACTGTGAAGACCCCGATAATAAGCTTCATAACAGGAGAAGGCGGAAGCGGTGGGGCTTTAGCCCTTGCTGTAGGAGACCAGGTGTATATGCTCGAGAATTCCATATACTCCATACTCTCACCGGAAGGCTTCTCATCCATACTTTACAAGGATGCCTCCAAGGCGAAGGAAGCCAGCGAGATCATGAAGATAACCTCCGATGAGCTCCTCAAGCTGAGGGTGATCGAGGGCATTGTCCCTGAGTACGGCGGTATCGACAAGGACTTCAACCTTGTGGTAAGGGATATGTCAGGAATAATAAGGACCTTCATCGACAATGCCAGGAAAGAGACAGACGATACTCTTGTAGAAGCAAGATACAACAGGTTCAGGTCATTCGGAATCGGAAAATGGGATGCATAGGAATCCAATAGGATGCCTGGCGTCCCATTTCCATTTTTGAATCTGTCAATTCTGGTCTGTACATATGGGTACTCTTCCGGCAAGAGGTGCTTCACCGGAAAGTAAAATAATGTTGGAAATATGCATGGATTAGGATATAATAATTTGGTTGAATACAATTTGGTTTACCCTTTTGGAGGAATGATTTTTGGACAAGTACAAGTTAGGTCTCGTGAGCCTCGGCTGCGACAAGAACAGGATAGACTCTGAGATAATGCTGGGGATGCTCAGGGACAAGTATGTCCTCACCGAGGATCCGTCTGAGGCTGATATCATAATAGTCAATACATGCGGATTCATTGAGAGCTCGAAGCAGGAATCTATAGATACCATCCTCGAGATGGCAGAATACAAGAAGTCGCACAACTGCAAGCTGCTTATGGCCACAGGGTGCCTGACCCAGAGGTACGGTGAGGAGCTCCTTACGCTCATGCCTGAGCTTGACGTCATCCTCGGTGTCAATAACTATGGCTTCCTTGACACGTACGTGGAGAAGTTCATAAACACGAGGCAGAAGATAATGATGCTGGATTATTCGGATTCAGGTATCAACGAAGGCGAAAGGGTGGTTACCACAGGCTTCGGTCAGACCGCATACCTGAGGATCTCCGAGGGCTGCAGCAACTTCTGCACTTACTGCATCATCCCGAAGATAAGGGGCAAATACAGGAGCAGGGAAATGGACCATATACTGAATGAAGCCAGACTACTCGCTGAGAGCGGAACCACCGAACTGATCCTCGTTGCGCAGGACACGACCAGATACGGTACCGACCTATATGGGAAGAAGGCTCTTCCTGAGCTCTTAAGAGGTCTCAAGGAGATAGGCGGCATCAGGTGGATCAGGGTCCTTTACCTCTATCCTGAGGAGTTCGACGATGAACTCATATATGAGCTGAGGGACAACGAAAAGGTCGTTAAATACCTTGACCTCCCGATACAGCACATATCGGATTCCGTCCTCAAGAGAATGGCAAGAAGGACCACAAAGAAGACAATAACCGAGCTCATATCGAAGCTCAGGAAGGAAATACCTGAAATAGTCCTCAGGACATCCCTCATTGTAGGCTTCCCTCAGGAAACCGATGAGGAATTCCAGGAACTTCTTGATTTCGTCAATGATGTCAAATTCGACAGACTCGGCGTATTCACCTATTCCAAGGAGGAAGGGACTCCGGCAGCCCTTATGCAGGGACAGGTAAAGAAGTCAGTGAAGGAACAGAGAAGGGACGCCATAATGTCGCTTCAGCAGGGAATATCCAGTGATGTCAACGGTACCAAAGTCGACAGGGTATACGATGTCCTTGTTGAAGGTATTGATGAGAACGGATGGTATGGAAGGACGTCTGAGATGGCTCCTGAAATTGACGGTCTCGTATATATCGAGACTGACGAAGAGCTTATCGCAGGCTCCTATGTCAGGACCAGGATAACGGAATCAACAGAATATGACTTGTACGGAGAAATAGAGATCCAATAATATCTATGGGGGTGCTTTCCTTGAATTATGTGGTAATCATACTGATAGGCTATCTTTTCGGTAATCTGCAGTCAGCATACATACTTGGCAGGATTTTCAAGAAGGTGGACATCAGGAAGCTCGGCTTCGGGAACTCAGGAGCTTCAAATGCGGCTGTATCCTTCGGCTGGAGCTGGGGAATCGCAGTTGCTCTTCTTGACATAGCAAAGGCGGTCCTGTCGGTTGTGATCGTAAGAAGGCTCATGGCATCAGGCTATGTGGACCAGGGCTATCTGCCCATGTACCTTAACGGTGCGGCAGTAATCTTCGGCCATGACTTCCCGTTCTACATGAAGTTCAAGGGAGGCAAAGGCACCGCCTCATATGCGGGAATGCTCCTGGGCATCAATCCCCTGCTGGGAATTGCAGGTATACTCCTTACAACCCTGGTAACTGTGGTTACAGACCATATAGCCATAGGAACCCTGGTACTGGTCACCTCGGGAGTGATCAGCGCAATAGTCCTTGGGCATGGATTGCCGAGCGTCATGGTATCCCTGCTTCTGTGGGCAGTAAGCTTATGGAAGCACATCCCCAATTTCAAGAGGATCATGGCAGGTACTGAACACGGCCTGAGGCATGCCATAAACAAGCACAAGAAAAATAAGTGATAAAAGATGGAAGAAGCACCCTCGATGAGGNNCCTCATCGAGGGTGCTTCTTCTTTTCAATTCACTATATCCTAATAATCGGATCCGAACCATACCTCAGCCTCTCGCTTTGCGCTTTCCGGACTGTCGGAGGCGTGTACTGTATTTTCAGACGTGCTAATCCCATAAAGTGCACGTACTGTTCCTTCTGCGGCCTGTCTGGGGTCGGTCTTGCCGTTTATCTCCCTGACCCTTGTGATGGCATCTTCCCCTTCAAGTACCATTGCAACGATTGGGGAACGTGTGATATAGCCTATGAGGTTGTCATAGTAGGGTCTTCCGAAGTGCTCCATATAGTGCTCCTCGGCAGAAGCCTTCGTTGCATGGACCATCTTAAGTCCTGTCACCTTCATGCCATTCTTCTCATAAAGGGCGATGATGTTTCCAATAAGGCTGCGCTCCACCGCATCCGGTTTTATCAGCACAAGTGTCTTCTCCATATGCATCAACTCCATATCCTAGGTTTATGCTCCAGCATTCGCTGAAAGCGTTTAAACCGATTGTACCACAAGAGTACGCAGAGTCAAAGCACTGAGGCATACTGCAGCCCGGCTTATGACCAAAACAAGGATCCTATCCTTAATCGCGAACTTCCCAGATTTCAGCTGATGATGTGCCATTATTCGCTGAACTGGAAATTCATGTTCTTATATTTTTGTTAAAGAATAGTCCAGGTAGTGCAAATTCGCCCGGGCTATGTGATAATTTATTTACTGCAGTTAATTTTTTTATAATAATTTAGCGCAGAGCTAATTTATTGCAGCTATATTCTTAACATATTGGCAATGTTATAAATATCTGATTAATCGCCACTAACTTATATGGAAATTTGCACGAATAATGCTGCCAATTGTCGGATTGCTGACTTCTAAAGATTCTAATATGCACGGAGTGATATTATGTACGATGATAACCTGATAAATATACGGACGGACGACTCCTGGGCCTTTATCGAAGTTGACGGGCAGGGAAGAATAACTGACTTCAATGACAAGGCTGTAAGCTATTTCAAAAGCATAAAGGCAGGAGAAATGCTGACTGGTCTGCTTCCATGGTTCAGTGCGGGCTGGCTGAAAGACAACATCTACAAGAGGATCGCAAAGACATCGCTCGAGGACAGGTTCCTTCTCCAGTTCGTAAAGAAAGGGGAAGACAGTGTAAAGGTCCTTCTAAACGACATCTTCGAGTACAAAGATGTCATGCAGGCGTGGTGTGAGATAGGAGAAAGCCTAATAAAGCTGCAGTCGTTCATCGACTGCTATGATGATTCTGTCATGATCACTAACGGCAAAGGTATAATCAGGGCATTCAACCAGAATTTCAAGAGGGTTTCAGGCCTTGAGAATGTTGAGATCATGAACAGGTCCATATATGAGCTCGAATCTGAGGGCCTGTTCCCTTACTGTTCAGTAATGGAGGTCATAAAGATCGGGGAAGAAAGGGATTCCGTCGTAAGGTTCGCAAACGGTACTGAAGTCATAATGACTTCAAAGCCTCTCTTCCATGACGGCAGGCTGATAAGGATAACCTCGAACATAAGGAACGTGAACGAGCTCAACAGGCGCTATGAGGAGCTGTCTGAGAACAGGATCAGGAACAAGAAGAAGTACATTACAAAACTAAAGCTTAATGAAGCTGTTGAAAAGCTGAATATCGGCCTCTACTCAAGTGAAAGGATGGAATCTGTGATGGATGTCATCGAGACAGTCGCAGACTACGACCTTCCGCTTCTCCTCACCGGTGAGTCCGGAACAGGGAAATCTATGATCGCCAAGTGCATATACCTGAGCAAGAGCAGCTGCAGGGGCAGCTTTGTCCACATAAACTGCAGCGCCATTCCTGAGAACCTAATAGAATCCGAGCTGTTCGGGTTCGAAAAGGGATCCTTCACAGGAGCCGACAAGCCAAAGAAGGGGTTGTTCGAAGAAGCGAAGGATGGCGTCATCTTCCTCGACGAGATTGGCGACATGCCTGTCCAGCTTCAAGCGAAGCTGCTTAACGTCCTTCAGGAAAAGAGGTTCTACAGGGTTGGAGGGACTAAGCCCATCGAAACCAATGCCCAGGTCATTGCTGCAACGAACCGGGACCTTAAGGACCTTGTGGCAAAAGGGCTCTTCAGGGAAGACCTTTACTTCAGGCTTAATGTCATACCTATCGAGATACCTGCCCTGCGTGACAGGAAGGAGGATATCCCGATACTCGCAAAGAACATGGTGGATGAGCTGAATGCAACATACGGATGCAATAAGATCATTGATACTGAAGCGATGAATCTCCTCAGGGAATATGAGTGGCCTGGCAATATCAGGGAGCTTAGGAACCTGATGGAGAGGCTCATACTTCTTTCAAAGAACAGCCTGATCACTGCAAAGGACCTTCCGGAAGATATTGCTTCCGCATCAGGAAGGAGATCCTATCTGGGAAGCAATACTGTCAGAGAAGGCGACATTTTTGATTCAGGAAAGAGCTTCAAGGAGATAATGTGCGAGGTTGAGGCTGAGCTGATCGAGCATGCCATCGAAAAGTACGGATCGATAAGGAAGGCTGCCGCTGAACTGTCAATAAACGAATCTACCATAACAAGAAAGAAGAAGAGGTCAAGAGTCAGTCAGCCTAATGTATGAACCTCAAATGCCGTGTGCAAAAATGCATTATATTGCAGATTTGCACACGGCATTTATTTTTCCAACCCTGTTTTATTCTTGACAAGCTTGTTAAAAAAACCGCTCAGTATACTGACATTTCCTTGTCAAAGACTTGTTTTTTATCTCTACCCACATTTTGGCATGACTTTTGCTGTATAAGACATCGTTAATAGTAAAACAAAAAAAGGGGAGAGCAAAAAATGACAGTGAAAAACACAATAATACCTGAATTCGGGCCGCTTGCAGGAGTGCGGGTGCTATCACTCGGATCAATAGTTGCAGGTCCAAACACAGCAAACCTTCTGGCCGATTTTGGCGCTGAGGTTGTCCATGTAGAGAGGCCTGGAGTAGGAGACACTTTGAGGGTGCTTGCTCCTTTTGCCAAGCACGGGGACAAGAAGGTATCGACGACCTGGGCACAGGATGCGAGAAACAGGCTTAGCCTCACCATGGAGTTTTCACTTGATGTCCCTGAATGCAAGGAAATGTTCATGGACCTTGTCAAGTCGTCTGATATTGTTGTGGAGAACATGGTGTGGCTTGACAAGTTCGGCATCTACAACGAAGAGCTGCTCGCTGCTAATCCAAAGCTTGTAATCTGCCACATCAGCGGCTTCGGCAGGCCTCAGTTCGGAGGAGACCCGGAGATATGCGACAGGGCTTCCTATGACATGATCGGTCAGGCATATGGCGGATATGCGTTCATAAACGGCAATCCTGAGCCAGCTCCACCAGCGATAGTCAAGCCATGGTTCAATGACTACCTGTCATCCTATGTCGCTGCGTTCGGAATCCTTTCAGCCTACATCAACGCTGAGAAGACCGGCAAAGGACAGGAGGTCGACCTCGCGCAGTTCGAGGCCTGTGCCAAGCTTCTTGCCGATACAGTCGTGACCTATTCAGAGACAGGAGCAGTCAAGAGAAGGAGCGGCCCTGATTCACCGGCATTCCAGCCTTACGGATTGTTCCAGGACAAGACCGGCGCATACCTTGTCATCGGAGCATACGGACCTGGCGTCTACAAGAGGGCCATCCAGGCATTCGGGCTTGACATAAACACATATTCCTTTGCAGAGGCTGGCGGATCACCGCAGGCCATGAACTCCGAGAGAGGCAAGGAACTCAGGGCATACATCGTCAACTGGTGCGGTGAAAGGACCTGTGAGGAGATTGTCAATCATCTGGCAAAGTTCAAGGTCCCTGCAAGCAAGATCAACTCTGTCGAAGACATAATAAATGACCCGCACTGGATAGACAGGGGCGACATCATCACGTACAGGGACGAGACACTTGAGAAGGATATCAAGGCTGTCGGAATAATTCCCAAGCTCTCGGGAACTCCGGGAAAGGTATGGAGGGGAGCGCCTACTTTGGGACAGGACACTGAAGACATACTCAGGAAAGTTCTGGGTTACTCCGAAGAAAAGATAGAAGTCCTTAAGGATAAGAAGCTTGTTTAGATAAAGCAAAAAGGAGGTACTGACTTTAATGAACATAAAACAGAATGAAATGGTCAGAAAGATGGCAAGGGAGCTCGTGAAGAACGAGGTAATGCCATACGACAAGGAGATGGACCAGACGTCCGAATTTCCCTGGCACGTAATGAAGGAAATAGCAAAATACGGAGCCTTCGGCCTTACTGAGGATCCAGCATATGGCGGCGCAGGGCTCGATTCCTATGCAGAGGCCATATTCACGGAGGAGATGGCTTATGGAAGCTCAAGCGTTGCAATAACACTCGACGCACACTACCTGGCATCACACATATTCGCCAAGTATGCCAGCAAGGAGCTCAAGGACAGGCTGATGCCCCAGATAACTGCGGGAGAATGCATAGGCTGCTTCGCCCTTACTGAGCCCTCAGCCGGGTCTGATGCTGCAGGTATACAATCAACAGCACACCTCGATGGAGATGAATGGGTTATCAACGGCCAGAAGGCATGGATAACTAACTACAGCGTAAGTGGATTCTATCTGCTGGCAGTGCTGACAGACAAATCAAAGGGTACAAGAGGCATCAGCGTCATCATGGTCGAAAAGGGCAATCCCGGACTTAAGTTCGGACACAAGGAAGACAAGATGGGCATACGGGGCTCCAATACCGGAGAGATATACATGAACAACTGCAGGGTACCAAAGGGCAACCTGATAGGCGAACTTGGCAAGGGCTTCAAATACTGCATGGAGGTACTTGACGTAGGAAGGCATCTCATAGGTGCGATGAGCGTTGGAGTAATAAGAAGATGCATAGACGAATCAGTTAAGTACGCAAACGAGAGGAAGGCATTCGGACAGTCCATAGGAAAATTCCAGGCAATCTCCTTCAAGATAGCTGACATGAAAATCGCTGAGGAGACTACAGCAGCACTCACTGAAAAGATATGCGCACTACGTGAAAACAAGCAGCCGTTCTCAGTACCTGCAGCCTGCCTTAAGGCCTATGGCGGCCAAAGGGCAGTCTGGGCAGCTGATTCAGCCATCCAGATCCATGGCGGGAATGGATACAGCAAGGAGTTCGTTCCTGAAAGGCTGCTGAGGGATGCGAAGATACTTGAAATAGGTGAAGGCACCACTGAGATACAGAAGATGATCATAGGAAATTCAACGCTGAGCATGAAATAACTGGAGGTATGATACTTTGAAAATCGTAGTTTGCATCAAGGAAGTATTCAATTCTGATGATGTCAAGATAGACAAGAAGACCAAGAACATAGACAGGAGAGGAGCAGAGCTTTTCATTAACCCATACGACCTCAATGCAGTAGAGCTTGCCCTCGAGCTGAAGGAAAAGTTCGGAGCCGAGACCTATGCAATCACAATGGGTATACCTTCAGCTGAAAGCTCACTGAGAGAGTGCCTTGCGATGGGAATAGACAAGGGTATCCTTCTTACCGACAGAGCCCTTGCAGGATCAGATACAATCGCCACTTCCCTCGCACTCACCGAGGCAATCAGGAAATATGTTCCTGATTGCGACCTGATACTCTGCGGAAAGCATGCAATAGATGCTGAGACAAGCATAGTAGGACCGGCAATCGCTGAAAGGCTTGGAATCGCACAGCTGACATACGTGGACGAGCTGGTTTCCATTGAGGCTGGAAAGGTGATTGTAAAGAAAGCCGCAGAGAACGGTGACCTTGAAGTTGAGGCAAAGCTTCCGGCAATGCTCTCTGTAACCGGAGAGGTCAACAAGCCACGATACATGGACCTTAAGAACATCAGGGTTGCAGTAAGCTCTGAAATCGAAGTCGTTGATATTGCAAAGCTCAACCTTTCAGCTGAAGATGTAGGAGTACCAGGCTCGCCGACTGTAGTCGGAGAAATGCACATGGTTGAGAGGGCAGCAGGAGCATGCAGGATGCTTTCCGGCAGCACAGTCGATATCGCCAGGAAGATTGCAGAACTTGCAAAAGCCGCTAAGTAAACAATATGCGTGAAGTAAGGATAGGTGAAGACATGTCTACAGATACAGGAATTTGGGTTGTTGCCCACAGCAGCCAAGATAAGGTACCTCAGGTCACATTCGAGCTGATAGGCAAGGCTAAGGCTCTGGGGACGAAGTTTGATGAGAAGGTTACCGCAGCCATTATCGGCCATGGAATGAAGAAATCACTTCTTCAGCCATACGCCTACGGAGCTGATGAAGTCATATATGTCGATGAGGAGAACCTCAAGGATTATGATGCAAACAGCTATGCTAATGTCCTGGAAGTCCTGATAGGTAAATACAAGCCCGCATCGGTCCTATTCGGAGCTGACAGCGTCGGAAGGGACCTTGCACCAAGGATAGGTGTCAGGCTTGAGACAGGCATCTCAGCCGACTGCATAGACCTTGACATGGATATCATAGACGGAGCCAAGCTCCTCATGCAGAAGAAGCCATATCTCAACGGTGAAGTGGTAGTCGACATACTCTGCAAAGAAAGAAGACCTCAGATGGCTACAGTGAAGCCCGGAATGCTTGAGCTTGTGAAACCTGATGAGTCAAAGTCAGGCACTCCCATAAGAGAGGAAGTAAAGGTCAATGACGCTGAAATCCTGACCAGGATAATCAAGTCGATCCCAAGGGTCGAATGCGAAAACGACATATGCAAGGCTGATGTCATAGTCGCAGGCGGAAGAGGCTTCAAGACGAAGGGTGACTTCGACAGGCTTCAGGAACTGGCAGACCTCATTGGCGGAATGGTTGGAGCAACCAGGCCAATTGTCCAGGAAGGATGGATATCAGAGGAGTTCCAGATAGGACAGAGCGGAAAGATTGTAAAGCCCAAGCTCTATATAGCCTTCGGAATAAGCGGTGCCGTCATGCACACCGGCGGAGTCATCAAGCCGGGAACATTCATAGCCGTTAATGAAAATCCCGAAGCGCCAATTTTCAACGTAGCCCACTACGGCGTGGCAGGAGACTGCAAGGACGTCCTGGCAAGCCTTATCGAGACTTTGAAGAAATAGCACAGGCTGCATTCCAGGATACCGGGACAAGCTGAGGCTTGCACGAAAGTCAAATAAGAATGTATAATTGAGCCATCCTAGCGATGGCTCATTCTTTTGCTGAATTTCCCCCCAGGAGGCTTGTATGGTTCACTTAAGGCTTTCAGGTAAATCAGGCCTCGATGAGATCATTCCACTGATATCCCTTGTCGAAGACAAAGCTACAAAACGCAGCGGCAAAAAACCTCCTGAAGAGGGTAGCGGATGCCTTCTGGCAATCATTTTGGCAGTCATTTACTTTCTGCTGAGGCTCGCTGGCTTAAGGTGAAGCAACCTTTCTGCCTTCAGGCTTCAGATCATGGTTAACCATTTTGCATTTGTCCCTTTTTCCTTTTTCATTTTTGCTTTTTGCCATATTTTTTTGTTGACATGCCTGTTTGGTTTGGATATAATAACTTGGTAAAGAAGAAACGGCCGTTTCTCACCTTACGGTTATGCTGTATGGTCAAGGATTCATGGATTTATCAATGAGTTTTGAGGACGGTTCATACCGTCCTTTTTTATTATCATTGTTTCAGCATTCCAAATTCGGAGGTGAAAACTATAAATAAAAACGTACCAATCAACAACGAGATCAGGGAGAAGGAAGTAAGGCTCATTTCCAGCACAGGCGAACAGCTCGGCATCGTATCATCGAAAGATGCATTAAGGATGGCAGAAGAGAAAGAACTTGACCTTGTCATGATAGCACCTACTGCAAAACCGCCGGTGTGCAAGATCATGGACTACCACAAGTTCAACTATGAGCAGGCAAAGAAGGAAAAGGAAGCCAGGAAGAACCAGAAGGTCATAACCCTCAAGGAAATACGCTTCAGTCCGTCAACTGAGGAACACGACATCGACATCAAAGCCAATAATGCAAGGAAGTTCCTGCAGGACGGCGACAAGCTGAAGGTAACCGTGAGATTCAGAGGAAGAGAAGCTGCTTATTCTCAGAACGGTTTGAAGATACTGGAATCCTTCGCCGGCAAGTTGGAAGATGTTGGCATCATTGAAAAACCTGCAAAAATGGAAGGCAGGAACATGATTATGATTATGACACCTAAAAAATCTTAACTCAAGGGGAGGAAACCACTATGCCAAAAATGAAGACACATAGAGCCACTGCAAAGAGGATAAAGAAGACAGGAAGCGGAAAGTTCAAGAGAGCGAAGGCGTTCAAGAGCCACATCCTCACGAAGAAGTCTTCCAAGAGGAAGAGAAACCTCAGGAAGAGCGGATATGTATCAGCTTCCCAGGTAAAAACGATCAAGAAGCTGCTGCCTTACATTTAGTAGGAATACGGGAGGATAGAAAATGGCAAGAGTAAAAAGGGCGGTAAACGCTCATAAGAACCATAAGAAAGTATTGAAGCTCGCCAAGGGTTACTACGGCGGAAAGAGCAAGCTCTTCAGGACTGCTAATGAAACAGTAATAAGGGCACTCAGAAATGCATATGTTGGAAGGAAGCTCAAGAAGAGAGACTTCAGAAGCCTCTGGATAGCAAGAATCAACGCTGCAGCAAGGATGAACGGACTCACCTATTCAAAGATGATGAACGGACTCAAGCTTGCAGGTATCGAGATCAACAGGAAGATGCTCTCAGAGATCGCAATCAATGATCCTAAGGCATTCACTGAGCTTGTTAACACAGCAAAGACAAAGCTAGCTTAATTAAATAACTCATATTGAGCCAATAAACCTGACTTCATGTCAGGTTTTATTGATTTGAAGGCAAAACATCCCAGTACTTAGAGGTTTCACTGGACATGATTGCTTGAAGTAAAGCAATAATAGATATATTATTATAGAATAACAAAGTTTCGAGGTGCGTCATGAGAATACCCGTTACCAAGAAAAGATCGCTCAATCCGGTCCAGATATTGTCGATAGGCTTTGCAGCGGTTATACTGACCGGAGGACTTGTGCTTTCCCTGCCGGTTTCTTCACAATCCGGTGAGTTCACAAATTTCCTTGATTCGATATTCACAGCGACATCAGCTGTGTGTGTGACCGGACTTGTCACACTTGACACAGGCACACATTGGAATTATTTCGGCAAGACCGTGATTGCAATATTGATAGAGCTTGGCGGTCTTGGATTCATGTCCGTGACTACTTTGGTGGCATTGGTCATCGGAAAGAAGATCACTCTCAGGGAAAGGCTTGTAATGCAGGAAGCTTACAATGCCCAGAACCTTCAGGGGATCATAAAGCTTGTCAGGTACCTGCTGTTCTTCACCTTTGGAGTCCAGCTCACAGCCGCATTGGTATTCATGACACAGTTCATACCTGTACATGGCGTAGCCAAGGGCATATACCTGGGTTTCTGGCATTCAATATCAGCCTTCTGCAACGCGGGATTCGACCTGTTCGGAAACGAAGTCACCGGAAAGTTCCAGTCCCTGACACTCCTTAACACAAACAAGATAATCATCATTACGACCGGGGCACTGATAGTCATAGGTGGTTTAGGATTTTCGGTATGGCTTGAGCTATGGAATAACAGGAAGAGTCCAAAGCTGCTGAAGAGGCTTTCACTGCATGCCAAGGTAGTGCTCCTTATAACCGGCATACTTATATTGGGGGGCATGCTTACCTTTCTGGTGCTTGAATGGAACTATACCCTGTCTGGAATGACATTCGGGAACAAATTGACAAATGCCTGGTTCGCTTCTGTCACGCCCAGGACAGCTGGCTTTAATTCTGTGAGCCTGACAGACATGGCACCGGCAAGCAGATTCATAACCATGCTCCTGATGTTCATAGGAGGTTCTCCTGGCTCTACTGCAGGCGGAATAAAGACTACCACCTTCGGTATTGTACTGTTCACCATATATTCAGTACTTAAAGGCCGGGAGGATACCGAGCTGTTTGGCAAGCGACTGTCCAAGGGTACCGTATACAAGGCAATTTCGGTCTTTGCAATAGGTATTGCACTTGTACTCCTTGATATCATACTCCTGGCTATGACTGAAGCCGGAAAACCTATGGAAATGATCATGTATGAGGTTTTCTCGGCGTTTGGTACAGTGGGACTTTCACTTGGAATAACTCCTGACCTGTCATCGATGGGAAAGGTCATAATAGGAGTCACCATGTATCTTGGAAGAGTAGGGCCGCTGACTGTAATGCTGGCACTTGCCAACATCAAGCATCCGGCTGCAATAAAATACCCTGAAGACAAGCTATTAATCGGATAAAGGCGGTAGAATTCAAATGGCAAGCAAGCAATATGTAGTTATAGGACTCGGAAGATTCGGAAGGTCTGTCGCAGAGACACTGTTTACCATGGGACATGATGTCCTGGCAATTGATTCGGATGAAGACGTCATACAGAATATCTCTGACAAGGTCACCCATGCGGTCCAGATGGATGCAACTGATGAGTATGCGCTGAGGACCCTTGGGATCAGGAATTTCGATGTGGCTGTCGTCACCATAGGCTCGAATGTGCAGGCATCGATCATGACAACACTTATCCTAAGGGAATCAGGTGTCAAATATATAGTAGCAAAAGCTCAAAGTGAGATGCATGCCAAGGTTCTCACAAAAATCGGCGCTGACAAGGTCATACTTCCAGAAAAAGACATGGGAGTCAGGGTCGCCCACAACCTTGTTTCATCCAACCTGCTTGATTTCATCGAGCTTTCACCAGATTACAGCTTAATTGAGATACAGGCACCTCCAGAATGGTACGGGAAGAACATCCTTGAGCTCGATGTAAGGTCCAAGTATGGCATTAACATAATGGCCATCAAATCACATGATGACATCAACATATCTCCCAATGCCAAGGATATGATCAAAGAAGGAGACGTGCTCCTATGTATCGGAAACACCGATGACCTTGCAAGGCTTGAGCACATGATATCAGGTGACTAGAGTAATAGCCATAGAGAGCAAAAGCAACCCCAGGATCAGGGAAATCAGAAAACTCCTGGACAGGAAGGAACGGCGCCTTAAGGGACTTTTCCTCACCGAGGGCTTCAGGATGGTCCAGGAGGCCTTCAAGGCCGGAATGGACGTGAAGACTGTCATCTATGATTCCGGATCGGAAGACCAGCTGCAGAGGTATCTTGGAAGTTTCCTTGCTTCTGACGGTATCGAACTGATCTCAACCAATCCGGATGTGATAAGACAGCTTTCCTCAACAGAGACGCCTCAGGGAATCGTGGCGGTTGTTTCAGATTCAAGGAAGGTCACTGGATCCAGAGGACTTGTAGTCTATCTCGACAGGCTTCAGGATCCGGGTAATGTAGGAACTATAATAAGGTCCTCACATGCAGGAGGAGCTTCAAGGGTCATTCTTGGAAAGGGCTCGGCAGACCCTTACTCTGAGAAAGCCATGAGAAGCTCAATGGGGTCCATATTCCACATACCTGTTACAATTGACGGGGACGACGAACTTGAACGACTTGCAGCTGAAGGCATCCCTCTTGCTGTCACTTCGCTGGAGGCCAGCAAAAGCATATATTCAGCAGACCTTACAGGAGATATGATACTTGTAATCGGAAACGAGGGGAACGGTGTCAGGCAGGAACTGATGGACAAGGCTACGATCCTCCTCAGGATACCCATGCCAGGTAACGCTGAAAGCCTAAATGCATCGATAGCTGCCTCAATAATCATATTCGAAAGGGTACGTCAGCTGGAGGAACAAAGGAAATCCTGATAAAACATGGGTCATACCCTGCTTGAATTTCGTTTTCCAATGAATTATAATTAATTGGCATATTATTTACAGGCACTGATTAAGAGAGTAGTCTGGAATGCTTCCACAAAGGGATGCTGCGCCGCAGACTGAAAGCGCACATGGAAAGCACCTGATGAAGTTCACTTATGAGCTCCGGAGATGAAAAAAGTAGTCTTCGGCGGTTAGAACCGTTATATTCCTAAAGTGGGCTGAATTAAGCCAACTTAGGGTGGTACCGCGGAAATATCCGTCCCTATCCAGGGGCGGTTTTTTTATTTTCAAAAATCTTGTTTTATTAAGCACGGAAATGGAGGATAACATGAGAAACCAGATTGAATCGATCAAACAGGACTTTCTTGCGAAAATAGCTGAAGTATCAAATATGGAAGAGATTGAGAAGCTGAGAGTTGATTTCCTTGGAAAGAAAGGCGCATTCACACAGGTGCTGAGGAGCATGGGAGCTCTTTCACCCGAAGAGAGGCCGCTTATGGGCAAGCTCGTGAATGATGCGAAGGAAGAGCTGGAATCAAGGATTGAAGCTCTCAAAGGTGAGCTAAAGAACAAGGAGAGGGAAAGGAAGCTTGCATCGGAAGTAGTTGATATAACACTTCCAGGCAAGAGGCCGGTAATAGGCGGTAACCATCCGCTCAGCCTTACCCTGAACGAAATTGAGAAGATATTCCTTGAAATGGGCTTCACCATAGAGGAAGGACCTGAGGTCGAGCTCGACTACTACAACTTCGAGACACTAAACATTCCGAAGGACCATCCTGCACGAGGCGAGCAGGATACCTTCTACATCAACGACAATGTGGTCCTTAGGACCCAGACCTCACCAGTCCAGATCCGCACAATGGAGACGCAGAAGCCTCCGATAAAGATGATATCCCCGGGTAAGGTATACAGGTCAGATGACCTTGATGCAACCCATTCGCCTATCTTCTACCAGATCGAAGGTCTTGTCATCGACAAGGGAATAACCTTTGCAGACCTCAAGGGCACTCTGGAGCAATTTATAAAGAAGCTATACGGCGAAGGGATAAATACCAAGTTCAGGCCTCACCACTTCCCGTTCACCGAGCCTTCGGCAGAAATGGACGCCACCTGCTTCGTATGCGGCGGCGAAGGCTGCAGGGTATGCAAGGGTGAAGGCTGGATCGAGGTTGTCGGCTGCGGGATGGTCCATCCGGATGTCCTCAGGAGCGGCGGAATAGACCCTGAAGTATATTCAGGCTTCGCATTCGGCTTCGGACTGGACAGGCTTGTAATGCTCAAATATGGAATCGACGACATCAGGCTCCTGTACGAAAGCGACATGAGATTCCTGAAGCAGTTCAGATAGGAGGAACGGAATATGAAATTACCTGTGAATTGGCTGAAAGACTACGTAGATGTAGATATAGACATAAAGACTCTCGGTGACAGGCTTACAATGTCAGGCTCCAAGGTCGAGGGCATCGAGGAGACTTTCAAGATAATCGAGAATGTAGTCACCGGAAAGATAGTTGAGCTAGGAAAGCATCCCGAAGCTGACAAGCTCTTCGTATGCCAGGTGGATACCGGAAACGGGTCAGTTATTCAAATAGTGACAGCAGCAACCAACATGAAGGAAGGGGATACCATTCCTGTTGCGCTTCATGGCTCCACCCTTTGGGGAGGTCTGAAGATAAAGAAGGGCAAGCTCAGGGGAGTTGAATCCAATGGGATGTTCTGTTCCATGGAGGAACTTGGTCTCGCCGAAGAGGGTACCTGCGATGGCCTGATGATCCTCAAGGATGGAACACCTCTGGGAAAAGATATCAAGGATGTCCTCGGCCTGAACGGCGGAGTGCTTGACCTTGAGATAACCTCCAACAGGCCAGACTGTCTCAGCATGCTCGGAATGGCAAGGGAGACGGCAGCAACCCTTGGACTGAGGTTAAGACAGCCCGGTTATTCATATACGGCAACTGCAGTCTCTGATGAGCCGGTATCCGTTTCAATCGATACCGACAAATGCAGAAGGTATATGGCAAAAGAGATCGTGAACGTTAAGATAGAGGAAAGCCCTGAATGGATCCAGTCAAGGCTTCTTGAAGCCGGGGTAAGGCCTATAAACAATATCGTCGACCTGACGAATTTCGTAATGCTTGAGCTTGGCCAGCCCCTTCACGCCTTTGACAGAAGGGAGATCACCTCAGGAACAATAAGGATAGCGGAATCAGTTGAAGGGACCAAGTTCACAACACTTGATTCAGTCGAGAGGACCTTAAACTCCGGCACAGTTCTCATACAGGATGATTCCAAGGTCATAGGGCTTGGAGGAATCATGGGCGGACTTGATTCGGAGATAAAGGAAGATACCACGAGGATAATCCTTGAGGCGGCAAACTTCGACGGAGTATCCATAAGAAGGTCAGAGGGCTTCCTTGGCCTCAAGACTGAAGCATCCCTGAGATTCAACAAGGATATTGACCCCAACCTCTGCGAGCTTGCAGTGAACAGGTTCTGCAGCCTGGTGCAGGAGCTAAAGGCTGGAGACATTGTCTCTGAAACTGTCGATGTGTACAATGCGAGAAGGGTACCGAACACTATCTCCCTTGGTGTAAGCTATGTGAACTCATTCATAGGTACAGACATAAGCGGAGAAGAGATGGTAAGGATACTTGAGAGCCTTGACATGAAGGCAGAGCTTGATGGTGACATTCTTACCGTGACTACTCCGACCTTCAGGGGTGACCTTAACATAAAGGAGGACATCACCGAGGAGATTGCGAGGATCTATGGATATGACAGGATTCCAGCTACGGTACCTTCCATAAGGACTGTCAGGAGCGGAAAGTATCCTGTCCAGAGGATGAGGGATACTCTGAAGCAGGTTCTAGTCGCATCCGGACTGTATGAATCCATTGCCTACTCGTTCATATCAAGGAAGGACCTTGACAAGGTGCTTGTTCCTGCTGATTCAGACCTGAGGAAAGTAGTCGAGATAAGGAATCCCCTTGGAGAGGACTATTCGATAATGAGGACAACCTCCGTACCTTCAATGATGGAAAACCTTTCAAGGAACCTGACAAGGAGCAATCCTGAAGCAGCCCTGTTTGAAATCGGCAGGATATACCTGGACAGGAATGAAGTCCTTCCTCTTGAGAAGGAAGTCCTTACCGTCGGCATGTATGGCGGAGACCTCCTCTTCGAGGTCAAGGGTCTGCTTGAGACGATTTTCGAGGAATTCGGCATAGAAAAGGTAGCTTACGACAGGTCGAAGAAGGTAGCCTACCATCCGGGAAAATCAGCAGACGTATCGGCTGCAGGCGAAGCCATCGGCACATTCGGCGAGATCCACCCTTCAGTTCTGGACAACTATGGAATAGATGTTCCGTGCTACGTACTGGAGCTGGACCTTGATACTCTTTACAGAAAGGCATCGCTTGCAAGAAAGTACAGCCAGCTTCCTAAGTACCCGGCAATTACAAGGGACCTTGCGGTGCTTGTTGATGATTCTGTGCTTTCAGGCCAGATTGAGGCAGTGATAACCAAGCAGGGCGGAGCCCTCCTCGAAAGCGTAAAGCTCTTCGATGTCTATAAGGGATTACAGGTTCCGGAAGGCAAAAAATCAATAGCATACAGCCTGGTCTACAGGAATCAGGACAGGACATTAACTGACGGAGAGGTCCAGAAGGTCCATGACAAGATCCTCAGGAGCCTTGAGTACCAGCTTGGGGCAGTTCTGAGATAACCAGATAGGCCGCTAAAAAGCGGCCTTCCTGCTGTCAATAAAAGCAAAATCCTGATTGGGAGGGTCTGCAATGAAGGAAAACAGCAAAAGAAGGATACAGGCTGAAGAGACCAGGGACAGGATATACAAGTCAGCCATATACCTTATGAAGACAAAGGGCTACGAGAATTTCACTGTAAGTGAGGTTTGCAGGAATGCCGGGGTTTCCGTAGGTTCGTTCTACTCCTACTTTGTAACCAAGTACGATATTCTGGTAGAGATATTCAAGAAAGCCGATGATTATTTCAAGGATGTCGTTGAGGAACACCTGATGAAGGGAAATGGCCTTGATGATATCGTACTTTACTTCAGATATTACGGAATGTATATCAACATGACAGGCACGGATCTTCAGAGGCAGCTCTTCAGTCCTAAGTCCAAGATGTACGCTGCACAAGCGCGCTATATGGTTGAGCTTCTCAGGAAGGTCGTAGCCCGGGGACAGGAAATAGGAGATATAACCAATGATATGACAACTGATGAGATTATGGATCTCCTTCTGATTACTGCAAGGGGAGTCTCATTCGACTGGTGCGTGAAGGATGGAGAATATGATGTCATATCGCGCATTGAAGACTATACACGAAAACTTACTTCAATATTGAAACCTTGAAGAAGGAGGCAACATGAATCCAATAGTTCACTTTGATGCAAAGGACAACCTGGCTACCACCCTGAGACCTCTCTCAGCTGGAGAGAAGGTAATTGTAGAAGGCCACGAGATTGCTGTAAATGAGAATATTCCGCAGTACCACAAGATAGCACTCACCTTAATCAGAGTTGGTGAACCGGTCATAAAGTACGGAGAGGTCATAGGAAGGGCTGCAAAGGATATCGAAGAAGGAACCCATGCCCATGTCCACAATATTGAAAGCCTGAGAGGCAGGGGGGACAAATGAGGATCAGGGGATATGCAAGGGAAAACGGAAGCTTCGGAATAAGGAACCATATTCTTGTCATACCTGCTTCAGTCTGCGCTTCTGAGACTGCTTCCAGGATAGCGTCACGGGTCGACGGTGCCGTAGCCATACCTCACCAGCATGGCTGCTGTCAGGTGGGGGCTGACCTTGTCCAGACTATAAGGACACTCATCGGTTTCGGAAGGAACCCTAATGTAGGGGGTGTGCTTGTCGTAGGTCTGGGCTGTGAGGGAATACAGGCGAATATTATCTCGGATGGCATAAGGGATACTGGAAAGCCAATTGAGACAGTAATCATCCAGGATGAGGGCGGTACTCCAAACACCATTGAAAAGGGTGTTAAGCTGCTCGAAAAGATTGCTGAAAAGGCAAAGGAAGCAATTTTAAGCGAGTTTGACATAAACGAGCTCATCCTCGGGCTTGAGTGCGGAGGGTCCGACCCCACATCTGGAATTACAGCCAATCCTGTGATAGGAGCGGCTTCGGACATCCTCATCGGTCATGGGGGAAGCTGCATACTGAGTGAGACAACAGAGGTTATTGGTGCGGAGCACCTTCTTGAGAAGAGGTTCCATGATGAAAAGGCAAGAAGGAGATTCCTTGAGATGGTCGATGATGTGGAGAAGAAGGCTGTCGCCATGGGCTCAGACCTGAGGGGGACTCAGCCTACTCCCGGGAACATCGAAGGCGGACTTACAACAATCGAGGAAAAATCCCTTGGATGCATGTTCAAGGCAGGTGAAAGCGATTTCGAGGGAGTCCTTGAATATGGTGAACAGCTTCCTTCATCTAAGAAGGGCCTTTACTTCATGGATACTCCCGGTGAGGACATAGACTCCATTACGGGCATGATAGCCGGAGGGGCACAGATAATCGTATTCTCGACCGGGAGAGGAACTCCTACAGGAAGCCCCATAGCCCCTGTCATCAAGCTTACAGGCAATCCTGAGACCTACAGGAGGATGAAGGTCAACATAGACCTCAATGCCGGCAGCGTAATTTCTGAAGGCAAGACAATAAAGGAAGTCGGCAGGGATCTATTTGACATGATAGTTGAAGTGTCAAACGGAAAGCTGGTCAAGGCTGAGGAACTTGGACACAGGGAATTCGGCATTTACAGGATCGGGGCAACCTTCTAGACCGGAAAACAACCACATAAGTATTCCAAATGAAAAGAAGCGCAGATTTTGCGCTTCTTTTCATTCCTATTCTAGTGTTATTGTGAAGGATGCCCTGAATTCGCCATCCTTATCAAGTCTTACATTGTCTTCCTTGCGACTGAAGTCACCGAAAAAATCCTCATAGTCAGCGTGGCCGAACCATGGTTCGAGGCATATGAAGGGTGCTCCTCCAGTCTTTGTCCATATTCCAAGGAGTGGGAATCCGGGGAAATCGAACCTTACTGCCTTATTGCTCCTTGCTGACTTAAGCCAGATGGTGTTTTCACTCAGATTCCCAAATACAAGGGCATCATCATCAAACAGGCTGAATGAAAGGTCAAGCCTTTCCATTGTTCCTATGCTTACGAGATTCCTTGACATGAAGCCTGATGGAAGTATCCTTTTTGACATGAGTGTCTCCATGGCGCTAAATTCGATGTAGTAGTCCGTAAACTCTTCCCCTTCGCTCCTGGGCGCCTGAAATGCAGGATGTCCTCCTACTGAAAACCATATTGGGCCATCATCCCTGTTTCTAACCCTGTATTCAACTTCAAGGCTAACCCCTTTGATCCTGTATGTCACAAAGAATTCGAACCTGAATGGATATGCCTTTAGGGTTTCGTCGCTTGAAGCCAGCCTGAACGAAACAGTGTCCGAAGCTGAGGAAACCACCTCAAAATCAGAGACCCTGGCAAATCCGTGCCTCACCATGTTGAAGTGCCTGCCTTCATGATGAAGCGTGTCATCTATGAGCCTTCCCACAACCGGAAACAGATGCGGTGCATGGTATGTCCAGTATTTCTTATCTCCCTGCCAGACGAATTCCTCACCTTCTGCATCCCTGATGCTCAGGAGCTCCGCACCGCGGTCCTCAAAGGTCGCTTCAATTTTCCCGTTTGATATAGTATGCTTCATAAGATCACTCCTTTGTTTCATCATAGCACTTCGGAGCTCTTTCATACAGGCATGGCTGAACAAATCGATGCAATAACCGGATGTAAAATTTCCCTGAAGGTTGCAGAGGTCCTGCCAAATGTGTATCATATATCTTAAAGCGGGTCAAATTAAAGGGGGGTCTTTCTTTGAACAGGGTCACCATGAGAATCAATGGAACTGAATACAGCATCAAGGGCAATGAGACCGAGGAACACTTGCGCAGGGTGGGAACCACAGTTAACAAGATGATCGAGTCGATACTCGAGAAGAATTACATGATCAGCACCCAGTCGGCTGCAGTGCTTGCGGCTATGAATGCTGTTGATGAGAAACTGAAGGCGGAAGATAAGCTTACGACTGTAAAGTCCCAGGCGGGGAGCGTTGAAAGCGGGGCAGCATCCCTGAACAAGGAAATATCCGACCTGAAGCTGGAGATAGACAGGCTCAGAAGCGAGAACGAAAACCTTGCAAAAGCATTGGAAGATAGAAAGAACAATGAAGGTGACGACTTGCTTGCAAAGGACAAGGAGATCAAGAGGCTTGAGACCGAGCTTCATTTGACCTCGGAAAGCGCCCGTGAGTACAGGGACGACAATGAACACATCTCAAAGATGAACAAGGAGCTGAAATTCGAGCTCCAGTCATACAAGTACAAGGTCCTGGACCTGCAGAAGAAGCTTTTCGATACGCAGATCAACCAGGTCAAGGACAAGAAGGAACGAAATCCCGTAATCAGGGAAAAGGCAAGAAGCACTAATCCATAGCAAAGATCCCGGACCATATCGGTACCGGGATCTTTGCTTTTCCAGTGTTTCCATCATGTCATGACATGAACAGGTATGCGATAAGAGGAAGTGTGGCTACCGAGGCCAGTGTGGTTATGAAAACGCCGATGGAGGCCATCCTGGTGTTGCCATTGTACTGGCTGCTGATCATGACTGTCATGGTACCTGCTGGAAGTCCGACATTTATTGTGATCATGTTGACAAGGAACTGGTCCTTCAGGACAATACTTAGCAGCACATAGCAGACCGATGGCATTATCAGGAGCTTTATCACGGAAAGCACATAAAGCCTTGGCTCCCTGAAAAGATCCTTTACCGGAATGAGTGCCAGTGATGACCCTATTGTCAGCATCGAGAGAGGTACAGTCGTGTCACCGACCAGGCTCATGATACTGATGATGCCTGAAGGAAGCCTGATCCCAGTGAAATACAGGATAAGCGCAACAAGCGAGGCAACGACCCCGGGATTCAGTATCTCCCTGAAACCGAACCTGAGGCTGTCCTTTGAACCTCTTGAAACCAGGTAGACACCGTATGTGAATACGAGGAAATTGAACGGCATATTGAGGATCGAACTGTAGAACACCGCCCAGTCACCGAACAGGGACTTCATTATTGGATATCCTATGAAGCTTGTATTTGCAAAAATCAGCATCATCTCATATGTTCCTGAATCATCGGGCTTCACACGCAGCAGTCTGACAGCGATCCTTGAGAATAGAGGGAGTATTGCGTACATCCCCAGCCCCAGCAGGAAGATTGTCACTACTTCAGATTTGTCGCCTGTAAGCGATTCGCTGAATACAGCCTTGATGATCATGAGCGGTGTTGTGATGCTAAGTACAAGCCTTGAAATCCTTCCGTTTGATACCTCGTCAAGGATTCCAGCCTTGTTTGCCCCGTAGCCAAGTGCCATTATCCCGAATAGCACCATCATCGTATCTAAAATAATAGAAATATCCATACTTCATACCTCGCAACAGATTAAAAATTCCATACTTATAGAGATTACACCTTATCATGACTCATTTGCAACTTCAGAAGTCATCTTTCATTCAATTTTTTAGAATCAGAAAAATTCTTGATTACTCAACAGGGACTATAACGGCTGGAATATCTACCATACCGTTTCTTAATGTTCCGAGAAATTTTTGCAGTATGTTTGAGATAACTGCATAATGGCTGATCATTAGATATTCTTACCCTTTGGTTCGCATTAATTTATGAATATTTGAAAATCCTATTGATTTATTCCTTATTGTTACCTATAATTGCATTAACATCACGTGAAAGGAGTTTTAAGAAATGAATGAGAAGTATTACACCGTTGAACAGATTTCAGAGATGCTTAACATGCATCCCAAGACCATACAGAGATATATAAGGGAAGGCAAGCTTAAGGCTGCAAAGGTCGGAAAGGGCTGGAGGGTCACCGGTCATGACCTGTCTGTGTTCACAGGAGGTTCCGAGAAGGAACCGGTCAGGAAATCAGGCTTCGATGGAGACGAGAGGAAGATAACCGTATCTTCGGTGGTAGACATAGAGGTCCTTGACCACAGTGAAGCTTTAAGGATCGTGAACACGGTAACTGCGCTCATGAACTCAAAGCCATCGGAGTACGGAAGGTCGAAGATGGCCACTCAGTACATTGAATCAGAAGGTACTGTGAGGATCATGATAACTGCAAGCCTCAGGGTAATGGAGATAATGCTGGCTTCAATCGCGTCATTGACAACGGAAGACTAGCCTTATGAAGATATGGCTTTCCGGAGTTGGGGGCAGGTACAAGGGTTTGTGCCTGTCCCTTGTTCCTGTGGTATAATCTATAGGGAAATAAATTTTGGAGTTGAATGAATTGGATAAGATAGAACTCCTTGCTCCTTCGGGGAGTATAGAAGCTATGGTTGCGGCGGTTCAGAACGGTGCCGATGCGGTATACCTTGGTGGTACAAGATTCTCAGCCAGGGCATATGCTTCGAACTTCACTGATGAAGAGCTTGAAAAGGCAGTGGATTACTGCCATGGCTACGGAGTCAGGGTATATATAACTATCAACACCCTCATCAAGGACAGCGAAATGGATGAGGCTCTTTCCTATGCTGAATTTTTATACAGGATCGGAGTTGACGCTCTGATTGTCCAGGACCTGGGGCTCGTATCCAACCTGAGGAGATTTCTTCCGGACTTTGAACTTCATGCGTCGACTCAGCTTTCTGTTCACAACGGTGAAGGCGCACTATGGTTCACTGAAAAAGGAATTAAAAGGATTGTCCTGGCCAGGGAACTGTCCCTGGAGGAGATCCGTCATATAAGCATGGATCTTGGGGTCGAAACTGAGGTCTTCATACATGGTGCACTCTGCATAAGCTATTCTGGACAGTGCCTAATGTCTTCAATACTTGGAGGCAGGTCAGGCAACAGGGGCAGATGCGCACAGCCATGCAGGCTTCCATATGACCTGATGGATTCAGAAGGGAAAAAGGCTGCATCGGCTTACCTTATGAGCCCTAAGGACATAACAGCTATAGACATGATCGGAGACATCAGGGCTGCCGGGACATCTTCCCTGAAGATAGAAGGCAGGATGAAGAAACCTGAGTACGTCGCCGAAACTGTGCGTGCCTTCAGGGAGGAGCTCGATGGGAAGTCTGACCCTAAGCATCGCGAAGAGCTGCTCCAGGTATTCAACAGGGAAGGTTTTTCTGATGGCTGGTTCAAAGGCAGGCATGGCAGGGACATGATGGCCTTCAAGAATCCGAAGAATGCAGGGCTTGAGATAGGTACTGTACTTCCAGACGGAACCATAAAGCTCAGGAAGCCTTTGTCAAAGGGTGATGGTGTAAGGGTCGGGGACGAAGGACAGACTGTCTCCAGGATGTATTCAGGCAGGGAAACCGTTGAATCGGCAGGAAAAGGAGATACCATAAAGCTTGACAGCAGCAGGAGGCTTCCTTCAGGCACACTCTACAAGACACTTGACAAGGGACTGATGGATGAGCTTTCAAAAAGCTATGAGAACAGATATGGAAGAAAACTCCCTGTCACTGCGAGGCTTAAATTCGCACCAGGAAGGGAAGCTGAAATAAGCACAGAGTTCGATGGAAGGATTTTCAAGGCCAGTTCCCGGACAGTGGAGACTGCGATGAAGGCACCTCTGAGCCTTGACAGGATCACAGAAGCCATGAAAAAGACGGAGGGACCATACTTCATATCAGAGCTTGTTCCTGATGTCTTCGAGGATGGCTTCCTGCCGGTTTCAGAGCTGAATGCAATGAGGCGTGACCTCCTTGAACAGCTTCTTGCATACCGGGTATCGGCTGCAAAGAGGTCTGTCCATGAAAGGAAGGTATCCGGTGCTGCTCGCAGGGTATCCCATCCTTCCATTCCATCAAAGCTTGTTGTTGCTGCCACAATAAAACAGGTTAAGGCCGCACTTGATGCCGGTGCTCTGGATATAGCCGTCTACCCCTGGTACAGAGGTATCCAGTATGTTGACCTCAAATCGCTTGAAGGTCTTGCAGGTGCGAACCCTGATGTAAGGTTTTACCTGAGGGCTTCATCGATACTTAAGGGGGAGTTCGACATGGTCCTTGCTTCAGCCAGGAGGCTTGCCGAATCCGGATCCATAAAAGGCGTGCTTACCTCCAACATGGGGCTTGTAAGAGCCCTCAAAGGCATCTGTCCGGTAATCGGGGACTATAAGCTGAACCTGTTCAACAGTTCAAGCCTTGATATTTTTGGCGATGAACTATCAGGCGGCACTGTCAGTGAAGAGCTCAACAGGTCTGAGCTTAAGGAACTTAAAGGTAAGGATGCCCTCATGTGCATCCTTTATGGAAGACAGGAGCTGATGCACAGTGAATACTGCCCAGTAGGGGCTGCGGTTGGAGGAATGACAAGGGAGAAAGCCTGCAACCAGGCCTGCATGAGGGAAAGCTATTCACTGAGGGACAGGATGGGTGAGGAATTCAGGGTAATGACAGACTGGTTCTGCAGGAGCTTCATCATGAATTCCAAGCCGAAGAACATCCTTGATTCAGTTAGTGATTTGAAGTTTCTCGGCTTCTCCTCCTTCAGGATTGACCTTACCCTGGAAAGCCATCACGAAGCGTTTGAGCTTGTCAGCGCATTCCTTGCGGAAAGGGCCTTCAGCACATCTGACTTCAACAGGGGACATTACAAGAGGGGTGTTGAATAGTGAACAGAAAGAGCATGGAAAAGCTCGAATACTTCAAGATAATCGAAAAGGTCAAATCATATGCTGTCTGTTCCGCGGGGGCGGACATGATATCCCTGATGGAGCCCTATGAGCACAGGGAGGATATCGAAAGGTCGCTGTCGGAGACAGAGGAGGCTGCTGCCCTCCTTTATTCCAAGGGATCGGCACCATTCGAAGGTATCTATGATGTCAGGGACACGCTGAAGTTCATAGGAAAGGGAGGTTCTACAGGAGCATCAGGACTTCTGAGGATAGCCAACATACTTAAGAGCAGCAGGGAATTCAAGGATTACGTCGGCTCCTCGGACAGCCACAGGCACCTGAGGGAGATACTGTATGGTGTCACGCCATACAAGGCACTGGAAAATGAGATATTCATCGCGATAATAGGTGAGAATGAAGTCTCGGACAAGGCGAGCACTGAGCTTTTCGGAATCAGGAGAGCACTTAAGGACAAGACTTCCAGCGTCAAGGAAAAGATCCAGTCTCTTGTGAGGTCCAATGAAAAGTTCCTTCAGGACAACCTTTATACTGTCAGGGGTGACAGGTATGTGCTGCCTGTAAAATCTGAACACAAGGGCAGTGTCCCGGGCCTGGTCCATGACCAGAGCGCCACCGGACAGACGCTTTTCATTGAACCCATGAGCCTCGTTAACCTTAACAATGAGATCAAGGAGCTCATGCTGAAGGAGAAGGCTGAGGTCGAGAGGATCCTCAGGATGCTTTCAGGAAGGGTACAGTCAAATATTGCAGGAGTGACAAGGAATGCAGATGCAATATATGAGCTGGACATGATATTCGCCAGGGCGAAGTATTCCATGTCCGTTGACGGCACAAGGCCCGAGGTCAAGGACGACCTTTCATTTGAGCTTGTACAGGCAAGGCATCCCCTCATACCGAAGGATGTGGTCGTTCCGTCTACCATATACATGAAGAGCGACCACACGGTAATAGTCATCACTGGCCCGAATACCGGAGGAAAGACCGTTACATTGAAGACAGTGGGCCTGCTTCACCTGATGGCTATGGCAGGGATACTGATCCCTGTGAATGAGGGTTCATCAATCGGCAATTTCCAGGAGATCTATGCCGATATCGGTGACGAGCAGAGCATAGAACAGAGCCTTTCAACCTTCTCGTCCCATATGACCAACATAGTATCCATAATCGACAAGGCAGATGAGAGGTCACTGGTGCTATTTGACGAGCTTGGAGCAGGCACTGACCCTACCGAGGGTGCAGCTCTGGCTGCTGCAATCCTTGATACCCTGAAGGAACGCAAGGTGAGGATCATCGCCACAACCCATTACAGCGAGCTCAAGGTGTATGCGCTGAAAAGTACCGGTACAGTAAATGCGTCTGTGGAATTTGATGTTGAGACACTCAGGCCTACCTACAGGCTGCTTATAGGCGTTCCCGGGAAATCCAATGCCTTCCTCATTTCCAAGAGGCTCGGACTTCCTGACTACATTGTCGAACGTTCAAAGGGCTTCATTGACAGCGAGACCCTGAAGTTTGAAGACCTGCTTGAAAACCTCCAGACCGACAGCATGAAGGCAACAAGGGAGGCTGAGGAAGCAAAGGCTCTGAGGGTCGCCCTTCAGAGGAAGCAGGAGGAGCTTGACAGGAAGCTATCAAGGATAGACGAGATAAGGGAGAATGCACTTCAGGATGCAAAGAGGGAAGGCAGAAGATATCTCAGGGAAGCCAAGGAAAAGTCTGACGAAATACTCAAGGACCTACGCGAGCTTGAGAAATCCGGGTACAGCACCGAAGGAAGGAAAAAGCTGCAGGGTATCAGGGAAAAGATACAGTCAGGCCTCGACAGCCAGGGCACAGAAGAAAGGGAACAGGAGCGCGTCAAAGGTACTGCCGCAAAGGACCTTACCCCTGGAAGCGAGGTGCTGCTTGCAACTCTCAACCAGAGGGTAACGGTGCTGACAAGGCCAGACAGGGACGGGAACGTCCAGGTCCAGGCAGGGATCATGAAGATGAACGTCCATATGAGCGACCTTCTTGAAGCCAAAGAGACAAAGGAACAGAAGCAGGTCAGGAAGAGGGAAGTCAGGCTGAACCTCAAGGCAGTTTCCTCATCATGCGATGTGAGGGGCCTTGACTCCGGCGAGGCTGCCTACAGGGTGGATATGTACCTGGATGAGGCCAGCCTGGGGGGACTTACAGAGGTCACGATAATACATGGCATTGGCACAGGTGTGCTTAAGGATGAAATAGGCAAGATGCTGAGGAATCATCCGCATGTAAGGAAATCAAGGCCGGGAGAATATGGTGAAGGCGGACAGGGTGTCACAATCGTCACACTGAGATAGGAGCATAAGCATGGAAAAGATAATTGTCAGCGCCTGCCTGCTTGGCGAAAAGGTAAGGTATGACGGAACCGGCAAATCAGTTGAAGGAATAATCGGCCTTTCAGGCAAGTATGAGCTGATACCAGTCTGCCCTGAGGTACTCGGCGGACTTCCGATACCGAGACCCAGGTCTGAGATACGTGAAGGCAGGGTGTTTACAATAGACGGGAGAGACGTAACACATGAGTTCAGCTCAGGTGCAAAGAAGGTTCTGAAGATCTCCCTGGAGAAAGGAGCCCTAAAGGCGATCCTCAAGGCCAGGAGCCCGTCCTGCGGCAGGGGAATGATCTATGGCGGGTCGTTTGACGGAATGTTAGTTGAAGGCAATGGCATTGCCTGTGAACTTCTTCTGGAAAACGGAATAGAAGTATTTGATGAGAATGATTTTTGGAGGTTGATCAGATGAATTTGAAGGAAGTATCACAAAAGGCGAAGGAACTAATGATGCCGCAGTGCAGGATGTGCCCTGAGTGCAACGGGGTTGCCTGCAGGGGAGAAGTCCCGGGTATGGGAGGTAAAGGCACTGGCTCATCATTCATGAACAACTATAGCGAGCTCAAGAAAATAACCCTCAACATGAGGTCCATCCATGACGTTAAGGAGCCGGACACTTCGGCAGAATTTTTCGGAGTCAGGATGCCGATCCCTGTATTCCCAGCCCCAGTCACTGGAGTTGCGATCAACATGGGGAACAAGATGACAGAAAGGGAATATATTACAGGTCTTATTGAGGGCTCAAGGAACTCAGGGATCATACCGATGGTGGGGGATTCGGCCTTCAAGTCATTCATCGAGGAAAATATTGCAGCCCTCAAGGAAAAGAAGGTCCGGGGCATAGTGTTCATAAAGCCATGGGACAACAGCGAACTTCTTTCTCGTATCGAGCTCGCCATGGAGTCTGATCCGATAGCAATCGGAGTGGACATCGACTCATGCGGACTTGACACATTGAAGATGCATGGACACAGGGTTGATCCAAAGACCCTTGAGGACCTGAAGGAGATAAAGGCGGCGCTGAAGGTGCCATTCATAATAAAGGGCATCATGACGCCCTGCGAGGCCCTTCTTGCGATCCAGGCAGGTGCTGATGCCATCGTGGTGTCAAACCATGGCGGAAGGGTTCTCGACAGCACTCCTGCGACCTGCAGCGTGCTGAGCACCATTGCTGAGGTCGCCAAAGGAAAAGCTGTCATTTTCGTCGATGGAGGTGTCAGGTCAGGCGTTGATGTATTCAAGATGCTTGCGCTTGGCGCTGATGGTGTGCTCATCGGCAGGCCATTCGCCCAATATGCCATAGGCGGCGGTGCTGAAGGTGTTTCACTGTATGCTGACAAGCTGCGGTCCGAACTCAGGGGGGCTATGCTCCTTACTGGTTCAAAGGACATCGGATCTATCGAAGAGTCATCAATAAACTACTAGAACATATATGGTTTTAATTCACTTTTAACAATACTTGTTTATAATCTGAATGTAAGTTAACGAAACTTCGGAGGGCATATAATGAGAACCCTGACTGAAATCATTACATCGGCCAAAGGCCAGAGCGTAAGGACTGCAGTCGCCTGCGCAGGCGACTGGGAAGTTCTTGAAGCTATCCTGAGCGCAGTGTCACAAGGGTTGGTGGAGCCGAT
The DNA here is from genome assembly GCF_000495435.3 of Youngiibacter fragilis 232.1. Taxonomy (GTDB): domain Bacteria; phylum Bacillota; class Clostridia; order Clostridiales; family Clostridiaceae; genus Youngiibacter; species Youngiibacter fragilis. The sequence goes on along the minus strand of NZ_AXUN02000185.1, from coordinate 25,721 downwards.
CCTTTATGGCGACGGGGAGAAAATCAGCACCATCCTGTATGAGCTGGGAACCGACCCAGAATGCTTCTCCATTGTCAGCTGTCCTTCTGACGAGGAAGCCTGCAGGGCAGCCTGCAAAGCTTGCAGCGAAGGCGGTGCCTCGATTCTTATGAAGGGCTTTGTTGATACCAAGGTGATCCTTAAGGCGGTCCTTTCTGAGGGGCTCGTGGAGGATGGAGGGCTTCTGTCACATGTCATGACCTTCGGGTTCAGTGACAGGGACAAGCTCCTCATGGTTTCGGACGGGGGAGTAGTGATGTTCCCTGGATTATATGAAAAAAGCGTAATGATAAGGAACGCGAAGAGACTTGCAGATGCTCTGGAGCTAAGCCCCTTCAAGGTAGCCTGCCTCAGTGCAGTTGAGAAGGTGAACCCCAAGCTGCAGAGCACCATTGACGGGCTGGCCCTGAAGGAAATGTCAGGAAAGCCAGGCTTTGAGGAGATCATAATTGAAGGGCCGATTTCCTTCGACCTTGCGGTATCTGAAGAAGCAGCAAGGATCAAGGGCTATGACAGCCCTGTGGCCGGAAACGCAGACATGCTGCTTGTTCCGGACCTGGAGGCAGGTAACATCCTTGCAAAGTCAATGACATACATGGCTGGAGGGGACAGCGCCGGGCTTGTCCTTGGAGCCAAAGTTCCTATAGTGCTCGTTTCAAGGGCTGACTCAAGCAGAGTTAAGCTCAATTCCATCGCACTCGCAGTTCTTGTGGCAAAAAAGGGGGAAGGTTAGATTGACCTGGGACAGAAAAGAGATGAAGATGAGGGCGAAGTCTTCGCTAAAAGGAATATTCCTCATGGCTGGCATAGCTGCCCTCATATACTTGGTGCTCGCGGGCAAGAACTTCATAGATGTCGCATCTACCTACAGCAGCGACTCAATAAACAGGTCGATACAGGTAGGGAACTTCAAATGGGACTTCAATGTCGGAGGAGGTATGCCAGGCGTAGTGGAGAAGGATTTCAACTGGCTCCTGAGCCTCCCTTACCTGTGGATGGGATCGTTAGCCGGTATAGCAGGAATCCTGATTTCAATCTTCGTCGGCGGACCAATCGTAGTAGGGCTTTCGAGATATTTCCTCACCGTATCAAGGAACAAGGACAGGGCTGACCTTGGCGTATTGTTCTCCGTATTTGGTGACGGAAGCTACATGAACATCGTGTCTGCAGTATTCATTACGAACCTGAAGATATTCCTCTGGACATTGCTATTAATCATACCCGGAATAATAAAGTCATATGAATACTACTATGTGCCATGGATCCTGGCGGAGAATCCTGCAATGAAACAGAAGGAGGCACAGGAGCTTTCCTCAAGGATGACCTTTGGAAGCAAGGGAGCCATGTTGATTACTGACCTTTCATTCATAGGCTGGTACATGGTGAGCGCCTTTGCGCTCGGATTCCTTAACCCATGGGTCAAGGCATATTCAACAGCAACCTTCACTGAGATATATGAGGTGCTTTCAACTCCACAGGTTGGAACGCAGTACTAGAAAACACTATAATCTGCCTGGCCGTCATTATTGACGGCCTTTTAAGCTTTTCTGAGCCATTGCAGACAATTCATACAAGCCAATGCAAGCGGATGCTTGGGAACCTGGCTGCAAGCTGCAGCGAAATGAGCCTGGCCAGGACCTCAGTATGTACCTTTGCAAAGCAGGTGACAACGAAATACTCGTCAGTCACAGGGATGCATTCCTGGGGTTCTGGGTCTCAGCAACAACTCATATAAAGGGTACCTGCAAGATAAACACATTTTCAATGGATGCCTGTATCAGCAGGCTAAATGAGGGGTCTCTCCCGACTTCAATGACCCTTGACTTCACCAAGCGCCAGCGGGCAGTCTGCTTCCTTTTCTGGAGCCCATATGCACTAAAGACAGATCCAGAAAAGTTCAAGAGGATTGTTGGGGCACCCCTTGAAAGGATGTACGGACTGGAGATTGCAATTGCTGAAGTGCCCGGTTTCCTGACCAGAAAGGACAAAACCTATGAGCTGACTGACAAATCTGCAGCAATCCATCACCATATGGAACAGATGTATACCGCAGCCTATATCGGAAAGATGTGGAACGTCTCAGGAAAGCAGGCTTTTCCGGAAAGGATTGTCCAGAAATAGCTGTCAGGACAAAAACAAAAAAGTGAGCTGGAAGCACTGTTTGCCTCCAGCTCATTCGACATGGAACTGTCAATACACCGGATTGCTTACTGGAGCTGTCCTCCAGGTAACCAGACCCCGCTGTATCTTCTATAATGATATCCAGGAAATAAGAAACTGGTATTATCTCTATTTGAACAAACAATTAATTTTGCCCAAAAAATTCAGATGCTGATTCCCATGTTTTCGATGTGCCTGAGGAATCCTTCGTTTTCCATGATAAGCCTGAACCAGTGGGTGAAGACCTGAGGTTCACTCACTATCATTGCCCTTAGCTCAGGGATAGGAATCCATCTCGCTTCATGTACCTCATTACTGTCAATTCCATAATTACCGTCATACCAGCCGACAAAAACATGGTCATATTCATTCTCCCATACGCCGCTGTCGAACCTGACCTCATAGCTCAGCTCGAAGGCATGCTCAAGTTCAGCGTCAAAGCCCATCTCTTCAATCAGTCTGCGATGAGCTCCCCCAATTGAGGTTTCATCAGGTCTCGGATGACTGCAGCATGTGTTTGTCCAGAGGCCTCCTGAATGGTACTTGTCCAGCGCTCTCCTCTGAAGGAGAAGCCTGCCTTCAGAATCGAATACGAACACTGAAAAGGCCCGGTGCTTAACTCCCCTGACATGGGCTTCCATCTTTTCCATTGAACCTTCCTCATTGTCCTTTTCATCTACAAGAATAACCATTTCCATTCAAATCACTCCTAGTGTCGTCTCATGAGATTCTACACCATGAAGAAGATCATGTCCATGGATAAGGTTCAATTAATGAAATCTTAAAGTCGCTGGTCGATTTTTTTTGTTATACTTTTCATTATACGGAGGAAACTATGGAATATAGGATTATAGAGCATGGAGATTCAAGGTACATCACAGTCCCGCAGTTTGAAGAGATGGGGCTGAAGGTCATGTTCACGACCAGGTCAATGGACATGGGGAGAAAGACCGCAAAGTCCATGGAGAACGTTGCGGAAGGTTTCAGGAAGGTATTTTCGGCAATGGAGCTGGAGAAGGCTCCTCATTTCTTCATGGACCAGGTCCATTCAGATATTGTCATTGAAATAAATTCGAATGAAGAGGGCATACCTCACCCACTCGGCAGGCTTCTTGGTGAAGGGGACGCCATGGTTACAAGGCTTAGGGGCACAGCGCTTTCAACCACCTTCGCAGACTGTGTGCCTGTAGTCCTTTTCGATACCAGGAATAAGGTGCATGCCAACATCCATTCAGGCTGGAAGGGTACTCTGGCAAAGGTGACCGAAAAGGCTCTCATCAGGATGGTGGAATCATATGGAAGCAACCCTTCCGATATTGCGGCAATCATAGGACCTCACATAGGATTCAGCGATTTCGAGATTGGAGAAGATGTCTTCAGTCTCTTCAGAGATGAATTCGGAGAAGGTAATATCCGGTATGAAGCCCTTGATAACGGGAAATATCACCTTGACCTTGGAGACCTTGTCGCAAGGATGCTTACCGGCAGGGGAATTCCTAAGGATGAAATATTACAGATAGACCTGTCGACCTATTCCGAACCCGGTCTGCTTCACTCCTACAGGCGCGACAGAGGGGATTTCGGTCTGATGTGCATGGTCACCAGCTGCACTCAGGATGTACTGGATAAGGGGGAAGCCAATGAAGGATTTTGAGAAATCCATTAAGATAGACTACAGGGATGTGGACAGGTTCACTGACATAAGGTTCGATTCACTTCTTCAGATGCTTGGCACTGTATCGATGTATCATACCGTCAGCATTGGCTTCGAGCCAGACTACATGGACGAACTGGGACTCATGTGGGTGCTCAGGCAATGGAAGGTGAGGCTCGAGGAGACAAGATACTACGCAAGGGACCTGAAGTTCCTTACCTTTGCCGTTTTCGACAAGGGTGTCTGCTCCTACAGGTACTACAGCATTTCCGATGATACCGGAAAGGTCGTGGGAACCGCTGTTGCCCAATGGCTTGTCATCGACCTTGAGAAGAGAAGGATGGCCAGGATCCCTGAATCAATCGCCGATTCTTACATCGGTAAGGACAGGAGCCTTAATGATTCCCAGAAGGCGATCTTTGACAGCATAGACACTGAAGCCCTCAGACGACGCAAGGACGTTACCTGGACCTCGGAGAAGGTCATTGAAATAAGGTTCGGAGAAATTGACCCAAATGGTCATGTCAACAATGTAAAGTATGTGGAATGGGCCATGGAAACTCTGAAGACTCCACTGGATGAATCATTCCTGATCGAGAATCATCCGCTTGAGCTCACCATTGTCTACAAGAAGGAAAAGATGCCGCTTGGCCATATAGTCTCAAAGGCATGTCTTACCGGGCAGGATTCCTATCATGAGATCCTGGATGAGGACGGAACGCTGCTCTCAATAATCGAAATGACCTGGCGCCAGAGGGATCTGCAATAGGAGGGAAAAATGGACGATACCGCAAAAACCATAAAGAAGATCCTTGTCTATTTATCGCTTACCATCATATTCCTCGTTGTCATAAGCGCGGTTGACCAGGCTGCCTCAATATATGAGCGGGCATCACGGATTCACCCGTATTTCGGATATGCGGTTCTTGCACTTATCATAGCAGGCTTCATGGCAATAATTTCTGTTCCTGTCGCGGCATTTCTTGGACTCAGGAAAAGGCCTGAATTGCCCAAATCCAAGGAAAGCCCTGAATATGCGGCATACCTTGAAGATTTGAGGCAAAGCCTTTCCACTAACAGGATCCTGAAAGATAAGGGTTTTGCCTTCAATGATACGGATGTGCTGTCATCGCAGATCGATAAGGCACTATTTATCCTGGGGGTTGAAGCGGACAAGGTCATCAAGTCCAGCGCTTCCGCTGTTTTCGTGACTACTGCCATTTCCCAGAACGGCTCACTGGATGGGGTGTTCGTGCTTTCAAGCATAACGCGGACCGTATGGGACATATCAAGGATATACAGGCAGAGGCCTGGTATGCGTGACCTTGCCTTCCTCTATGGAAACATCGGGGCTACTGTGCTCGCTGCAAGAGGGATTGAAGACCTTGACCTCCTTGATGAGCAGCTGGAGCCGATACTCGCTTCAGTGCTTGGCGGCGGACTTGGAAGCCTTCTTCCGGGAGCGGTGAACATTACAAATCTCATAGCGAACTCGATAACAGAAGGCTCTGTCAATGCTATGCTTTCACTTCGGGTTGGAGCAATGGCAAAGAGATACTGCGCAAGCACAGTGGAGACCGACAGGAAGCTCCTGAGGCGTTCGGCAACCCTCGAGGCTGTATCTCTCCTGGGAGGCATAATAAAGGAGAATTCCGCAATCATAGTCTCATCATTCGGCAAAGCGGCGAAATCCGCAACAAGGAAGCTTTTCAAGCTCTAGAAAGGAGCGCAATATGGCAAGGAAGCTGCTAACAGTCATCCTAATAATCATGGCAGCAGCGTTCATCGCTGTGGAAACCCTTATACTCATATACGGAAGGAAGCCCTATGACAATGAGGCTGACATAGTCATAATACTCGGGGCAAGGGTCTATGGAAGCACTCCGTCACCAGCGCTGTCCCTCAGGCTCGAGAAGGCTCTGGAATACCTTGAGTCCAACCATGAGGCGGTCATAATAGTCTCAGGTGCACAGGGCATGGGAGAGGATGTGGCAGAAGCCATTGCAATGAAGAGATACCTGGTAGAAAGGGGCATATCAGAAGACAGGGTCATCCTCGAAGAGGAGTCCACAAATACCTTCGAGAACATAAGGAACAGCCTGAGCCTTCTTGGCGGCAGACAGGAGGGTAGAAGGCTGCTAATTGTATCCAATGACTTCCATATGCTGAGGGCGAAGCTCATCGCCAGGAAGCTCGGATGGGATGCAGGGACCTTAGGTTCCCCTTCTCCGCCAAGTGTCGTAGTCCAGTATCATGTCAGGGAATTTTTCGGGTTGATTAAATCACTTTTATTAGACAGATGACCGTCCGGCACCCGGACGGTCATTTCTTCCCATTTTCTTCAAGCTCTCCGGTCTCCACCAGGTTCTTCCAGTATCTGACCGGCATAGACCTCTTCTGCTGTCTGGGATTGGCACGCTCCCTTATTGCTATGTTCCCGTAGTATTCCCTCCAGAATTCAGTGAAATTGTCAGTAATGATATATCTTGGGTCAAGCTCCACACCTGTCCTTATGGTGGTTTCACCATCATGGTGGAGGAGGGCCTTTTTTCTCTTCTCATCATATATCAGAAAATCCTGGTCGCTGTACCTGTCAGTAAAATGGTCAGCGAGGAACTCAAGGATATCATGGTCAGGGCAGATCTTGGATACATATACTCCGCCTTTTTCTGAGAACCTTACAAATCCAGTGAACCTGTGGGTTTCCAGGGATGCCTGCCTTGACAGCCTCTCCGCCTTCATTATGGCCTCATCCTGGAAATCGCCCTTCTTCGCCTTGTTGCCGAAGCAAGCTATAATGTACCTCAGCGTTACGGCAGGCGCTTCCTTATTGCTGTTGGCAAGGCAGTATGCTATGGTATCCAGCGTCTCCCTGTCAAATCTTCTGACCATGGCATCCCTTACCTTGGTAAAGGATTCGTCTGAGTAAAGGACGTCTACCGGCTCATCAAGAAGGTTGTGCTGGTACTCATCCCGTCTCAGGAGATTTGGAGGAAGCTTTCCATAGTAGACCAGGTAGACTGCACAAAGAAGCTCACCCATGCTGCCATCAAATAGCATGACCTTCATGATTCACCTCCAGCGAGCGCTGCTCTTTTTCCCGGCAATGGAACAGGCTCCTGGATAAGCTTTGGAACATGTGATTTGATCCTTATTGCTGGCTCCTGTGTGTCTATCTTGTCAAAGAGGTCTGTCTGTATCTCATCCTTCCTTTCGGATAATGCGCTGTAGATCATGTCAGGATCCTGTGAAAATGAGCCGTAATACCTGCCGCTGACCAATATGAAGTGCTTTGCCCGCTTAAGGACTATACCCATACGCTTCAGTCCATCCCAGGTGAGAGGGGAGAGCCGTCTTGCCTTTGCCATCCTCTCTGCTGAGATAAGTCCGACTCCGGGTATCCTCAGGAGCATGTCAAAGCTTGCGCGATTGACCTCAACCGGGAAAAGATGCATGTTCCGGAGTGCCCATTGGGTCTTCGGGTCCACATTGACATCAAGGTTTTCATCCGGAGACACAAGCTCCTCTGTCTGGAACTTGTAGAACCGAAGGAGCCAGTCTGCCTGGTATAGCCTGTGCTCCCTCAGGAGAGGAGGTGCTGTAAGCTTAGGCAGCAGTGCGCTCGTTCCTACAGGTATGTATGCCGAGTAGTATACCCGCTTAAGCCCGTAGGCCTTGTAGAGACCTCCGCTTAAAGTGAGTATCTTCCCGTCTGTAGCCGGAGTCGCGCCAACTATAAGCTGAGTGCTCTGGCCTGCAGGAACGAAGTCCTCGGAGTATCGGAATATCCTCTTCTCCTCAGTGTTCTCACTTATCTTCCTTGAAATCTGGGCCATCGGCCTAAGTATCAGCTCCCGGTTCTTCTGTGGGGTAAGGGAGGCATAATCAGCCTCCTCTGGAAGCTCTATGTTTACACTCAGCCTGTCCGCGAATTTACCCGCCTCTGCGATGAGATACGGGCTGGCACCCGGTATTCCCTTGACATGTATGTAGCCATTGAACTTTTCCCTTATCCTCAGCGCCTTCAGAATCTCGACCATAAGCTCCATGGTGTGGTCGGGGCTCTTTATGACTCCAGAGCTCAGGAAGAGACCTTCGATGTAGTTTCTCCTATAGAAGCTCATGGTAAGGTCAATGAGCTCCTCAGGCTTGAAGAAGGCCCTCTCTATGTCGTTTGAGACCCTGTTCTGACAATACGCGCAGTCATAAATGCAGTAATTGGTCATAAGTATCTTGAGGAGTGAGATGCATCGTCCGTCGCTCGTGAAGCTATGGCATATCCCTCCCTGGACAGCATTACCAAGCGCACCTTGCTTGCCCTGCCTCGAGTTTCCCGATGATGAGCATGATACGTCATATTTTGCAGAATCCGAAAGTATCCTTATCTTTTCCCTGGTATCCATGAAATCACCGCTTCAAAATTTATTTCATGACCCATTATAGCACATATGTTCGATGTTCGCAAATAACATGAAAATACCCCTGCCAATCTCATTGGCAGGGGCTGCATTACACTTATCTGATCACTACCTTGATTGACTCTACCTTAGGGTCTTCCGTGCCCTGTACATAAAGTCCGGTCTTCTTGAGGTCACCCACGTACTTCACTATCTCTTCCGTGATTACCTCTCCCGGACATAGCACCGGGATTCCCGGAGGATATGCCATGAGGAACTCGCCGCTGACTTCTCCGATGCTGTCCTCGAGGAGAACCGATTCCTTGTATCCGTTGAAGGCTTCCCTGGGGATCAGGACCTGCTTGGGTATTGCCGGAATGTCTATGAAATCAGGCTTCACAGCATTCTTGTCCATGTATTCCTCGCTTATCTCCTTGAGCGCTGCTATGAGCGTATCAAGATTCTCCCTGGTATCTCCGAAGGAGCCCACTGCAAGCACGTTGTAGAGGTCCGAAAGCTCCATCTGGATGTGGTACTTGTTTGAAAGTATCATGTCCAGGTCGAATCCTGTAATTCCCAGGTCCCTGCAGGTTATGCAGATCTTTGTTGGATCAAGTGCGAATACTCCGGGATTACCAAGGATCTCCTTTCCGAAACAGTAGAAGCCTGGTATCTTGTTTATTTCAGCCCTTGCATATTCCGCATTCTCTATCGCCTTGTCGAGGAGCTCCTCACCCTCCAGTGCGATCTGCTTCCTTGATGTGTCAAGTGATGCAAGCAGCAGATAGGAAGGGGATGTAGTCTGAAGAAGGTTCATTATCGCCTGAACCCTTGACTGGCTTACATACTTCGTCCTCACATGCAGAAGCGAGGCCTGGGTCATCGCACCGATTATCTTGTGCGTACTCTGCGCGCACAGGTCGGCACCGGCCTCCATGGCGCACATCGGCAGCTTATCATTGAATGCCAGATGTGGTCCGTGGGCTTCATCGACGATGAGAGGTATGTCATACTCATGGACTATGTCCGCGATCCTCTTCAGCTCTGTAGCCACACCATAGTAGGTAGGATTTATTATGAGCACTGCCTTGGCATGAGGATTCTGCCTGAGTGTCTCCTGAACAGTCTCCGGGGTCACTCCCTGAGCTATGCCAAGTTTCTTGTCAAGTTCAGGCTGCATGTATACCGGGATAGCTCCTGACAGGATTATGCCGGCTGTTATGGACTTGTGCACGTTCCTGGGGACTATTATTGTATCTCCTTCACTAACCACGGACATGATCATTGCCTGTATGGCTCCCGAAGTCCCGTGTATGGAAAAGAAAGTGGCATCGGCGCCATAGGCGTCCGCAGCCAGCTCCTGGGCCTTCTTTATAGGTCCTGTGGGGTGGTGGAGGGAGTCAACCAGCTGAAAAACAGTCACGTCTATCTTGAATGGATTTTCTCCCATGAATTTCTTGAACTTCTTCTCTACACCTTCACCCTTCTTGTGCCCTGGCACATGAAAGGGAATCGTCTCTCTGTCGACATATTCCATTAAAGCGTCAAACATCGGAGTCTCGTTCTGATTAAGCTTGTACAACTTTCAACGGCACCCTCTTTCTTGGATTGTGACGGCCATGCGGCCATATGGAATCAGCGGCAGGGTGTTACATGCCAGTACCAAAATCACTATTTTATATAATAACACAATTTGGTTTCGATTCAATTAATTATACGATATTTTAGGAAACCGTGCAGAAGTTTTGGATTCCGGGGCCAATGCATTTTCCTATCTTACTACAACTGCCCACCTGAGTGCGTTGTAGGCTGTCTCAAACTTCACCTGGCTCACCCAGTAGGTGTTCCTGGAGCTTGCCGGATCGGTGACATGGTACTCGCCATCTGAATTGTAGCCGGTAAGGACCATGACATGCATGTTGTCGACGATGTTCACGCTGCCTGAAGGACCCATGTCATAGACCTTCCAGACAGGTGTCTCGTAGTTTCTGGTAGTGACATAGACTACAACAGGATTTCCCTTGTCTATCTCTGCCTTCAGCTGCGCAGTGGTGTATCCCGAACCATCCGCCACATTGCCGCTGTACCTCTTGCCGAAGGCTGTAAGTGCAGCAGGGAATATTGACTGGAATATCTCAGGAACTCCAGAGACTATCTTGTATGGAGTGCTTGCGAATCCGTTGAAGGGGTCCCTTTCAGTCTTCGGCATCGCATCAAGGAATGCCTTGAGGTCGAGTGAAGTGTATCCCTTGTATTTGAGTGCCATGAGGAGGCTTGCTCCCTCGCAGCCCATGGGGGCGTATACCGGTGAGTACTGGTTCACGTAGGGGATCCCAATTACCTTCTGGGTGTAGCCTGAGAGTATTGATACATATCCTCCTGACACCCAGCCGGTCCTTCCGTTGTAGCTGACCTTGTGCCACCCGCCTGATGTCGCCAGTGATTCAAGCTTCGTACCAGAAGGTATGGTCGTAATTATGGAGTATCCTGTACTGGCTCCGGTCCTCATGTTGAGGTTTGCAGTTGTCCTTATGTATGTCGCGCTTGCTGATGGTGCTGGTGATGGAGCCTGCGTGTCAGGAGAAACAAGATATGCTCCTGAAGCCCAGCCGGTTGATCCCTGGTACGTGACCCTGTACCATCCGTTTTCGGATCCAGATGCCGTGACCTGCGCACCCTTTGGAATCACCATGATTATCTGGTAGCCGGTACCCGGTCCAGTCCTCATGTTCAGGTTTGCAGTTGTTGTCTTTATTTCAGGAGCAGGAACTGAAGGCGCTGCAGACTGGCTGAAGGTTACATACGCTGGATTAGCGCTGATGTAAGCTCCGTTTGAGAGCCTGTACATATCCCTTCCTTCTACTGATATCTTCTCAGAAGCCGTGAAGGATTCACCTCTGTAGGCTACCTTTGTCCTTGCTGTCCAGTCAGGTCTGCTGTAAGTCCAGAGGGCACTGCAGGTCACAGTGACCGTACCCTGAAGCTCAAGGGCGGAAACCTCTGTTACTGTGCCTTCCATGTCTGTCCACGTTGTAACTCCCGATATTGCCGAAGCTGAAGCTATGACCAGAAAGGCTGTCGCCTTTATTATAATGCTGCGTATTTTCCTGCTGTGCATATCTTGTCCTCCTGTAGTGTGATTTGTTGAGAAATGTGTACTTTGAAGCAAATTTGACAGATATTGATCTTAACGACTGCATTCAACTCAATCTTATTATATAATATTAGATAAAGATATGATTATGTTTTAGGAGGTTTATCATGACCTATATGGAAAAGTACGAATCATGGCTTAAGGACGACAGCGTGCTCCCGGAATTCAAAGAGGAGCTGAAGGCGATTACTGATGAAAAGGAAATAGAGGACAGGTTTTACCAGGACCTGGAATTCGGTACTGCAGGACTCAGAGGAGTCTTAGGAGCCGGAACCAACAGGATGAACGAGCATACTGTCGGAAAAGCCACTGAGGGACTCGCAAGGTACATTGCAGAGACCTTCCCAGGTACGCCATCGTGTGCCATCGCGTATGACTCGAGGATCAAGTCTGACACCTTCGCAAAGACTGCTGCCCTCATTCTTGCAGCACACGGAGTAAAGGCCTGTCTATTTGAAAGCCTGAGGCCTGTGCCAATGCTTTCCTATGCTGTAAGGTACCTTAATGCAGATGCAGGCATAGTGATAACTGCATCCCACAATCCGAAGCAATACAACGGCTACAAGGTATACGGAGCTTATGGCGGGCAGCTTACTGACGAGGCAGCCGACATAGTCCTTTCAAAGATCGGGGAAGTGGCTTCCTTTGGTGACGTGAAATCAATGAGTGAGGACGAGGCCATTGAAAAGGGTCTTCTAGTCTACATTGGCGAGGAGGTCGACAAATCCTACATAGACTCGATAAAGACAGTCACTGTAAAGAAGGACCTCGTAAAGGAAAGCGCATCTGAGCTCCAGATAATATACACGCCTCTTCATGGCTCAGGCAATGTCCCTGTAAGAAGGGTCCTTGGAGAACTTGGCTATACCAGCGTCCACATAGTGAAAGAACAGGAGGCTCCGGACGGGAACTTCCCGACAGCCCCTTACCCTAACCCTGAGAACCCTGCGGTATTCACACTGGCTCTGGAGATGGCAAAGGAAGTCAAGCCTGACATCATTTTTGGAACAGACCCTGACTGTGACAGGATAGGCGTTGTTGTAACTGAAAAGGACGGCGGAAGCAGAGTCCTTACAGGCAACCAGACCGGAATGCTGCTTACCTACTATCTCCTGAACGCATTGAAGGAAGAGGGAAGGCTTCCTGCCAACGGTGTTGTAATAAAGACCATTGTGTCCACTGAGAGCGTAAGGAAGATAGCTGCATCATATGGTGTAGAACTCATGGATGTCCTCACAGGTTTCAAGTATATCGGAGAAAAGATCGAGGAGTTCAAGGCCACCAAAGAAAAGACCTTCATATTCGGCTTCGAGGAATCCTTTGGCTACCTTGCCGGGGACTTCGTAAGGGACAAGGATGCTGTCGTTGCTTCCATGCTTGTATGTGAAATGGCTCTTTACTACAAGAAGAAGGGCATGACCCTCTATGATGCGCTGATTGAGGTTTACGAGAAGTACGGCTACTTCAACGAAGCCATAGTCTCCTTTACCCTGGAGGGCAAGGACGGTCAGGACAAGATCAGGAAATGCATCGAGTACATGAGGGACACTACCCTCACAGAGGTTGACGGAGTCAGGACTCTCTCCAAGGAAGACTATAAGCTCAGAGAGAAGACCGACCTTCTGACAGGCAGGAAGGAAGAGATAACACTTCCATCTTCCAACGTAATAAAGTATACTCTTGAAGATGATTCCTGGTTCGTTGTCAGGCCATCCGGAACAGAGCCCAAGATGAAGGCCTATGTGGCAGTCACAGGGAAGGACCTTGATGATTCCAGGAACAAGCTAGAAGCCTTCAAGAAGGCAGTAGTCGATGCCGTCAACAAGGGCTTCGAATAAACAGAACGGTTTAATAATTAAAGATTTGAACGATGGCATACCATCTTTGGTATGCCATCGTTCTGGAGGTAATATGGATTTTAGGCTAGGACTGAAGGAGAAGCTTTCAAAGCTCATTTTCCTTGAACTCAAGAAGGATTTCGCTGCCAAGGCATTCAAGGCTGACGGCCTGGCTGACATCGAAGGCGAGGTGTATGTCCCTTTGTCGCCTGACTACATCGCAAAGAACCTGGAAAGGGACATGGTCAGGAATCTTCCTGTCGGAGAGTTCGTCAAGGGTATGTACTACTGCCTTGGAGCGGACAGAGGATTCAGATATAAGGAAGCCTACAGGCTCATGCTGGAGAACATAGGGATGGAAGGCCTGGTCAAGAGCCTTGTTGCCCGACTGATAAAGGATGGGAGGAAGGATGAAGCTATCGTGTATCTCCTTGGCCTTTATGAGGTCCACAGGGATAAGGACGTGGCTGTCAACACTCTGGCTCTTCTCGAAGAGATGTCCATCGATGACAGGAGCTATCTCGATGGCTTCCTCGCTTTGGCTGAAGAGGTGGCTAAGGATGGACTCCTTGATGCCAAGCTGTTCCTTGGCTCTGCGCTAAGGATGAAGGGTGACTTCCCGAAGGCGCTTGTCGTCCTCAGGGACTACATTGCGTCCGGAGGCGAGGAGACTGAAGAGCTTTCGTCTGAGCTTGAGAGGATAGGCAGGAAGGCACTCCTTGAAGAGTCGGAAGCTATCCTTTATGATGACCCTGCAAGGTTTTTGGATATGATCCTGCCAGTCCTCCCTTCGGAGTCTGACAATCCAAAGCTTTTGCTCCAGGTTGCAATAGCCTGCAGGAACCTGAAGAATCACGACAAGGCTGTCTATTACCTGAACGAAGCACTGGCTCTGGACGACGGTTACGCTGATGTCATCAATGAGCTTGGAATAAACTATGCTGCCATGGGAGACTTCGAGACCGCGGTTTCCTATTTCAGGCCTCTCTTTGACAGGACCATGACAATTGAGGTTCTTACGAACCTCATCATGTGCTACGTCAACCTCGGGGACATGGAATCTGCCATGAAGCATATAGCAATAGGGGAAAAAATCGCTCCTGATGATGATGTCCTGTCGGACATCAAGAAGTACCTGAAGGGCTAAATACACGCTGAAAGGACTAAATATGAAGATAATGATTACAGGAGGAGCTGGATTCATAGGCTCCCACATTGCCGACCTGCTTGTTTCTGAAGGACATGATGTGGCGGTCATTGACAGCCTGGTCCATGGAAAGCTTGAGAACCTTAACGAAAATGTCAGATTCTACGAATATGACATAAGGGACAGGGGAATAATGACCGCATTCGAGGAATTCAGGCCTGAAGTGCTTATACACGAGGCTGCGCAGATAAAGGTCCCGAACTCGATAAAGGATCCTCTTTATGACGCTGAAGTGAACATACTCGGAACCCTCAACCTTCTTGAGTGCTGCAGGGAATTCAAGGTAAGGAAGGTGATATATCCTGCAACCGCGGCCATGTTCTCGGACCCGCAGTATCTTCCGATAGACGAGAAGCATCCGCTCAGCATGATGAGCGGCTATGGGGTATCAAAGCATACTGTCGAGCATTACCTTGAGGTCTATTCCAGACTCTATGGAATAAGCTATACCGTGCTGCGCTACTCCAATGTCTACGGACCAAGACAGGATTCTACCGGTGAGGGCGGAGTAGTCGCCATCTTCTGTGAGAAGATGACTGAAGGTCTGGTTCCAGATATCTATGGGGATGGAAACCAGACAAGGGACTTCATCTACGTGAAGGACGTGGCAAAGGCAAACGCACTTGCACTTGATTCTCTGGACAACGAGATCTACAACTGCTGTACGGGCACTGAGATATCAGTTATGGAACTTTATAACGAGATAGCCCATGACCTTGGTTTCAACGGACTTCCTGTATTCAGGGAGCCAAGGGAAGGCGACATATACAGGACGTACATGACATACAGGAAGCTTAACGATGCCATTGGCTGGGCCCCCAGCTGGAACCTCTCAGGAGGAATAAGGGAGACCCTCGATTACTACAGGAGCAGAAAAAACAACTGATATCGTGCAAGAATTGTGTGGATGATTGCATAATGTATATGCGTGCATTGTTGACAGCACCATTAGGGTGCCTTATAATAAAAATGAACTAATGTTCGACACTCGTCGACTTAGATAGGAGGAATGAATAATTGGCAAACATTAATCCCGATAAACTGAAGGCCCTTGAAGCAGCAGTCAGCCAGATAGAGAAGCAATTCGGCAAGGGCTCTGTCATGAAGCTCGGCGAAGAAGCCAACCACAGCCTTGAATCGATACCCACAGGATGCCTTGACCTGGATATCGCCCTCGGAATTGGCGGAATACCCAAGGGAAGGATAATTGAGATATACGGACCTGAATCTTCAGGTAAGACCACTGTATCCCTCCATGTCATAGCGGAGGCCCAGAAGCTGGGCGGTGCGGCGGCATTCATTGACGCTGAGCATGCCCTGGACCCTCAGTATGCGAAGGTCCTTGGAGTCGATATTGACAACCTGCTGGTCTCTCAGCCTGACACAGGCGAGCAGGCACTGGAAATCGCAGAAGCACTGGTAAGGTCAAACGCCATAGACCTCATAGTTGTCGACTCTGTAGCGGCTCTCGTACCAAGGGCGGAAATCGAAGGCGAGATGGGAGACAGCCATGTAGGACTTCAGGCAAGGCTCATGTCTCAGGCCCTTAGAAAACTTGCAGGTACGGTTAACAAGACAAAATGCTCCATAATATTCATAAACCAGCTCAGGGAGAAGGTCGGTGTCATGTTCGGAAGCCCTGAGGTAACACCTGGAGGAAGGGCCCTGAAGTTCTATGCCTCAGTGAGGATGGACATAAGGAGGATAGATTCGATCAAATCCGGCGACAGCGTCACAGGAAACAGGACGAGGATCAAGGTCATTAAGAACAAGGTCGCACCTCCCTTCAAACAGGCTGAATTCGACATCATGTACAACGGTGGAATCTCCAGAGAGGGTACAGTACTCGATGTTGCAGTCAGGGAAGAGATTGTCCAGAAATCCGGAGCCTGGTTCTCATACAATGACGTCAGGCTTGGCCAGGGACGTGAAAATTCCAAGGCCTACCTCTCAGAGAACAAGGATGTGCTTCTAGAGATCGAGAACAAGATAAGGAGCAAATACAAGCTGCCTCTTGCAAAGTCTGATACAGCAGAAGCAGCTCCGTCTGCACCGGAAAAGAAAAGCAAATAGAGTCCAAACCCGGATCGAAAGATCCGGATTTTTAACTATCTGGCCATTGCAATGGGAACGGATGTTTTGGAAATAAGATATCATGCAGCACCGCTTTTGTTTGACACTTTTCGTTGTGTAGGATACAATTGATTTATATTGGTTTATCATTTATCACAGTGAGAAAATATGCACTTTCAAGCTTTCATCCTTGGCTTAATAGGATGATAAAAAAGCAAGGAGGTGTTATGATGCGCCCAGAACAAATGGCGATACTGGTAACAGGTCTTTTGACTGCAGCGGTCGTCGGAGCCATCATATTATATTTAGCAAAGACAAAGCTGAAAACCGCTAAGGATATCCTTAGCAACGCGGAAAAGCAGGGTGTAGCAATCGTTGAGGACTCCAGAAAGGCGGCGGAAGCCATCAGGAAGGAAGCAGTCCTTGAAGCGAAGGATGAAGTCCACAGGTTGAGGAACGACCTCGACAAGGAACTCCGCGAGAGAAGAACCGAAGTACAGAGACTCGAGAGAAGAACCATCCAGAAAGAAGAGACACTGGACAAGAAGACAGAACAGCTTGAGAAGAAGGAAGAGGCACTGGTCAAGAAGATGCAGGATGCTGCAGACAAGGAGACCAGAGCTGAAGAACTTATAGCCGAGAGAAGGCAGGAGCTCGAAAGGGTAGCCGGACTTACTCAGGACGATGCCAAGAAGTTGCTTCTTGATGAAGTGAGAGGCGAGATCGAACACGAGACAGCTCAGATGATCAAGGACATTGAGGCAAGGGCAAAGGAAGATGCCGACAAGAAGGCAAGGGAGATAATAACCACATCGATCCAGAGGTGTGCGGCGGACCATGTGTCCGAGACGACAGTACATGTAGTTGCACTTCCAAACGATGAGATGAAGGGTAGGATCATAGGCCGTGAAGGCAGAAACATAAGGACCCTTGAAACACTGACCGGCGTTGACCTCATCATTGATGACACGCCTGAGGCAGTTATCCTGTCAAGCTTCGACCCGATCAGAAGAGAGATTGCGAAGCTGTCGCTTGAAAAGCTTATCGTGGACGGCAGGATACATCCTGCAAGAATCGAAGAGATGGTTGAGAAATCGAAGAAAGAAGTGGAGAACGAAATCAAGGAAGAAGGAGAACAGGCTTCCTTCGAGGTAGGTATCCACGGAATCCATCCTGAAATACTGAAGCTGCTCGGGCGGCTCAAGTTCAGGACAAGCTATGGCCAGAATGTGCTTAAGCACTCCATCGAAGTCGCAAACCTCGCAGGCCTGATGGCAAGCGAACTTGGACTTGACGCCACCTTGGCCAAGAGGGCGGGCTTGCTCCACGACATCGGAAAGGCTGTAGACCATGAGGTTGAAGGACCTCACGCCGTTATAGGCGCTGACCTGGCTAAAAAATTCCATGAATCCGCGCTGGTAGTGAATGCCATCGGAGCACACCACGGTGATTTCGAAATGCAGTCCATGGAAGCTGTACTTGTACAGGCTGCTGATGCCATATCAGCGGCAAGACCAGGTGCCAGAAGGGAAACCCTCGAGAACTACATCAAGAGGCTTACCAAGCTGGAGGAGATTGCAAACTCCTACGAAGGTGTCGACAAGTCATATGCGATCCAGGCAGGAAGAGAAATCCGTATCATTGTAAAGCCGGATGTCGTCGACGATGCAGGTGCTATGAGCCTGGCAAGGAATATTGTAAAGCGAATTGAGAGCGAGCTTGAATATCCTGGTCAGATAAAGATCAATGTCATCAGGGAGACACGTTCAGTGGACTACGCAAAATAACCCGTGAAGGAGGTGCAGAGCATCTCCTTCATTTTGTTTCTGTCAATTGTTCTAAAATGGCGCTCTTGATGATATATTATTATTAGAGTTGCCAGAGGTGGTTTTATGCTGAATGATCTTCACATCCATACGACATATTCTGATGGTGCATTCACACCGGACGAGATTATTGAAGCTGCAATCGAAAAGGAAATCAGATGTATCTCCATTACCGACCATGATACGCTGAATGCCTATGGCAATTTCACTCCAAGGAGTGAAATTACCATCATACCGGGAGTGGAGATCTCAGCTTACTACAAGGGAATGGAGATACATATCCTGTCTTACTTCCACGACCCATTTGACAGTGAGCTCAGAAAGCTTCTCGAAAAGGTCAAGGTCGACAGGGTTGAGAGGTACCGGAAGATCCTTGGGAATCTCAGGGCTTTGGGGCTTGATCTGCCCACGGACGCCCCTCCTTTGGACTCATACGGAAGAGCCCACATAGCCAAGCTTCTCCTGAGCGGCGGGCACGTCAGGACCTTCAGGGAAGCCTTCTCGCTTTATCTGGATGTTGACAAGCTTGCTTATGAAAAAAGGTTCAAGATCGATGCAAGGGATGCTGTCAAGCTGCTTTCAGCAGCGGGAGGAACCCCGTGCATAGCTCATCCAGGTGAAAAGCTGCTCACCATGCATTTCGAGGACCTGCTCCTTGACCTTAAGCCCTGCGGGCTGCAGGGACTTGAGGTATACCACCCGTCACACACCAGAGAGCAGATGAGCAGGCTATACAGCCTCGGCAGGAAGTACCAGCTGGCTATCACCGGCGGCAGTGACTTCCACGGCAGAAAAGGTGCTCCCATGGACCTTCTTGGGAAATATGGGGTAAATGAGATGCTTTTAAAGAAGCTCACTCAATGCAGCACCAGAAGACTCAGGAAGCCAAACAGATGAAAACACATCCTATCATAACAACACTAGGAGGAGTAAAATGCAGTATTCGACAAAAGCACAAAGCCTTACACCGTCACTCACCCTTGCAATAACCGCCAAGGCGAAGGAACTCAAGGACAAGGGACTTGATGTGGTTGGCTTCGGTGCGGGTGAACCGGACTTCAACACCCCGCAGAACATAATAGACGCGGCAACAAAGGCAATGAACGAGGGGAAGACTAAATATACCCCTGCATCAGGAATAAACGAGCTTAAGGATGCTGTGGCAGAAAAGCTCCTTGCTGAGAACGGCCTTAAATATGCCAGGGAGCAGGTCATAATCTCAACCGGAGGAAAGCAGTGTCTGGCAAATGCTTTCGAGGCTCTCCTGAATGAAGGTGACGAGGTCCTTATAGCGACACCATACTGGGTAAGCTATCCTGACCTTGTG
The DNA here is from genome assembly GCF_000495435.3 of Youngiibacter fragilis 232.1. Taxonomy (GTDB): domain Bacteria; phylum Bacillota; class Clostridia; order Clostridiales; family Clostridiaceae; genus Youngiibacter; species Youngiibacter fragilis. Next base: position 6,046 of record NZ_AXUN02000185.1, on the reverse strand, counting down.
ACCCTGTCCGGAGGAAAGAGTGTTTTCCTCGATACAAAAGAGGAGAACAGCTACAAGATAACGGTCGAAGTCCTCGAGGCGCAGGCTACCGCTAGGTCCAAGGTCCTTGTCATCAACAGCCCCAACAATCCTACGGGCACCATATATACAAGGGAAGAACTTGCAGAGATAGCTGAATTCTGCAGAAAAAGGGATATTTTCATAATCTCTGATGAGATGTATGAAAAGCTCATCTATGGAGATGAGAAGCATGTATCCATAGCATCCCTTTCTGACGACGCCTATTCGAGGACCCTGGTAGTAGGAGGCTTCTCGAAGTCCTATGCCATGACGGGCTGGAGGCTTGGTTATGCAGCGGGTCCGAAGGAGCTGGTGAAGCTCATGGGCAGCATACAGAGCCACACCACCTCAAACCCTACGAGCTTCGTGCAGTACGCAGCTGTTGAGGCACTTAAGGGAAGTCAGGACTCGATATCGAAAATGAACGCTGAATTCGCAAAAAGAAGGGACTACATGGTCGAGAGGACCATGGGAATAGAAGGACTTTCCTGCATTTATCCCAAGGGTGCGTTCTATGTGATGATGGATGTCAGGAAGCTTATGGGAAAGACCTACAAGGGCAAGACAGTGAAGGATTCCCTGGATTTCTCTGCATTCCTCCTTGAGGATTACCTTGTAGCGGTGGTGCCGGGAGTGGCATTCGGGCTTGAAGGGTTCGTAAGGCTTTCTTATGCGACATCAATGGCTAACATTGGAAAGGGCTTCGACAGGATATCCGAGTTCGTGTCCCTCTTTGAATGATATGGGAGTGAAGGCTATGAGACCAGACCTTGAGCTATACATGCCTGTCGCGGGAAAAGTGATTCCCCTTGAGGATGTCAACGGGCTCCTTGCCGAGGACATGGTAGGTGGAATGGGTGCCGGGATAATACCCAGCGGAGACATATTCTACTCTCCTGTTTCCGGTAAGGTGGTAATGGTGGCGGAGAATCTCAATTCTGTTGCCATAGCGACAAAATCCGGAATCACTATACTCATACATGCAGGAATAGATACCGCCAAGCTTGGCGGCAGAGGGTTCTGTGTATATGTCAGAGAGGGTGACAGTGTCACTGCAGGCGACAAGCTCCTCTACATGGACAGGGAGTACGTCGAGTCAAGGGCCAAAATTACCACTCCTCTGATCATCACTACCCCTGAGATGGTTGGTAATGTCGAAACGGATTATTATGTAAACGATGCCTTTGTCAAATTCATGGAAATTTTTTTAGCAAAGGATTGACTATTGAGAAAAGAACAAAACATGTTATAATGAATTTGTTAATGTTTCAGAATAATGTATATGAGGTGAACTATATGGTTTCAAAAGAAGTATTTGTAAAAAACCCAACCGGTCTTCACGCAAGACCAGCAACCCTCCTTGTAAAGAAGGCTTCATCATTCAAGTCTGATGTAAGCGTTGAATACAATGGAAAGAAGGCTAACGTAAAGAGCCTTATCGGAGTCCTTTCTCTTGGAGTAACAAAGGGAGCTAACATAGTAGTGTTTGCAAACGGCGAAGACGAAGAGCTTGCAGTAGAAGAAGTATCTAAGCTTATCGCTACACTGGAAGAATAGGATATAAAACCCTGGAAACAGGGTTTTTTAAATTTTACGGAGGATAATATGAGAGATACCTATGAGACCCCATTGAACAGGAGATATGCTTCCAAGGAAATGAGCTATGTATTTTCTGACCTTAAGAAGTTCAGGACATGGAGAGAGCTTTGGATCGCACTTGCAGAGGTCGAGATGGAGCTTGGGCTTCCAATAACTGCCGACCAGATAGAAGAGCTCAGAAGCTTCAAGGATGACATCAACTTCAAGGAAGCCGAGGAGAGGGAAAAGAGCGTCAGGCACGATGTAATGAGCCACGTCTACGCATACGGTCTGCAGGCTGTCGGAGCAAAAGGAATAATACATCTCGGAGCCACCTCCTGCTACGTCGGCGACAATACCGACCTCATAATCATGAGGGAGGCTATGCAGATAATAAGGGCAAAGCTAGTCCATACTATCAGAAACCTCAAGGAGTTCTCACTGAAGTACAAGGACCTTCCTACACTCGGCTTCACCCACCTCCAGCCGGCTCAGCTCACCACCGTGGGCAAGAGGGCTTCAATGTGGATGCAGGACCTGGTACTTGACCTGGAGCAGCTTGACTTCGCCATTGAATCACTTAGGTTCAGGGGAGTCAAGGGAACCACGGGAACACAGGCAAGCTTCATGAGCCTCTTCGACAATGACGAGGAGAAGGTAATGCTCCTTGACCAGAAGGTATCAGATAAGTTCGGCTTCAGCAAGGTTTTCAGGATCACCGGACAGACCTACACGAGGAAGGTCGACTCAATGATACTGAACACTTTAAGCGAGATCGCACAGAGCGCATACAAGTTCAGCAACGATCTGAGGCTGCTGCAGAACATGAAGGAAATCGAGGAGCCATTCGAGAAGAACCAGATAGGATCCTCAGCAATGGCCTACAAGAGGAACCCCATGAGGAGCGAAAGGATCAGCGCACTCGCAAGGTATGTCATCGTAGATGCGTTGAACCCTGCAATCACCGCATCGACCCAGTGGTTCGAGAGGACCCTTGATGACTCGGCAAACAAGAGGATATCAATATCAGAGGCTTTCCTTGCACTTGACGGTGTCCTCAACCTGTATATCAACATAACCTCGGGCATGGTCGTCTATGAAAAGATGATAACCTCACACGTCATGAATGAACTTCCCTTCATGGCAACAGAGAACATCATCATGGAAGGCGTCAAGAGAGGCGGGGACAGGCAGGAGCTGCATGAACTCATAAGAGGCCACTCCATGGAGGCTTCAAAGAGAGTCAAGCAGGAAGGCCTGGACAACGACCTTCTGGCAAGGATCGGAAACGACCCTTCATTCAGGCTTGGCAAGGATGAGCTCAAGGACATAATGGACCCTGTCAACTACATCGGCAGGGCACCGGGTCAGGTAGTTGACTTCATAAAGAATGAGGTTGATCCGATACTTGAGAAGTATGCCGATGAATCAGCACAGGAATCCGAAATAACCGTATAATTTCAAACCAATACAAAGCCATCCGCAGACTAAGACCTGCGGATGGCTATTTATTTTCCTTCAGTTCCAGTAATCCAGAGGATCATAAAGGGAACCTAAATCTGATACCTTTGGATGATGTTTCAATTGGATTGTCCGAAGGGTATTTCTATTTCTTCTGTCCTCTCGTTTCCATGGTTGTCGATTATGACTGCAACAGCCCTCAGGCCCTTGCCCCCATAGAGGATATCAGCATCCAAAGCGATAGGGTCGGTGTAGAGGTTCGCCTCAGTAATCTCTCCGGAAAGGTCTGTGAACGCCTCGCTGACAGGCAGCGATGCTTCCATAAGGAAAGCTGTGTCGTTGTACAGCATTACCTTTCCTGACACAGGCCAGTTCGATATCTTCCTTCCCTGATCTCCTCGGGAGAAAGCAGGGAACACCTTCAGCATTATCTGGCCTGATATGCTTGATTTTCCATTCCTTACCCTGGTGGTTCCTTCGAATCTCAATTCAGTCTTCATGACATACTGGGACTTGAGGTCCCTGATTATTTCCAGGAATTGGGGCTCAGAAACAGTTCCTTCCCTGAATACCACTGAAAGCCTTATTTCATCGCTTAGCGGCAGCTGGACCTCACACGCGAACAAATATCCTGTCGATTGCTCTCCCTTCACGGATATGGGCTCACTGCCCGGAGTTGCAGCAATGAATTCTGCAGTCATGCCTTCCTTATGTACCTTTGGAGATGCAGCAAGCTTCAGGGTTACTGTCCCTTCCTTCTCGTTGAATTCGCTTACCATGACAGAGTAATCCGAAAGGTTTGTGTTCCCGGTCTTCAGCTTGTCTTCAAGGGCATCAGCAATGCTGCCGGGCTGGCTGATTATAAGGCTGTTCAGGAGGTCGACCCTGCTGTTAAGTTCAGCGTTCCTTGTAGATTGTGCTGCCATTTCCGACTTCATCAAATCGATGCTTTTTGAGAACAGAAGATATAGTGAAAGCATTGAAATCGCTGTGACAGCAATTGCCACTGCTCCGATTGTCCTGTTCCGCCTTGCTGTCCTCTCGTTGGCTTCATTCTGCTCTGTGAATAGCCTTACGAGCTGTGGGTCTATCTCCGAACCCTTGGCCTCATTTTCCGGACCATCCCCGAAGAGGCTGCCAATTGATACATCAAATGCCTTTGCCAAAGCTATTATGTTCACCATTGTTGGCTGGGCTGCATCCGACTCCCATTTTGATACCGCCTGCCTGGACACACCAAGCATCTCTGCAAGGTCTTCCTGGGAGAGGCCTGATTCTTTTCTTAGCTTCTGTATGTTTTCCCCGATCACCATATTCAATCCCTCCTAAGCTGCATGGTACCATCTGTCCTTATTTTCCTCCACCAATCAAGGCTTCCAAACAGTCAACTGCGGGTTGCAGTTCAAAAAAAGGAGCCTTTCGGCCCCGTTTGGTCAGCTTTTCCTGCTTCCTATATACTTTTCGGTGTACTTAAGGAATATGTAGTCCAGGACATAGAGTGAAGCGTACCTTATGGAAAGGTTCATTACCGACATCCCTGTGTTGCCTGTAAGCTTCAGGTAAACATCAACCTTGTCGAAGAAATCCCTGTAATCAAGCTGGGAGATGAATATGATCTTACACTTCGATGATTTTATCTTTTCAGCTATGATCCTGTTTCCGGTTATGAATTTGCCTGATGGGCTGAATATTATTGCCAGGCAATCCTTATCGAAGGTATCCAAGAGCTCCATTTGCTTCTGGATATCCAGGAATGCATTGATGAACTTGCCTTTTGCCAGGAAATTTATCTCCATGTCCTGAGCGTATGCCTGTGAAAGGTGTGTTCCGAAAATACCAACTGTCTCAGTATCATGGATCATGTCGACTATCCTGTTGATGAGCGATTCATCCATGTTGTTCATGCTGTCCAGGTCACTGATGATCTTGTTGTACAGCATTTCCTTGAGTGTTGCATCCTCGCCGAACTCAGCCCTAAGGTCATGTATGAAGTCCCTCTGCCTGTAACTCCGTATGGTGGCAGCAAGAGTCTCCTTGAACTCACCGAAGCTCTCGTAGCCAAGCTTCCTGCAGAACCTTGAGATTGCGGAAGGTGACGTATAGCACTTGTCAGCAAGCTGGTTTATTGTGAGCTTTCCCACCACATTGAGGTTCTTTAGGATATTTATGGCGATGTTGTAGTCAACATCGTTATTCTTGTTTGTGCTTATGAATACTATGAGCCTGAAAAGAATATCTCCCATTTTATCGCCTCCGGCCAATTCCTATACGTTTATTATATATCATGCCCAAGGTTATTCATAATGCTATTGTCCGTTTTTTTGACCAACACTTAACGAAAGTGGCTGCAACGTTACAAATATGGTTCAAAGGAATATAATGTAGTCAGAAACGATCAGGGAGTTGATGAAAAAGCTTGCGCAAACTCGTGACTTCAGTCGTGAGTTAGCAAGCGAAGTGAATAAATAGGCAGTACTTAAGACATTAGCATATATCATGTAATGATTACCACAAAATACCTTGACCAGTAGTTTTCATTATACAAATGTTATAGGGACCTGAGGTATTCTTATGTCTAAAATATATTATGGATGCGGATATGTCCATACAATCCAGAATCATTTGGGCTGACTCGTAATGAACTAACATGATATCGGATAAGAAAGACGGATAAAAATGTGAAGGATTTGTTAAATCTGATTGCTGATGACAAAGCTTTGTATATTTTGGATATGGGAACGCATAATGATTATGTGTATCTGCAGAGTGAAAACACCGAGGAGCAGATCCGCAGGTACATACAGAGTTAGAAAAAGAAATGAGACAGTTCAAGCTTTTATAATGGTGGAGGTGAGTGCATTGCTGCAGCATAAGGCCTATGAATACCGTATCTACCCAGATAAGAAACAGGAAACGCTGATTGCAAAGACGATAGGCAGTTCAAGGT
>NZ_AXUN02000186.1 GCF_000495435.3 Youngiibacter fragilis 232.1 | reverse complement strand
ACTAGAAATCTTTAACACTCAGCAATTCTTTCCTAATAAATTATACAACAAAAAAAGAAGGTGAAGCCACTTATGCTTCACCTCCCATGTCTTAATCCAGATAATCCTTGAGCTTCTTGCTTCTTGAAGGATGCCTGAGCTTTCTCAGCGCTTTGGCTTCAATCTGCCTTATTCTTTCCCTGGTTACATTGAACTCCTTGCCCACTTCCTCCAGAGTCCTCGCCCTTCCGTCATCAAGACCGAACCTGAGCCTCAGGACCTTCTCTTCCCTTGGAGTGAGTGTATCAAGGACACTTATAAGCTGTTCCTTGAGCATGGTGAATGCCGCTGCTTCTGCAGGTGCAAGAGCATCATCATCAGGTATGAAGTCACCAAGATGGCTGTCCTCTTCCTCACCGATAGGAGTCTCGAGGGATACAGGTTCCTGGGCGATCTTCATTATCTCCCTGACCTTTTCCGGAGGCATTTCCATCTGCTCTGCTATCTCTTCAGGCTGCGGAGCCCTTCCGAGTTCCTGAAGCAGCTGTCTTTCTATCCTTATGAGCTTGTTTATGGTCTCAACCATATGTACAGGAATCCTGATGGTCCTTGCCTGGTCGGCAATCGCCCTGGTTATCGCCTGTCTTATCCACCAGGTCGCATAGGTAGAGAACTTGAAGCCCTTGGTGAAGTCGAATTTCTCGACAGCCTTGATAAGACCCAGGTTTCCTTCCTGGATGAGGTCAAGGAAAAGCATTCCTCTTCCAACATATCTCTTCGCGATCGATACGACAAGTCTTAGATTTGCTTCTGCAAGCTGTTTCTTTGCCTGTTCGTCACCCTGCTCTATCCTCTTCGCAAGCTCGACTTCCTGCTCTGATGACAGAAGCGGAACTTTTCCGATTTCCTTAAGGTACATCCTCACTGGATCATCGATGGCAATTCCTTCAGGGATGGTAAGGTCTACCTCTGTCTCTTCAGCATCTGCATCTGAGATGTCACCCATGATCTCAATGCTGAATCCTTCCAGTGTCTCATAGATCTTGTCAATCTGCTCTGGGTTCAGGTCGATCTCCTGAAGCTCATCAAGAACTTCCTTCTCAGTCAGAGTACCTGACTTCCTTCCTCTTTCGATCAGCCTTCTGACTATCACAAGCTGGCTTTCCCTCTCGGTAAGCTTTGGCTGAACCGCCTTATCCTCAGTGTTTTCACCTGACTCGATGCTCATCTCAAGAGATGTACCCTGTTCATCCTTGTTTTCCTCATTGGGGGCCTTTGCTGCCCTGGTGGATTTTGACGATTTTACTGTCCTTGTTGGTTTTTTCTTATCTGATTCTGCCATACCGCTACCTCCCTGAAGCCTTCTGCAACTCTATCAGCTCTTTTGCGAGTTCCAGCGACTCCTTCAATAATCCTTTCTCTTCAAGTTCCTTGATCTTCTTTTGCATTGCCCTTTTCTTCGATTCAATTTCGTAATGTCTTATTGTCTTAAGGTAATCCTCGGCGAGAATATCTTTGTCAATATCCGAAGGCACCTCAATCTGACTTTTTATAATAGCCCATTCCTTGCTTGATTCCACATCCGTACAGCCTGATTCGACATGATTCCATATTGCTTCCCTTGGCCCATCGTAGCCTTCCAGAAGAGACCAGATGCGCTTGTGGCTCGGAAGCACCATATCACTTTCAGTCAGCCTTTCACGGAGCACCAGGTCCCCTTCGGCAAGCAGCCTCAGAAGATTCCTTTCAGCCTTGACATGGGCCTGTTCTATGAACGATTGAATTTCATGTCCTGTTTCAGGCTCCTGCTGTTCCCTTCCTTTGCCGCCCTTAAGCATGTCCATAAGTGCATTCTCCGATATACCGGAATCTTCACTTACCTTTCTGATATATACATCCTTCTCAATTGGGTCGAGCTCCTTAAGAATTTCCGTAGCTCTTCTTGCGTATGCGATCCTGTCCTCTTCCTGCGACATGCTGAGATTGCCTTTTGCATTCTCAAGCCTGTAATCTATAAGCGGCAGCGCAGAAGAAGCTATGTTCCTGAATCCTTCTTCGCCATGCTTCCTGACGTAATCATCAGGGTCCTTTCCGTCAGGTACCTTTATGACCTTGACATCAAAGCCCTCTTCCCTCAAAATCTCAAGTCCCCTGAGGGTTGCTGCCTGACCAGCTGTGTCGGCATCATAGGAGATCAGTATCTCCTCACAGTATCTCCTCAGAAGCCTTGCCTGAACCTTAGTAAGTGCAGTCCCGAGTGATGCCACCACATTGGTTATTCCTGCCTGGTGAAGGCTTATGAGGTCCATATAGCCTTCCACGATAATGTATTGCCTTTCCTTGCCGGCCTTCAGTGCGAAATTGAGTCCGTACAGGTTAGTTCCTTTATGGAATATGGGGGTCTCCGGCGAATTCAGGTACTTTGGTTTGGAATCATCAAGCACCCTTCCACCGAAGCCAATGACTCTTCCCCTTGCATCGAATACAGGGAACATAAGTCTGTTCCTGAAGCGGTCATAGACCCTTCCCTCCTTGCTCTTCAGTGCAAGTCCGTTTTCAATGATGTGATCCTGCTTGAAGTTCATGGCCTTCAGGTATTTCAGGAGCGAGTCCCAGGAATTCTCTGAGTAGCCGAGCCCGAAATGCCTTATGGTCTTTTCTGATATCCCTCTTCTGTAAAGATACTCCCTGACGTTCTTGTTCAGTGTAAGGTTCCTGAAAAAGTATCTTGCAGCCTCAGTGTTCATCTTGTAGAAGACTTCTTTCTTCTCCGTCTCGTTCTTTCTGCCTTCGTCCTCGCCGATGTCTATGTTCGCGCGGTCTGCGAGGTATTTCAAGGCCTCCTGGAAGGGAAGGTTCCTTGTCTTCATTACAAATGTTATTACGTTTCCGCCCTCTCCGCAGCCAAAGCACTTATAGAACTGCTTGTCTGAGGAAACATTGAATGACGGGGTCTTCTCATTGTGGAACGGACAGAGTCCTGTCCAGCTCCTGCCAGCTCGCTTGAGCTTGACCCTTTCTGAGATGACATCAACTATGTCGTTGGATTCTTTTACTTTTTCTATGATATCCTCTGAAAATGCCACTGGTTTTACCACCTCAAAAAGTCGTACCAAAATTGAATTATATCATACCTGCTAGAAGAATACAAACTTTGGAACATATATCCTGTTGAATGTAGCTATTGCATAGTCATCGGTCATGCCCGCAAGAAAATCAGCAACAGCTCTCGTCACTCCCTCTTCTTCAGCTATCTTCCTGTAAAGCTCCGGCATATCCTCCACCTTTCCCTCAAAATGATCGAAAAGCCTGTGCAGTACGAACTTAGCCTTGTCCCTTTCAGCCCTCAGCTGTTGTCCGGTATATATGTCGCGGAACATGAAGTCTCTAAGACCAGTCATGGCCTTGTTGACCTCACCTGAAAGGGATACCTTCCTGACTCCATCTGAAAGGTTCATCCTTGTCGTTTCAACTATGTCCCTCACAAGAGTGTCTATTCTCCTTGAATGTGTCTCTCCCAGAACATCCGTGAACTCTCCCGGAATCATATCGGTACTGAGGATCCCTGCCCTTATGGAATCGTCGATGTCATGGTTGACGTATGCTATCTTGTCCGAATACCTCGCAATCTGACCCTCTATTGTCGAGGCTGAGTCCACCGCATCGGAGAATCCGCTGTGGTGAAGCACTCCATCAAGCACCTCCCAGGTCAGGTTAAGCCCTTCGCCATCCTTTTCAAGCTTTTTGAGCACCCTTATCGACTGCTCATTGTGCCTGAATGCACCAAGCCTTTCCTCCAGCACCTCTTCTCCATTATGGGCGAATGCCACATGCCCTATGTCATGTCCAAGTGTTATCGCCTCAATAAGGTCTTCATTGACCGACAAACCCCTGCCGATGGTCCTTGCTATCTGCGAGACCTCAAGTGTATGCGTGAGCCTGGTCCTGTAATGGTCTCCGGAGGTCCTGATGTATACCTGGGTCTTGTGTTTCAGCCTTCTGAAGGATTTTGAGTGGATTATCCTGTCCCGGTCGTGCATGAAGCATGTCCTGTAGGTATCCGGCTCCTCAAATCTCTCCCGCCCTCTCGAGTCCCTTGAAAAAAAGGCTTCCCTTATGAATACCTTGTCTTCGTTTGACTCGATCATTTCCCTGATGTTCATGGAAAACACCTCCGTATTATTGATTATTCCACACATATTCAGTTAATCCTTTATTTGCAGCCCCAAATATTCAAATGTTGTCAGGAATTGTGTATATAGTACAGAATTCTCTGCTATAGGCACATAACAACGGGTCCTAAAGCATTGTGCTTAATTCGGAACAAAAAAAACAGCTCCGGCACGACTTATCGTTCCGGAGACTGACATCTTCACACTACAAATTCTTTGATATGAATATAATGGCTGCCAGAGCCAATATGGTCACAGCCAAAATCATCCTGATCCTTCTTATCTTTCCAGGATCAAGCGGCTTGTACGAATAGCCCTCAAGTTCGCCATGGCAGAACGGGCATTCCGTCATGTGGTCGAGAACGTCCTTGCCGCAATGCGGACACCTGACCATGTGCCTCTTGAATTTTGACATATCCCTGTCACTCATCTTATTACCTGAACCAGATCAAGATTGAGAACAATATGAACAGGAAGAATGCCAGTATGAAAACAAGAGCGATCGCAAGGCCAGCAAGTGTAGCGTACTTCATCATGCGAAAGGTTTCCCCTGGATCTGCGGGAGAACCGTCACCCACAAAAACATCCTGCTTGCTTTTTTTCTTCTCATACCATGGAGCACCCTCGAAATTCATATCGGCAATAACCCTGCCGTCATCCTCGAACGATCTGTCCTTCTTCATTTATTCTCTCCTGTATATAGGTGGCAGGCAACATGGTGACCCTTCTCGACCATCAGCATCTCCGGAGATACGGTCTTGCACACCTCCATGCAGTATCTGCACCTGGTATGGAACTTGCAGCCCGATGGCGGATTTGCAGGAGAAGGTATGCTGCCCTCAAGAATTATCCTCTCAGTCTTCACATCAGGGTCCGGAATCGGAATAGCACTGAAGAGCGCTGAGGTGTAAGGGTGCAGCGGATTCTTGAAAATCGATTCCTTGTCAGCATACTCTACAAGGTTTCCAAGATACATTACTCCCACAGTGTCAGAAATATGCTCGACAACCGAAAGGTCGTGGGATATGAACAGGTAGGTCAGCTTATACTTGTCCTGAAGGTCGTTCAGAAGGTTTATGATCTGCGCCTGAATCGAAACATCCAGTGCCGATACCGGCTCATCGCATACTATGAACTCAGGGTTCAAAGCAAGTGCTCTTGCAATACATATCCTCTGTCTCTGTCCGCCTGAAAATTCATGGGGATACCTGTCCTTGTGGTATACCTGGAGGCCACAGTCGAGCATTATCTGTGAAATGTAGTCATCGAACTGGTCTTCAGGAACAAGCTTCTTCTCCCTTACAGCTTCGCCGATGATCTCACCGACAGGCATCCTGGGAGAAAGGCTCGAATAGGGGTCCTGGAATATAATCTGGATCCTTGGTCTGAGTGCCCTCAGGTCCTTCTTGCTCAGGGCATGGATATCTATCCCCTCGAACTTGACCGAACCGCTGGTTATTTCATTAAGTCTCAGGATCGTCTTTCCTATTGTCGTCTTGCCGCAGCCGGATTCTCCCACCAGCCCCATCGTTGTTCCACGCTTTATGCTGAAGCTGACATCATCAACTGCCTTTACGTATCCCTTGACCTTCGAGAACATTCCACCGGAGATCGGAAAGTACTTCTTAAGGTTCCTGACTTCTATTAGGATGTCTTCATCCGTCTCTTCCATATTATTCCTGATAGCTTCAGACATCTTGACCCTCCTTCCCGTCCATGTAATGGTAGCATGCTACCTTGTGAGTATCTGAGATCGCAAAAGTCGGAGGATATGCTCCGTTACATGCGCCAAATGCTCTGCTGCACCTGTCCTTGAAATAGCAGTAGTTAGGCATGTTAACTGGATTAGGGACTGAGCCGGGAATGCTGTAGAGCCTCTCCACTCTCCTGTTGCTGCTCGGTTTGCTCGCCATGAGCCCTACAGTATATGGGTGAAGGGGGTTGTGGAAAATTTCATCTGCAGTGCCTTTCTCGACGACCCTTCCTGCGTACATGACCACTACATAGTCAGCCATCTCGGCTATTACTCCAAGGTCATGGGTAATGAGCATTATGCTGCTGTTTATCTTGTCCTTGAGCTGCCTCAGGAGGTCCATGATCTGCGCCTGTATGGTCACATCAAGGGCTGTAGTAGGTTCATCAGCAATGATGAGCTTGGGTGTGCAGGCAAGTGCCATGGCTATCATAGCCCTCTGTCTCATTCCACCGGAAAGCTCGTGGGGATACATCTCGTAGACACCGTCGGAGTTGGCGATTCCTACCATCTTTATCATCTCGATGGTCCTTGCCTTAACCTCCTCATTGGTCATCCCTTCATTGTGAAGCTCGATTACCTCATCAATCTGCATTCCTACCTTGAATACAGGATTGAGGCTTGTCATAGGCTCCTGGAATATCATCGAGATTTCGTTGCCTCTGATCTTCTGCATGTGCTCTGTAGGGGTTTTTGCAATATCGTAGGCGAAGTCATCAGTGCTGAACCTTATCTCACCCTTTACTACCTGCCCCTGTGGTCTCTGGACCAGCTGCATTATCGAAAGGGCTGTGACGGACTTTCCGCACCCTGACTCGCCGACAACACCAACCGTCTTACCTTTTGGCACCTCAAAGGACACACCGTCAACTGCCTTCACAGTCCCGATATCCGTAAAGAAGTATGTGTTGAGGTCATCTATCTCAAGAACATTCTCAGGATTCTTCATCTTTGTCTTATATTCAGATTCAGGAACATCCTTACGGTTTCTGAGCCTTTCGAATTCGTCAGTCACCTTGCGGTTCTCCTTGGAGATCTTCCGGAGCTCCTTTGCCGATATGTAGTTGATGTTCTTAATTGCTGCATTCTTATTGCCTTTTTTAAGAAGCTTGTTGAAAAAGCCTTTTTTATCTTCCATTGTCTACCTACCGTTTCATCTTTGGGTCGAAGGCATCACGAAGCCCGTCGCCCACGAAATTGAATCCCAGAACAGTCAGGAGTATGAGTGTTCCTGCAGGAATCCAGACGAACCAGAAGTTCGTCATCTCATATGCCGTAGATACGCCGCTTATTATATTTCCCCATGAAGCCAGAGGGAACTTAACACCGAGTCCTAGGAAGCTAAGCGTTGATTCATAGAGTATGACTCCGCCAAGTCCCATTGTTGCGAATACTATAAGCTGTGGAATTACATTCGGCACAAGGTGCTTGAATATTCTTCTTGAAACTGATATACCCGTAGCCTCAGCAGCCAGCATGAATTCCTGTTCCCTTAGGGACAGTATCTGGCCTCTTACCATACGTGCTATACCAGGCCAGCTCATTACTCCAAGAATGAACATAAGGTAGTATATCCTGAGCTGAGGGTCCACCTCAAGCGTATCCATTACTGATCCCAGTATTATAAGGAGCGGCATGAATGGTATGCAGTTGAATACGTCGACAATACGCATGATGAGCATGTCGACCCACTTGCCGAAGTACCCCGCAAGTCCGCCCATGATGACTCCAAGTATGGACTCAAGGAGCACAACTATGAACCCTATTGTGAGGGATATCCTTCCTCCGTACATTAGCCTCGTTATGACATCCATTCCATGCTTGTCTGTACCAAGCCAATGAGTCGCCGACGGGGCTTCGTGTATTGATATCAGGTGTGTCAGAGTATCCGCCTTGACTGTATATACGTTATTGAGTCTAGATACCAGATATTCCACATCAGCGCCTGTATCATCCTTGAAAACGAAGGTTGTCTTGCCTTCAGTTATTGTGTCGCTAAGCAGCCTCTTGAAATCAAGGCTAAGGAAAATGTCTGGAGATTTTGGCTGTATCGCAAGCTTTGAGAAAAGCGCATACTCTTCCCTTCCTGCCGCTGTCCTGAGATAAATCACAGCTCTGCTGTCCTCTTCCTCTATCTCAAATTCCTGTCCGCCAACAGTAAAAGTGCTGGTTGTATCATCTGACACCGCCTTTTCAACAGAATATGCAAACTCATAGCTTACCTTAGCTGATTGGACTGCAGGGTCGATGATGAACTTGGATTCGATGGCGGCATCCCCTGATTTGCCAAGGATATACTCTCTTCCACTCTGGACGATCGTATAGAGGTCTCCTTCCGAGTTGAACTGGGTCACTCCCCCATTGATCGCCTCTGTAGCAGCTGCCTTGACCGCATCGGACAATATCGCACCATCAACCGGATTTATCGCAACGACTCCTCTGAAGTTGGTTATTTTGGCAACCGGATCAGATGTGACTATCCTGTAGAACTCATTACCCTCCTGAACAATATGGTACTCCATATCACCTGAGGTAAATGTGGTCTTTCCACTGTTTCTGGCAAGTATGAACTTCGAGTGGGCTACCCCGCTGTAATTCATGCCGTCTGCTACTGTATACCTGTATTCATCGTTGTACGTGATGCTTGCATATTCCTTGGACATCAGTCCTACATGCTTGAAGACCTCGGTTTCACCATAGGGAGAAAGGAGACCTCCAAGGAAGGAGAAGAGGAACATGAATGCGATTATGACAAAGCCTATTATTGCCAGCCTGTTCCTCAGGAACCTCTTGATCACAAGCATTCCGGGAGACAGTACCTTTACCCTCTGTTCATCACCAAGCTCATGCGAAGAGCTGAGATGCTCTTTAAGGGCTTCTTCACTCTCGTCGTGGTCTTCGAACTGGTCTATATTTTTCATCTTATTTTCAGGCATAGCTTACCTCCACCTCCATCAACTGATCCTGACACGCGGATCCACAACAGCGTACAGGATGTCCGCTATCAACGTTCCCAGCAAAGTAAGCACGGCCATGAACACCATGTAGAACATGGTGAATGGAATGTCGCCGCTTACCATGGCGGTGTATGCAGTGTACCCGATGCCCGGTATCTGGAACAGGGTTTCTGTGATAAGCGCTCCTGCAAACAAGCCAGGGAGAGAACCACCAAGTATGGTGACTATGGGAATGAGCGTATTCCTGAAGGCATGGAAATTGATGACCCTCTTCTCAGAAAGACCCTTTGCCCTTGCAGTTCGTATGAAATCAGAGTTCAGTACCTCCAGCATGTTCGTCCTTGTATACCTCATCAGGCTACCAATGCCGATTATGGTAAGTGTCATTATCGGAAGCACGAAATGCCTTGCGACATCGAAGAACTGACCGAATGCATCGAGCTGCATGTAGTTCCTGCCAACCTTTCCGTACAGGTCGAACCAGCCGAGCCATACTGAAAAAATCAGCTTCAATATTGTAGCGAAGAAGAACGTGGGCAGGGAAATTCCAAGAAGGGCTACTACTGTGATAGTATAGTCCGCCCTGCTGTATTGTTTCCTGGCAGCAAGTATTCCAAGTGGTATTGCAACAATTACCTGAAGCACGAATGCTATTGATCCCAGTATGAAGGAGTCCCATATGACAGAAGCGAACTTCTGCGTGACCGGGACATTGAATGCCCATGAATCGCCGAAATTTCCTCTTATGGCATTCGACAGCCACTTGAAGAACCCAGGTACGATTCCCACATCCAGACCGTAGGCCTCCTGAAGCTGCTTCAGCCAGTCAGTGTAGCTCTTTGCACCTGGTCTCATGGACAGCATCCTTGCCTGTGCTTCCACGTAAGACGTAGGGATGCTTCTCATTATTGCGTATATTATCATCGATACGAAAAACAGCAGTATCGCCGATATCAAAAGTCTTTTCAGAACGTATTTTCGCATTTTACCCCTCTTTTTTATACCTAAAGTGCGGCCTAAGTCTCAAACAGGCCAACACATCCGTTTTGGCATAAGAGTCTTTAGATGAGATGAGCCCACATAAGTGGGCTCACGCATCCTTTGGCCAGATTGTTATTTCATTTGAAGAAGTTCGAGGTCATTCATCCAACCCCAGTAAGTTGTTATGTCTGGAGTAACAGTCTCCATATTGATTCTTTCAGGGCTGAATATAACAAGGTTCTGCCTCTGGTAGTTCGGGACTTCAACGCCCCAGTCAAGTATTATGTCAAGAGCAGTCTTGTATGTTGCTTTTCTGAAGGCCTGGTCAGCACTCTGCCTTGCCTCGATTATAAGCTCATCAAGCTCTGGGTCAGCTATGTTGTAGCTGTTGCTGTCAGTTCCGCCTAGGCCCTTGCCGTTCTTGCTGAAATATACCTGGTACATGTCAGGGTCGATTGTCGATCCCCAGGCAGCTGTCCACATCTCATGCGTATTCGCATCAAGAGTATCCCAGAGCACATTAGCATCAGCCGGGTCATTGATAGTGAGTGTTATGCCTATCTTCTCAAGTGCAGCCTTGGTATCAGCGAGTATCGCGAATGCAGGATGCTCTCCTGTTCCGTCTCCAGGTACTATGACTTCATATTCAAGGCTTGCACCTTCAGGTGCTGCTGTGAACTTTCCGCTTGCATCGTTATATGTGTAGCCTGCTGCCTTGAAGAAGCCCTTGGCTGCTTCAAGTGCCGCAGCATACTTTGCGTCTGCGACCATGTTCTCAGTATATATGTCCTTTCCATCAACATCCTTTGAGAATGCTACGGAATAATCAGGGTCAGACTTCTGAGGCGCTGCCCATGATGTGTTTGAAATCGGGTAGTTGATCACTGCCGCTGCGTCTCCATAGTAGCTGTCGATTGCAACATCCCTGTAAACCGCATATACGGTGGCAAAACCCTTTCTGAGGTTCTTGCTGGCTTCCGATCCAGGCTCACCCTTGACATTGACTGTCTTGGAGTTTATGCCTATGTATCCATAGCCAAGGTTGTCGACTGAAACTGCCGCTATCTTGTCTCCAACGACTTCCTTGTTGGAGTTGTAGGACTTGAGCTCATTGAACTTAGCCTTCGATCCTGATGGGTTTCCTGCGTCTATAACTCCAGTTCCAACACCTGCAATCATTTCTCCGTCAGTAGTTTCCTTGAGCTGCAGGAATTTTGTCTTAGGAGCGCCCTTATAGTAGTTCTCGTTCGCTTCGTAGTATACGACCTTATCCTTGTACTCTACGAACTTGTATGGACCTGCACCCATTGGGGTTGTCGTCTTGGATTCAATGGCCTTGAGGTCGCCTCTTGTGAATCCGAACTTGTTGTTGGCGTAGTCATACATTGCTTCGCTTCCGTAGTAATGCATAGGAGCGACCTGAATTCCACATATGCTGTAGACTGCAGGTGCTTCGAAGCCCTTCACCTTTACTTCGACTTCAGTCTGGCTGAGCTTCTTTATTCCTTCTATGTTTGGAACTTCCTTACCGTCGGACTTCGCAAGCTTGTCCTTGAGGACCATGCTGCTTACTTCACCTTCGATATCAGCCGCGAAATACCTTTCGCTTCCGCCATAGTTTGCTCCGAGTGTCTTCCAGTCAGGTCCGTACTGGGCTATGATATCCTCAAGCACCTTCGCCTCGTCGGCTATTGTTGTCGAGTCATATGCCTCGTCTTTTCCATAGAAATATGCGAAAAGGTCCTTCGCAACAGGATATTTGTCAACATATGACTTGTAGTTTGGATCAGTCATTATGCTCTTGACCCAGTCAAGCTCATCTGTAAGGACGCCCTTTACGAAATCGGTCATGAATGCCTTCATTTCGTCTGTAGGGTTCCCGAGTGCCGCTTCAAGCTCTTCAGGAGTAACAGCAAGCTCTTCAGCCTTCGAGTTGTTCTCCCTGTAGTTGACCATTCCAATTATAGGATATGAGTAAATGGTTGATGATCCCGTGTAGGTCGGATCCGACAGGACATAGAAGTTGAATATTATGTCGTCAGCATCCATTACGTGGCCATCACTGAACTTTATGTCGTTCCTGATCTTCATGTAGTAGGTTGTTACATCTGCAGCCTCGTCATAAGTTACCTTAATATCAGCAGGACCTGTGTACTTGTAGTCCTTGCCTTCATAGGCAACGGTTTCGCCTGCAATGGCATTGTAGATTATTCCGCCGACCCTGTCAGTTGTGAGCAGTGTCACCTGAGTGAGGCTCTGTGCGTCCTGGTCATACGCAGTTGTAGCAAAGAACGGGCTGAACTTCTGGCTGAATGCCGCATAGCCCACCACCAGCGGCGTTGTGCTGACAGGAGTTGTCGGTGCTGTAGTTGGAGTTGTCGGTTCCTTAGTGGTACATCCTGCAGCAAGTGAAGCGACGATAGTTAGCGATAGCAGTAATCCCAATACTTTTTTCATGACTTTCCTCCTTTTTGTTTAAGATGCGCACTCTGAGGTACAGCAGTGATGCTTAAGATGATGCATCGGCATATAGGTTTCCAATTCATTCCCATTCATCATCGCCATGACCTGCAGTGTTTTACCAGACTGTGCATCTCTGTACAATCCATAGCAACATTTTAGCATATTTTTGAATTTTAGTAACTACTGGTTTATAGATATTTCATATCTCCATGCTTTTATTGCCAATATGAAAATATTGTATCGAGTATTCTTGAAATATGGAATTTTTCAATCAGATGTCTTGATAAAAAACCACACGAACATTGTAATCGTTTTTTGTGTAATTTGTAACAATAACAAAACTACATGATTTTCGTTTGTAATTGACTCCTTTTATGTAGAACTTTCGACATATTTTGAAACTCAAAGCATTGGACAGCGGCAGATTATCAAGTTGCTCTCCTTCCCAAAACAATGCCCTGTGTTTACAAATGCGTCTGGTGTGGTAGAATCAGGTGTATGAAAAAGGTGGTGTTCAATTGGATCTCGTAAATATGTTCAGGACTGCATTCATTGCGATCAACATGCTCGGTCTCTTCATGATGTTCTGGGACAAGCGGAAGGCTCGCAGAAAAGAGTGGAGAATACCAGAAAAGACCTTGTTCCTAGTTGCAGGAATCGGGGGAGCCTTCGGGGTGCTCTTCGGCATGAGCCTCGCACGGCACAAGACAAGGCACCTGAAGTTCCAGCTGGGGATACCCGTCCTTGCCTTCGCATGGGCGCTCATTCTTATGAAAACGGGGCTCTTCAAAATATAGCAGGCAATGAAAAGACGCTCAGGGAATGTCCCTGAGCGTCTTTGCTCTCATTCATTACTTCTTGTGTCTTGGGTTCCTTACCTCAGCCTGTGCAGCTGCAAGCCTTGCAACCGGCACTCTGTATGGTGAGCAGGATACATAGTCAAGTCCCACATTGTGGAAGAAGTTGACTGATGACGGGTCTCCGCCATGCTCTCCGCATACTCCGAGCTTGAGGTTCTCCTTGACGCTTCTGCCCTTCTCGCTGGCCATCTTGACAAGCTGGCCTACGCCTTCCTGGTCAAGCTTTGCAAACGGGTCGAAGTCATAAACCTTCTTCTCATAGTAATGCTTAAGGAAAGTTCCTGCATCATCCCTTGAGAATCCGAAGGTCATCTGTGTAAGGTCGTTTGTACCGAAGGAGAAGAAATCTGCCTCAGTCGCGATCTCGTCTGCTGTTACCGCAGCTCTTGGTATCTCTATCATTGTTCCGACAAGATACTTGAGCTCTGCTCCTGATTCAGCGATTATCGCATCAGCGGTCTTAACGACTATGTTCTTGACATACTTGAGCTCCTTGACTTCTCCTACGAGAGGGATCATGATCTCAGGCACAATGTTCCAGCCCTTTTCCTTGTTCACTTCGATGGCAGCCTCTATGACGGCCCTTGTCTGCATCTCAGCTATTTCAGGATATGATACTGTGAGTCGGCAGCCTCTGTGGCCCATCATCGGGTTGAACTCATGAAGGTCAGCGATTACTCCCTTGAGTTCATCAGCAGTCATTTCAAGAGCTTCAGCAAGCTCAGCTATCTGCTCGTCTTCCTGTGGAAGGAACTCATGGAGCGGCGGATCCAGGAATCTTATCGTTACCGGGAATCCCTGCATTGCCTCGTATATTCCCTTGAAGTCGCTCTTCTGCATAGGAAGGAGCTTCTCAAGAGCCTTTCTCCTGTCTGCCTCTGTCCTTGCGACTATCATCTGTCTCATCATGAATATCCTGTCCTCAGCGAAGAACATGTGCTCTGTTCTTGTAAGGCCTATGCCTTCCGCTCCGAACTTGATCGCAGTTGCGGCATCATGAGGCGTATCTGCATTTGTCCTGACCTTGAGTGTCCTTATCTCATCGGCCCATCCCATGAATGTACCGAAGTGTCCGCTTATTTCAGGCTCAACGGTCTTTATCTGCCCTTCGTACACGGTTCCTGTGGATCCGTCGAGGGATATGTAATCCTGGTCGGTATATACCTTGCCAGCCAGCGTTACGGTCCTTGCATCCTCATCTACCTTGAGTGCTCCGGCTCCGGCTACGCAGCATGTTCCCATACCTCTTGCAACAACCGCTGCATGGGATGTCATTCCGCCTCTTACTGTAAGTATTCCTTCAGCCGCGATCATTCCTTCGATATCCTCAGGTGATGTCTCAAGCCTTACAAGTACCACATTCTCACCTGCTGCTGCCCTTTCCTTGGCTTCAGCTGCTGTGAAGGCTATCTTTCCTGTAGCTGCTCCTGGTGATGCAGGAAGTCCTGTGGTCATTACAGGTGCTGCCTTCAGACCCTCTGCATCGAATGCAGGGTGAAGGAGCGTATCAAGCTGCTTGGGGTCTATCATGAGTACAGCCTGCTTCTCAGTTACAAGACCTTCCTTGACCATGTCAACGGCTATCTTGAGAGCTGCCTGCGCTGTTCTCTTTCCGTTTCTTGTCTGGAGGAAATAAAGTGTTCCATCCTCGATCGTGAACTCCATGTCCTGCATATCCCTGTAGTGGGCTTCAAGCTTGTTCACTATGTCAATGAACTGCTTGTAGGTCTCAGGCATCTGCCTCTCGAGCTCTTCGATAGGTGAAGGTGTCCTGATTCCGGCAACAACGTCCTCACCCTGAGCGTTCATGAGGTACTCAGCGAATACCTTCTTCTCGCCTGTTGCAGGGTTCCTTGAGAATGCAACTCCAGTTCCTGAAGTCTCTCCCTTGTTTCCGAAAACCATCATCTGCACGTTAACTGCAGTTCCCCAGCTTGAAGGAATGTCATTGAGCCTTCTGTAAACGTTAGCCCTTGGATTATCCCAGCTTCTGAATACTGCTGTTACTGACTCGATGAGCTGCTCCTTCGGATCCTCCGGGAACTCCTCACCAAGCTGCTCCTTGTAGTACTGCTTGAACTGAACAACAAGCTTCTTGAGGTCATCCGCGGAAAGCTCAGTGTCAAGATGGACACCCTTCTCTTCCTTCATTGCTTCAAGGATCTTGTCGAAGTTCTTCTTGCTGAGTTCTTTTACGACGTCAGCGAACATCATTATGAATCTTCTGTACGAGTCGTATGCGAATCTCTCGTTTCCGGTCTCTTTGGCAAGAACTTCAACTGTCTTGTCAGTAAGTCCGAGGTTGAGGATCGTATCCATCATTCCAGGCATTGAAGCCCTTGCTCCTGACCTTACTGAAACAAGAAGCGGATTCTTGTCGCCATTGAAGGTCTTTCCTGTTTCTTTCTCAAGTGCGGCAAGCTTCTCGTTGATCTCTGCGATTATCTCTGAAGCGATCACCTTTCCGTCGTCATAATATTTATTGCAGGCTTCCGTAGTGACAATGAAGCCTTTTGGTATTGGAATACCAAGGTTTGTCATTTCTGCAAGATTGGATCCTTTTCCTCCGAGGAGGTTCTTCATCGATGCATCACCTTCATTAAAAAGGTAAACATACTTTTTTGACATTAGATTTCCCTCTCTTTCTAAATATATGATTTCTTGACCCTTTTCCGGGGTTAGAAGGCTTTGTTTCCACACAGGGCACCAAAACCTAATACATTATAGCATAAGAAACCCGTCATTTACACTTGAAATGCATTCAGGATTTGGAATTAGCACATATAATGATATTAATTTTCCGTTAACGGGCAAAGAAAAGGATGCCTTGAAAGCATCCTATGAAGTCAGATATCCTGTTTTCTCTCTGCTATGGTTTTCTTCAAGCCGCTTATCGCCTGGTCAGCCTTATCCGCTGCCTTTGAAGTGATTTCCCTGGCCTTCTCAGTCAGTTCGATCCTTCTGCCTGACGGCAGGTCCAGCTCTGCCTTCGAGCCCGAAACAAGAAACGCTGCAAGAGAGGCTATGAGAAGCTTTGGCTTCTTAAGCAGAAGCAGTCCGGCTACTGCAGCTACCTCAACAGGTATCTTCACACGCTCCTTGCCCTTAAGGGTTATCTCCAGATTTCCCGCTCCCGTTGCCTTGTTTTCCTCCATTTTCTGACCTCCTAAAGATATTTCAGCATCATGAGGCTCTTTGGCTGCCTCTGGAAGCTTGCTGATATGATGAATGAGGTAAGCTTACCTATTTCCTCGATAGTGTCCTTAGAAACATTCAGCACGTGGATCTTCTGCAGATCTGTCCTCTGCAGGAACTCACAGGCCTTTCTTGCGCCCTGTGAGACCCTTATCTGTGACATTCCATCATCTGCAGATACGCCCGAAGACCTTATGACCTTTAGCTCAAAGGCCCTTGCGACATACTCAGGCTCCATAGCCTTTGATTCCAGGATATAGAGTGCCGTGACAAGGTCCCTGTAGAGCTCCCTGTCCGGCTCGCTGTCCAATGACACGATATCGCAGAGCTCGAGAAAATATGACCCGTAAGTCAGAAGGGTCAGGTCTTCCTTAAGTCCCTTGAAAGTGGTTATTACAGCCCCTTCATTCAGGGTATGCATGGATTTTCCCTTGTATAGCAGGAATTCCCCAAGAAGCAGAGGCATTGCCAGTGACTGCATCCTGCTCTTCTGGTTTCTGACTCCTTTGCACAGAACGGAAACCTTCCCCAGCTCTTCGGTAAATATCCACATGAGCTTGTCTTTTTCCTTGAAATCCATGGTTTTAAGGACTATTCCCCTTACCTTTTCCTGCATTTAGTCCTTGTAACCGAGATCCTTGAGGATAGTTGAATTATCTCTCCAGTCCTTCCTTACCTTTACAAAGGTCTTGAGGTCAACCTTGCCTCCAAGGAATTTCTCGATATCCTCCCTTGCCCATTGACCGATCTTTTTCAGGGTCTGGCCATCTTTTCCGATAATTATCCCCTTGTGGCTGTCCTTTTCGCAGATGATGTCTGCCTCTATAGTAAAGTTGCCATTCTCCTTTTCCTTGAATGTCACGATCTCGACAGCTATTCCATGAGGTATCTCCTGGTTAAGGAGCTTCAGAGCCTTCTCCCTTATGGTCTCGGCTACAATGAACTTCTCCTGCACATCGGCAAGCATGTCCTCAGGATAATACATGGGACCTTCAGGTATGTACTTCTTCATTAGGTTTATGAGCTCTTCGGTATTTTTTCCCCTGAGTGCTGAGATCGGAAGTATCTCGGCAAAATCCATATATGCCGAATAGTTCTTAAGCGTTTCCGCGACCTTACCTGATGTGCTTTCATCCGTCTTGTTGACAAGAAGGAACACCGGAATGGAGAGCCCCTTCAGGCTTTCAAGTATATGGGTGTCAGCTGTGCTTACCAGCCCTTCTGCAGTGGTCATGAACACGACTATATCCACCTGATTGAAAGTGTCCCTCGCAGATGAGACCATGTATTCACCCAGCTTGTGCCTTGGCTTGTGGATTCCTGGTGTATCGACGAAAACGATCTGGCATTCCTTGTCAGTATATATCGCCTGGAGATTCTTTCTCGTTGTCTGCGGTTTGTTCGACACTATCGATATCTTCTCGCCCATCAGGTGGTTGAGAAGTGTGGACTTCCCCACATTGGGCCTTCCTACTATTGTTACGAATCCTGATTTAAACATCCTGTTTCTCCTTTGCATCTGACAACGCATCCTTTGTGAATGCGCCCGGAAGTATCTCTTCCAGCGTCTTCACCATATATTCCTTCCCGTTCTTGGCGATTATGACCGGAATATCACCCCTGTCTGCGAATTCCACCATTACCTGTCTGCATATCCCGCAAGGGTATGTATATGAGTTCAGGTCGCCGACCACTGCTATCGCCTTTATCTTTTTCTTTCCCATTGCCACAGCCGAAAATATCGCAGTCCTTTCAGCACAGTTAGTAGCCCCATATGAGGCATTCTCAACATTGCAGCCTGACACAATTTCGCCGTCCTCAGCAAGGATTGCAGCCCCAACCTTGAATTGAGAGTATGGAACATATGCATTCTCCCTTGCCGACATGGCAGCTTCTATAAGTTTCACGTAATCCAAAACCAAACCTCCCCTAATAACCGAATAACCTGAAAATGAGTATCGTGGCAAGGAACCCGAGGAGTCCTCCCACAACCACTTCCTTTGTGCTGTGGACCCTGGAGTCCACCCTGGACTGTGCAACGATAAGCGCCATGAGAAACGAGAGTGTCATGACTATCGCTGATTCTGACAGGTAACTCACCATTGTAGCAATTGAAAAGGCTATGGCCGCATGTCCTGACGGCATGCCTCCCTTTAGCGGGGTGCCTTCACCTATGACCGCCTTGGTAAGTATGACAGCCAGTGAAACAAGAACAAACACCACCAGTACAAGGTAAGGGCTGGAATGTTTTACCAGTTGTATGCCGTTGTAGGTCATTGAGGTTATTTCGTTCCAAAACAGGAAATATCCAACGACCACGGCATTTATCGTAGTCAGCAGCACAGAAGCCGCAGCGGTGTTCTTTGCTACCTTTGCCAGCGGGTGGTAGTGGTTCGTGGTCAGGTCTATCGTTGCTTCGACTGCAGTGTTGAACAGCTCTGCTGACATGACCATGGTAATAGTAAGGCACAGCACCAGCAGCTCGACCTTTGTAATCCTTGTGAAAAGCGCCAGTACCAGTACCATTATCGATGTTACGACATGGATCTTCATGTTGCGCTGTGTGCGTACGGCATAAATCAGACCTTCGATCGCGTAGTTGAAGCTGTCGAGGAGCCCCTTCATCTTCATATCAGTCACTCCCTGCTTATCTCAAGCATACCGAGGATCTCCTCTTCACGTTTTCTCATCCTCGATTTGTCTTCATCCTCCATATGGTCATAACCAAGCAGATGGAGCATCGAATGTACCACTAGGTAGCAGAACTCCCTCTTCAATGAATGTCCGAATTCAACAGCCTGCTCAGAAGCTCTTTCCAGGGAGACCACAATGTCTCCCAGCATAAGTTCCTCACCATTGTAGTACTGTGCAGGAAATTTCTTTCCTTGGTGCTCGTCCTTGAATACCGAGCCTTCTTCATATTCAATCATAGGAAAGGAAAGGACATCTGTCACCTCATCCTTGTTTCGGGTATCGCTGTTTATTTCCCTGATCCCTTCATTATCTACGACCAGGACGTCAACCTCGAAGCTGCCCGTCACTCCCTCTTCCCTTGCAGCAAGCTCTATTGCACTTGCAGCCGCATCCTTTATCTCATCTGAAAGTACCAGCTTTTCCTGTTCATCGCTGAAATTTATCATACCTGCACCTGCCTGTCCTGTAGTTTTTTTCTCTTGTCTTCCGGGTATTCTATCCTCTCATGATACATGGAAGATAGTGTCTTGAGGAAGCTGTTCCTTATGAGGCTTACCTCCCTGTAGGTAAGGTCGCACTCATCAAGCTGCCCGTCATCCTGCTTATCCCTTATGACCTTGTATACCATGGCCTGCACCTTGCCTTCTGTCGGTTCCTGGAGGCTTCTTACAGATGCTTCCACGCTGTCCGCAAGCATCATTATACCAGCTTCCTTGGACTTTGGCTTGGGACCAGGATACCTGAAGTCATCCTCGCTGACCTCTTCAGGCTTGTCAGAAATGTTCTTCTGTGTCACAAAGAAGTATTTTACAAGGGTAGTGCCATGGTGCTGGGTTATCATTTCCCTGAGCTCCAGTGGGAGCTTGGCCTTCTCAGCCATCTCAAGCCCAACCTTCACATGGCTTGTTATTATGAGTGTCGAAAGATTTGGTGTGATCTCATTGTGCGGATTACCGCAGCCAATCTGGTTCTCCTTGAAGAACTTCGGCCTGGAGAGCTTGCCTATATCGTGATAGTAGGCGCCGACCCTCAAAAGTATGGTGTTTGCCCCGACTATCTCCCCTGCCGCTTCAGCAAGGTTTCCCACCATGATGCTGTGCTGATAGGTACCGGGAGCCTCCATCTGAAGCCTCTTGAGCAGAGGATTGTTTGGGTTTGAAAGCTCAAGCAGCTTGATTTCAGTCACTATATTGAACAGGTTTTCAAGTATGGGCAGAACACCTATCACAAGAACACCGGAAACGATACATGCGGCTCCGGCAATAGCTCCGCTTATGATGATCTCCCTCGATGAACCAGACACAAGGAGACCCATCCCGAAGGATACGACGAACGCCATCAAACCAACAAGCGTTGAGGATTTGACTATGTCATTCCTCTCTTCTACTCTCTTGAGCAGTATGATGCTTATGACTGACGTAAGCATCATAAGGACGATGACCTGCGGGTCAAAGCCTGTCATCATGCTTATCAGGATACTGTTCAGGATTGACATTGTCTGACCTATCCTCTTCTTTGTCAGTATCATGAGAAGCATAGGGGAGAACGTGTATGGCAGCGCATACGGGCTTATTATTATCATTGCCCTTGATATCGCAGTTGACAGCAGCAGTATTGCAAATATAAGCATCGCTGACTTCCTGTTTGTCACAAGGTCCCTGTAATATTTGTTGAGATAGAAAAGGATTATGCCGTATACCGCAATTACTCCAATACCAATCCCGACAAATGGGAGGAAATCCGATTTGTCACTTGCAAGATATCCAAAGTCATCAAGAAGCGCAAGCTGGTATTCCCTTACAGGCTCCCCTTCCTTGACTATAGTCTGGTTTGCCTTTATTACTACCGGTTTGACCTTGGCAGCGGCATCTGCCTTAAGCTCCGCTGTAAGAGCTTCATCAAATAAGTAGTTCGGCTTGACAAAGGGCTGCATAACCTTCCAGATTGCCGATGCGGCTGCATCGCTTTTTGCGGTCGCTTCTACGGAAGACCTGAGGCTCACTGTTGCCTTCTCAAGCTCACCCTGGTCATCCTCTTCAATGACTGAGGAATAGACAAGGGAAACCGACTCGCTGATGTCAGTAACCATGCTTCTGAGGACCTCATTGCTCAGGGAAAGCAATGCCAAAAACTCATCAGCTGTAATACCTGACGCTGTTTTCGACACAAGCGACTCCGCCCTCTCCTCATCTGTTGCAAAATAAGCCTTCTCGGATATCACGGAGTTGAAGAAATCGTTTATGGCCTTCTGAAGCGATCTCCTAACCTCAACATCCTCGCTGTACTGATCCTGGATGCTGTCTCTTGCATCCTCTGTCAAGGCTCCTGTAGTAACCTTGTCAACTGTATCGTAAGCTGCCTTGAAGTCAACCGGTGAGATATCCCCCACCTCAAGCTCGTACTTCTTGCTTACCAACGTAGTGCTGATTATTCCGAAGCTTATTGCAGCAGCGGCAAATGCAGCCAGTATCATCCAAATAACGTCTTTTCTATTCAAATCATTCATCGGAGCATCCTTTACATTAGAATAATACCAATTTTACCATATATCGGCGCAAATGGCATTTTTCCTAAAACACAACAATATCTCTGCCGCTTCCTGTCTGCCTGGTCGTAAGATTTTCCTTCAGTTCACCAAATGGAACCCTTCTCCTCACAAGGAGACCCAGCACATCCGATTTCCACTCATTGGCAAGTTTCCCCCAGATTTGCTCCCTCTTTTCCTGGCTAACAAGCACCGAGTTGATGCCTGCCAGTGTCACGCCTCTCAGTATGAATGGGAATACGGTGGATTCAAACTTCACTCCGGAAGCATTTCCGCTTATTGCTGCAATTCCATCATTGTCAATCTCGCTTAGTATCGATGCAACTGATGCCCCTCCTGTCGCATCAATGCACGCAGCCCACTTGACCGGTGAAAGCGGCTTTTTGGGAGGCATGACCTCACTGAATGGAATCACTTCACTTGCTCCAAGCTCCATCAGCCATGGAGCGCTTTCCATGTCTCTTACAGCTGCTGTCACATTGAATCCGAGCTTCGCAAGGATCGCTATCGCATGGGAACCCACACCGCCTGTCGCACCGGTTACAAGGATCTTCCCTTTTTCAGGCCTGATGCCTTTTTCAAGCACAGCATCAACTGACAATGCGGCAGTGAAGCCTGCAGTGCCGTATATCATGGACTCTTCCAGGGTCAACCCCTTGTTCAGCCTTACCAGCATATCACTTCTCACCTCAGCGTATTCCCTGAAGCCGCCGTTGAAGTCAGTGCCGAAGCCATAGCCTGTCACAACTACCGCATCACCCTCTTCAAGCCCCTCGGCATTGCTTT
The DNA here is from genome assembly GCF_000495435.3 of Youngiibacter fragilis 232.1. Taxonomy (GTDB): domain Bacteria; phylum Bacillota; class Clostridia; order Clostridiales; family Clostridiaceae; genus Youngiibacter; species Youngiibacter fragilis. The sequence goes on along the minus strand of NZ_AXUN02000186.1, from coordinate 14,603 downwards.
CAGCTATCACTCCGGCAAAGTCGATCCCCGGAACCATGGGGAAAGACCTTATTACCTTTGTTTCCGGATCTACAGCAAGCCTGTCCTTGTAGTTGACTGATGAATAGTGTATGCGGACCCTCACTTCACCGTCAGACAGCTCCCTGAATTCCATATCCTTGTAGCCAAGCTCGAAGCCCGCTTCATTCCTGTCCATTACCAGCGCCTTGTATTCAACCATTTGATTTTACCTCCTGAATAAACATATATTCCATATTGAAACTATAACACAACAGACTAAGGATATTTTGAATAACCGGTTAATTTTATGGGCATGGTAAAGGAGAGGCCACATCGGCCTCTCCTGGAGCTCTACTATTTCATTGTTGCTGCGTTCTTTCCTGCTATCCTTCCGAATACGTTGATGTCCGCAAGCGCATTTCCGCCAAGCCTGTTGGTTCCATGCAGTCCTCCGGTGACTTCACCGGCTGCATAAAGACCCTTGATGACGTTTCCGTTCGCATCTATAACCTGGGCATTTGCATTTATGCTTACTCCGCCCATTGTGTGGTGCACAGTCGGAACTCTTGCTCCTGCATAGAAAGGCGCTGTATCTATCTTCTTGTCAAACAGTGTCCTTCCGAATTCATCCTTGGCAGCGCCATCTACAGCCTTGTTGAAATCCTCAACTGACTTGACGAAAGCAACCGGATCAACTCCTATCTGCTTTGCAAGGTCTTCAAGGGTATCGGCCTTGAAAGCCCTTCCTGCTGCAACCAGATCATCAATCGTCTCGTTGAAGTTGTTCTTTGTGTCGCCAGTCGGGTACGAGTTCTTGTCTACGATTACCCACATGTATGCGTCAGTCTGCTCCATGAGAGCCTTAGTCATAGTATCTCTTCTTGCACCCTCGTCAACGAATCTTACACCTTCCTTGTTGACGAATATCCTGTTCTGTACACCCTGCTCAATGTTTCCGCTGAGGCTTCCTGTTACCGGGTCACCCATTGGCAGAAGCTGGATGTATTCCATTCCCATAAGCTTCGCGTCTACAGCTTCAGCCATTACGATACCGTCTCCGGTTGCTCCAGTGTGGTTGGTTGTCTTTACGTTTGTAAGGTCCGGCCAAAGTACAGTGTTGTACTCGTTCCTCATCTCAACGTTCGCTCCGAATCCGCCAGTAGCGAGCACGACGCCCTTCGTTGCATTGAGTGTTACCTTGCCGTTCTTGCCTTCGCATGCAACGCCAACTACAGCGCCGTCCTTGACTATGAATTCCTTGGCAGTCGTATCAAGGATAACCTCAATGTCAGCCTTGTTCTTCTCAAGGTAGTTTTCATAGGTCTCCATGAATCCGGTTCCAAGTGGCTTCTCAGGCTTGTGTGCCCTGTTCCAGAGTCCGCCGAGAACTGTGAAAACATAGTCCTTGAATTCCATACCCAATGACTCGAGCCATTCAATTGCCGGATATGCATTGTCTGCAAATACGTCTATAAGTTCAGGCGTACCCTTCTTGTCTCCGCCAAGGTATGTCTGCAGCTTGTGAAGTGAAGGTGAATCGAAAAGTGTAGTCTTGCCTGATGCAAGGTACTCTGTCCATTCCTTCTTAAGCGTCTCCTGCCAGGTCTTGACGAGGGCATCCTCGTAAGTACCGGCAATTATGTTCTCAACTGTCTGCTTTTCAAGTGCAGTCATTGTGAGAGCGCTCTGCCTGCTAGAGTCCGCTGCATTGTATGCTGAACCTGAAATCATTGTGTTTCCGCCGAGCCTCGACATCTTTTCAACCACGATTACCTTGGCGCCATTCTGATGTGCTGATACCGCCGCAGCAAGTCCTGCTCCGCCGCCGCCAATTACTATAACATCAGCTGTCTTCTCTACATCGCCCTTTGTCTCGCCTGAGGCAATTTCCTTAGCCTTCAGCTTCTCGACATCCGCGCCTGCTGCCTTGAGCGCTGCTGTTATTGCCTCAAGTATTCCCTTGCTTGAATATGTTGCTCCTGTTACAGCATCTACCTTCAATGAGGTGTTCACCTTGACCATCTCTACGATCTTTTCAACCGCCTTGTCGCCAAGTCCTTCTGTCTCAGTATGCTCTACCTTGATGTCTGTGATCTCGGTAGCGGTGACTGTAACCTTAACCTTGATCTTTCCATGGAATCCGTCTGCTTCGCCATCATAGGTCCCCGCCTTGAAGGTTGCAGTTTCGGTTGGTGTGGTAGGTGTCTTTGTTCCGCAGGCTGCGAGTCCTGCGATCATGAGTCCTGCAAGTGCCAGACTCAGGATCTTCCTGAACTTTTTCATATGATTCCCTCCATTTACATTTAAGTGAACTTGGTTCACCGAATCCAAGATTTATTATAAGTCATTGTTAACACATTATCAATAATTAAATAACAAAAATTTATATTTATGTTAAATATTTATCTTTTATGCAGATTACATGAGTCATCCAAGTCCATCCAATCCTTTTCCACGCAAAGCAAAAAGACAGGGAAACTAGTTCCCCTGTCTGTTCAGATAATCCTTAACTATGCTGCTTACGAGCTTGCCATCGGCTTTTCCTGTTGTTGCAGGCTTCAGAGCCGCCATAAGCTTGCCCATGTCCTTTGTGCTGCTTGCCCCGATTTCCTTAGCTGTGTCTTCTACAAGTCTTATGATATCTTTTTCTTCCAACTGCTTCGGAAGGTAACCTAGTATTGTTTCGATTTCGAAATTGTTCTTGTCAACAAGGTCCTGCCTGTTGCCTTTCTCGAATTCGAAGTTGGCATCCCTTCGCATCTTGACTTCCCTTGCAAGTATCTCAACAGCCTTTGCATCCTCTACCTTGATGTTGTCCGTCTTCTCCACATGGAGTATGGCGGCTTTCACCATGGAAAGTATCTCAGCCCTTGGTTTGTCCTTGCTCTTCAAAGCCTGCTTCCAGTCTTCCTGAAGCTGCTCCTTAATGGTCACAAAATCACCTTCTTACAAGAACTACTTGAACTTTCTCTTTCTTGCAGCTTCTGATTTCTTCTTCTTCTTAACGCTTGGTTTCTCGTAGTGTTCTCTCTTTCTTACTTCGCTGAGGACACCCGCTCTCGCGCACTTCTTCTTGAATCTTCTGAGTGCGTTCTCGAGGCTCTCGTTCTCTCCAACCTTGATCTCTGACATTCTTTATCCCTCCCTCCGCTAGTCGAAAATAAAAACTTCAGCTATTCGGGCAAAATAACACATACATTATTATAGTACAGTTTTAAAACTCAGTCAATCATTTTAACCCGGAGGCCACTCCAAAGTTCTGCCTCCAAGCAAGTGGAAATGGAGATGGTCGACGCTCTGCTGTCCATCCTTTCCAGTATTGATGACAACCCTGTATCCGGATTCTGCAATACCTTCCCTCTTTGCCAGGTCCCTTATCACCACCAGTACCTTCGATGCAATGGCTGAGCTTACTTCATCAAGCTCGTTGATTCCACTGACATGCTGCTTAGGTACAACAAGAATATGGACAGGTGCCTGTGGGGCTATGTCCCTGAAGGCATAGATGTTCTCATCCTCATAAACCAGGCTGCTTGGTATCTCGCCTTTAATTATCCTGCAAAACAGACAATCCATGTTATCATTCCTCCTGCTGGTCCAAAAGTTCTCCGAATGCAGTGTCCTTAGCCGAACCTGTTATCTGTACTCTGCGTATGTGGCCTTCTATGTCCTCCAGGGACTTTGTCTTTACCCGGATGTAGTCTGGGGTATACCCGTAGTAAGCTCCATCCCTGCCTTCTTCAAACAGGACCTTTACACGCTTCCCGACTATTCCCAAGACATGCTTCTCCTCAAGCTTGTCCGAAAGATCCATTACCAGGCTGCTTCTTTCATCCTTTGTCTTAGGGTCAACCTTACCGGTCATCCTGGCGGCAGGTGTCCCCTTCCTCTCGCTGTACTTGAACGTATGTATCTTGTCCAGCCTGACCTTTTCAAGGAAATCCATTGTCTCCCTGAACTCATCATCGGTTTCCTGCGGGAAACCCACGATGACATCAGTTGTTATTGATACACCTGGCAGACTTTTCCTAAGCTTGAGGACAACATCAAGATATTCCTCTTTTGTGTATCTCCTGTTCATTCTTTTAAGGGTAGCATCCGAGCCTGATTGAAGTGACAGATGGAAATGCGGGCAAAGCTTCCTGAGTGACAAGACCCTCTCCATTGCTTCACCCTTGAAGAACATCGGCTCTATCGATCCAATCCTTATCCTTTCAATTCCGTCTATTCCATCAAGATCCTCCAGGAGGTCTATTAGCCCGTAGTCTTCCCTGAAGTCCTGTCCATATGATGCGATGTGGATCCCTGACAGGATAATCTCCTTGAAGCCCTCTGCGGCCAAGAGCCTTACCTCTTCAATCACCTTTTTCCTGTCCTTGCTTGAGACCCCTCCCCTTGCATAGGGTATTATGCAGTAGGAACAGAACCTGTTGCATCCGTCCTGGATCTTCATGAAGGCCCTTGTCCTTCCTTCATATCCTCTTATGCTCAGTTCCTCGAATCTGGCACCAAGCATGATGTTATCAGAGACATGTACCACCTGCTTCCTTTCAGCCATTGCCTTGTTCACATAGAACACTATCTCTGATTTGTTCCTTGAGCCAAGGACAACATCGACACCTTCAATTGATGCGACCTCTTCCTTGTTCACCTGCGAATAGCACCCGACCACGGCAACAACAGCATCAGGATTCTGGCGCTTGGCCCTGTGGATATGCTGCCTGGATTTCTTATCCCCCATATTCGTTACAGTGCAGGTGTTGATCACATAAACGTCAGCCTTCTCAGCAAACCCAACTACCTCGAAGCCGTCCTTTTCGAACAGCTCCATCATCGCTTCCGAATCATATGTGTTGACTCTGCATCCCAAGGTTTCCACAGCCACTCTCAATCAATCGCCTCCCATGTCCCCAAATGCCATCTGCAGCATGGCGATGGCTGCCATACCTGCAGTTTCAGTCCTTAATATCCTTTTTCCAAGCGTCACTGCCTTTGCGCCAAGTCCTTCAAGAAGCCTGATCTCCTCTTCCTCGAATCCGCCCTCAGGACCGATTACAACGGCGATGTCATATGCTTCCCCTATCTCATTTCGCAGCCTGTTGATTCCATAGCCTTCCGCATTCTCATATGGCACGACAATCAGGTCATGCCTCCCCAGGGAATCAGCGATCTTTGCCAGTTCACAAGGCTCTGCGACTTCCGGGATTATCGTCCTTTTTGACTGCTTTGATGCTTCGAGTGAAATCCTCCTGAGCCTGTCCAGCTTCCTGTACTCTCCCTTGCTCGCTGACTCCACCCTTGCTGTGATGACAGGAACTATCCTTGCAGCTCCGAGTTCAGTTGCCTTCTGAACGATCAGGTCCATCTTGCCTGCCTTCGGCATACCCTGGTATAGGGTTATCCTGACAGGACTTTCATTCGTACCCTCGATCCCCCTCAATATGGTTATTACTGTATGGTCCTTCTGGACATCCTTTACAATCCCTTCAAAGTCATGTCCCTGAAGGTCGTTGACTGTCACAGTCTCTCCTGCCCTTACTCTCAGAACCCTTGAAATATGCTTGTGGTCGTCGCCTCTCAATATAGCCTCACCAGAAGCTATCTCCCCAGTAAAGACCTTATGCACCGCTTTTCACCGCAGTGATCGCGATCCACTCACCCTGCCTGTCCGTCTCAATTACACTGAATCCGGAAGCCATAAGCTTGTCAGTGACCATTTTTTCCTTTTCCCTGATTATGCCTGAGGATATGAACTTGCCGCCTGCCTTGAGCTTAAGCCTCACATCATCGATAAGGACCACCACTATTTCTGCAATGATGTTCGCAACGATCACATCCGCCGTGCCTTCCACAGTATCCATAAGGTTGCCTAGCCTTATATCCACATTATCAAGCGCATTGAAGCCGACATTCTCTTTTGCAGAATCCACCGCAACAGGATCAAGGTCGACACCGACCACTTCTCCTGCTCCAAGAAGACTGGCTCCTATGGCAAGGATTCCTGATCCTGTTCCGATATCGAATACCGTATCACCCTTTGACATGTGCCTTTCAAGCGCTTCGAGGCACATTCTGGTAGTTTCATGCGTGCCTGTCCCAAACGCCATTCCGGGATCCATGGATATTATTATCTCGTCTCCTGAAGCCTTATACTCCTCCCAAAGAGGTCTGACAACAAATCTCTCACCTATCTTCGTTGGCTTGTAGTACTTCTTCCAGTTGTTCGCCCAGTCCTCTTCGTTTACCTTCCTTGAGGTAACCTCGAACTCACCGATCTCAAAACCGAATTCCCTGAGCCCTGATATCTTCCCTCTGATCTCCTCACATATTCCTGTCGCGTCGGCATCCTCGCTGAAATAAGCCTTTATTACAGCCTTGTCCTTGAATTCAAAGATGTTTATGTCGGCAAAGTCCCAGGTAAGCGGTCCCTGGTCGCGTCCAAGAATATCCTTGGGGTCTTCTATCGAAAGGCCCTTGATGTCCATTGTGTACAGGATGTTTTCAACCGCTTCGGCATCCTTCTCCTCAACTATGATTTTTATTTCACTCCATATTCCATTCATATTATCCATCTCCATTCTGCTTTTGGCATACTAAATTATAGCAAATACATTGACTTAATTCAAAAATAATGCACGATAAGGAAAAATTCGTCCTTCTGTGGATTGAAGCCCTGAATTCAATTATAATGAAAACATATTCACATAAGGACTGATTTGTCCAGTTAAGGAGCGACCAATGAAACTAACTACAAAGACACTTACGAAGCTTCGCCTGATGCTCAGATACGCTGAAAGCGGGGCATCCATAATAGGGCGGACAGAAGGCTTCTGGTTCAGCCTTACTCACCCGGATGAAGGCAAGCCCATAACCTTGAAGACATCCCTTTCAGGTCTGGATGAAAGAAGGGAGGAGCTGAGGTCCTATCTTGATTCCATAAAAGACAGGTTCCACTTCAGGTTCACCGATATCAGCGGTTCTGACCTGACCATAGAGCTGTTCCAGAAGCTAGGACCTGAAAGGTCCGCAGCACTTATAAACGAGCTCATTACCAGTCTTTCAGATGAATTCGGCGCACTCGGCCTTACTGGAGCATGCGGCTTCTGCGGCCTGGAAGGCTCCTTCCACGCTGTCCGGACAGGAACCTCTGTCGCTGAAGCATGTCCTTCCTGCATTGCAAGGCTTGGAGCTGAAATGGAAGCGTCATCAAAGGGCAGCCAGAACGGCAGCTATCTTAGGGGTGCCTTGGGAGCATCCATCGCATCGGTACTTGTCGGTGTAGCCTGGGCAATAGCCACTGCAATCGGTGCCTTCTCTGCCCTGTTGGGTTTTGCATTCGCTCTCGTCGCGAAAAAAGGATATCTCCTGTTCAAGGGAAAAAAAGGGGCCCAGATGCCTTTCATCATTGCCGGTGCCGCTTTCCTCGGGCTTGTAGCTGCAATGATAGGCGACCTGTCGCTTGCAAGCGTATCTCCTGACGATATCTACACGCTCGAGGAAATGACAAGCAATATCATGATAGGGTTCGCATTTTCCCTTATCGGAACCTATGCGACCATGTCTACGACCATCAGGGAGCTTGGAATGAGCTCGACAAGAGTTGAGGATGTATATGGCGAAGAAGGACCTCTTTCCTGAAGAATCATTTGATTCGAAGTTCTTTCACCTTAAATCGCGGAAAAATATGAACGATAAAGGAAGGCACCAGTGCCTTCCTTTATCGTTCTAGAATATTCCGAACTTCTTCTTGTCCTTCTTGTCCTGCTTTGGAGACCTGTCAACAGTCTCACCGGAAGCTTCCTTATAAAGATAGAGCGCTTCCTTCTGCTTGTCATTAAGCTTCTTCGGTATATCCACAATTACATTGACATACTGGTCGCCTCTCGCATTGTTCCTGGAATTGACGACTGGCACTCCCTTGCCTCTCAGCCTGAAGAGCGTACCTGACTGGGTGCCTTCAGGAACATCGTAGCTGACATCCCCATCGACTGTCGGCACCTTGATTTCCTTCCCTAATGCCGCATCAGCAAAGCTTATATGGGTATCGACATATATGTCGTTTCCTTTTCTGATGAATGTCTTGTGAGGTTTGACCCTGAGTACGATATGCAGGTCTCCTGCCGGTCCGCCCTTGGTCCCCTGGTCACCCTGTCCCCTTAGAGGTATTACATTGTTCGTATCAACACCCGCGGGAACATTGACTGTGATCTTCCTCTTCTGCCTTACCTGTCCTTTGCCCTTGCAGACTTCGCATGGGTCGGATATGGTTTCTCCGGATCCGTTGCATGTGGAGCATACGGTCTCCTGCACCATGTTTCCGAAGAGAGTCTGTCTCTGGACCCTTACTGTGCCTGAACCATGGCAGGTCTTGCAGGTCTCTGCCTTTGATCCCTTTTTGGCGCCGCTTCCCGAGCAGTTGTCACAAACCTCGGTCCTCATCACGCTTACTTCCTTCTCAGCTCCGAATACAGCTTCTTCAAAGCTCAGGTCCATCGCATACTCCAGGTCTGCACCTCTCCTCGGACCTGTACGTCTTCTCGACGCACCTCCTGAAAAGCCTCCGCCACCGAAGAATGTCTCGAAAATATCACCAAATCCACCAAAATCCGATGCATCGAATCCGCCCGCTCCCTGTCCGTAGCCGTTGAAGTCCGTTGTGCCGAACTGGTCATACTGGGCTTTTTTCTGCGGGTCTGAAAGTACCTGGTAGGCTTCGTTTATCTCCTTGAATTTCTCCTCGGCCTCCTTGTTTCCCGGGTTCTTATCCGGATGGTACTTGATGGCCAGCTTTCTGAAGGCTTTCTTTATGTCTTCCTCACTGGCACCCTTTTGAAGTCCCAGGACTTCATAATAGTCTCTTGTTGCCATTTCACACCACCTGTTTCCTTTTGAAGGGGCTTAACCCCAATTAGGGAAAGGATAACCTTTCCCTAACCATGCATCATATCTGGTTTATTTGTCGTCCTCGACAGTAAAGTCAGCGTCTACAACATTGTCCCTGTCCGGTCCTGGCTGTGTGCCTTCGCCTTCGTACTGTCCCGCTTCAGGTCCGGCCTGCTGTGAGGTCTGTGAGTATATCTTCGATGATACCTTGTAGAACTCGTTTGTAAGTTCATCAGTGGCCGTCTTGATCTCATCATCGGAGCCTGTGTCCTTTATCTTCTTTACTGCCTCAAGCTTCTCTTCTATAAGCTTCTTGTCAGCATCATCCATCTTGTCCTTGAGCTCTTCCATAGTCGTCTCAGTCTGGTATACCACCTGCTCAGCGTTGTTCCTAATTTCGATGGACTCCTTCTTCTTCCTGTCCTCTTCAGCAAACCTTTCAGCTTCCTTGACTGCAGCCTCAACTTCAGCATCTGTAAGGTTGGTCGAAGCTGTTATCGTTATGTTCGCTTCCTTTCCTGTTGCCTTGTCAACTGCTGTTACCTTGACTATTCCATTGGCATCGATGTCGAAGGTAACCTCTATCTGAGGTACTCCCCTTCTTGCCGGTGCAATGCCCGAAAGCGTGAATCTTCCAAGTGTCTTGTTGTCTGCAGCCATCTGCCTTTCACCCTGCACTATATGGACCTCGACCGAAGTCTGTCCGTCTGCAGCAGTTGTGAATATCTGGCTCTTCCTTGTAGGTATCGTAGTATTCCTCTCGATTATCTTCGTAGCCACTCCGCCGTAGGTCTCAAGTCCCAGTGTAAGCGGTGTTACATCCAGAAGCAGTATGTCCTTGACTTCACCTGTCAGTACTCCTGCCTGTATAGCTGCACCAAGTGCTACAACCTCATCAGGGTTTACTCCCTTGAAGGGTTCCCTGCCTGTGAACTCCTTGACTGCATCTACAACTGCAGGTGTTCTTGTGGATCCTCCTACAAGTACTACCTTGTCGATGTCGTTCATTGTAAGTCCGGCATCAGAAAGCGCTTTCCTCATTGGCTCTATTGTAGACTTCACAAGGTCTGCAGTAAGCTCATTGAACTTGGACCTTGAGAGTGTCATGTCTATATGCTTTGGTCCTGTTGCATCTGCAGTGATGAACGGAAGGTTGATCATTGTCTGCATCGATGATGAGAGCTCTATCTTCGCCTTCTCAGCAGCCTCCTTGAGTCTCTGGAGAGCCATCTTGTCCTTCTTCAGGTCTATTCCGGTATTCTTTCTGAACTCGTCTGCAATGTGGTTTATGACCCTTTCATCAAAGTCATCTCCACCAAGCCTTGTGTTTCCGTTAGTCGACTTGACCTCGAATACTCCGTCACCGAGCTCAAGGATGGAAACGTCGAAGGTTCCGCCTCCCAGGTCGTACACGAGTATCTTGTGCGCATCATCAAGCTTATCTATTCCATATGCAAGTGAAGCTGCAGTAGGCTCGTTGATTATTCTGAGGACCTCAAGTCCCGCGATCTTTCCTGCATCCTTTGTAGCCTGTCTCTGTGAATCGTTGAAGTATGCCGGCACTGTTATTACAGCCTGCGATACCTTCTCGCCAAGGTATGCCTCAGCATCAGCCTTTAGCTTCTGGAGTATCATTGCAGAGATCTCCTGAGGAGTATATTCCTTGCCGTCTATGGTAACCTTATGGTTTGTTCCCATTTCCCTCTTTATTGACGCGACTGTCCTGTCGGAATTGGTGATTGCCTGCCTTCTGGCTACCTGGCCAACAAGCCTCTCGCCATTCTGCTGGAATGCCACGACAGACGGGGTGGTCCTTGCACCTTCAGCATTTGGGATTACTATCGGGTCTCCACCTTCCATAACAGCTACGCATGAATTTGTAGTTCCAAGGTCTATTCCAATTACTTTTGCCATTTTTTACTCCTCCTGATCAGTTGGCTACTTTTACCACACTGTACCTTATGATTTTATCGTTTCTTCTATATCCCTTCATGAATACATCAACAACCTGATTCTTGCCTAAGGACTCATCCTGAACGTGCATCACAGCCTCGTGCATGGACGGGTCAAAGCCTTCATCGGTTATTATTTCTTCAACGCCGAGCTTTTCAAGGGCATTCCTGAAAAGTCCTAAAGTCAGCTCGACTCCCTTGTTGATTCCGTTTTCACTTTCCTTCTCGAATTCCAGGGCTTTTTCAAGGCTGTCAAGCACCGGAAGAAGCTCCTTGACAACATCAGCGACGCTGTCGGTATATATGCCTTCCTTTTCCTTTTGTGATCTCTTCCTGAAATTGTCATATTCGGCAGATATCCTCTGAAGCCTGTCCTTCAATGCCTCAGACTCGTTTCTCAGCTTCTTTGCCTCGTCTTCAAGCTTTTTCCTGGCTCCGAGCAAGTTCTTCAAATCAAATACCCTGCCTTCCTCTTCATCAGGCACACCTTCGGCAGCCTCAGCCTTCACTTCAGATTCATCATCAGAGGCATCGGCCGCTGCTGTCTCGACCTTTTCAAGCTCGAGCTCCTTATCACCATTTCCTTCAACCATCGCTAATCAAATCCTCCTCGCTGAGCTTCTTGTTAAGCTCGCTTGTCACGTTGTTAATTATTGAGACCACCTTGGAATAATCCAGTCTGGTCGGTCCTATCAGATTTAATGTACCTACATTCTTTCCGTTGATCCTGTAGTGTGCAGAAATGACGCTTACATCCTTAGCTTCAGGTATGTCCAGCTCATCTCCGATCTTTATGACAAGACCGTCGGTTTCACTGCCGTCCTCTGCATCCTTGAATATTGCATCAGGGTTGTCAAGAAGGCTCAGGAATTCCCGTACCTTTCCAACATCCGCAAATTCATGGTACTTGAGCATGTTCGAGGTCCCTTCGATGATATAGTCATCACCCATGTCGCTCTTAAGGCTCTCATATACCGCACCTACTACTTCCGAGAATAGCTCATCATGTCCCTGAAGTCCGTTCTTTATGGTGTTCAGCACCTCAAGGTTTATGGCTTCCATGGTCATGTCCCTGAGCTTCAGCGTAAGCAGGTTTGATATCGCCATTAGCTCTTCAGGGTCAGGTATCGACCTCAGCCTGATGTGCTTGTTCTTCACGGAACCTGTATCAAGCATGATCACTGCTAAAATGGCATTCTGGTCGATCTGGACCAGCTGCACTGTCTTGATGTGGCATTTCTTGATGTTCGGCTTCTTAAGGACGACAGCAAGGTTCGTCAGCTCAGACAGCATCATTGAAGCCTGCTTCATTACCCTTTCTATTTCGTAGGCAGCCATGGTGATTATCCTGTTCTCTATAAACTTGATCTCATCAGCCGAAAGGTCGTCCAAAGTCATGAGCTTGTCGACATAGAGCCTGTATCCTTTGGATGAAGGTATCCTGCCTGCTGATGAATGCGGCTGCTCAAGCAATCCCATTTCTTCAAGGTCAGCCATTTCATTCCTTATGGTCGCGCTGCTCACACCAAGCTCGTACTTCTTGGCAAGAGTCCTGGAGCCCACAGGGTCACCAGTAGTCACGTAATCGACTACTATTGCTTTCAGTATTTCAAGTTTTCTTCTGTCAATTTCGTTTGGCATTCGTCCTCACCTTTTTGTTAGCACTCTCATCTGTTGAGTGCTAAAGCCTACGATAATAAAATAACACCGCTTTCTTTTTTTGTAAATACCAAAATGGCACTTTTATGTCATTTTAATCGTTTTTTAACTTTCATAAAAATCAGCGCACCTCCTGTTCAAGGGAGATGCGCTGCTTAATCAGTCTATACAGAAACCTTGCTTACCTTTGCGAATCCCTTTGTCTTGCTGAAGTCAGCCTCATGGTGGAAATTGACAAGCGCTTCAAACGGATCAGCGTTTTCAAGATCGATCCTGTCGAGCTCTGACCTTTCTATCTTGACTGAAAGTATGAGCTCAGAGTCCTTTTTTCCTGTATACGGGTTCTTGTCTTCCTCTGTGATGTTGATGTAACAGTCAGCGATTGGAAACAGGTTGAACAGGTCCCTTGAGATCCTGAAGGCTATTCCGGCAACAAACTGAGCTGCTATCGACCAATAGTCGGTCTTGGTATACTTCCTTATTGACAGCTTCCCTGTCGGCGTAAGTGTCTTGTATTCTTCAGGTATGAAATCAGTTATTGATAGAACCGCGTCCACATTTATTGTATCCGCATCTGTGAAGCTCATGTTGAGTGATTTGAGGAAGCTCCCGAGTTCTTCTGACATCTTCAGGCTTTCAAGGGCCATAATGAAGCCCTCAGTGTCCTTGGTCAGGACCTTCGATGCAATGACCTTGTTCATCTGCCACTGCTCCATCAGCTCCTGGTCAAGCAACCTGGCCTCCTCCACATTCTTTTGGAAAAGCGCTGTATCTTGACCTCCGCCGAAAAGTCTTTTCAGGAATCCAGGCTTGTTTTCCTCCAGCAGCTTCTTCGCTGCAGCTGTGTTAGGTCCATCCTCTCCCTTTGCAAACGGCGGCTCCTCATCCAATACGGAATTCCAGTCAACGTTTGGCGGATAGTCGGCTTCGCGATGAAGTCCGGTAATCGCTGCGATGTCTTCAGTGAACTCACTTATCTCCTGCAGGGGAGTAAGTCCCGTGTCTCCTTCAGCCTTCCTGAACAGCTGGTCCTTTTTCCCGATAAGCTTGCCTGGATTGAAGGTCTTACTGTAGGAAAGCCCCGTACCGGGTATTCCGAATGTGGTTGTTGCCTTGCCTGTCGTGCTGATGCTCTGCCTGAAGCCCTTACCTCCGAAGGAAATGCTTCCGCTACCCTTACCCACATTCAATCTGAAGCCCTTTCCCAGATTTATGCTCTTCCTGAATCTAAACCCCATTGAACACACCTCACCTTGTTATCCTTACCCATATTATATCCCAGCGTCATTTCATATGATATCCTCGCAGAGAGAACAAGAATTCACTTTGACACTATCTGCTTATGTTCTTTGCGACAAAATCCAGATGCCTTTCCATTGCATCAGCTGCTTTCGAAGAATCACGTGACTTCAGGGCCATAACTATATCCTCGTGCGTTTTTACGAGTTTCTCGTTGTTCCCAGGATTCACCAGCAGCACTTCCCTTGTCTCCTTTATGAATGTATCCATAAGAGATGATACTGCCCTGAGAATGCTTTCCATGAGCTTGTTCCCCGATGACCTAGCAATCAGATAATGGAAGTCTGCGTCGAGTCTGACACTTTCAGCCTCTGAAGGTCCAGATTTCATCCGTCTTATCATCTCTTCGAGTTCACCTAGCTCATCATCCCCGATCTTTACTGCTGCAAGGGCAGCCATCTGTACTTCAATGCTTTTCCGGAGCTCTATTAGCTCCAGGTTCCTCGAGTTCTGAAGCACGAACATGAGTGATAGCGGTTCGATGAGGTTATCCTCGAAGCTTTCCCTGATGAAGTTGCCTCCGCCCTGGCGGCATTCCACCAGGCCGATTATCTGAAGTGCCCTGAGTGCTTCCCTGATTGATGTCCTGCTCACATGCAGGGTATCGACAAGGTCCCTTTCAGGTGGAAGCCTGTCACCCTTCTTTAGTTCACCTGATATTATCATGTCCTTGATCTGGTCGATGACTGTTTCATAGACCTTCTTGCTCTTCAAGCCTGATTCCATATGCTGCACCTCACCTAAGTTACCTCTAAAGCCATTATACTCTTGAAGGTGAAAAGTCTCAATGAATCGGGTAGGACCCCGCTG
>NZ_AXUN02000187.1 GCF_000495435.3 Youngiibacter fragilis 232.1 | reverse complement strand
ATTTCTCCCCACGTCCTTTGGTCGCAATCTTTACGAACCGATTCCGCAATCATCATGTATCGCGAAAATACAATTGCTGTTGTCGAAACTTGTGCATCATAGCTCCTGCCCTGATACTCTTTTCCAAGCGCCAGGTGTGACTTGCACATTTTGAAGAATACCTCGATATCCCAACGTTTTCCGTAGATTCTGATGGTTTCTTCAGCATCTATTTCAAGGTCAGTGCTTAATAGCGCCAGCCACGAATCAGTTTTACTGTTTTTGTTCTTCACAAAGATAAGCTTTGCTTCAATCCATTTGTCCTCACTGCTTTCTTTCTCAGCTCGAAGCTTTACATTTGCTGTGCCAAGTACAGGATCAGAGTTATCCTTTGAATGCCCAATCGAGCTATAGATTGACTTGATGTTTTGCCATTTGCCATTGTACAGATAGTGGACTTTCTCAGTTATACGCACCATCCCTATGACATCTCGGCCCATATCCTTTATGGCTGCCACGGTCTTTGGCATGGTGAACCAACTGTCAAAAAGCACATACTTGGCTGGTATGTGTCTGGCCTGTTTCAGAAGGTCTAAAACCATGTCTGTAGTGTTGGATGTTGCTTTGACTCTTCTTCTATGCTCCATGGTTCTCTTATCCTTAACTACCAAGGGAGCACAAAGTACATTTTTTTCATTTTGTGAACTGAGAAGCCTGAAGTTCAATGGAATGAAGGATGAACCATCTGTCCATCCCAGTGTAAGCATACGGAACCCCTTGCGGTATTTATGTGTCGTGTGGTCATACACTCTGCTGAGAAGCTCAACCTTTTTGCTGCGGTCTCTGCTCAGGAGAGAGTCATCAATTACCAGAGCAGTAGCTCTGTCATCGGATGTTAGCGATGAAAAATAGGAGATTATTTTCTCAGCAACGGAGAATACCAGCCTTTCCCAGTTGAATTTGCCTTCATTCAGGAATCTGTATGCAGTGTTTTTCCTGAATGTCAATTTGGAAGAGGATTCAAGAACTCTCCATAAGTTATTGTGAGTGAAAACAAGGTCGAACAGGGATTTCAGTATGGTTACACACGGGAAACCACCTTTCTTATAGAACCCACATTTCTTAAGCAGGGAGGAATTGATATAGCGGTGAAA
>NZ_AXUN02000188.1 GCF_000495435.3 Youngiibacter fragilis 232.1 | reverse complement strand
AGACTAGAGCATGGCCTATTTATGTTGGGGTTCAAGCATTTAATGGTATTTCTAAACTGCGAAGTTTGAGTAATTTACTAGATGATACACTGAACATCTGCTGGGCAGTGTTAATTGAGGGCCAAAATGGTGTGGAAAAACATGGACAGCTGCACATAAATCGAAAAGCATGCTGCATAGGAAGGTGCCAGATACAAGAGAAAGCAATATTCTTGCAGCAAGTGTCAAACCATCGGTGCTATTGAAAGTAGAATCAAAGATAAACCGATGAGTGCCAAGTTGCTCCAGTCCTTTGAGATTCAATATGAGATGATGTTGACATGAAAGTTGAGAAGGGACAATTCATATTTACTGGATCAGTTACTCCAATCATAGAATAGCAAAGTTCACATGCTGGAACCGAAAGGATAAAAGAGAAACTATTCCGGCAGGAACGATGAAATATTGGAATGCCTGGTTGTTAATTATGATACTTTTTATTCCTATGTTAATTGTAGGCATTGTATTGATGGTCAAGAATCCTGAACTTTTGAGAAAGCGACTCAATTCAAAAGAAAATGAACCAGAGAAGAAGCGTGTAATAATCGGTGGATTAATGTGCATCTGTGGTTTTGTTGTCGCAGGACTGGGTTATCGTTATAGATGGATTGTGATAGTTGAGCTGATGTGTTTCTATTTCGTATATGCTTTATGATGAGGTGTTGCGTGAAGACACATATCTATCAAGACAATTGAAGTTCAGAAAAACCAGAAGGTAATAGATACTGGACTGTATGGGATAATAAGGCACCCTAAGTATCTGTAAACTTTTTTCTGTTTTTATCAATGCCATTAATACTGGGTTCCTTGTTTTCATTCATAAATTTCTTAATTTATTCAGTCATAATGGTTAGAAGGATAAAGAATGAAGAACAAGTAATAAAGAAGGATTTGGAAGGGTACCCGGATTATGAAAAGCAGGTTAGGTATAGAGTAGTTCCTTTTATTTGGTGAAGAGTTTCTTGTTGCACATGTTCTGATTGGTCTGGTTAGTAGTTCTGGAAGCATTCTGCTTTGGGAGGTAGTATATGGAGATCAAGAGATACAGTGAAGCTGATGAAACATTACTGTTTGAAATGCTCATTGATGAGGGGGATGATTGGTTGGATTATCATGGACCAGCAGGTCGAGGCAAGTATATCAAAGCCCTTGAATCGAGCATAACATATATAGCTTATGATGATATCCTTGTGTGTGGTTATGTACGATGCAGGGAAGATGATGGATTCGGTGTTTACATCTATGATCTGCTCGTAAGAAAAACCTATCGGGGGAAACAAATTGGCAAGATGCTTATGGAACAGGTGCTTGAAGACTTTTCAAATCAACCTGTATATGTGATGAGTGATGTAGACCCTTATTATGAAAAACTTGGATATAATAGAGTTGGATCCATATTTGAGGCAGGTAAAATGTAGCAAGGCACGCAGAGGTCTGGTTTTAGTGGACTGGAGTTCTTGATTATCCACAAGTGCATATTCAGGAGAAGGGAGTCAGCCAAGAAATACTTGCTGATCAATGATATGCTGGTATCAGAATAATCTAGTGAAGTAAATAATGAAGAGGTAAAGGAAGATGAGTATTCAATTCGATCCAAGGAATAATATTGTTCAATTGTGTCTTCAGGGTATGGGGATGGATGATAATGGCAAACCTGAAGATGCAAGCCTGCTGTTTCTTAAAGCCTGGAGTGAATCAACAGATGACTTTGAAAGATTTCTCTCGGCCTATTTTGTAGCCCGGCATCAGGAAAATGTTTCAGACAGATTAAAGTGGCTGGAAACATCCCTGGAGTTTGCGATAAAACTTAATGATGAAGCCGTTAAGAGTGCTTTACCATCGCTATATGTTAATATTGCCAAATGCCATGAGGAGCTATGTGATACTGACAAGGCAAAAGGGAACTATGAACTGGCAGATTCTTATAAGGGTACCCCTTCTGACAAAGGTCCCTTTTATCATGGGACAAGAGCTGATCTAAAGGTTGGGGATCTGCTGACGGCAAAGGGAGACTCAAATTACAAATCCGATCTCAAAATGAACCATATTTATTTCACAGCCCTGATCAATGGGGCAGGACTTGCAGCTGCCCTGGCTAAAGGGGATGGAACTGAAAGGATCTATATTGTAGAACCGATGGGAGATTTCGAAAACGACCCAAATGTCACAGACAAGAAATTTCCGGGCAATCTGACACGATCCTATCGTTCACAAGAACCATTGAAGATCATAGGAGAAGCAACAGAGTGGCTGCGACAGTCACAAGAGGAGATACGCCGATGGCGTGAGAAACTTGCCAATAACAAAGGCGAAATCATCAACTAAGATGCGATTATACTTAATTCTTCCTGCGTTTGAGATGAAGCTTGTTAACATCGGCGAAGCAAAGAGGATCTGGTATGAATATTTGGAAGGATACTTGCGAACATTCAGCACAGGAAAGGCAGTTTTTTTGAAAGGTATTTATAGTGAAATCATAAGACACATTCAAAGTCTGGAGGACCACGGCCACTAATTTATGTATTACGGATTACCATACTCAGAGGATTGCCATGTTTATGGCTATGGTGATGATGAGTATGAAGATGAGTATGGATATGAAGATGATGATGAAGGTAAGGAATATCTCATTGTCTCCAATGAATGTCATGATCTTTGTACGACCATTGCTGAGACCTTCGGGGATAGTTACAAATGGCATGATATTTAAAGGATAGCCGGATCAGACTTGATGATATATTTGAGGTTGATGTTGAAATCCAGAATATGGCTGTAATCATCTCAATTCTGTTGTACTTGGTTGTAAGTGTGACGTTTGATGACAGATTCATAGATGCATTGAATAACGGGTATTTAATCCGACTTCTTAAAAGACTTGAACAACTTAGCTCATGAATGAGGCTGATGCAGATTAAGTTAGAAAAAATTATTGGACATATTATAAATGTGGGGTGATATCTTATGGCCGGAGACATTGCAAAGGAAATTTTCGAGAAGTATAACAATAAGATGGATGTAGTACGCTGCCCGAACGGAAGGGCTGTTGTCCGAAAAGCACTTGATTATTATGCGAAGGCAGCCGTAAACCTCTACGGGGTCATCAGCCGCAATGAACTTGTTGAGATCTTCAACGGGCAGAACAGCTACAAGACTACCGATGAAGAACTGTATATCCTTCTGCTTCCGCTGGTGCTAAAGGATAAATGGTACGGATTTTACAAGGAATATATTGTACATTATTGGTTTTTTGATGATTTTGAAGAGGCTGATTATCTGCTTGAAAATCAGAAAGGTAAACCGCGCTATATTCCTGACAAGGATGAATTCCTAAATTATGTGGTTGAAGGATATGCTGACAATGACCACTGGTGGAATGTACAACGCTTCATGGGGGCTGCTTTCGGTTTCTCAAAAAACATAATGGAAGGCTTTCAGGAAGTGAAGAGTTACATTACTTACGGGAATGGAATAAGTGAATTGAACTCCATTTTTGAGAGGCATCACATTGCATTCAGCAGCGAAGGGCAGATAAAAGAATTTATTTGTCTAATCATGCAGGCTAAAAACAACACACGCATTTGGGAAAACAATGGATACACACCATCCGAGCTGCATGAGATCAGAACAGAACGTGACAAGAACGTAATTGATTTTCCAGTAGTGCAAAAACTGAAAGTAGGACGAAATGACCCCTGTCCATGCGGAAGCGGGAAGAAGTACAAGAAATGCTGCGGTATAATCGATGAAAAGAAATCATCACAGCTAAGTGCGGACGAGTGCAGGGAGTTCTATGAGACTTGGTATGGCCTGCTGGGCTTTGTGAATGAGCGTAAGAAAGTGATAAATGCTGTAATCAGGCCGGAATATCCAAATGTAGTCAGCGATATGAAGATACATAAAGTGAGGGAGGTACTGTGGGACAACCCGGAGCTTATAGAAGAATATATTAAGAAAACTGCGCTTCCTCAGGATAAGATAGAGATTTTGAAGCAGTGGAGTACAAAATTCAGGAAAGGAATGTTCTTTGTACTGGAATATCAGCCGGAATACGCTGTCATAATCGATTCTGACGAACATGGAAAAGACAGGCTTTACGGGATAAAGGGGATAAGTAATTCTGTGTCTGGCGCATTGCAGCGTAAACTGCCTGTTCAGATTGAAACTGTTTTGTTGCCGTTCAAGGGAAAAATCATCTATGACGGCTTCATGGCATCAATGCAGATAGAATATGCTGAAGGCGCAAAGGCGGCTTTCAGTGAGATGTATGCAAATGCCAAGAGGCAAGGGATCATCACCAGAATGGAATGATATTGCGATGGCGCAAATCACTATAAAGCAAATGGGATGGAGTCATTTAGTATTAAAAGCCGACTATTTTTCACTTGCAGCAGATGGGACAGAATTTTCTGCAGGTGTTCATCCAGGGGAAACCGGTCTTTAGTCAATGGCCAAATTTTATGGGATAGCAGGCAAATTGTATTGTGACAAGGGGACTATAGTCTGCTTCACCTATTTGGTGCGATGACAAACATCACTTCAAAATTCAATAGTACTGGAGCACACAGCAATGGTTCCAGGAATGAATTTGAAAGTCCAATTGTTAGAGCTGCACTAAATCAGCTGATATCAATGCAACCAGGAACTACAGATCAGCATGTGAAAACCCTAATGGAAGGAGTTGATGGCAAGCCATCCTGCTCCAAGCCTTTTGGCTTGGAGTAACTAGGATTTGCCGGTAAATATGGATAACAATGATAAAAAAGATCCAAAGCATCAGAGAAGGATAAGGTATAAGGGGACTCATCCTAAGTCTTTCACTGAGAAATACAAGGAGCTGCAGCCGGACAAATACAGAGAGACGGTTGAGAAGGTCATCTCGAAGGGGAATACACCTGCGGGAATGCATCGTTCCATCTGCGTCAAAGAGATATTGGAATTCCTGCAGATTAAGCCAGGGCAGAGAGGATTGGATGCAACTTTAGGTTATGGCGGCCATACACTGGAGATGCTGAGGTGTCTGAATTCAAAAGGACACCTGTTTGCATTGGATGTGGATCCCATTGAGCTCCCAAGGACCAGGGAGAGACTGGCTAGTATGGGCTATGGACCTGAAATCCTATCAATCAGGCAAATGAATTTTTCTGATATTGACCTTGTAGCATTGGAGTCGGGACCTCTTGATTTTGTCCTGGCAGACCTTGGAGTCTCATCCATGCAGATAGACAATCCTGAAAGAGGATTCTCCTTTAAAAGTGAGGGCCCATTGGATCTGAGGCTTAACCCTGAAAAGGGATTGTCTGCGGCACAGAGGCTTAGAGACATGAGCCAGGAAGAGCTGGAGGGCATGTTTGTCGAGAACTCAGATGAACCCCATGCAGAGGTGATTGCTCGTGCCATTATTGCAGCAAAAAGGAAGGGAGTAAAAATCTCCTCAACAACGGTTCTCAAGCAGATTATAGCTGATGCGCTTAGTTTCCTTCCTGCATCGACAAGGAATGAAGAAATCAAGAAATCATGCCAGAGATGTTTCCAGGCTTTGCGCATAGACGTCAATCGGGAATTTGAGGTATTGTACGAATTCCTGGAGAAACTTCCGGAGGTCCTTGCTCCTGGTGGACGTGTTGCAATCCTATCGTTCCACTCTGGTGAGGATAGGCTTGTGAAAAAATCATTTCAGCATTTCTTCCGTGAAGGTATCTATAGTGAAATTGCCCCTGGGCCTATCAAACCATCTGCTGAAGAATGCAGCACCAATAGCCGTGCCCGTTCAGCCAAGTTGAGGTGGGCAATAAAGGCTTCGGAATAACAAATATATTGTCAGTATTTGATAAATGTGTGGTGAGAAGCTCGATTACTATCTGGAAATTAGAACTCTAAGGCACTTACAGCATGGTCAAAATACTAATGACTTGGTTGATGAAACTAATACAGGAATGGTATGCACTAATGTTGATACAAATTAAGGGGTTGACCTGATTTTGAGGCAATTTGAGATTAAGGTTGGATTGGATAAAAAGGCTGCCTTTGAGGGGTGGTTCACTAAAATTGATGATAGGGCAAATGGATTAATGATTTCTGTCATATGGGGATATTCGACCCACAAGGACTCAAAACATGCTTTCATACAGTTTCAAAATAGCCTCCATCACAATACAAAGTACATTTCCTATCCGATAGATGACCTGAAGTGGAAAACAGACCCTTTTGTTCTTCAGATTGGAAAGAATGAGCTATCTGAGACAGGCATGATACTTGATTTCGAGTTGGAAGGGATCCCGGTAAGAGGGGATTTTCATTTCAGCAGTTTCTCACCAATCAAAAATTCTTTCCTGAAACCGAACATCATGGGATGGCTTGCGTATTTTCCCAATGAATGCAACCACTCGATAATCAGCATGGACCATAAGGTTACCGGGAGTATTAAGATAGGTAATCAATCATGGGAGATGCAGGATGCAAGGGGTTATATTGAAAAAGACTGGGGGACAGGTTTTCCAAAAGAATATGTATGGGTGCAGGCTAATGACTGGGAAAAGAGTTCTGTTGCGTTCAGTTATGCTACCGTACCGATACTCGGGAAATATGCTAAGGGATTTTTCCTTGTTCTTCATCATGATGGCAAAGAGTATCGTTTCACCAGTATCGAAGGAAGCAAATTAGCTGATTTCAATGTTTCAAATGACTCATTCAGAGCGACAGTCGAGAAAAAAGGAATCAGGATAACACTAAAGGCCAAGCAAACCAATCCAATATTTTTGGCTTCACCAGTGCATGGTGAAATGAAATCACATATAAAGGAATCTCTGGATGGGACACTGGAACTGGTGCTTGTAATAAGTGGAGAAACCATTATTAGCTTATCCACCCACAGGGCTTCAATAGATGTGCATTTTGAAACGTGATCATATAAAGGGCAGATAAACTAGTATTCCAAATATCATACTTGCTGCGTGGCTTCGGTGTTGTGACAGTATCCAGCAACTGGTTAAAAATGAATGGTACATTGAAGTAAAAGTACTGTAGAATTCATGAGATTTCAGATTTGAGAGGGGACTACATGACATGAATATTATTTCAGATGAGGTTACAGCCTTTCTCGATAGTTTGGAACATCCGTTAAGAGTTGAGATCGACTATTTAAGGAAGCTGATACTGAGTTCAGAATATGAGTTGGCAGAGGGTATCAAATGGAATGGGCCAAATTATAGTTCAAATGGAGAGGACCGGATCACAATGCGGCTTCATCCGCAAAGGCAAGTGCAGATCATTTTCCATAGAGGAGCTAAAAAAAGTGTGCAGCCTGAAGATAAACTTTTGAAAGGTGAGTACGACTTTTTACTCTGGAAGGAAAATGACAGAGCCATCGCAACCTTCAGTAGAATATCTGATATTGAAAAGAATGCATGTAAACTTAGGGAGATAGTTGATCGATGGATCGAAGTTACTGCTGGCTGCTAAATATTGCGAATAGCGGGATGAAATAACCGCTAGTCACACCCAATATCGAAGTGCCGCTAGCACAGGAATCATAAGATAACTGTATAAATTTATATTGAAAGGGTGTAAAGCATCATGGCTATACTTACAACGCCGCTGAAAATAAACAAGCTTACTATAAAGAACCGATTGGTGATGCCGCCGATGGCGTTAGCAAATCTGCCCGACGGATATGTTAATGAGAAGCTTATTGATTATTATGACGAAAAATCGAAAGACAGTGCCTTCGGATTAGTCATCATTGAGCATAGCTATATTTCAAGGGAAGGCAGGGCCAAACCTACACAGCTTTCAGTTGCTGCAGATGATACGGTTGAGGGTCTGAAAAAGCTGGCAGACATAATTCATCGCAATGGCTCCAAGGCAGTTATGCAAATTAATCATGCGGGCAGCTTCATTCGAGGAGAGGGTGAAAACCCACCTTGTGTCGCCCCATCTGAGGTTCCGCACCCAATTGGCGGCTTAATCCCTCGGGAGATGACGAAAGAGGAAATTGAAGAGCTTCCGGGTTTGTTCAGGGCTGCAGCACGGCGTGTGAAAGCGGCTGGTTTTGACGGTGTTGAAATCCATTCCGCACACAGCTATCTGTTGAATCAGTTCTATTCACCACTCACAAACAAGAGGACTGATGAATACGGCGGAACATTAGAAAATCGCATTCGTTTGCATTTGGAGGTCATAAAGGAAGTCCGTGCTGAAGTCGGACAAGACTTTCCTGTAATGCTGCGCCTTGGTGCCTGTGATTTTGAAGAGGGTGGTATAACCGTAGAGGATAGTGTCTTTGCTGCAAAGGCATTTGAAGAGGCAGGGATAGATGCAATAGACATTACTGGAAGCATGAAGGGTTACACAGCTCCCGACGGCAATGCTGAGGAAGGATACTTTTCTATCATGAGCAGACCTATAAAACTAGCAGTGTCAATTCCGGTTTTGTTGACTGGAGGAATTGTAACAGCAGCTGGTGCCGAGCGCATGCTGGAATCAGGGAATGCGGATCTGATTGGCGTAGGCCGTATGGTAATGAAAGACTCACATTGGGCAAAAAAAGCTATAGATGAGCTAAGTGGTAATTCATTGATTTAGTAATGTGAAGGCAATGGATTTCTTCCCTATGATCATGAATTACTTTACCAGTTGAGCTGTTTTGAAGAAAGTTTAAGAAGCTGTTCAATATTTTGGCTGACAGACCTGAAACCGTAGCAAGATTCTTTATCCCGCGCATGCTGAGTAATACAAAGAATGATGTACAGATAGCCTGGTTGACGAATCGAAAAGCAGTATGGCGCTTTATGACTGCAGGTTTCAGAAAGGACAAACTAATCTGATCAGAGTCTTCACATCAGGAAATCGAGTCAAGAATAACTTTAGATCAGGCGCTTGATAAGCTGCGAACCAGAGAAATCCAATTATTCCGAGTAAACGTAAGCATTGAGGTAATATGATATAATGGATAGCAATATGAAATAAGGAGGCGGGATGATGGATTTCAAGCAGTTGAAGTATCTTATCAAGGTGGCTGATCTTCAGAGCATAACAAAGGCAGCGGAAGAGCTTTATGTCTCCCAGCCTTCACTCAGCCATTATATCAAGAAGATTGAAAATGAGCTTGGAGTTGACCTGTTCAACCGTTCAACCAATCCATTGTCGCTTACTCTGGCAGGAGAAAAATATATTGAGACAGCTAAGCGGATAATTAGGGATTATGAGCGGATGGAGGAAGAAGTCCGTGACATGGCGAATATAAACAAGGGAAGGCTAAAGATAGGGATTCCCAATTCAAGGGCTGCCTACATGCTGCCGCATATCCTGCCGGAATTCACCAGGAGATTCCCGGGAATAGAGATACTGACTGTGGAGGCCAAGTCATCCGAGCTCAAGGAGCAGCTTATCCGGGGTATTCTGGATTTCATAGTAATTCCACAGTTCAACAGGAACCCTGAAGCGGATGAAAGCCTGTCGCATGAGGTAATATATCAGGAAGAGCTGTTCCTGATTTCGTCTGAAAAGCTTCAGGATATAGATTATGAGGATGGTCAGACTCCGGTACGGGTTGAAAGCCTGCAGGATACTCCCTTCATCCTGCTTAAGAAAGGTCATGGGATAAGGCTGGCTGTGGACAAGTTCTTTGAATCAAGAGGATTCATGCCACTCATCGGCATGGAGACAACAAGCAATGAGACAGCATACCGCCTGGCTTCAGCCGGAATGGGGGTTGCGATAGTACCCGAAATATCGCTCTATTCATTCAGGACACTGGGAAAGCCGTACATATACAGGCTTAATGAGGAAGGAGTCAAATGGGATGTTGTCCTGCTGCACAGAAAGGCAGACTCTGGAAACCCGAAGATGAAGCTGTTCCTTGATATAGTGAAGGAAAGGTTTTCGAAACTGAATGACAGGAAAAAGTTCTTTGGAATGGATTTGTAAGAACCCCTCAGGGGGTTCTTTGTTTTGGTGCAGGAAAATAGATCCTGGAAAGGGACCAGGCTTCCTGTGACATATGAAATTTTGCATGTGTGTCATTATCAAACATGTATTTTACTTGAACAGCCTTATTACATAGAATCAAACTATAAACTTTGGACAAATCAAGGGGGTAACATGATGATCTACAAGATTGGATTGCTTTACGGTGACGGAATCGGACCTGAAATAACAAAATCAACTGAGTCCGTGCTTAAGGCAGCAATGAAGAAACATGGGATTGAAGCTGAATTTCCGGTATATCCCATGGGATGGGAGGGCATCGAAAAGTACAACGAGCCAGTTCCGCAGATAACATTTGACGGGCTGAAGACATGCCATGCATGGGTGTTCGCACCTCACGATTCAGCGGCATATCCTAAGGAGCATTTCAACAAGACCAATCCCAGCGGACAGATGAGGCACCATTTCGACCTGTTCTCGAATGTAAGGCCAGCGAGAACGATGCCTGGAATAAAGAGCCATGTAGGAGAGGCTGATGTCGTAGTGTTCAGGGAGAATACCGAAGGGATGCTTCCTGACAGGAACATGTACAAGGGCCTTGGAGAATTCATGCCGGATAAGGATATGGCTCTTCTGGTTGCGGTATTCACGAGGAAAGCCACTGAAAGGATCGCACATGAAGCGTTCAAGCTGGCTATGAAGAGAAAGAAGAAGGTCACTATCGTACACAAGGCTAATGTTATCCAGATGGGATATGGGCTGTTCAAGGATGTCTGCTATGAGGTGGCTCTGCAGTATCCTGAGGTTACTGTAGATGATTACCATATCGATGCGATGACAGCACATATGGTAAGAAGGCTGGGCGACTTCGATGTCATAGTCACGACTAACCTTTTCGGAGACATACTGTCAGACCTCGCTGGAGAACTCGTCGGAAGCCTCGGATTATCTCCATCGATTAATACCAATGGGAACCAGTGCATGGCTCAGGCAGCCCACGGCTCAGCACCTGATATCGCAGGAATGAACATTGCAAATCCCACTGGCCTTATACTTTCAGCAGCCATGATGCTTAGGTGGCTGGATACCAGGTATCAGGATTCCAGGCTGTCACTGGCTGCTGACGATATTGAGAATACCGTTGACAAGCTTATGGAGCTTAAGGTTGTAACCAAGGACCTGGGGGGAACTGCAACGACAAGCGGATATACTGATACGCTTGTTGATGCGATAAACGCATGAAGCAAGGAAGCCAGATTAGAGTATATCAAGGAAAATGAAGTTACAAAACGGGGGGTATTGTTATGCAACAGGAAAAAATGGAAAGCAATGTAACAGCAATCAAAGACAAAGTGCCTTTCTACAAGTATGAAGTCTATGGGATGCCGCTTTATTTCGCCGCTATCATACTCGGTCTGATCTATACATTCATTCTGCTTGAATGGCTTCCGGATAACCTGTTCGGTACAGTAATCCTGCTGTTCGCAGTTGGCTTTGTATTCGGTGAAGTAGGGGACAGGCTGCCGATCTGGAAAGACTATATTGGAGGAGGTGCGGTCCTTGCATTCCTTGGATCGGCTGCACTTGTATATTTCAAGATCCTTCCCGAAAGGTACAGTGTAGCCGCAACCTTCTTCTACGACGATTATGGTTACCAGGTGCTGTTCATATCACTGCTCATAGTTTCTGCAGTATTAAGTGTGAACCGCAAGCAGCTTCTAAAGGCCTTTGTCGGGTATATACCTGCCATCCTCGGGGGAATTGCAGGTGCTGCCATTCTTGGAATACTTGGCGGATTCATCTTTGGCATACCAATGAAGGAACTCCTGTCTCTCTATGTACTTCCAATAATGGGTGGCGGAAACGGTGCGGGAGCCATACCGCTTTCGGAAATGTATGAGAAGATCACAGGAGGAAGCAAGGAAACCTATTATTCATCAGCATTTGCAATACTCAACGTGGCAAACAATTTTGCCATCATAGCAGCTGTGCTGCTCCACAAGCTTGGAATGTCGAGGAAAAACCTGACTGGAAACGGTGAGCTGCTCAGAAATGCGGACGCTTCACTTAAGAATACCTCTGAAGACAAGGAAGTGAAGGTAACACAGAAGGAGATGGCAGTCGGATTGCTGATGACAGGTGCGATATATGCGGTGTCATATGCATTGGGTGAGTTCGTACTTCCAAGCATCGGCTATGTTACTATCCACTTCTATGCATACATGGTAGTGATCACTGCAGTAATCAACATTACAAATGTAATTCCAGCCAAATTCAAGGTTGGAACTAAGCAGCTGTCGAACTTCCTTTCAAAGCACCTGATGTGGCTGACAATGGCTGGTATAGGAATCGCATTCACAGACCTCGGTGATTTTATCGCGGTACTTAATATACCTACATTGGTCATATGTGCACTGATTATCACAGGATCTGTTATCGGCAGCGGACTTGTAGGGTATTTCGCAGGATTCTATCCTATCGAAGCCGCAATGTCAGCAGGACTGTGTATGGCAAACAGGGGAGGAAGCGGAGACCTGCAGGTCCTCGGTGCAGGACACAGGATGGAGCTCATGTCATATGCCGCCATATCCTCAAGGATCGGTGGAGGGATAATTCTCATCATCGCAAGCATAATATTCAGCATATTCATGTAAGAACAGGATTGGCAGGTATGACATGCATCAGCATTACATGCCTGCCATCTTTCTATAGATTCGACCTTTGGCAGCAAACTGCAGTATACTAAAGGAGCATACTTATGAAGATTGGAATTGTGAGCGTTACATTGAATGCAGTTAATCCTGTTGTAAGGTTTTTGCAGTCATCGCATGAAGTTGAGTTTCTGAATTACCTCGACTCTGGATTGATTGAGCAGGTGAACAGGGAAGGGACAATTTCGGAAGCCAGCATGGACAGGATGAAATCCATGCTCAAAAATGCAAGAGCAGATAATGTTGATGGTATTCTGCTTACATGTACTGCATTCTCACCATATGCCGATGCGTTATCTGATGAATTCGGGATTCCGGTCATTCCTCCAGACAGTGCAATGATCGAGCAAGCACTTGATTCAGGCAAGAGAACGGCAATACTATACACATTCCCATCGACAAGACAATCTACCCAGAACCTTATAAGCAGCATTGAGTCAAGAAGAGAGAAGAAACTTGACTATGACCTTGTGTTCATCGAAGGTGCATTTGATGAGCTCCAGAAGGGGAACCACAGCCTGCATGACAGACTTATTATGGATAGGATAATGGAAACAGGGGATGAGTACGGATTGATCCTCCTCGCCCAGATTTCAATGGCAGGTGCTGCCGATAACTATGCAGGCAAAATACCGGTAATTACAAGTCCTTCAAGCGCGCTTGAGGAGTTGAAGGGAAGACTGAAAGAAAAGGGATTGATTATG
Source organism: Youngiibacter fragilis 232.1 (assembly GCF_000495435.3). Taxonomy (GTDB): domain Bacteria; phylum Bacillota; class Clostridia; order Clostridiales; family Clostridiaceae; genus Youngiibacter; species Youngiibacter fragilis. Next base: position 3,742 of record NZ_AXUN02000188.1, on the reverse strand, counting down.
ATGAAGCGACTACTGTTAGGCTGCATAGCCGATGATTTCACCGGAGCGAGCGACCTTGCATCTTTTTTGTCGAATGCTGGTGTGAGCACACTGCTGTTCAACGGGATACCAGAAAAGGAAGAAATACCTGATAGTGCAGAAGCCATTGTTATCGCGCTCAAGACGAGGACAATAGAAAAACTGGAAGCCGTGTCAGAAAGCCTGGCTGCCCTTGAGTGGCTGAAAAGAAATGATGCTGAAAGAATTTACATAAAATACTGCTCTACATTTGACTCTACGAGGGAAGGAAACATTGGCCCAGTCGTAGACAGTGTCATCGAGTCACTTGGTGTTCCTTATACTATAATCTGCCCTTCTCTTCCGGCGAATGGCAGGACAGTAAAGGACGGTAATCTCTATGTCTACGGCATCCCACTTAATGAGAGCCCAATGAAAGACCATCCTTTGACGCCAATGTGGGATTCTGACATAAGGAACCTTATGGGTGCCCAGAGCAGGTATGAGAGCCATATCCTTGATTCCAATGGCCTTAATGGTCCGAAGGAGGAGATCCTGAGCAGGGTAATGGAGCTTGGGAAGGGTCAGGAACATTTCTATATCATCCCGGATTTTGAGGAGCCATGGCAGGGGGAGAAGATAGCTCATGCCTTTATCGACCTCAAGGTTATCACCGGAGGCTCAGGCCTCATGGAACCTCTCGGCAAAGCCCTGAAAGCAGGAAAGAGCAACGATGTGAGGCAATTGGAAAGCGGTACGGACGGAGCAGCCATAGTGCTTGCGGGAAGCTGTTCGCTGGCCACGCTATCCCAGATTGACAACTTCCTTGTATGCAAGAAGGGTCCGGCGCTGAAGCTCGACCCAATGAAAATAACAGAAGGGAAAATGGGACCTGAAGATATCATTGCTTTCATCAGTGAGAACCAGGGAAAGGACATCCTTATATACAGTTCAGAACCTGTGGAGAAGGTAAGGAGAGCCCAGTCGAACGGAGCTTACGAGATTTCAGGTAAGCTTGAGAACCTGATGTCGATGGCCGCCGAAGAGTCTCTGGCCCGAGGGTACGGAAGGATAATAGTGGCTGGAGGAGAAACATCGGGAGCCGTAACAAAGCGTCTCGGATTCCAAAGCTATCATATCGGTGAGAGCGTAGCCCCAGGTGTGCCTGTAATGGCACCTGTAGAAAATCCTGAAATCAGGCTGGTACTCAAGTCGGGAAATTTCGGGGATGAGACATTCTTCACCAGGGCCATTGAAATGACAGGAGGTAAACAGAATGGATGATGTACTAGACAAGAAGCTGGAAGATGCAGTTTGGATAGCCCGCACGCTTTCTGCAACCGGAAAGGTAACAGGTTCAACTGCCAACATGAGCTTCAGGCATGGGAAGAGTATCTTCATAACAGGAACTGGAACGTCATTTTCAAGGTTATGCCCTGAGGATTTCGCGGAAGTGAGCCCTGAAGGTGACGTGATGGGACCGGTCAAGCCAAGCAAGGAGCTGACGCTTCATTCCATGCTCTACAGCAATGATGACAGCATACAGGCAGTCATTCATACGCACAGCTTCTATTCGACACTATGGTCTTGCCTGGAGCACCCTGACGCATCGGATGTGATACCGGAATATACGCCTTATCTGAAGATGAAGCTTGGAAGGATAGTGCTCGTACCCTATGGGAAACCCGGTTCAAGCGAATTATTCGCATTTTTCAGGGATTCCTTGACCGAAACCAAAGGGTACCTTCTGCAGAACCATGGACCGATAGTTGGCCACTCTGACCTCCTTTCCGCATATTATGCCCTTGAGGAACTGGAAGAGAGTGCCAGGATAGCATGGCACCTGAGAGGTGAGCAGGCAAAAAGGATCCAGACCTGAGAACCTGAAATACAGAGAATGATGATAACCTGTAGAAGACTTTGATGAAATAGCTTGCGCAAACTCGTGACTTCAGTCGTGAGTTAGCAAGCAAAGTCAAGAAATTATCAATAGATTGAAGATTAACACATACAAAGTAATATGTATCATCAAGTACTTGAATAATAGTTTTGCATGCCACCCAAAATGAAAGGTTGGCTATTCCATTGATCTCCCCTCTGCAAAAACAGCACCACCGATTATCAATGCTGCACCAAGGATAAGACTTGGCTGCAGCATTTCATTTAGGAATACAACAGAGAAGGCTACTGCTGAAAGTGGCTCCAGGTAACCAAGGGTGGCGACTGTCTGCACAGGAAGCCTGTTAATGGAAGAGAAATACAGGCAGCAGCCGAAGCCGGTATTAATGGCTCCGAGGACCAGTATCGGAATCCAGTCTCCTTTTGTCACCTGAATGACAAGGCCGGATTTTATGCCATTACAGGCTGCAACTGTGAGAAAGCTAACCACAAGCTGAAGCATGGAATTCCTCATTCCACTTATGCTGCAGGCTTTCTTGCTGAAAATGACCATGAATGCATACATCATCGCTGACAATCCTCCGTATAGGAGTCCCAGATTACTCCTGCCTTCATATGCAGACTGCATGTTGATTGCTGCGATTCCAATTAATACTGCGGTAAATCCTCCAAGCTTCCTTGACGTCAGCCTTTCCTTGAAGACCACTGGAGAGACAGCCATTACAATAACAGGACCGCAGTAATAGAGGAGAGATGCTATGCTTACACCAATCAGCCTGTAAGCCTCATAGAGGAACATCCAGCTTGCTCCCATGGCGGTGCCAGAGAAAATAAGAAAGCGCAGATGCCGCTTGTCAGATATCCTTCCTTCCTTTTGCCCTGATAATCTGAACAAGGAAATCAGGAACAGTGAGCCTATGAAGGTCCTTAACAGCACGATCTCTTGGCTAGGGAGCGAAATGCAGCTTGCGACTATCCCGTTGGAACCGAACAATAGAAGCGCTGATATGTACTTTGCGCAAGCTTTTTCATCAAAGGACTCCAGTCAGGACTGATTCGGATAGGTACCTTCTCGAGTGTAGCTACCCACTGGCTTCCGAATAAAATTAAGGAATTCCAGAAGGATTACCCAAACATCGATTATGAGCTGCTGCTGGGCGATTACACAGAAATCGAAACATGGATACTTGAAGGACGTGCAGACTGCGGATTTCTAAGGCTGCCTGCTCACCCTGAACTTGAAACTGTCTCTCTGGAGCAGGACAACCTGCTTGCAGTGTTGCCTGAGAACCACCCGCTGGCAGGCTGCGAGAGATTTCCGGTTAAATCCCTTTCCGACTATCCTTTCATGCTTCTGGAGAAGGGGGCGAAGGCTGAAGTTTCCGAGATATTCGAACGAAACGGACTAAGTGCCAAAGCCCATTTCACCACATGGGATGACTATGCGATCATGTCGATGGTTGAAAGCGGACTTGGGATCAGCATATTGCCCCAGCTGATCCTTAAAAGGGTACCCTACAGGATCGTTGCCATGGAACTGGATGTTCCGGCATACAGGAACATCGGGCTTGCCTTCAGGGATAGAAAGACCACTTCGCAGGCTGTAAAGAAATTCATGGAGTACCTGAAATTCAGGCAACAGTAAAATCGAAACTCTGAAGACCACATAAGTGATTGCAATTAGGAACAACGGCAATGACTGAGCTGGCATGCTATGATAAAGGTGTATATCATGACTTCTGGCATATTGGTAAGCCGACTGAGAGCATATCCACGAGGAATGACAAGGAAGCGATAGTAAATGATGTTCTGTCTTGAGGTTATTCTAGTACCCTGGAACATCTTA
>NZ_AXUN02000189.1 GCF_000495435.3 Youngiibacter fragilis 232.1 | reverse complement strand
ACAAATTAAAATACACTACCATTTGCAGTTCCTGAAAATCGAAATTTGAAACCCCCTTGCTAAAGTGAGACGGCCGTCTTTGCAACTACAATGACGGCCCATACCTTCTTTATTCTATACAGCTTCCAGGATAGCTGATTTAAGTATCCCTTCAACCTCTTCAGCGATAGTCTCCAAGCCTTCCTTTCCAAGAAGACCTACGAGCGATATCGGCTTAAGCATTCCGATCCTGACTTCTCCGGCCTTCTCATATACTGCCATCTTGCATGGAAGCATATATCCTGCCTCTATGTCCTTGTCAAGCACCTTCTTGGCCTTTGGAGGATTACAGACCTCCATGACCTTGAAGTTCACATCGAACTCAAGTCCCTTTTCCCTCAGCTTGTCCTTGAAGTTCATTTCCCACAGCACACCAAAGCCTCTGGCTCCAAGAGCCTTTCTTATATCCTCAACAGCAGTTTCAAAGTCCTTCCCTGTCTTCATCTCATATACGAAATCCATTTTAACCCTCCTATCGTAGTTTTCTTATAATAGAATCATAGCATTTTGAATTCTAATAGCAATTGTATCTCTCAATGTTCATTGAGTGTTAATACCTGGCCATTCGTACGTCATAGCTGAGTTTTCCCTCTATGCATTAAAACAGGCTGTCAGTCTCACCTGACAGCCTGCCCATATACATTATGCTATTTGACAACGAGCACAGGGCAAACGGTAGCTCCAGCAACCCTTTGAGTGACACTTCCCATTATGGCTCCGCCCCAAGGCCCATGTCCTTTCGTACCCATTACAACCAGGTCGAAGCCGAAATTGGCTTCTTCAATTATCACAGAGGCAGGATATCCGAATGCTGTCTTGGTTGTTATGCTGATCTCTCCGGTATCCGCTTCACCCTTCGTCCTCTCCATGATCTCCTTGCTAACTGCCTCTACCTGCTCCTTTGTTATCCTGACTTCCACATTTGACTCACCCTTCATGTAATCCTGTATTACATGAAGGATCTCCAGCTCAGACTGAAAACGCTTCGCCATTTCCAAAGCGACCTCAAACGCCCGTTTTGAATAATCAGAACCATCAGTAGCTACCAATATCTTCTTGTACATGATTCATCTCCCCCATCATGTTCGAATGGAATCAGATAACCGACCTGAAGATTGAAACAAGCTCAAAGCTTTCATTGAATCCTTCCTTTGACTTCATTAAAGCACACCATAAGCATATATTCAAACAACTGCCTGAATACTTTGTAAACTATGGGTGAATTATTGAAATGCAATGGAATTGCTTAATTTCACTTCAAGATTTTTACTGCACAATATTCTGTACCCTTCCTACAGTACCATCCTCAAGCCTTACCTTTATCCCATGGGGATGATTCGGGGAATTTGTAAGGATATCCTTCACTATCCCATCAGTCAGCTTTCCCGACCTCTGGTCCTCTTTCTTTACGATCTGAACCTTTATCCCAGGCTTTATGTCTGAGCGCTTCTTACCATCCATTTATTTCACCTATATCCTTATTGTTATTCCGAAACATTATATCATAAAAGGTTCTGATGACCTTCGGCCTGTCGAATCCACCTGCTTCTTCAGATCCTATAGGACTCACCTTTTCCAAATGAAAAAGGCTTGATCTCTCAAGCCTTCATGCAAATATGCGCCTTTCAGGGATTCATTTTTTCCAGAACGAATTCACGTGCAAATTTCAGGTCTTCTTCAAAGTCAGTTTTCCCCGTGTCCCAGAACTCACATACAAACAGATTGATCCCTGAATCCAGGATCTTTTTCAGGCTGTTCCTGAAATCCACATGTCCGGTCCCATATGGAACCTCCCGGAATACTCCTGGGACGGTTTCCTTCAGGTGGAAGGCAACTATGTTGCCTTCACCAAGGCTTATGTCGTCAATAACGGACTTGCCGTACATGACTGCTGCGTTTGTGATGTTGCCAAGATCCGGATATACCTGCAGATACGGCGAATTTACTTCATTGACATAGTACATGGCCTTTTCGATGGTATTCATGAACTCTGTCTCCATGGTCTCGAATGCTAGGATAATTCCGTATCTCGCTGCCATTTCAACGCTCTTCCTGAGATTTTCAAGGAAGTATCTTCTCGTGGTCTCATTCGATTCATTGTAATACTCGTCATATCCGGCTATCATGATGATCCTCACGCCCAGGTCATAGGCAAGGATGATGGCTTTTCTCATGATTTCGAGGGATTTCTCCCTTGTCTTCGCATCTTCAGATCCAAGGGGATATTTCCTGTGACCGCTGAGGCATATGGACCTTATGAACAGGCCTTCTTCAAACATGTCACTTACCATCCTGGACCTTTCTTCATTTGTCATATCCAGCCTGGCAAGCTTGTCCTCAGTTTCATCTATGCTCATTTCCAGAAAATCATATCCATGCTTCCTGGCAAGTCTCAGCTTCTCCTTCATCGGCACACGGTTTGGAATGGCTTTCTCATAGAGCCCGATCCTTACGCTATCCATCTAAACCACTTTCTTCTTCTGGCCATAATAGGAATCAGGGCCGTGCTTCCTCAGATAGTGCTTGTCAAGAAGCTCCTGCTGCATCTGGGGCAGTGCAGGGTCTATCACGTTGTTGTGCCATGACATCATTGCAAGTTCATCAAGGACGGCCGAATTGTGGACTGCCTCCATCGCATCCTTACCCCATGTGAAAGGTCCGTGGGAATGTACAAGCACCCCTGGCATGTAGTCAGGATTTATCCCTCTGAAGGTCTCTATTATCACGTTGCCGGTCTCAAGTTCGTACTGGTCAGCGATCTCCTCTGGTGTCATGAGCCTCGTGCACGGTATTTCTCCGTAGAAATAGTCTCCATGTGTAGTGCCCAGCGCAGGTATTGATTTCCCGGCCTGAGCCCAAATGGTCGCCCATCTCGAATGGGTATGGGTCACTGCCCCGATGTTCCTGAAAGCCTTGTAGAGCGCGAGATGTGTAGGAAGGTCCGATGAAGGATTGAGGTCACCTTCTATCCTGTTGCCATCCATATCGACTATCACTATATCTTCAGCCTTCATCACATCATATTCGACTCCCGAGGGCTTAATTGCTACTACGCCCCGTTCCCTGTCGATCTCTGATACATTTCCCCATGTGAATTTTACAAGGTCGTATTTCGGAAGCAGGAGGTTCGCCTCCAGCACCCTTTTCTTCATATCTTCATACATGTCCCATACCTCCTATCAGTATACAAAGTACAGTGCAGCTTCACCGATCTCCCGGTTAGCAGCAATTATTATATCCCTGTCCTCATGGTTGATCACCGCCACATTGCTTGGGCCTGTACCTTCATCTATCGTTCCTGTCCTGAATGTCAGCGGCTCATCCTTGTCTGCCTGTATCCAGAATAGCTCTTTAGCCTCTCTCCTGTAGCCTCCGATTATCGTCGGCACTCCCCTGAGCTTTCCTCCCCACACCACATGCCCGAAATCCATTGGCTTGTGGTATTTGAAGACTACCTTGTATTCACCGTCTATCTTTTTCCTTATGAGGAAGTTCCCCCCATGGAACGCTTCAATGGTAACCAGCTCATCTTCACCGTCTCCATCGATGTCGATCACCGCGATGTCACTGACAGGCTCATCAAGCAGCTTTTCCACGGTCCAGTCGTCTCCGTCCTTCTGTGGAGGTGTAACTATGAGTACACCCTGGTCAGAGGTAACGAATCCGCACTCCGTGCCCTTCCAGTTGACTCTGGAATATCCATGGTTTCTTACAAGTCCATCTGCTATCACCTTAAGCTCCATCGGGGCATCCATATCCAGCTCGCCTACGTATATCTTTCCCGGATCGCTCCAGTCTTCCTTGCTGGATTTCGATGTGCACAGCGTGCAGCCTACGAAGTATAGCTTTCCTCCGCCTGAGAGTATGTCAAACCTGTGCAGATAAGGAAGGTCCAGAAATTTGGTAACTTCCCATGACCTGTCTTCCTTTGGGACTGCAGTTACCACAATGGATTTTTCCGCCTGGAATGTCGGAAAGAAATTCTGGACTGCCAGGAATGCACCATTTCTGCCCGGAATAGGGACCATTGACATGGTTCCGCCTGGAGCATCCCATACTGACTCCATCTTTTCATAGTCCTTGCCAGAAAAGCTCAGTGCCTGCCCTTCGCCTTCTGTCGCAAGAAGCACCCTCTCTTCACCGTCTACAGTCACATATTGTGTCGAATAGCATCTGAACATGTCTGTCAGATGTTTCTTCTCGAATCTCATATATTCCATCTCCTATCATTCGCTTGATCATGGTCAGCCTTCACGGAGGGGATACTGAATTTCTCAGTATCCCCAATCCGTAAGCTGCCTATTTCCTGTTGATTACCTTCTCTACGATCTTCTCTTCGATTTCCTGCTCTGACAGAAGATTCCTTAGTCCGATGACTATCGTGTTGTATTTCTCAGCATCCTTGAAGTTGTCTATAAGAGCCAGGGAACTGATCACTACGTCATAGTCCCTTAGCAGTGACTTGGCCTCGCTGACGCTGCAGTGGTGTATGGTAATAGGAATGTTGTGCTTCTTGAAGACCTTCTCTATCTTCATCTTTATTATCTGACTTGAGCCCATCCCGCTTCCGCAGGCAGCTAATACCTTTAACATATTGACCTCCCTGTCATTTAGACCGCTTTCTTTTCTATGTCCAGATCTTCCTTGTACTTGTCATAATCCTCTGCAATTGTGAAGTAGTTCTTCTTGTTCCTAAGATACTGTACCTGTGGTATCGCCATCAGGAGAACAAACGCCAGACCGAATCCTAAGTATCCGGAATATTTCATCATGACTCCTATTACCGGCCAGACTGTTGCCCAGTCGAAATTACCGTGCCACCCGCCATACTGTGACAGACCGAAGAAGAATGCCGCGAATGCTCCGCCAAGTACCTGTATTATTCCTGAGATGAACGGGAACAGCATTGCGCCTCTCAGTCCTGCCCTCTTGTTCGCATATACCGCGAAGGTCGCGTTGTCGAAGAACACAGGGACGAATCCCGTGATTATGAGTACCGGACTCTTGAAGACTATCAGCCCAAGGATCGCAAGCAGCTGTCCAAGTGCTCCGAAGAGGAATCCGAAGGTTACCGCGTTAGGGTGTCCGAAGCCGTATACTGCTGCGCAGTCCACTGCAGGCATTGAGCCTGGCAGAAGCTTGTTGGATATTCCCTGGAAGGATATTGAAAGCTCTGAAACGAACATCCTAACACCAAGCTGAAGTATGCTGAGGTATACCGAGAACATAAGCGCCTTACCCATTATGTAGAACAGGAAGCTCTTTTCAGCTGTAAGTCCTGCCGGGTCTATCTTTATCATGAGGTCTTTTCCGAGTATCAGCATGATGGCTCCGAAGAAAAGGATCATGAGTGTTCCTGTAGCTACCACGTTGTCATTGAATATGGAGAGGAATCCAGGAAGCTTAAGGTCTTCAATTGCCCTTCCCTTCTTACCCATCTTCTTGGCAAACTTGTCTACTGCCCATATTCCAAACATCTGCTGATGTCCTATTGCAAATCCGCCTCCGTCAGTAAGCTCCTGTGTGCATTCGACAGTCAGGTTTGATGAGACTGACCAGTAAGCGCCAAGCAGCAATCCAAGCATAAGCACTATGCTCGTATCCTGAAGTGCAGGGAATGCGAACAGTATGAGCCAAAGTGCAGTAGAGCTCTGCTGTACCATGATATGTCCTGTTATGAATACGGTCCTTACCTTCGTTATCTTCCTGAATATGACAAGGACGATGTTGAAGAGGAACGCCACCAGGAGGACCAGCATCATGAGGCCAAACGACCTTCCTATGTTCTCAATTGCCTTCTGCGCTGCAGCCTGCCCAAAGTAGGGGTCGATTACTGCGGCAGTAAGGTTGAACCTGTCCTTTAATCCTGCAAGTATCGGTCTGAAGTTTGAAACAAGTCCGCCTGCAGCGACATTCAATATAAGATAACCGACAGTGGCCTTTATGAATCCAGCAAATGCATCATATATGGGCTTCTGCAGAAGCAAATAACCTATGAATACTATGAAACCAACGAAGAAGGCAGGGTTAGTGAGTATGTTGATTTGAAAGAATTTCCATATCCCAATCATAAAATTGATTACCTGATCCATTACTGCACATCCTTATTCTTTAATTAGAGGATACAGATCCTCGATTTTTTTTGAACCCTTGAGTATTTCAAACTTTTCTTCATTTTCCAGCAGCTCTACCAGAGCTACAAGATTCTTCATGTGTTCATCGTTGTCTGTTGATGCAAGGACAAAGAAAATCGTTGCATCATATTCTGCTTCCGGACCGAAGTCGACAGGTCTCTCCGTCTTCATGAAGCATATGGCAGTTTCATTGACTCCATTCCCCTCCTGAGCATGCGGTATGCACACATCAGGTGCTATGACGATATACGGACCGAACTTGTGGACATTCGCTATTATCTCGTCAGGATAGAAATCCTCGATCGAGCCGTCCGACACAAGAGGAATGCAAGCCGCGCGTATTGCCTCCTCCCAGCTGTCGAAACCTTCATGGAATGAATATCTCTTCTTTTCAATGATTTCCTTAATCAAACTCGTCATCTCCAGTATTTCAATCGTTTACTTCGCTTCTATTTTTTTCCTTCCTGTTTCCAGGAAGGAACCTTATTACAGGAATGATCTGAATGGAAGGTCTATGTCACCGGTGAAGGCATCATCGAAGCCCCTTGGATAATGGTATTCCCTCTTGTCCTTGTCGTCAGGGAAAGTGAACTTTCCGCCTACCTGCCATATATATGGTGTAAATCCGTACTGAAGCCTGTATCTCTTCATTTCCCAGAGAGCTACTATAGTCTGCGGATCAGCCTGGAAGTTAGTCCATATGTCATGGTGGAAAGGAATTACCACCTTAGCCTTGAGTGCTTCTGCCATCCTGAGGATATCAGTCTCGGTCATCTTGTCTGTAATTCCTCTTGGATTCTCACCGTAGGATCCAAGACATACATCTATCTCGTGGTCGTTGCCGTGCTTTGCGTAGTAATTCGAGTAGTGTGAGTCTCCACTGTGGTAGAGGCTTCCACCCGGCGTCTTTATCAGATAGTTGACTGCCCTTACATCCATTTCACCAGGCATGTTGCCTTCGAGGGTGACGCCCTTCGGAACTGTTATAAGCGCTGTCCTGTCGAATGAATCAAGTACCACTATTTCGGTATCTTTAATTTTAACAACATCTCCAGGCTTTACAACCCTGCATCTCTCTTCAGGTACTCCCCATTCTATCCATTTCTCCACGCATGTCTTAGGGCCGATGAAAGGAACATCTTCCTTGCAGTTCTTCATGACCGCTGCAGCGACATTGACATCTATGTGGTCGTTGTGGTCATGGGTTGAAAGTATCGCGTCTACTTCCCTTATTTCAAAAGGGTCCATTACAAAGACAGCATTCCTCAGATTCGGCTGGAGATTCTTTCCGCCTGCCATTCTGGCCATCTGATGCTCAGGCTTGATATACGGATTCTTCATCGTATTCTTTCCTGAACCTACCCAGAAGTCTATGCAAAGATTGGCATTGCCTTCGGACTTGATCCAGATGCCTGTGCATCCCAGCCACCACATTGAGAATGTACCCTTCTTTACAACAGTCTGTTCTATCTCTTCATTCAGCCAGGTTCCCCACTCGGGAAAAGTACTGAGGATCCAGGACTCTCTAGTTATCTTATCGATGCTTGCCATTTTCTCCTCCTGTTAAATCATTCATAACATTCTTAAACAAATTTGTTTAACCTAATATTAGTCGATTAATGATCATTTGACAAGAGTGCCGAACACAGGCTTGAAATCGTTATATTCTTTGCGCCTCAACGTTTTTGGTGGAATTTCAACCAACACCGTTCGTGAATCATGCTAAATGAACGTTTTGAATTCTTTGACAAAAACACGTAAAACAACATATGCCATATAACTCACATTGAGTATGTTCTGAGTACCCTTGAAAAACACTTGGTTATAGGTGGATCAGCATGAAAGATCAGAATATATCACGGTCAGCCGGCTAAAACACCTTTGCTGTCAACTGAAAACTGATATGTCAATGACTTTTCAATCCCGCCTATCCAGTTCACTCTCCAGAATGACCTTCAATCCGGAACAGTAATGCCAGTTAACACTCAGACTTCGATTTTATGAACTTTTTGAATGTTTTTGATTGAATTATGACCTTTGATGATATACACTTAAGTTAATAAGTCGGTAAAAGGCTGGTGGGGAGTTCATGAAATCAAGTATAGGGATTGTGACAAAAAGGCAGGAGAAGCTGATTCAATACCTCAAGGAGAACGGATCGATTCAGGTTGATGATGCATCCAGGATGTTCGGCGTTTCTCCTCTTACAATAAGAAGAGACCTTCAAAGCTTTGAGGAAAGAGGTCTGGTAGAAAGATTCTACGGTGGAGCCATACTTATTCAGGATGCACTTGGAGAAGACCCTACGTATCTTCCTACTAATGAAGAGCTTGACCACAAGAAGATAGCCATCGCCAAAGCAGCCGCAAGCCTTATCGAAACCGGCGATACAGTATTCATAAACTCCTCCAGCACAGCATTGCTGGCTATGTCGAACATAGAAAAAAGGGCTACGGTAATAACAAACAACGGAAAGGCTCTTAGCATACCAAAGAATCCAAATATCGACCTCATACTGACCGGCGGCGAGGTTTACGAACGCAAGCAGTCCATGGTAGGAGATTATGCCATCTCGATATTCAACAAGATCTCAGCGACGAAATGCATAATCGGGGTCTCAGGAATCAATGAAAGAGGTATCACAACTTCGGTAATCCAGGAAGTGGCGGTCAATAGGGTCATGCTTGAAAGGTGCAAGGGACAGAGGATAATCGTGGCTCAGGGACCAAAGGTAGGGATTGAACATAATTTCCTGACTGCAGAGCTTCCACTTATCACACATCTTATTACCGACAGCTCCGCGAACCCTGAGGCCATAAAGAGGCTGGAAGCAAAGGGGATCAAGGTAATTCAGGTTGATTAATAATTTGAAAAATAAAAGTCCGGACCAGGTGAATATCCACTTGGTCTGGACTTTTATGATCTTAGGTTTCAATTCTAAGATCGTTTGGCATTTCCAAAACAGCTTAGCCTAAGTTTCACTTCGAATTATGAGAAGCAATAAGCCACAAACTTCTAAACATTGCGGTAATCCATTTCTTATAGACAGCAAAATTGTGCCTGATGATCACAAGCTCTGATTTTCCGAAAAATAAAAGAGCAGAAGTTTCCTTCTGCTCAATCGATACTATCTTCTGTTGCCGCTCTGAGCTTTCTTAGCTCTTCTGCAATCAGGGCATCTTACCGGCTCGTTTTCGAAGCCTTTCTCTTTGTAGAATTCCTGCTCACCTACTGTGAAAGTGAATTCGTTGTTGCAATCTCTGCAAATGATTGTCTTATCTGCCATCATAATGACATCCTCCTTAGCTACAGTTTCTTTTGTGTTTACTGAAGCCAAAGATTTCAGACAAATACATATGATAAACTGTACTTATTTTTTTGTTCCTTACGGACAATTCTTATATTAACAGATAATCAGGATTAAAGATATAGCAAATCATGATTTATTTAATTTATTTTTTCCAGGTGAAATTCAAGCAAATATTTGAGCAGTTTATTTCACCAGAATCCGGATTAACAATCATAGATATCAGTAACCGTCATATGAAGTATGCAGTATGTTCCCATCCCCATCAAGTATGGTTTCCTTATTATCCCATAACCAATATTCATCATCATCAGGATTACCCTCAGCATCCAATGTGAATCCAGTTGTGACCTTCTTATGTACCAGACCAAGGGAATCGACAGCCCTGACATACATCACCAGAGTCTGGCCTGCTGAAAGTTCGAACTTCTTGTTAACCTGGAGAACCTGTCTGTCAGCTATGGCAGACTCATCTGCAATGATACCATCGATCTCGGTTACCAGAGCAGCTTCCTTGAAGTACGCATTCCCTGCATTATGAAACTCCAGAGTAATGTTACCTCTCCTTTCATAGGTTCCTGCAGCTTCACCATTCTTTTTGATATAGCTGCTTTGGCCATCGAAAGTAACAAAGTACGATGGAATGAACTTTTCCATGAGCATTCCGAAATCTCCAAGCTTTTCAGTCCTGTCAGTTCCATTTTCAGAAAGGATTATTGTTGCTGAAAGGCCATCAAATATGCTTATGTTTCCGGTTGCCTTATACGTTGTCCCGATGCGCTCCATAGCGATGTCCTCACCTGACAGTATAAGCACTGCGGTTGTATCCGTACTTGATTCCTTTGGAGTGACAGAAAAAGTAACCGGCACCTTATAGCCGTCCTTATCAACATCCCCTACCGAAAAATCATATGAGTCGATTATGCTTCCCTGCTTCTTCAACAGGTTTTCAACATTATTATAGATGCTATTGGCGAGACTGGACTGAATTGTCTGCAAGCCGGATATCTGATTGTTCAGATTGGTTATCTCGGATTGCAGGCTGCCTATCCTGAAGAGCGATATCGCCTGGAGCAGGATAAGTATTGCCAACGGGACTGTAATTAGCTGTTTCTTCATTCTTCACCTCATATTCGAGAAGCAAATAAAATACTGCAGAAAAAGTTACTTCTTACCATTGTCATCATATCACAAAAATACTCATATTTATATCTTCAGATATCCAAACCAATTCATGTAACCCAATCATGAAGTTGATCTGGTTTCTATGCCGGATGTTGCAGGACTTATCACGATATCCGTTGACTATATCATTTGCAGGTGACAAGATTGACTTAGAACATACCAAAAGAATACTCAAGGACCAGTTGAAACAAAATATAAGGAGGGCTACCAATGCAATACAGCCGGCTTGGAAAATCAGGACTCGATGTGTCGCAGCTTTGCCTCGGAACAATGGCATTCGGGAGATGGATCGATGAAGCCGCATCAAGGGAAATAATCGATGTTGCACTTGATGCTGGCATTAATTTCATCGATACTGCGAATTTCTATGGAAAAGGGCAGGATGAGGACTTCAAATATGGCACCGGTGAGTCAGAGGAGATCATCGGAAGAGCACTGAAGGGAAGAAGAGACAATGTGGTCCTCGCCACTAAGGTTGGCAACCCAATGGGAAGAGGCGAGAATGACTATGGGTATTCACGTATCCATATCATGAGAGAAGTTGAGCATCAGCTGAAAAGGCTTCAGACTGACTACATTGACTATTACCAGGTCCACCGATTCGGAACCGATACTCCACTTGAAGAGACGCTTCGAACTTTAAATGACATTGTCAGGCAGGGAAAGGTCCGATATATCGGCTGCTCCAACTATGCTGCATGGCAGATAGCAAAGAGCAACGCAATCTGCGACAGCATGAACCTTGAAAAATACATCGCAGTACAGTCCCAGTACAACCTTCTTCGAAGGGAGATCGAGGATGAGATAATTCCATTCTGCAAATCTGAGGAAGTGGGCCTGATGGTATACAGTCCGCTAGGCCGGGGAATGCTGAGCGGAAAATACAAGATGGGATCACCTCTTCCAGATGACAGCCGCGGTGCACACGGTGAACAGCTGCTTAAGAACTACTTCACTGAGCGTGACTATAAGCTTGTAGAATCCTATATGGAGATTGCAATGGATAATGGAGTGAGTCTTCCAAAGCTTGCCATGTCATGGATAATAAACCAGAAACAGGTTACATCCGCGATAATTGGCGCAAGCAAGACCTATCATGTCACCGATGCGGTTGAAGCGGTAGAATGGAACGCGCCAGCCGGTCTTATGGAGAAGGTCAGCTCGATAGGCAGATAATGTGATACTCTCTTTCAAATTGGGTTTGCTGATTTCATTGATGAAATGCCCCGCTTGTCATTTTGGCAAGCGGGGCATAGTAAATTTCAGATGGTTTATTCTTCTCCTCTGGCTGCCTTTGCAGGGTCGTTTCCAGGATAGTCAATTAGTATTGCCCTGAGGCCGAAAAGGTCCATGACCTTCTCTTCCATGTTTCCTACCTTGAATTCGCTGATTATGTTTATTCCACTGGCCCTAACCTCTTCAGCAGCCTTTTCGATGCCATCAACCTTGAAATGGAAGCTCCTGAAATGTATCTCTTTTCCTGGTATCTCCAGCAGCTCAATTCCCTGGTTGCTTATTGCGAGCTTCACCTTTTTGCCGTCAGGCATTGTCGCTTCGCCAGAGAACTCGAACTCAAGTCCCATAGTCCTTCCAAACATAGCCTTGCCTTCTTCCAGGTCCGGCACCCCAATACACAGCCTGTCCAGTCTCTCAACTTTCATTCCACACACTCCTTATTTAATGATTATTTACAGACACTTTTTCTTATTGTATCACCATTCAAGTAAACATATGCTATCCGTAATTTATATGCGGCTCAGCTTCCTAAGCCTTGCTGCGATCATGATACAGAATACTATCCAGGGGATCAGGGACAGAAGTGAAAATATAAGCCCTATGATTCCTGCTGTTGACGGTACTACCATCAATATGCCTGATATCAGCCCTACGACAGCTGTCCTGTTGCTGAAAATACCGCTTCCGTACATTACCTTCGATATGAGCAGCAGCGTAATTCCATTCAAGACATAGTATGTATTGAAGGCTGTTCCTCTCCAGGTCTCTATCATAACCATGGCAGATGCCATTATCATGTTCCTGTCCGCTTCACTTGATGTCCTTTCGAAAGCCCTGCTGAGAGACAGCATCTCAAAGGATGTATTCGATGCGAAATAAGCTGCTATACCTAAGAATCCGAGGAGCATGGCGATCGCCATTAGGCTCTCATCCCTTTTCCTTAGAAGCACATAAAGCGAAAGATAGATTACCGCAACAAGCACATTGTCGATAATGTAGATACTGTCGAGGTGTATGAGACCGAGGAGCCAGCTTTTCCTGAACAGCTCGAACCATCCCTCTATTGTTTCAGGAGGCAGGGAGACAGAGAATATGATGACCTGTATGGGAATAAGGATCACCATGATAATTGCTGCAACACCTGAGATCCGAAGTAACGTCCGCCAGTCCTTGCCGATGGTGCCTGCGTCAGAAGCTAGTACATGTTGTTCCATCTTTAACCCCCATTCTGAACTCATTACCGCCTTTCCATAATCTATAGTATCTTCTTTAGTCAGACTTCCCCAAGGTACTCTGCAGGGATCTCCGTTTCAATAAGCTTCCCGTCAAACCGAACTTCATATGCAAACTTTCCAGTGTGAGAGCTTACTATCTTGAATAGTCTGTCATCGAGATAATGTAATGCAACTCCATCTTCTGCTGCCATTCCAGGCTGCAGCCTGCCCGAAGCAATAAGCTCCTGATACACCGGACGCCTATCCGGCTCAGAATCGTAATGGGGGCAGTTGCTTCCCTTAAGGAATCCAAGGCACTCAAGAGGTTCAAGACTGTCACCGTATGAATCTGTAAGCCCCTGCTCGAACCAGCAGATTGAGCCTGCGCTGATTCCCGCAAGAACCATACCTTTTTCCCAGGCTTTTCTCATTACCTTGTCCAATCCCCATTCCTTCCACAGGACCATGAGGTTCTTAGTGCTGCCTCCACCCACATAAATGATGTCCTTTTCAAGCACGAAGGCTTCGATGTCCCTTGATGGCGGCTTGAACAGAGACAAATGCGAAGGCTGGCATTCCATTTTATTGAAGAAATCATAGAACCAGGAGATGCAGATGTCTGAATCTCCACTTGCAGTCGGAACATAGCATATCTTCGGATTTTCTTTTCCACTGCACCCTAAAATGTACCGGTCAATAAGCTCATTCTCCGGTTCAGTGGAGAATCCCCCGCCACCGAGGGCAATGATCTGCTTCATTCCGTCACCTCCTCGAATCTTTTCACTCTATATCCATATTAAGTTCTTACATATCTATATAGCAATACTGTTTCAACGCTTTTACCAACAAAAGATGATTATTTCACGGGCATCTACATACTGAAACCACATGATTTCTCTTTGCAGGGACAAAGGCCGATATGATAACATGGATTGAATAAGTTAAATAGACAATTTACGAGGTACCAAATGATTACAATAGAAAAGAATCCTGAAACCAAATCAGCGATCAGTGCCATCATGCAGTCAATGTTTGACCAGCGGAACTACCTTGCTGATATCCTTGAATACCTTGAGAAGCCGCTGACTCCGGGCATGGAAAGGCAGGTAGAGGGTATCCTCAAAAAATATGGGATGCACGGCGGAAGCCTGGCACTGGATGAAAGGATACTGACTGATAACCCATACTTTCGAAATATCAGTTTCGACAAGGTCGATTTCCCGACAGTAAAGTATTCCAAAGATGTCATTCCCAAAAGGACACTTATGAACACGGACTTCAACAGGCAGCTCGGAAAATATCTTTTCCATTACCATCCAGTCGGATACTTCAACATTGATCTGGCGATGCCATCACTTAAGGAAGGCAATATAACCTGGATGTCCCCGGCTCCCAGTGAGATCATAAGCATGGCGGAAGGTATAGAGAAAGGCTCAGGCAAATGCCTTACCATGGGGCTTGGAATAGGCTTTCTGCCCTACATGTGGCTCCTGAAGGATAGCGTGGAAAGTGTCACTGTAATTGAACACAATAAGGACGTGATCGACCTTTTCAACAAGGTCATCCGACCTCAGTTCAATACAGTCAAGAACCTTGAGATAATCCACGGGGATGCCTATGAGTACTTCAACGAGGAGTACCTCAGAGGATTTGATTATGCCTATATCGATTTCTGGGAATCAAACGAAGACGGGCTTGATGACTACATAAGGCTTATGGAGAAGAAAGTTGATCTTCCACATGTTGACTATTGGATCGAAGGGTCGATTCTCTCGCTGGTAAAGCAGATAGTCGCGCTTTATCTCATCACTCTTTATCAGGGTAGGAGCATCACCGACTTCATAACATCCCTTGACGATGACAACAGAAGATTGGCCAGGAAGGCAAACAAATTCTTCAAGAGGAGAACTGATGTCATCTCAACCGAGGAG
This sequence comes from Youngiibacter fragilis 232.1, assembly GCF_000495435.3. GTDB lineage: Bacteria > Bacillota > Clostridia > Clostridiales > Clostridiaceae > Youngiibacter > Youngiibacter fragilis. Next base: position 54,018 of record NZ_AXUN02000189.1, on the reverse strand, counting down.
GAGCTTCTTCACCTGATCCATGACAGGAACGTTCTAAGAGATATGCTCTCTGTTCCGGTTTCCATGTGACAGACCTTTACCATGATATGTCCATTTGTATGGATTTCATTTGATAAGAGCGGTCAAAGATCTTTATTGATCCATGACCGCTCTTATTATTGTTCCGGCTGTTATTGATGCTTCCTACATCCACCTTGCATCGTTCTCCACAAGGTCCTTTATCCTGCATTCGGCCAGCTTCCTGACAGTTTCGGCAGGAATTGGCTTATCATAAGGTATCTGAAGTGCGCAGTCTGTTACCTTTTGTGATATAAGCTCATCCCTGCATTCGCTTATCACTGAAGGTGTGGGACAGAAGTTCATATGTTTCTTGTATGCAGCTACTGTGAAGAGTATCCTGTCATACGAGAATGCCGGGGTCCCCCATTTAAGCGATATGCTGGCCTCAGGGGCTGTTTCCGAAAGGATCGCCATCATCTCCATGAAATGTCTCCTGGCATTTTCAGGCAGGGCTTCAACATATTCTTCAACAGTCTTGGGTTTGTCGGCCATATGGATCTCTCCTTTACAAGCTTCTAAATGACAAGCTCATGAATGGCTTCGAATGCAAGTCCTTGCTCCTTTATGAATCGAAGCAAAGTTTCCTTGTTCTCCGGAGCATCTTTCCAGGCAAGTCCGCATCCTGCCGTTATGGATGTCGGAACCGGGATCAGCCTTCCATTGAAGCCTGCAGCCTTTGCGGAGTCCTCAAAAGCCATCGCTTCGGTGGTTGCGTGGAATGTGATCACACATTGCAGCTCCTTGACCCTCATCTTGCTTCCTCCCCGATGGTCCTTAAGGCATCAATAGCTGCCTTGACTTCCTCCATGGTATTGAAATGGGAGAAGCTGAACCTTACCATTCCCTGCTTTTCCGTTCCGAATGTCCTGTGTACAAGCGGTGCACAATGGGCACCGGCACGTACGGCAATGCCGAACCTTTCATAAAGCTCATCGGCAAGCTCTCCTGCATCCATATCCCTGATATTAAGGGAAACCACAGGGGTCCTGTTTCCATCACTAAAATCACCATATAGTACAAGCCCTTCGATGTCCATTATCCCATCAATGAAGGCTTTCGAAAGCGCTGTAGCCTCTCTATGCATCCTGTCCTGTCCGTAGCTCCTGATATAGCCGCAAGATGCCAGGAGTCCAGCCAGACCATGTACATTTAAAGTACCAGCCTCAAGATTTTCGGGGAGGACTGATGGCATGTTCTTCGCAAAGCTATCCATTCCTGTCCCGCCGTATATCAGTGGTTCAGGGAGCACACCTTCCGCAAGGCAAAGCGCACCTGTACCCTGAGGGCCGAGAAGGCTCTTGTGTCCTGAAAGGCACAGGGCTGAGATATGGCTCCTAACCATATCTATTGGCAAAAGACCTGCAGTCTGGGCGGCATCAACTATGAAAAGAAGCCTGTGACGCCTGCAAAGATCCCCGATTGCCTGTATGTCCGTGACATTTCCGGTGACGTTTGAACCATGTGCCATGATGATCGCTTTGGTGTCCGGCCTTATCGCCGCCTCAAAGAGTCCGGGGTCTACCCTTCCTCTGCTGTCGGCAGGAAGAATATCAAGCCTTATTCCCTTTGTCTCCATATGGTAAAGCGGCCGAAGCACGCTGTTGTGCTCCATGGCTGTGGTTATGCATCGGTCTCCTGGAGAAAGCAGCCCCTGAATGGCAATGTTCAGGCTTTCCGTTGCATTGGAGGTGAATACTACCCTTGAAGGGTCAGTCACATTGAAAATCTCTGAGATCGCCGCCCTGGTCCTGAACACGATCCGGCTTGCCTCGAGTGATGCACCGTGTGCTCCCCTTCCGCTGCTCCCGGTACCCTGGAGCGCATTGAATACGGCCTCTGCCACTTCAGGCGGCTTGTGGTATGTGGTCGCTGCGTTGTCAAGATAAATCATGAGTGTCCCTTCTTCCGGTTCTTTTCCTGATAATATGCCTGTCAGACCATTATCGGATCTTATGGTTTCACGATTTTTGCTGCCTTCATCTGCTTTTCTGCAATGACATACATGTTGGTGACTGATCCTACACCAAGCTTTTCAGTGATGCCATAGAAGTTCAGGCAGGTGCCGCAGGTGAGTATCTCAACACCCTGGGACTCCAGAAGCTTCAGGTCCGGCAGCGAATCAGAGCCATGCACTGAGAGCTTCGCGCCATTGTTATACAATAGGATTGTTTTCGGTAGGATGTCCTGCTCGGTGAGTGCGTATATGAATCCTTTCATTAAGGTACGCCCAAGCTTCTCGTCACCTTCGCCCATCTTGTCTGAAGAGAGCACAACTACCGTGTTTCCCCTTATCCCGTCAGGAATGCACTCAGCTGCTTCCACGATGTCTTCAGCTTCAGGTGCTGTCTCAGTCATCGTAAGTGTCACTACATATTCTGACTCATCGACCTTAATTGAAGATACCGGTATGTTCTTCTGGCTTGCCATCTTGCTCAGGTTCTGCACGGCAACATAGTTGTCTACCGTTACCACAACAGTATCCCCTGAAGCCATACCGGCAAGCAGCTTCTTTGTTTCGACCACAGGAATGGGGCAGGCCTTTCCTCTGGCATCAAGTTCCTTTTTCATATTGCCTCCTCTATTTCACGATTATCCTTTTGTCCTCTGACCCTGTTATCTTTCCAACTATTCCGCAGGGCATGCCCAATGCTTCAATTTCAGAAATGGCGGCTCTGGCATCTTCACTGGAAAGACTCACAAGAAGTCCACCAGAGGTCTGCGGGTCGAAAAGTATCTCTTCCATGGCGAAAGGCACATCCTTGAACAATACCCTGTCGCCTATATGGTTTCGGTTCTTCTGGCCTGCTGATGTGATGTAGAACTCATTTGCGTAATGAACCGCTTCACGAATGTATGGGACCTCGATGCTGTCAATCTCCGCCCCGTATTTGTCCCCTACCATCTCCATTAGATGTCCAAGGAATCCGAATCCTGTGATATCCGTGCAGGCATGTACATCATACTTTCTGAAGACCTCAGCAGCATACTTGTTTAGCGTGGTCATGGAACGGATCGCCTTTTCCATGGCCTCCTCTGAGCTCTCGCCGATCCTGTCAGCCGTGCAGACTATTCCAACTCCAAGGGGTTTTGTCAGTATCAGGAGGTCTCCTTCCCTGCAGGTATTGTTCCTGAATATCCTGTCCGGGTGAACTATTCCAGTTACCGATAATCCATACTTTACGTCAGTGTCATTTATCGAGTGTCCCCCGGCAAGTGACCCTCCGGCCTCCATTACCTTTTCGCTTCCACCCTGGAGTATCTTCCCAAGAATGTTCAGGTCCATCGTCTCCGGGAAGCAGACAATATTCAGGGCAGTCTTTACCTCACCACCCATGGCATAGACATCTGATAAGGCATTTGCAGCTGCAATCTGCCCGAAGGTGTAGGGGTCCTCAACCATCGGAGGGAAAAAGTCCAGTGTCTGCACAAAGGCAATGTCATCTGTCAGCCTGTATACGGCAGCATCATCTGAGCTTTCAAAGCCTACTATCAGATTGGCATCAGTTGGCCTTGGCAATTTGCCAAGTACGGACTCAAGTATTCCTGCTCCAAGCTTTGCCGTGCAGCCTCCACCCTTGCAGAATAATATCTCTTCCTTCATATAAAACTCATCATCCTTTGATTTGCGCCGCATCAATACTAAACAATTATGTTCAGGCGCTATTTCACTTCCTATTATAGCTTATTCATAGGAATCGCGGAGCATATAATCTTCTGGTTTCACCATTGGCGGCATTTCAAATAACCAGGGGAAGTATTCATGACAGGGAACCTGAATCCTGACTGGTATGGCACATGGTTCCTGTCGCAGTCTGAGCCACTTTGCTAAGGAAACAGAGATAAAGAAAATACCGCCAACTGTATATGCAGCGGCGGTATTATTTGGTTATTCGACGTCCGTACGAGCCCTTCCTTTACCGGTAAGTGCCATTGAGTTGAAGATTCCGACCAGCTTTCCAACAAGGAGGGCGGATAGCACCGTACCTTCCCTGACTCCAAGGATGCGGCCAGCAAATACGAGCGATACGGCAGCCGAGATGATGACCACGGAAGTGTCGAAAATCATCTTCACCTTGTGGAAGGAAATCCCGGTCAGCTGGGATATCGCAATCATCACGCCTTCTGCCGGCATCGGCATGAGGTCAGCGCCCATGTACAGAGTGACGCCTATGGCCACCAGGACTATGCTCATGGCAAGGTACGCCATCTGGAGCGGATAGAATTCCGCAACCGGGAATGTGAGCATTTTGTTGCTGAAGCTTACGAAATAGCCGAATATTGTCGAGAACACTATCTGCAGCAGGTATTGAGGTTTGAACTTCCTTCTAAGAAGCACCAGCTGAAGCAGAACATAAATGGAGAATATTACTGTTATTACCTTTCCCTGGTCGATTCCCATTATAACGCTGAGCACATAGCCGATTGAATTGACAGGCGATATGCCAAGGTTCGATTTTATCGAAAATGTGACTCCGACAGCAAGGAAGAGGAGTCCCAGGCAATACTTCGGGATTTTAACCAACAGCTTCATGAGCATTGTTTGTCGAGTTCATCGATTATCGCAGGGATTACCTTGAACAGGTCTCCAACTATGCCATAATCGGCAACTTCGAATATCGGTGCATTTTCAGCTGTGTTTATCGCGATGATCTGCTCTGAATTCTGCATACCTGCGATGTGCTGTATCGCTCCTGATATTCCGCAGGCGATGTATATCTTTGGCTTGACTGTGGTTCCTGTCTGTCCTACCTGGTAGGCATGGTCCATCCAGCCGGCATCGACCGCAGCCCTTGATGCCGCTACGACTCCGCCAAGCCTGTGGGAAAGCTGTCTCAGGAGTTCGAAGCCCTCAGGCCCCTTCATTCCCTTGCCGCCTGAAACGATTATCTCCGCATCGGTCAGGGATACCATTTCCTTGAGGTGCTTAACAACATCTACAACCTTAGTCCTTATGTCTCCTTCGGAGAATGAAACTGACAGTTTTACCGTCTCTCCCTTTCTTCCGGGAACCTTTGCAGCCTTGTCCATGACGCCAGGCCTTACGGTTGACATCTGTGGGCGATGGTTAGGGCATACTATGGTTGCCATAAGGTTTCCGCCGAATGCCGGACGGGTCTGCTTAATCTTCTTGTCATCAGGATCTATCTCAAGCTTTGTGCAGTCTGCAGTAAGGCCTGTGTTGGCTTTGACCGCAAGGCATGGTCCAAGGTCCCTTCCTATATGGGTTGCGCCAAGGAGCACGATCTCCGGCTTGTATTTGCCTATGGCTTCGAAAATGACCTTTGTGTATCCATCCGTAGTGTACTTTTCAAGCTCCGGTGAATCAGCAACATATACCTTGTCAGCACCGTACTCGAAAAGCTCGTCAGCAAGGTTTCCAATACCGGATCCACACACTACAGCTGACAGCTCACATCCGATCTCTGCTGCAAGCTTCTTGCCTTCGCCAAGCAGCTCGATGACAACTGGCATTATCTTCTTGTCCCTCTGCTCTGCGAACACCCAGATTCCGCTGTATTCTGAAAGGTCGGTAGTTACCTTCTCTTCCTCAATCTTCTCTATGGCCTTGAACGGGCATTTGTCTACGCATACGCCGCAGCTTGTGCAGGCCACGCCTATGACGGCAAGCTTTCCTGACATTGTTATCGCACCAAAAGGACAGTTCTTTACGCATATGGTGCAGCCCTTGCATTTCTCGTTAATTATGTTTACAGACATGTTATCTCAGTCCTTTCAATTTAGATGTAATGTTTCTGCTTAAGCCTGGTGACAAGATCCCCAGCCATGACCTGAATTGTTCCGCCCAGCATCTCTCCCTTTCCCTTAGGAGGAGGAGTGAATGAACGGAATACCTGTGTCGGTGAAGCGCTGAGTCCGCAGCAGGCTGGGTCAAGTTCAACATCCTTGTGGCCCCAGACCTCTATCTTCTTCTGGTATGCGTTCATTACTCCGCCTACCGACATGTACCTTGGCACATTGAGCTCCTTGACAGCAGTCAGAACGCAAGGCGTCTTGACCTCTACGACCTCGTAGCCGTCCTCCATCTGCCTGTGTACGACAGCCTTGTCCTTTTCCAGGCTTACAAGCTTCTCCACATAAGTCACCACCGGAAGGTCCAGCCTCTGTGCAAGCTGAGGTCCTACCTGCGCCGTGTCTCCGTCAATTGCCTGTCTTCCGGCAAATATGATGTCAACATCCTTTACCTTCCTGACTCCAGCCGCAAGGGTGGTCGAGGTAGCACAGGTGTCGGCTCCGCCGAATGCCCTGTCGCTAAGAAGATATGCTTCATCAGCGCCCATTGCGAGGCACTCCCTCAGCATATATGTTGCCTGAGGCGGTCCCATGGTAAGGACGGCGACAGTCGTGTCAGCCATGGTATCCTTCAGGGCTAGAGCTGCCTCAAGTGCATTGGCATCATCCGGATTAAGTATGCTCGGGACTCCGTCCCTTATCAGTGTGCCCTTGACCGGGTCTATCTTTACTTCGTTCGTATCAGGAACCTGTTTTACGCAAACCAGAATCTTCATTGTAAATTACCTCCCCTTACTTCTTCAGCAGGGTGCCAGCTATTACCATCTGCTGTACCTGCGAAGTGCCTTCATATATTGTGAATATCCTTGCATCCCTGTAGTACCTCTCAACCTTGTACTCCTTGATGAAGCCGTAACCTCCGTGTATCTGCACTGCCTTGGCGCAAATCTCGTTGCAGACCTCAGATGCGTAGTACTTCGCCATGGAAGCGCTCTGTCCTGATGGCTGTTTTGTATCCATAAGGTATGCTGTCTTGTAGACAAGCTGCTTGGCTGCCTCGAGCTTCGTCGCCATGTCAGCGATCATGAAGCTTATGGACTGGAAATCAGCTATCCTTCTTCCGAACTGCTTCCTCTCCTTGGCATACTTTATCGCCTCATCGAGGGCTCCCTGGGCAACTCCTATGGATTGTGCCGCAACTCCCATTCTTCCTGTGTCGAGGGTCTTCATTGCGTTTGTGAATCCCTTGCCTTCTTCGCCAAGCAGGTCATCCTTGTGCACCCTTACGTTCTCAAGTATGATATCGCTTGTTGCGCAGCCTATGAGGCCCATCTTGTGCTCGGCTTTTCCGCAGGAGACGCCTTCAAGAGTCATGTCGACTATGAACGCTGATATTCCCTTCGTACCCTTTGTAAGGTCGGTCTTAGCGTAGATTATGGCGTAATCCGCCAGAGGCGCCATCGTTATGAAGGTCTTCCTGCCGTTAAGGATATAGTAGTCGCCATCCTTCACTGCAGTACTTGTCATTCCGCCAGCATCAGATCCGGCACCAGGCTCTGTAAGTCCGAAGGCCAGTATCTTCTCCCCTGTCACTACAGGTCTCAGATATTTCTCCTTCTGCTCGTCAGTTCCTGCAAGAAGCAGCGGGCCGCCTGACAGAGAGTTCGGTGATGAGACATAAAGGCTGGCAACTGCGCTTACCCTTGCTACCTCCTCCATGACTATTGCGTAGGACCTGGCGTCTGCGCCCTGACCACCCACTTCCCTTGGGATCTTGATACCGAAAAATCCGGCTTTTCCCATCTTGTCCAGGATTTCCTTTGGAAACACACCGGACTCCTCAACCTTGTCAAGTACGTCGTTTGTAAGCTCCTTCTCGGCGAAATCCTTCGCAAGCTTTCTTATGAGCTCATGCTGTTCAGTAAAAAACATTTCATTTCCTCCTCAATCTCTTTTCAGTATGTATTGCTCTGTCATCTAGTTTCTTTATGGTCTGTGCTTTAGTTTCTACAGCTTAAGCCCGCCCCAGTCTTCACAGAACAGGCTGCTGTCCATAAGCTTAAGGTCCTCTGCTATTTCCGGAATGAACTCCATCTGGCCTATGATGTCCTTTTCCAGGTCCACACCGGGAGCGATCTCGGTTACTGTCATCTTTCCGCTTATCAGCCTGAAGACGCAGCGTTCTGTCACATACAGTATCTCCTGCCCGCTTCTTGCTCCATACTCCCCGCTGAAGGTCACCTGCTCAACTTCCTTAAGGAACTTCATTCCCTTTCCTGGTTCATGGACCACAAGTTTTCCATCCGCGACTTCCATCCTGCATTTCGCTGTGAAGGTCCCTGCGAACACTACCTTCTTGGAACTCTGCGAAATGTTTATGAATCCTCCTGGACCGGTAAGCCTGTCCCCGAATCCCGGAATGAAGAACTTGCTTACATTGATGTTCCCATGCCGGTCGGATTGCGCCAGGCCAAGTATTGCGACATCAATTCCTCCTCCGTCGTAGAAATCGAACATGTAGCCATGGTCAATGTTCGCCTCGGCGTTATACGAGCTTCCGAAGTTCGGCTGGCTGGCTGGGACTCCTCCGAAAGCTCCGCTCTCTGTAGTCAGGACTATGTCCCCTATGTGCCCTTCTTCAGCCATGACGCTTGCCACATCGGCGGGAATGCCAACTCCCAGGTTGACTATGTCACCTTTCTTCAGTTCTGCTGCGCATCGCCTGGCGATCACTTTCCTCTCGGAAAGCGGCACCACAGGGATACCGTCCAGCGGCTTCCTGATGTTTCCTGCGAATGCCGGCTCATAGTATGTTCCCTCAGTCTGCCAGCAGGCTCTCTTGTCAGTTGCAACCACCACATAATCCACGAGGGCTCCGGGTATCTTCACACTCTTCGGATGAAGGGTCCCCTTGGCAGCCTCGTACTCAACCTGGACTATCACTATTCCGCCGCTGTTCTTGGCAGCCTGAGCAACCACCAGACCTTCGTTTATCGGGCCTTCATTCTCAAAGGTGATGTTCCCGTTCCTGTCCGCTGTCGTTCCCCTGAGTATTGCAACGTCAAGGGGAAAGGATTTGTAGAACAGGTACTCTTCTCCATGAAGGTTTACAACCTCAACCAGGTCTTCAGTGGTTACCTTGTTCATCTTGCCGCCTTCCATGCGGGGATCGACAAAGGTACCAAGTCCTATCTTTGTCATAAGTCCCGGCCTGTGCGCCGCTATTTCTCTCCACAGGTTGACGATCACTCCCTGTGGAAGGCAATGGCATGCTATCTTGTTTGCCCTGACAAGGTCATTCATGGCAAATGCAGACCCGATATGTGCAGCCGACCACTTTGATACAAGGCCTTCCACGCCGAACCTTGTCATGCCTCTCTCTTTCCAATCTCCCAGTGCGCTGCCCTGCTTCATCGAGAGGCATTTGGGATGGCCCGTTGCTTTATAGTTCTCTGCAATTGCCACCGCCACTTCCTCAGGCCACCCTGAGAGGCCCATTCCCGCGACGCCGACAGTCGCATTGTCCGGTATGAGCTTTGCAGCTTCCACCGCAGTTATGAATTCAACCATGACTCTCTTCACTCCCACAAACTTCTTATCGTTAATTTCATAACAATAGTATAACATGTTAATTTAATCACGTAAATATTTACATGTTTGAATTTACGCCTTTTTCTAAAATTTTCACAAACATATTTTTGGATATGCTGACCATTTTATGCTTACATAGATGTTCAGTTTTTATTTTTGTTATGGTATGATTGCTTCAATATGTAGGAGGTAACATGTATGCGAACACTTAAATATGCAATACTTGGACTTATCAACCGGGAGCCCATGACAGGGTACGACATAACCAAGGAATTCAACTCAAATGTCCTCGCCAACTTCTGGTATGCAAACCACAGCCAGGTATATCCCGAGCTCAGCAAGCTCATCGATGAGGGCTCCATAAGCTTCGAGGTAGTGATCCAGGGTGAAAAGCTGGAGAAGAAGCTGTACACGATAACCGAAAAGGGCAGACAGGAGCTGATGAAGTGGCTTATCAAGGATGATCCGCTTGAAGCCACACCCAAGGACATATTCCGTCTCAGGGCATATTTCTCTGAGTTCCTGGACCTTGACGAGCTTTCAGGCATCGTCGCTTCGCAGAAGAAGAAGCACCAGAAGAAGCTTGAGTCCCTGTCAAGGATCATGGACGGAGCCTATCCGGTTCCACCATCAGTGAAGACCAGGGAATTCGGCGACTTCATAGTCCTCGAGGGTGCCATCATGCGCGAGAAGTACTACATCAGCTGGCTTGACGACTATCTCTCGCATATTTCAAGGGCATAATCTGAAAAAGGAAGGCACGGGTTCTACACCGTGCCTTCTCTTCTTTACCAACGGTCAGAGGTTTACTTGAGTATCTTTACAGTAGCCTCACCATCAATTACGATGACGCCATCCTGGTTTACAGCGTAGTTGTGGACCTTGAGTATCTTCTTCTCTTCGATCTTCTCAGCGACTTCAACGAAAGCTGTGATAGTGTCTCCCATCCTTGTTGGTGCCTTGAATTTCTGTGTATGTCCCATGTATACCGATGCTCCTCCGAAGAAAGGTGCTCCGGCAGGTCCGAAAAGGCTCTCTACAAGCATTCCATGGCAGATCCTTGATTTGAATACTGTTGTCTTTGCGTACTCGTCGTTCATATGGAGAGGATTGAAGTCACCGCTTATACCTGCGAACAGTATTACATCTGTCTCTGTTATGGTCTTTGTGAAGGAGTTCTTGTCTCCTACCTTGAAATCGTCAAAGCTCTTCATTTCATATGCCATTTTTTTATTCCTCCAAATTTCATTTTTATTCTTGTATCAGTATTAGCTGCAGTAGGTTCCGCCATTGACATTGAGTGTAGCTCCGTTTATGAATCCTGCTTCGCCTGACGCAAGGAAAGCCACTGCTCCAGCGAGCTCCTTAGGGTCTCCGCCTCTTCCTACAGGTATCTGGGCGATGAGGTTATCGATTATCTCCTGCTTCATGGAGAGTGTCATTTCTGTCATCATGAATCCAGGTGCTATTGCGTTGCAGGTTACACCCTTCTTTCCGAACTCCTTGCTCCAGGTCTTGGTCATTCCGATCACTCCGGCCTTTGCTGCGCCGTAGTTGGTCTGACCGAAGTTTCCTGCAACTCCTGTAAGTGAGCTTATGTTTATGACTCTTCCGTACTTTCTTTCGAACATATACTTGACAGCTTCCTGGGTGCAGATGAACATGGACTTCATGTTTGTGTTGATTACAAGGTCGAACTGGTCGTCTGTCATCTTGAGGAATGATGCATCCCTTGTGATTCCTGCGTTGTTGACAAGTACATCTATCTGTCCGTATGTCTCAACGATAGTCTTCATCATGTCTGCAACCTGAGCCCTGTTTGTCACGTCACATGCGATAGCTATTGCTTCTCCGCCTGCAGCTATGATCTCATCCCTTACTACGATGCATGCCTCTTCGTTGATGTCGGTGACTACAACCTTGGCACCTTCCTTAGCGAACCTCTCAACGAAAGCCTTTCCAAGGCCTCTTCCTGATCCTGTTACTACTGCTACCTGATTTTCAAAACGTCTCATTTTAAAATCTCCTTTATTACTAAGCGTTCTTATTGTTTCTATTGATTAGCCGACCTTAATTACTATGGAAGCTCCTATGTCACCGGCTGCACAGCCTGTGAATGCTCCATATCCGCCGCCCTGCTTTGCAAGCAGCTCTACAAGCTCCATTATTGACCTTCCTGCTGTAGGACCCTGTGGATGTCCGTAGATCATTGATGATCCGCCGTTGTTTATTATCTTCTGGTCGATGTTAAGCATCCTTCCAAGGTTTGCATCGTTAACTGCAAACGGATTGTGTGTCTTAACCTGGCTGAGGTCGCTGATCTTTATCCCTGCCCTATTGGCAGCAAGTTCAAGAGCCGGTACCGGTGCAGCTGCCATACGGCCAGCTCCGATCCTGACTATCCCGTATGAAAGGACCTGTACTGTAATGTTCTTGTCTGTGCTGAGTTCCTTTGCCTTGTCCCTTGTCGTGACTATAAGTCCGCAGTTTCCGTCAGCCGGGTGAGTCTGGCTTCCGTATGAAAGCACTCCGCCCTCTTCGATCGGCTTGAGCTTTGCAAGCTCCTCCGCTGTTACAGGCCTTACTCCCTCATCCTCTGAGATATATCTGACATCCCTTTTGCTTTCCCTTACTTCAACAGGGAACATGTACTTCTTCTGGAACTCCCTGTCGTTGGCAAGTGCATCAAGGTACTGCTGGTATCTTAGGAGCGCAAGCTCGTCACATTCCTGTTTGGTTATTCCGACTTCCCTGGCTACTGCCTCGGCTGTCTGGTACATCTGCAGTCCTGCTCCCGGCGACGGATCCCTTTTGAAGTTGTCAAGGACCACATTCTCTATATCAAGGCTGCCTGTCCTTGGGTTGGGTGCTACAACGATAGGAGTGCTGGAGCATCTATCGGTCGAGAGGCAGAATACAGAATCAAAATTTCCAAGCTCGATGTCATTTGCTGCGAGTCCCAGAGTAGTAGTTGAAGTAGCGCATACCTGGTTCATTGAAAGCGCAGGTATGTTCTTCTTCCTGTCGAGGATGACCGCTGCAGCATATGCATGTCCGTAGAAGGACAATGGATTTACAACTGTTGATCCCATGTACAGGAAGTCCAGTACCGTCGGGTCAAGCTTCTTGTCGGCAAACCAGCGTTTCGCTGTTTCCGCACTGAGTACTATAGGATTTTCAGACTTGAGTGATCCGTTCCATCTTACGAACGGTGTCGAGTAATATCCTCCATAGGGTATGAATGCTTTGGTAAATGCCATTTCCTTGTCTCCTTTTCTCTGTTATCTATATAGTTCTTTTACCTACCTGTTAAACCCTTAAAGTGACTGTTCAGGTTTCTCTATAATCATTCTTGTCTTTTCTGACTGCTATACTATGCTCTTCAGGCTGCCCCAGGTCTTATTGAATATCTCAGGATCCATTGTCTTCAGGTCCTTGCTCACAAGAGGCCTGAATTCCATGTTTGCCAGTATATCCTTTTCAACGTCAATCCCTGGTGCAACTTCAATCAGCTCCATTCCATCCTTTGTAAGCTGTAATACGCATCTTTCTGTCACATAGAGGACTGTCTTGTTGTTTGCCGCTGCTGTCTTTCCGCTGAAGGTGATCTGGTCGACCTTCTTCATGAATTTCTTTTCTGTGCCTTCCTCGACGATGATGAGTTTTCCATCCTCCACTCTGGTCTTGGCACCGACCATGAAGCTTCCGCAGAATACAACCTTCTTCGACGCCTGCGATATGTTTATGAATCCGCCCGGTCCCATGAACTTCGGACCGAACTTGCTCACATTCAGGTTGCCGTCCTCATCGACCTGGGCAAGTCCCAGGACTGCAAGGTCCAATCCGCCGCCATCGTAGAAGTCAAACATCTGGTTGTGGAGGATTATTGCCTCCGAATTGTATACCGCACCGAAATCGGGCTTTGCTGCAGGTACTCCGCCGAAGCTTCCACCTTCCACAGTCAGAGTGATCTTATCTATGCAATCTTCCTCTGCTGCTATGGAAGCCACGTTGGCGGGCATTCCCACTCCAAGGTTCACTATCATGCCGCTCTTGAGCTCCCTGGCGCATCTTCTTGCGACGATCTTCTTTTCATCCAAGGCTAGTACCGGCATTGATCCTGTCGGAACAAGATGCTCACCCGAAAATGCCGGGCTGTAGTATCTTCCTTCGGTCTGCCATGATGCCTCCTCTTTAGTCGCTACGACAACGTAGTCGACAAGAGCTCCCGGAATCATGACATCCTTTGGCTTGATCGCTCCATTCTTTACCTTGTATTCAACCTGGACTATGACTATTCCTCCGGTGTTTCTCGTCGCTGCTGCAAGCGAGTAGCCCTCGTTGAGGAACATCTCCTTTTCCATGCTGACATTTCCCTTTTCATCAGCTGTGGTTCCCCTCAGTATGCATACGTTCACGGGGAAGCTTGGGAAGAAAAGGTAGTCTTCATTGTCGATGTTGAGCATCCTTACTATGTCTTCCGACTGCCTGGCTGCCTCATTCATTTTGCCGCCTTCAACTCTCGGGTCTATGTAGGTTCCAATGCCGACCTTTGTGATCAGTCCCGGTCTGTGGGCTGCAATCTCTCTCCAAAGGTTGATTATTACTCCCTGGGGTAGAGCGTATGTTGCGATCTCCTCTTCAAGTGCCAGCTGGCACATTTTCGTCGAACCGCCTATATGTGCACCTGTCCAGCTTCTTACCATGCCCTTGATGCCGAACCTTGTGGTTCCTCTCTGTTTCCAGTCTCCGGTATGGCATGCCTGCTTGATCTTCAGGTTTGCAGGATGACCTTCCTCTTTGTATCTGTCTGCCATCGCTTCCCCGATCTCATCAGGCCAGCCTGCGAGACCCTGTGCTGCTATACCTACTGTGTCGAAGTCGTTTACCAGAAGCGCAGCTTCCTTTGCTGTAATATACTTAGCCAACTATGTTTCCCCCCTTTAGTCTTGTCTTCATCATATATCCACTTTCTAATCCTGTATAATACCGGTGTCTTATTGCCAGCTATCAGAAAAATCTATACCTTCAGTGTCCCGATGACCATTTTCTTAAGCTCACCTGTGTTCACCTTGCCAGTCCGTCCGATTGGAAATTCGCTGAAGTACTCGATAATCTCAGGTATCTTGAATTGTGCAAGATGCTTCCTCATATGGTTTATGAGGAGCTGCTCGTTGATGCGCCAGCCCTTCCTGAGTATGATACAGGCGACTACCTTTTCCTGAATGACCTCTGCAGGCACTCCGATCACCTTCACATCTTCTATTCCCGGATAGTTCCTGATGCAGTTCTCTACCTCAACCGGTGATATGTTCTCACCGCATCTTATGATGAGTTCCTTCACTCGCCCTGTTATATGCAGGTTTCCGTCTTCATCCAGCATCCCAAGGTCTCCTGTCTTCATCCATCCATCTTCTGTAAATGTCTTTTCAGTTTCATCCTTCATCCTGTAGTACCCCTTCATTGCATTGAAGCCTTTGATCTCAATCTCCCCGGAAATCCCTGACAGCCCATCAGCTCCACTGATCCTAAGGCTGGTTCCCTCGATCGGCTTCCCAACATGGTGCGATTTGCGCTCAAGGCTTTCATCGAAACCAGAGAAGGTTATCCCGGCTGTCGCTTCTGTCTGGCCATATGACATCTGCAGGTGAGGTATTGAAAAGTTTCTGCTTATCTCCATGAACTCATTTGGGGATACATAAGACCCCGCAACCGTCCCGGTAATGAGCGAGCTGATCTTGTAGTTCATCCTGTTTTCGTGTCTCATCATGGCGAGGAACATTGTCGTGACTCCGTTGAACACGGTGCATCTGTTCTTTTCAATGCATTCAAGGACATCTGCCGACCTGAAGGATTCAAGTAAATAAATAGTCCCTCCTGCTGTAAGTCCCGCAAGCAGGTCCACTGAAAGCCCGTAGCAATGATAAAGCGGAAGCACGGAGCATATCCTTGTTTCCGGTCCCAGCCTCATATGCCTCGCTGCCTCAGCAGCCGCTGTCAGCATCTGGTATCCGCTGGTAAGGACACCCTTTGGCTTGGCTATAGTACCCGATGTGAAAATGAGGTTCACAGGGTCCTCCTGTTCAACTGACGCTTTCCTTCCTCTCAGGTATTCAGCCTCCAGCTCGCCTGGCTCCTTGTACATCATCAGCAGATGTCCAAGATCATGGCCAATGTGGAATATCCGCTTCAGATTAGGGGCTGACTCCCTGTTTATCTTGTCCAGGCATACTTTGAATTCTGCCTTTTCAGCCCTGTCCCCACATGTCAGGTATGTCACATCAGCATAATTGAGTGCATTTGCGAGCTCCTCACCTGTAAGGTGGGTATTGAGCAGTACTGCTATTGCCCCAATCTTGCAGAGAGCGAGATAATGTATCACCCACTCAGCTGAATTTGATGCCAGAAGCCCAACATGGGTACCTTTGCTTATTCCGTTTCCAAGGTAGAAAAGCATTATCCTGTCCGAAAGGAGGTCAAGGTCCCTGTATGTAAGCTCATCAGCTCTGAATACTAGTGCAGTCTTGTCTCCATATTTTCTTGCAAGCTTTTCTGTGAATTCACCAAATGTAGTACCCATAGTTCACCTTCACCAATCGTCATATTGACTTCTCAGGTCCAATTCTATTGATGAAGACAAGGTCTGTCTAATACTGAAAATCTATTACTGCGTATAACCATTTTTTATTTTACATGTGAATGTTTACATGTTATAATTGACATGTCTACATGTATGCCTACATGGATTTCAGGTGGTGTAAAAAATGGAAATAAGGCAATTGAAGTATTTTTTGGAGATCGCACAGGTCAGGAACTATTCCATGGCCGCTGAAAGGTTGTATGTTTCCCAACCTGCACTTAGCAGCTCCATCAAGCAGCTGGAGCGTGAAATCGGCGAACCGGTATTCATATACAAGAACAAGACACTTTCCCTGACTCCCGCAGGAATGGACCTGCTTGGAAAGACCAAGGAGTTCATGGAAAGTTATCACCATTTTCTGGATTCGTTCCAGAAGACCGGGGAAACCATGTCCGGAAGGATCAGGCTCGGCATAACTCAGCTTCTGGCAAACAGCGAATATATACCGAATCTCGTGAACTTCATCCAGGATTATCCAAACATAAACCTGGCACTCAGGGAAGAAGGTTCAAGCGAGGTACATAACCTGCTTATAAATAACAAGATAGATATCGGCCTGGTAGTCAATCCAACCGAAACACCGGTTATTGGAGTTACCTACCTTCCATCAATAAGAAGCAAGAAGGTGCTTGTCTGCAGGAAAAACCATCCAATAGCCACCCTCAGCAGGATAACCTTCGATTCTATACGGGCAGAGCGATTCGTTGAACTGTCCGAGCGTTTCAGCTTCACATCATCGTTGATTCAGGAGTGCCTTAACTACCATTTCACACCCAACATTCTCCTGAAGTGCACATCCAAGGAGCTTATCCGTTCAACCCTGCTCCACTCAGATATGGTTGCAATACTTCCGGAAATGTTCCTGTCACCGGAAGATTATGCCAGCTTCCACGTAATTCATGTCGATGACAGTGTGGAAGAAGAGATAAAGATAGGCCTGATTTACAAGAAGGGCTATAACTATAAGCCAGGGACAATATTCATGAATTACCTGGAAGAAAGGATGCTTCCTTCAGAAGCAGTCTTATAGCCGTTTAAAAGGATACCAGAGATACGGGAAGTCTCCTGATTGGGGGTTATTATGCAAAATATACATTTGCTTACAAATAATCCGAAATTGTCTTTTTTTGACACGCATACAAATTTGCGGGAATTCGAATCAATACAGAAGATAGAGTTCATGACTGCAGCTACGGTAATGCAGCCAAGGACCCTTTATATAGTCACCTCTCAGAGGGATATCGACAGTATTGACATATTCAAGCTGCCGTTTCCTTCAATACTTGTTCTTACCAGGGATGTAAAGCTTCAAGATGTGTCTGTGCGGCAGTTCAATGGCAGCGTCCTGCATTCAGCAATGGACCCCTTCTGCCTGTACAACAATCTTAGCGAGGTACTGAGCTGCTATTCCGGCTGGGAAAACAGGTTCAGGATACTTGAACTAGAGTCATCAAGCTGCCAGCAGCTCATCGACAAGGGATCTGAAATGGTGGGCTGTCAGCTTGCATTCGTCTCCTCGGGCTACTCATTGAGAAGCTTCAGTGCAAAAGGAGAGAAATCCAGTTCCTTCATGGATGAACTGACTAAGGTAGGCTATCTGACAGGTCCGTACATGGACATGGTGCTTGAAGCAAGGAAGGCAGCGGAATTCGAGGATTCGACACTGACAATCCCCTGCAAGGACGGCACATCGATAGTCGTCTCATCGATCAGCTATCATCTCAAGAATATCGGGTATCTCTTTTTTGTATCCCATGACGTCGAGAGCATGTATAGGATCCTTAATTTCAGTTCGATACTTGGGGCAGCCTTGAAAAATCAACTGACCACAGGCACCGGTATTGGGAATTACAGCGGCAACTCGGCTTTCCAGAGCCTGGTATCGGACCTTATCGAGCTTAAGATCGAGAACATGGATGAAATAAAAACAAGGCTTGAATTCATGAATCTCAAGCTGAAGAAGATCTATCTCATAATGCTGGTCGAATTTGATTCAATCCCCCTCTCACCGGCTCCCATAAACTTTATCGTAAACCAGCTGGAGAGGCTCATACCCAATTCGATAGTAACGACTTACCTTGACGACATAATAATATGGTGTCAGCAGAATCAGTTTGACAGGTGCACCTTCGACCAGGAAGCAGTCACAGGACTACTCAGAAAATATGGTGCACGTATCGGAATATCCAATCCTTCAAAGCACTATCTCTTCATGAACACCTTTTACCTCCAGTGCAAGAGTGCAATCAAGTTCGGAAAGAACTTCACAGCTGACAGCAATAAGCTCATTTATTACTATGAAGAGGTCCGGCTGATGGACATCATCGACATGTGCAGCGTAAACTTCAGGACAAAATACAACCATGGCAACCTGATCTACCTATGCGACCCTGCAATACTATGGCTGGTACATTACGACAGGAAGCACAATACGAACCTTGCCGATGTCCTGTATGCATACCTGATGAACGACTGCAATTCAACGAAGACAGCAAAGCAGCTGAACCTTCACAGGAATACCATGCTCTACAAGATCGACAAGATAGAATCGCTTGTCAACCATAGCCTGAACGATGGCACCTTCAGGCTTAACCTCATGTTTTCATATCTTGCGATAAAGTATCTTCAGGATTACAAGAAGATAGACCCCTGGGAAATCAAGTTCAACTAGTGAAAACCATGCACTCCTGATACAGAGATTGCATGGTTTTGCTTAATCCATCTTTATTCGGCAAAATCCGTTCATCAAAGCAGTGAAGGATCCGGGGAAAACCCAGGATCCTTCACTGTTGTGCTTCTTTAACCACTTTACTATACAGATGTTCCCCAACTGGTCTTGCACGAGTCATCAGCCCCTATATTATATGCCTTGCCTTCAGAGCTTCATATTCCTCATCTGAGAGACCTGCGTATTCCTTGAATACCTTCTCGTTATAGCTTCCAAGCTCTGGTGACACCCTGTACTCCACGTGGTTTTCAGACATCCTTGGTGCAAAACCCGGTATCACCAGAGTACCCCTCTTCGAGTGGTCTATCTCTACCATGGTCCCTCTTCTCCTGAGATACTCATCATTTGTTATGTCGTCGCAGTCGAAGACAGCACCTGCAGGGATATCAGCCCTGCAAAGGATATCCATGGCTTCCTGTTTCGTATGCTCCCTCGTCCATCCCTCTATGATCGGATTAAGGATGTCCTTGTAAAGGTATCTGGACCTTGGGGTCTTGAACCTTGTGTCCTCAAGCAGGTCGCTTCTTCCGATCACATTGCAAAGGTTCTCGAACTGCTTGCTGCCAGGATGCCTGGAGCAATAGATATGAACATAGTCATTCTCGCCATATGGCTTGCAGGCATACATCCCTGCAGGTGCGACATCCTCGAGAGGCATTCCGTTGCCTACCCTCTTAGGAGGCTTTCCTGTCCTGTAGTACGGCTCCCAGTTTGACCTTCCGAAACCAATGACCACGTCCTGCATCGCAACTTCGATCTTCTGCCCGATCCCCTGCTTCTCCTTCTGCAGGAGAGCAGCAATAACGGACAATGCGCACATGTAGCCAGCCCCTGAATCAGCAAGGTTAAGTCCCGACTGTACAGGCATTTCGCCAGGCTGTCCTGTTACCGCAGGCATGCCTCCAACAGCAGCTGCTATTGGATTGAATGCCGGGTATTCGGCATAAGGTCCGTCTGTTCCGAATCCCTTTATCTGGGCATATACTATCTTCTCGTTGAGCTTCCTGCAGTCCTCGTATCCAAGCCCGAGCTTCTCCATGGACCCGGGACCCATATTCTCAACCACCACATCTACCTGTTCCACCAGCTTCCTTATGAGCCTCAGCCCTTCAGGGTCCTTGAGGTTGCAGGTTATCGACTCCTTGTTCATGTTGAGTATGACAAAGCCCACCGCATCGACTGAAGGCTCTTCAACGGAATATCTGCCAAGCTCCCCCTTTACCGGCCTTTCGACCTTCCATACTTCTGCGCCAAGCCAAGCCAGAGTCTCAGTGCAAACTGTTCCCGACTCGAACTGGGTGAAATCTAATACCTTGTATCCTGAAAGCGGTCCTATTCCTGCCATATTAGTCCTCCTGCCTTATTATTCTTGTTTCGATGAATTCACTTACTACCTTTGTCATGCTGTCCTGGTTCCACTTTCTCGGGTCTACCGGGTCAGCCTTCAGCTGAAGTACCGGGATTCCCGCATCCTCCATCATCTTTGTTATGAAGTATGAGCCTTCAACCGCCTGCATGCAGTTTTCAGGTACCAGGTACACCACTCCGTCAATCTTGTTGTGCTGAGCCTCAGATATGAACCACTCAGCGTTCCATGGAGGCATATGGAGAAAGTCCTCCATTCCTATGAATCTTGCCGCAAGGGCCCTTAGCGGGTCCTTCTCGACTCCGTTCCTTATATAGGCGTCTGCTCCCATAGCAAGATACATTGACCATATGAATGCGGCTCCGTACTTTTCCTCGAAATACTGGTAGAAGCCCAGGTTGAACCATAGTCCGCGTCCTATCCACATGAGCCTGATCTTCTCATTGGGGACTGCCTTGTAATCGTCCTTTACCCTTTGCTCAATCTCATTGTAGAAGAATTTTGCATGGTCCGCTGCCCATCTTGTGCCTCTCTGCCACTGTGCCTGCATCACAGCATTTATCGTGTCCGTGATCACAGCCGGCGCCGGGCATCTTTCCGCAATGAGGTTCCTGGCCATCTTGTAGTATCTTTCCTGTTCGTTGACGAGGTTCATGACCTCGATGAGCTTGTTCTCATCGAACATCCTGCCTGTCTTTATCTCAAGGAAGGCAATGAGCCTCTTAAGCTCTTCAACTGCCGTATCAAGCCTCTCCTCGGAATAAAGCTCCTCCCATCTGTCCTCTGCCTTCTCCCACCATTTTTCAGGCACTGAAAGCGGCACGGTGTTTTCCATAGGATAGAATTCGGCACCGTATCTGTTCGCGAAGAGCTCGAAGATCTTTCCCTGTGAGTCGCAGGTTAGCCTTGTTATTGCCATTGTAGGCTTCGGCAGCCCATTCCATGGCCCGTCGCTCTTGTCCGGATCAAGGGACCCTGCGAATGCAGTTGCACAGTATGAGCACAGGTCATCCCTGTAGTTAGCTTCCTTCAGCAGAGCGAAGTATTTGCTGGACAGCTGCTTTGCCGAGCATATGGCCGCCCACCACTGGTTTACAACGAAGGGGATGTCCATGGCTCTCAGGATCTCCATGGGGACATCCGCATTGATGTACGCGAAATCCTCACCTGCATTTACCCTGTCGTGTATCCCGGCGAACCATTCCTTCTGGTATGTGCTTGCGATCCTCGCTGCTTCCATGGTCTTAACCGAGCGCATGGCCCCGTCCTTTGCATTCTTTTCTTTCTCCATTTCAGCAGCCTCCTTTCATGTCCGATATGAACGCGGTGATATCCGCCTTCAGCTTTGCATTCCCTGTGATGTCCGTACCCTGTTTAGCTATGTAAATGACCTTCTTGCCCATGGCTTTCAACCTCTTGTTCTGCTCAGGGAAGTCCCACGAAGGTGAGTCCTCGTAGATCCTCAGATAGAACAGCACGCCTTCGGCCCCTGATGCTTCAACTGCATCGGCCAGTGCCTCCACCCTCTGGGAAACGAAAGCCTTCTTGGAGCTGAACATCCTCAGCATGTATCTGTCGACTATACCCCTTACAGGATCCAGACCTGTATTGACATCCCTGTCCATATGCCTGTCACCCCAGTCATGGTCTTCCGAAACGATGAGTCCGCCGGAAGCTTCAACAAGTTCGTAAAGCTCGGTACTCTCCTGTACGCTTCCGGTCATGTATACTTTAGGACCCGAGAGCTTTTCCCATGACCTTGCATCCTCGATTACCTGATTGACAAGCTCGGTATGCTCCTTCCTGTCCATGAAGAGGGAGCTTCCGATCACTACCAGGGCCTCACTGGAATTTACAGTCGCATTCTCTCCCTTTCTCAGTGAGGAGAAACTTCTTAAAGCCGCTCTGTTTTCGTTGCATACTTTACTTGCTGTCCTGATCTCAGAGTCTGTCAGTGCCTTTCCTGTCCAGTTTTCAACTTCTTCGATGAACCTTTTTATGGTTCCTTCGTTCCTCACCTGATGCATCCTGGTCCTCGTGAACAGCCAGTCTATGAAGTATACGGGAGGTACCTTCTTTTCAGGCTCTATATGATGAACTTCTCTAAGATAGAAGTATATCCTTATCAGGGCATCTGTCGAGTTGGAGATCACTATCCTGTCGACAAGGTCGTAGTATGTCCCGTCAACTATCTTCTGGAACTGGGCCCTTATCACCGGATCGAACGAAAACTCCAGGTACTGGTTGGCATCCCTTAAGTCCGGGTCCTTGTCAGCATAAAGCCTTATCGGCAGATACCCTGCCGCCATGAGTATCTCGTCAGGCACGTCGCAGCCCAAGGTTCCGACGACCTTCCTTCCTTTTGCCTTCGCATCTGTAAGATAGCCTTCCCGGTTGTCATAAATATCCTTCAAAGCAGCAAAGGCTCTGCTCTGCAATGCTCTTTCCCTTATTGCCACAACAACACTTCCTTTCACTTTTCCCTAATCGCTATCTCGTCATCCACCCAATCAAATGTGGCGTTGAGGCCAGCGAGCTCTGTTATTCTGTCCATGTACCCACGGACCCTGTCCCCGCCGTTTGACCTGCTTACCGCCTCAGGTATTCCGGCTTTGTTCACTATGAGAGGTATGAATCTCGTCTCAACGATCTTCCCGCCTTCGATTATGCATTTGGCGATTATCGAGTATATGGAGTCAGGGTGGAAGGGATATGTGGGATACTCAGGATCCGGAACGAATCCGAACCTCTCCACCCTCGCCCTTGCCCAGGCTTCCGGGTCGAAGACCTCTGAAGCCTTGCCTTTGGTCCGCCTCCAGTTGGGTCCGAGCGAAGGCACCCAGGCAATCAGGTTGTTAAGTCCGTGGAATATGGTCTTCCCCTTGTATATCTCGATACCGTGCAATATATGGGAGTGACTGCTGAAAATAATATCTGCACCTGCATCGATCGCGCCCCTTGAGATGAACTTCTCATAGTCCGCAAGCTTTACAGGCTTGTGTACGATTCCCTTGTGAAGATATACAGACAGCACATCACATTTTTTTCGAAGTTCTGCTATGTCCCTTACCATCCTTTCATAGGATGCAAGCTCTGGAAAAGTATAAATCCTGTCAGGATTACCTCCCGGATTTGCGACATCTCCAGGCTCATAGTGCGTGATAACATCGACATATGCGGCTCCTGCCTTTTTAGGACCTGCATTCATGACCCTTGTTCCAACGCAGTTGTAGTTGAGGAATCCGAATCTTATTCCATCCTTATCGATGATTACCGGTTTTACAGCTTCATCTATGTTTCTGCCAGCTCCCGCATGGGGTATTCCATTTTCATCAAGCCACTCCAGTGTGTCATAAACTCCAGTCTCGCCTGCGTCATATATGTGGTTGCCAGCCATGGTCAAAAGGTCGAACCTCCCCTTTAACGGCTCAAGGTTCCTGAGCTCCCTGTGCAGGTCATCAAGCTCAGGCGCCTTATCGCTGTACGGGACCTCAAGCTGAGCGAGGACTATGTCTCCACTGCCGAGTATGCTGTCGATCCCAGTAAAATACAGCTCCGGATTTTCACCAAGGATGGTGTCTCCTCCAACAAGCATTGTCATTCTCTTTTTCATACTCTTACCAGCCTTCTCAAATATGGAGCAGCATGTTGACAACGGATATGAGCACTGTGAAAAGCACTACTCCCAAAACAACAAGCCTCTTCTGAATTATTGTCATTTTCATACCTCCTCTGGAGGAGAATGGCAATCCTCGACGGATCGCCATTCCCGGTTGAATGCCGTCTCTAGAATGGGATGATGTTAAGGACTCCGGCGGCTACTGTCACGATTATGCCGATGGCCCATACATACTTGAAGCTGTACTTCAGGTGCGCACCCATTTCAACATCCGCAAGTCCAAGTGCAAGATATGGTGTAGGTCCTATGAGTGTAAGGTTTGCTGCCAGGCAGGAACCCATAAGAAGTGCCGCTGACAATATGAGTGTGCTTATCCCATAGGTCTTGAGTATGGTTGCCAGTATTGGTGCAAGTACCAGATACACAGTATCACTTCCGATAATCATGGATAATGGTACCGAGAAGAATGACAGCAATATCGGGAGACGTTCTCCCATGCCTTCTGGAATTACAGATACGAAAGCGTTAGCCATTCCTGCTATCATTCCTGTTCCGCTGGTTATCCCAACCAGGACTCCAATTGCGAATATTATTATGATCATGTTCAGGGCGGCTCCGCCATATTCCCTAATCTTCGCACTTTGCATTTTCACACTTGGATAGTTGACAACGAGCGCTATGCTGAATGCGACCATGAATCCGAGGTTGGTCTTCAGGATTCCTGTCAGAAGCAAGACAATGAGGACCACTGTCATGACCATGTCAAATGCAAGAACTCCATGACTTACTGATATCTTTGCCGGTTCATCAATTGTCTTCTTGAGCTCTGCAAACTCTTCATCAGACATCCCAGCGCCGTTCTTCCTCTCAACCCTTCCAACTACAATTACGCTGGCATAGGTAAGGAGCAGAGCGATTATCTGCAGAGGAAGTATGTACATCCAGAGCTCCTGGGGATCCCCTCCGACAGCTGATGTAAGTCTCAGCACTGACGAGCACCATGGTGTTACGTTCATGGATCCTGATGCAAGGGCAGCCATGAGCAGAAGCGCTTCAGGTCTTATCTTCATCTTCTTGAATATCGGGAGCATTGTCGGTATCGTTATGAGCATCGTTGTCGCTCCTGATCCGTCAAGATGTGAGATCGTTGCAACGAACGCTGCCATGAGAAGCACCATTTCAACCTTGTTGCCCATATACTTCATGACCTTCTTGACTATGACGTCGAACATGCCGACATCGCTGAGAAGACTGAAGTACATGACCGCGAAGGCAAAAAGTGCGGCGGTGTTAAGGACTGATTTGAGGCCGTCTCCCATAAATGTGTTGATCTTGTTCAGGTCATAGCCGCAAAGCGCTGCTCCGATTATCGGTACGATAACGAAGACGGGGGCTATTGAAACCTTTCCCCAAAGTAAAATAGCTACTATGATGGCAATCATCAGGAATCCTACCAGTGTCACATTCATTCTCTAAAATCTCCTTTTATTCTTCTTTTAACCGGTTGAGTCAATTGTATGCTCCGGGGTTTTTTAACTGTAGGTACAGAATGTATAGATTTACATCTTTTTTTATATGCAAACTGCACATACCGAAAAATCGTTTACTCCCCCCTTGTACCCTGTCCTGGCCATGACCCAGGCATCCTTAATGTCAGTCACCTGCCTCCGACCTGCAACAAGTATAAAAAAGATCGGCCTGAGCGGACTCAGGCCGAATATAAGGTGGTATTGCGGTAGCTTCTTATAGTCAGGACTCTGCCTGTCACTTTACCTCTATCCCGTATGAACGTATTATGTTTCTAAGATTCTCCATCTCTCCGGCTTCCGGAGCATGGCTTTTAAACGTCAGCTCTTCCTCAAGCTGGCTTTTCTTGCCCTCACCCAGGTTATGGTAAGGCAAAAGGTTCACTTCAATCAGGGTCCTGACATTTTCCCGGAGGAAGGCAGCCATCAGGTGCGCATTCTCTTCAGTGTCATTGTATCCTGGGATTATTGGGGTCCTTACGATTATGGGAATGCTCATCTCTCTAGATATCCTTGTGAGGTTCTCAAGTATCCTTTCATTTCCGACTCCGGTGCCCTTCATGTGCATCGTGCTGTCCATATGCTTGATGTCATATATCACAAGGTCCACGTATGGAAGGATCATTGAAAAGGCCCTCCAGTCTGCGTAGCCGCAGGTCTCGATTGCAGTATGTATATTGCTTTCCATGCATTTCCTGAGGATTTCCCTTGCAAACAGCGGCTGGAAAAGTACCTCTCCGCCGGTAATGGTTACACCTCCGCCTGAGTTCCGGTAGAACAGTACATCCTTGGCTGCCTCCCTGTACACCTCATCCGAAGTCATGGTTTTCCCCATGATGGTCCGTGATTTCGACGGACATGACGCTGTACATTCACCGCAGCCTGTGCAAAGTGCCCTGTCGGTAATTACCTTGTCTGAGTCTTGCCTTATTGCATTCTGTGGGCAGGCTCCGATGCACCCAAGGCAGCCTGTGCAGGTATCCCTATTGTACATGATCTGCGGCCTCACAGAGTTTGACTCCGGATTCTGGCACCACAGGCATGCCAGCGGGCATCCCTTCAGGAACACGCTGGTGCGGATGCCCGGTCCGTCATGTATGGAATAGTGCTGTATGTTGAATACTGTCCCTTTCAGATCAGGCGTACTCAAACGAAGTCCTCTCTATTACCTCATCCTGGATGGCTTCGCTGAGCCTCGTGAAGTATGCGCTGTAACCCGCGACCCTCACTATGAGCTCCTCATGTTCCTCCGGATGGGCTTTTGCGTCAATCATGTCCTCCTTTGTCACCACATTGAACTGGACATGCTTTCCGCCGTTAGTAAGGTAGGTCTTGACCACGTCACCAAGCTTTTCAAGGTCATCATCTGTCTTGAGTGCGCTCGGATGGAACTTCATGTTCAGAAGAGTCCCCTGGTATGGATCCTGGTTGACCTTCATGGCGCTCTGGAGTACCGCAAGTGGGCCGTTCCTGTCCTTTCCATGGTCAGGCGAGAGCGATGCATCTGCAAGCACCTCTCCTGTCCTTCTTCCGTCGGGAGTCGCTCCGGTGCTTGCTCCTCCTGGCTGATGGGCCGAAATTGATATTGCGTTTGGAACCACCTTGCCGCCGTATGCCGTGTCCATGGTACTGCAGGTATCTGCAAAGAACTTATAGACTTCAGCTACCAGCTGGTCAGGCATGTCCTCATTGTTGCCGTACTTCGGTACGGCTATGAAGTCCTGCCTCATGCCCTCATAGCCCTCCCAGTTGGCATCAAGCGCCCTGAGAAGTTCCTCCATCGTGTACCTCTTCTTGTCGTAGACAAGTTCCTTTATGGCTGCCAGGGAATCCCCTGTATTGACTCCTCCGACAGCTCCAAGGAGGCTGCCGTTCTCGAAATCAAAATGCCTGTCAAGCATGTCCTTGCCGAGGCTAACACCACCCTCCATCAGGGCAGACCGGAACGGATCCGGGAACAGCTCCCTTTCGGCGATGAGCTCCACGTTGTTCCTTTCGGCTGCCAGATGCAGCAGATAGTCGAACTGCCTGAAGAATGCCTGCTTGAATTCATCGAATGTAGCCATTTTTGTCACATCGCCGCTCTCGATACCTACCTGCTCATTGGTATACCTGCAGTACCCGTTGTGCATGAAGATGTCGAAGGCCTGTGCAATTATGAAGAACGTTACAACCTGGCTTCTTGTCTTTGCCGGAATGTTTCCGTCGACGCAGCCTGTAGCGCAGTAGTCCCTGGCTTCAGCAAGGTCCATTCCACCGTCCGTGAAGAACTTGATGTAGCTCTTGTCACCAAGGAATGCAGGCATTCCCATGCCGGTCTTCACCACCTGCAGCGCCTTCAGGAGAAACTCCTTCGGCGAGTTCTCGTGTACCCTTACTGTAACTGTAAAGTGAGGGAGGTTCGTATCCCTTGCAGATTCAAGCAGAAGGTATGACAGTTCATTGGTAGCATCATTGCCGTTTTCATCAACTCCGCCGATCGTCCAGTTATACCATTTCGCCATTCCTGAGTTCTTGGCCCTGTTGGCCTTTCCTGATACCCTGTTTATCTTCATGCACTTGCAGCGCATGATCTCAATAAGCTCAAGGACCTTCTCATCTGTCATGATTCCGGTCTCTATGTCCTTCCTGTAGTATGGGTACATGTACTGGTCGAATCGTCCTGCAGTGGTTGTGGGTGACGGGCATGCAAGGAGGAATGTGAACCAGAAGGACTGCATGGCCTCGTGGAAGCTGTCTGCAGGCTCATAGGGAACCTTGCGGCATATCCTGGCCATTTCAAGGAGTTCAGCCTTCCTTTGTTCGTCCTTTTCCTCAGCTGCCATTTTTCCGGCAAGTTCAGCATAACGGCCTGCAAACCTCACCCATGCCTCATAGACACGGATGACCGCTTCCCAGAAGTTCTGCTTCTCTATGCTGTCTGCTGTCGTGTACCTCAGTTCCCTTATGTTTCTCTTTGCCTCTTCTATTATCGATCTTGCGCCTTCCCTTATGATCTTCTCGAAGTCGATGCATACCAGGAAGAAGCCCGGCCCCAGGCCATAGCCTGACATTGCGAAGCCGCCGCCTGAGCCGCCCTTCTTGTCCTTCCATGGAGGAAGGATGCAGCCCGATTTCATGAAGGGCCACATGCGTTCGTTCATGCCCAGGGACTTTGACAATGCATCAACCAGGTTGCTGTTCAGCGCATTGTCTGCAAACCTCTTGTTAAGCTCGTAAAGCTCTGCTTCATCCTCAGGAGTGATGGTGTATATCTCGCTCTTCAGCGACTCTACTTCATCCTTTGTCCAGACGCCGTACTCGTACTGCATCTCCATTCCGAATGGCTTGCTTGCTCCTGAACCGCAGAGGAGGTCATCCTCCTCTATGAATATGGTTATGTTGTCGAGAATGTGCTCGTGGAGCTTTGCACGCCTTGTTATCATCGGCTCCCCGACTGTCTTGTCAAGGGATTCGTTAGCAAGCCTGAACAGCTCTATGCAGAGCGGATACTTGCTTATTCTTAGGCTTTCCTTCATTTTCTTTACTCTTAAGTTCATTTCAATGCCTTTCTTCTATCAAACCGAGAAAAGTCCGAATACGCCGATTGTAGCCAATATCACGCAAATTAGCGGTACCGCTACAGCAGATACTGGAATCATCCATTCTGTCAGCTGTTCCTTTATCTTCGGGTCAGGACAGCCTGAGATTACCATTGCTCCGCCAGTTGAGAACGGCGAAAGCGATGAAGCCATTGCTCCGATGAATATGCATGAGAAGAGCATAACCGGATTGAGGCCGAGCGATGTGGCAAGTACCGGAACCAGAGGGTACATCAGAGGGCATACCACGGATGTTCCGCTTGAGAAGAAGCTCAGGAATGCTGCGAACAGAACAAGCATTGCAGGTACCCAGAACTTTGGTATGTTGTTTGTAAGGATAGCCGCTATCTGGTCGACAAGTCCTGCCTCCTTGGCTATTCCAAGAAGGAGTGCAACTCCTGCGATCATCAGGATGGTATTCATAGGGAGCTTCCTTATGATGTCCTTCTCATCTCCAAGCTTGAGAGCTCTTGCAAGGATCGCTGCTATGACCATGATCACCTGCGGCTGCGAGAACGTGGCAAGTGCCTTCACAATCTTTATTCCCGGCACCCATGTGTTTATAACTGCAGGCAGGACCATGAACGCGAATGCTGCAAGGATAAGCCAGAGTGTCTTCTTCTGGATCTCATCGAAAGCTTTGGGCTTCTGTATCTCCACCCTCTTTGCCTTGTAGCACTTGAATACGATATAGAATATTGCGATTATGAAGATCTGCTTGAATGCGCTGTTGATCCATACATAATTTGCTATTGTGAACGATGCGTCGCCATAACCAGCCTTTTCAATAAGGTTCTTGGATATTACTCCGCCAAACCCGTTGATAGGATTGTCAGCTCCGATAAGTGTTGCACAGCCTACTGTCACGGCAATCATGACAGGATGTATTCCTGCCGGGATTCCAAGTGCGAACGCGAGCGGTCCGACGATCGCAGGTGTCGATGCACCGGCTCCAAGGAACGCAACTACTGCACTGACAAGGGCTATGACCCAGGGAATCAGCTTCGCATTTCCATTCATTGCATAGAGCAGCTTCTCCCCGACCAGTGTCATGGTTCCGTTGCTTGTGGCATAAGTAAAGAACAACGATATAGCTATAAGGAAGAATACGATATTGGTAGGCCAGAAATTGATGATCTCAGATACCTTCAGTCCCATAACAAGGTTTCCGATGATGAATGCAAAGCCCATGGCAAGGATTCCGGTATTGAAGTTGAACTTCCATCCGATTACGATGGCAGCAAGGATTGCAAACAGGCATAAGTATAATGACATTGCTTAATCTCCCCTTTTTTTGTATTGAAAGTACTTTTCGTGATAAGGTTATCATCGCCAAATATTTAACACAATTACGTTTTCATTTTTATGATGATTATTGGGCGCTGCGCATAATGTATTCCATATGCCATGTGACAGCTGCATATGTATTCTCTGAAATGGCAGCTGCTAGTATAATCCAAGCCAGTGTTATCCCTGGAAACGGTCATCAAAATATCATCAGCTATAGCCTTCATGATATGATAAGGCCTTTGCTGTAGCATATTCAGCACCTTTAGATTATAATTCAATTGTCTGTCATCAAATATATGTTTCCAGCTGCTGCTGCAGACATGGTCGGTAAATTTAATGCATATCACAGTTTCCTATGCATAACCATACTTTACTCACACTCATATGATATTGATATTTCTAAGCCAAACAATTGCAGCATGCATTACGGAGGAATTTCAGATGCCCAATATTAATTTCATAGTCAATGTGCTTGGAAAACATGTGGTCTCCAGATCATTACCCCATGAGGAAATGCCTGAACTTAACGGGATACTTTTCTATAAGAAAGGCGTTCCTGTATCGAGTTCCTTCGTTTATATCAGCTCCGCATCATCAGTGAAGTCGCTGCTTGAAAGTGAAGGCGCTGATGAAAGCATTACGATATTTATCCCTGTCCAGACTGAAAAGACTTTCATCGAACCGTCACTGAGACACAACATAATCCAGACTGATCTGGAGATTACATCCTTGTATAACAGGCTCACCACTCTGGTCCACAGCTACAACCACTGGCGCACTGTTCTGCTTCAGGCCATGTTTGACGGCAAAAGCCTTCCTGATATTCTTTCAAAAGCTTCAGATCTCGTCAGGGCTCCGATATTTCTTCTGAACCCATATGAGCGGGTTATTTACAGAAGCGACAGGACCTATATCAGCGATGCCTGCATCGATGCCCTTACTTCTGAAGGACATCTTCCGCAGAACGATGCCGGTAAATTCAAGTCTTCGTGCACAAGCATCTACAAGAAGGACTTCTACGAGGTCTACCACTCAGAAAGGCTGAATCACTATTATCACTTTATGAAGATCCATGAGAACGGAGCTACAGTAGCCAAACTCCTGATAGTCACTAATCCTACTCACAGGAATGTCGATGTGGGCTATATGCTTTACTGTCTATCCACGATAGTCGTGAAGTTCCTGAGCGACCTTAACATGGATAATCCTGAGAATGATATTCTGTTCTCCTCTTTCATCACCGATATCATAGAGTCCAGGCTGACAGATTCCAGGGCAATTGATGAGCGTTCAAAATATCTCCGTTTTCCCCTTAAGACTTTCATGGCCATCATCGTAGTAAGGCATTCTGATAATCATGAGTTTGCTAATACTCACCTTATCGAAGAGCTGATGGAAATCTTTGAAGGTGACAATCTTACCATATATGGCAATGATATTGTCATTCTTCATACTCAGGAGGAGCGCAGCTTCGAGAGGCTTGGTTTTGACTATGCCAAGCTGGAGGAGCTTATGACCCGCTGCAATGCATATGCAGGAATCAGCAACTCCACACGGAACTCCGACATGCTGCGGACGCTGCATCTCATTGCAAGTGATACGATTCGCCTTGCTACCACACTTCATCGGCGAAGCCTTTCAGACAGGGTATTCATCCATGAGGATTACAGCTTCTATTACCTGATAGACCTGGCTGCCCGGAAGTTTGTCGAGGAGCACCACCATGACAACATCATCTACCTGATCCATCCCGCTATAGTAGCCTTGTACAGATATGACACGAATAACGACTCAAACCTTCTTGATGTGCTGTTCTACTACATCCTCAATGAAAGAAGCATTTCTCTGACCGGAAAGGCTCTCTACATGCACAGGAACACAGTACTGAACAAAATAAAGAAG
Source organism: Youngiibacter fragilis 232.1 (assembly GCF_000495435.3). Taxonomy (GTDB): domain Bacteria; phylum Bacillota; class Clostridia; order Clostridiales; family Clostridiaceae; genus Youngiibacter; species Youngiibacter fragilis. Next base: position 21,964 of record NZ_AXUN02000189.1, on the reverse strand, counting down.
ATAACCGAGATAATCCAGATTCCAATAGAAGACGGTCATACGGATTTCCGCATCCTGTCATCCTGCCTGATTGTAAGGTACTACCAGAGGTACATGAACCAGAACATCAAGGTCTGATATGAAGTCCTATTGAACTATAGTCTCAAAACATGGTTGGTTTCATAGACAAACCCCGGCCGCACCGCGACCGGGGTTTGTACTTCTCTAAATCATTTATTCTGACATCATTCGCTTAAGTAAGGTTTGGCTATTCCTAGTCTTCGAGTCCAAGATGAGCTTTTGCAGCGTTATCAGGCAGCTCCCTGTTGTTCCTTATGACCTTCTTGTAGCCTATTACAAGTATCGGGATTATTACAAGCGGAAGGCACATGTAGCCGAGCATAGTGAACCCTGGTCCTACTATCTTTGTAAGTCCGAGGAGCGATACAGCTGTCGCGCCCATCATGAATATCACGTTCAGAACTACATTCTTGACCATTGGATTGGTTATCTTCACATATTTCTGTATCCTTGTGACAACTCCGTTGTTGAGACCTATAACAGTTGATACGACAGCCAGCTCAACAAGTGCAACATACATCCAGTAAAGAACCGGTATATTAAGAAGCTTCAGTATTTCATAGTTTGGCATCTCAGCCTTGGTAAGCTGTGGATATCCGTACTGCATCACGATGATCATTACTATTAATAGTGAATTCGTGAGGAATCCAAATATGGCAGCAGCCTTTGATTCGGCTTTGCTGTTAAGTCCGCTTGTTACGGATGCAACGGATCCGATTGCTCCAGTAACCTGGAATGAAGCGTAAATTACAGCAGCCTTTAGTGCAGGGAAGAGTGTTCCTGAATCCCATGTCTTTGCAGTCCACTCTGTGGAGAACTGAGACTGTGGGCTTCCGAGTGAGAAGAACAGAAGAGAAACGATAATTGCAAGCATCAGCCATGTCATTACACTGTTTGCGTTACGTATGAGAGCTTCTCCGTATATGATGAGCATGAGAGCGATTATTCCGATGATAGCAGCGCAGACAAGATACGGAAGGCCTATCTGATTGGAAAGTATCTTTCCGCCTGTTGCAAGTGATGCACCTACAACCATGAAATAAGTGAAGAAGAAAAGTATGTCGAACAGTACGCTGAATATCTTCTCATAAGGTGAGAAGAAGTGATTGAAGAAGTCCTTGTACTTTGTAAGCCCATTCTGCCTGCAGTACTCAACGACGATGTAGATGATGAATCCAAGTATTCCCATAGCAAGCAGCGGTGTGACGAGTCCCCAGTTTCCGTAGGTGCTGTAATAGGTTGAACCCTGTCGGCCTGAAGCGGTACCTGGTCCCATGTGCACACCGAACCAGGTAGCACCTATTCCCATTGATGTGGCTAGCTTGAAGTTGCTTTTCTTAGCGGTTTTTTCTGCCATGATTAAACTCCTCTCAAATGATTATAATGATTTTATTGGGATACAATCTACTTGCCCGGTATGGAAATTTCATGCTTCCTGTCAGGTCAGTCTGCCAGGTAACCCTCTTCGTCAAATTCCATATCGAACGGTTCGCCTATGATCTCTATATCCTCACGTCCCTTAAGCTCCTCAAGGTAAGCCTCGGATACGAGTATGTCCTCCATTTCCGCAGTATTCCTTATTCGCACTATCCTCGCATTGCTGAAGTCGATGTTGTTGCAGGTGCGGATGCATATCCTTATTGCCTCCAGGTCACTGTTTGCGTACATTGGAAGCTTGGCGCCGTTCAGCATTGTTGCAGTTACGACATTGGTCCATGTTACCTCCAGGTCTATGTCATTCATGACCCTGCGGGTAGTGATATCTGCTGCGGATAGTCCGCATGCGTTGTGATGGGATACTTCAGTCAGTCCTCTTATGAACATCTTCCTGCAATCAAGGACATCCTCAAAACCCTTTGAGTTCGAACGTCCTGTAATATTCGGGTCATGTCCGTTGCCGCTGATGTTCTTTCCAATCTCATCTATGATGAGCACATCGATGCCCTTCATCTTGAAACCTGCTATCTTTTCCTTTGCTGTCTTAAGCAGTGCCGCATCGCGTTCCATTATCCTGCTGTGAGGTATCACTTCAAGCTCGCTTATCTCATCGTATGCGTTCTGGACAACTCCGAGGCCGAATGCTATTGGAGCCTTCTCAAGGAACACTTCAGCGACCCTTGGGATCCTCTCAGCAAACGTGGGGAATCCCATCATATGGAAATATGATGCTCCAAGATGCTTTGCAAGTCCTATTGCACACATCTTCACGAGTCCGCTTTCATGCTCTCCGCGGAAATCGGTATGGGGCTTGATCTTGTTGAAGACTATTATTCCGTCTGATTCGAAGGCATGCCTGTCGCAGTATACCGGAGTTCCGTCTTCAAGTTCCCCCAGCTGCACTACCTCCATGGATGACAGTATCGGAACCCCCATTGACTCCTCAGTGATGCCGTACCCTGCTATGAACTCCTTCTGCCCTTCAGCTGTTCCGCCGCCATGGCTTCCCATTGCTGGAACTATGAATGGATCTGCTCCCTTTTCCTTAAGCCAGTCGATTACTGTCCTGACCATGAGGTCAGCATCGGGGATCCCCCTGCTTCCGACTGTGATGCATATCCTCTTGCCCCTGAAGGTTTCCTTCTGATTTTCAGGAAGCTTTGATTCCAGCTCCAGCTTCAGGTATTCTCCTATGTCTTCAATCTTTCTGCTGTCGTATTTCTGTCGGACCTTCATCATCCTCGGGATCTTCACATCTTCCATGCCCTGGATCGTAAGCTTTAGTTCCGGAAATTCAACACGCTGCATAACATCCTCCTTATCTCGAATTTCAGTCAAATTTCATTGTTACTTTGTATTCTTAGATTACTGGTAAGACCAGGTATCTAAGTCGTAGTATAACGTTTTCTTTTTCTTAAGTCAATATGGACTGTCAACACTTTGTGAATATATTTTCAAGCAATTTTTCTGATATTCACGGAAACTGATTTACTCCTAATATGCAAATTCAATTCATTTGGTTTGAATATCGATACATTTGACCGTATACGATTAAAATAGTATAATCGAGTGTAATCATACGTGAAACTAAATGGGGGAAACATAGTGACAAACAAAGATACGCTTCTGCCTAATGCTGTAAACCTTAAACCAATACATACACAGCGAGCCAGTGAAGCAATATACGACCAGATCAAGGATATGATCCTCAGTGGACAGCTGAAACCGGGAGACAGGCTGCCCTCAGAGAGGAATATGATGGATATGCTCCAAAGGAGCCGCCCTACCATACGTGAGGCGCTGAGGATGCTTGAGCGTGCCGGATTCATCAGGACGATTGCAGGAAGCAACGGTGCCATAATACAGGAACCGAATACCAAGGGTGTTGAGCAGTCACTTGAGGCAATGCTTCAGTCAAGCCAGATAACCCTCGAGAAGATGTCTGAATACCGGTCACTCAATGATGTTGCCATAGCCGGATGGGCTGCAGAACGCCGTACGGATGAAGACCTGGAGGCAATCGATGCCATTCTTGCCCATGCTGAGGCAACTGTTGAGAATTATGAGCAGTTCATCCTTATCGACCCTGAATTCCATGGTCTTCTGGCTAAGGCATCTAAGAATGAAGTCGCCTATATCATGACCCAGGTATTCAGCAAGCTGCTCGTCAACATGATGAGTACAAGGATGGAGCCCATGACCACTCCGGAGCGAATCAATATGTGCAGGGGTATTCTGAAGATGCACAAGGATGTCGTTGAGGCTATCCGTGCCAAGGACGTAAGTGCTGCAGAAGAAGCGATGCGATACCATGTTCATGCATTCCTTGTTGATCTCAAGGCAACATATTAGTATCCACCTGCAATACCCAAGGAATCATCCGATTCTTGGATAATTGAATATTTACTATCGGACAAGGTGATCTCAAGACTTTTGATCATCTTGTTTTTTATTGGTTAATAACCCTGCAGAGAGCTGGAAGGCTCCTTTGCAGGGTTTGTTCAGCTGTTTATTTGGTGAGGTTTGCCTGTCTATTGTGCCTTATGAGGCATTGCATCTCCAGCCTCTATCATTGCCTTGACTTGTTCCTTTGAATAACCGAGCTGTACAAGGATTTCCTCTGTCTGCTCTCCAAGGTATGGTCCTCTCTTGTATGGAGGCAGCTCAGTCGACTCGAACAACACTGGCGGTCTAACCAGCGTGCGAGTTGCTCCTGTAGGATATTCCATTGCATGGAAGCAGTCGCTTGCCCAGGCCTGTTCATCGACAAGAAGTTCATTCCAAGTCTTTGCTACTGCAAATGGCAAATCGGCAATAGTGAGCTTCTCAACCCACACGCTGATGTCTTCCTTAGCGATTCCTTCTTTCACTATCTCATAAAATTCCTCAAGGTTGGCCTGGAGCGCTGACTGAGGATAGTACCTCGGGTCACCTATAAGGTCTGTCCTGCCTATGACCTCCATGAACTTCGGATAGAAGAAATCATATCTCGGCATTGCAATCTGGAGCCATCTGTCATCCTTGGTCTTATGTGCGACCTGAAGAGGATTCGCTATCTTCTTCCTTGATATCGGGTACTGGGTTGAAGGATGGCCGTACTGCGCGCTCTGAAGCATGATCGCAACATCCCAGAGTGCAGAATGGAACAGGCTGACTACAACCTTGTCGCCATATCCTGTCTCACGTGCCCTGTACAGCGCAGCAAGGATTCCTGATGAAAGGTTCATACCGACCTGATGGTCTCCGAATCCTGCTATTACGTTCATAGGCAGGTTATCCTTGTCGAACATGGTACCCATTACGCCGCCTCGTGCGAAGAAGGCTGTGAAATCAAATCCTGGCAGGTCCTTGTCAGGTCCCTTCTCGCCATAGCCGCTCACTATTCCGAATACGAGCTTCGGATATCTCTCCTTCAGGCTCTCATAGTCAAGGCCTGACCTCTCAAGGGCATTCTGCCTCCAGTTGGTTATGAATATGTCGGCACTTGCGATGAGCTTCTCCATGGCCTCACGGCCTGCCTTGGACTTTGTATTCAAGCAGATGCAGGTCTTGTTCGCGTTCTCCAGGTCATAGCTTGTATTTTCAGCCTCTCCTGCAGGTCTCCCCTCATTTACTGCTGTGAACCTCAGCGGATCACCCTGGAATGACTCAACCTTTATGACCTCAGCTCCGAGGTCTGCCAGATATCTTGCGCAGCAGGGACCTGCTACGAATGTCGCAAGTTCAACTACCTTTACTCCTTCTAACGGTCTCTTTATTGTGCTCATACAAATCTCCTTCTTATACAAGTATTGGTGATAGTTCAGATTCTTCCTGGCTGTTGGCGACAACGACATCCCTGAATGTTTCAAGGATAGTCCTTGCCTGCTCATAATTGACCATCTGCCTGTCCACTTCAATCAGTGCGAGTGGTATTCCAGCTGCTTCGCAGGCTTTCTTGACCATGACATAGTCAAACTCTTCTGGGTCGCAGAACTTGGTCAGGATAACCAGAACTCCATCAGCAGACTTTTCCTTTGCGATGCTCACTACAAGGTCAGCCCTCTTTTTATCAACGTCATACAACACGCTGCAGTTGTCCATGAGGCCGAATTTTTTGGTCAGCCTGTCCAAGGCACTAGCTGCTGCTGGCGCATCTGTCCTGTACTGCCTGCTTTCTGCTGCCACATCATCAGCGACAATATGGATACCCAGTTCATCGAATATCGCATTTAGGGATGGATTGTCCACAATTATTCCGCTGGTAATTACCCTTAAGTCTGACTTTCCTGGTTTTGATGTTTCAAGTGCTAAGATCAGCTCTGAAACAAGTGCTGTATGGTCTTCTTTCAGCATCAGTGTCGCACTCTTGAATATGTTGCTCCTGTCGGTTGAGCTGACTTCCGGATGAAGTGCAAGCACATCAGAAACCTTTCGCATAATATCATTGTGCTCGTTGTATATTTCTATTGACCTGGTCAGCGATTCATCGTCAAATTTGCTGCCAAGCACTTCCTCAAGTGATCTGATTACTGTCTCGTAGCCGGCTTTTGTGAATGCAAGTCCGAACTCGTTTGCCCTGTTCTGCGGGTATGTCATTGGGATGAAAGGAATTGAAGGTACCGCGTACTTCCAGTTTTGCCCGAGTGTCTTAAGGCTGTCGCACAGTGAAGGTATGATTATCCCTGATGTTCCTTCATATGCTCCCTTAATGCCAAGCTCAAGTATGCTCTGCATTATGCTGCATATGAACGAGGGGAAGTATTTCTTGGCTTCCTGCAGTTCGCAGTCTGCTCCCCATGCGCCTATCGGCACTGCTCCCATCGAATGAACTATTTCTTCAGGAGTGTATACCGGTGCAACAAGTACAACCTTCTTTCCTGCAGCAAGATAAGCTACCTTCTGTGCAGAGGGGTTTGAAGCAATGTCGCTGAATTTCGCCAATATCTTATTTACTCCCATTACATCATCCCTCCCTTGTTTGATTCCATTATTTCAGTAAGACCCTGCACCCTTGTCTCATATTGTGCGGCTGAGAAGTTTCTCGGGTCTGCCTGGTCACCGTCAAAGCTTGTCACCGGAATCTCGCATGCTTCGCCAATCTGTCTGCTCATCTCATACATGAATCCGCTCCACAGCTTGCATGAACGGTTAGTATGAACCAGCAGGCCTTCTGCTCCTGTCCTCTTTGCGATGTCTATTCTCATGTCCCTCGAATGTTCAAGGTTCATGGCATTCGGTACATTGCAATAAGACCTTATGAGTCCGTCAAAATCATCATAGATGAATCCAAATGCGTCAGCGTAAATTGTAGCAACCATGTTTATGTTCCTGCTCTTAAGCCCTGTAGCTGTTGCCCTGAGGTGTGGCCAGCATGCAATGCCTTCAAACATGATCCTGTGTTTCTCTTCTCCACGGAATGTGCTTGTTCCTTCTACAACTGCCTTGCTGTATTCCTCAACAAGTGTCTCGAAAGCTTCTGCAGCATCAAGAGTACCTCTTGCACAGACCGCAACAGCCATATGGTTAAGCAGGTCAAATCCGTTAAGCGGACTAGGCTTGTACTTTGTATATGCTGTAGCGTCAAGCCATGCCTTTGAAGTTCGGTTTGAAATTGCCATGATTTCCTTGAATTTCTCGTCGCTCCAGACCTTTCCTGTTATCTCTTCAAGCTGCTTTATAGCATCAAGGAACTGACCCTTGACATATTCAATCTGGGCAGGTGAAACCTTGTAATCAGGATTGAATGGAATATCTATAAGGATCATTGGTATCGAAAGCTCTTTTGCTATATTCTCGTACCACTTCATCATGGTGTTGCAGATATTGTTGCAGCACAGCATGAAATCAGGCTGAGGCATGTTCTGCTCCGGTGCGTCCTTGATCTCCATATATGCAAGGCTAATCCTGGCGTATGCGCAAATATCGTTGGAATAACCGTTAGCTTCGGATATCTCACATAGCTTCTGGCCTGCACCTCGGGCTGAGATTGCCGCTGCCTGATTTTCCGGATAACAGACCTTAATACCAAGTGTCTGAAATATCTCCTGTGGAAAGTTGCTGGCGCACCATCCTATCTTCTCTCCTCTGTCCTTTGCTTCCTGCACCTCCCTGTAATGCTTGGAAACAATAGCATCCAGCTTGTATTTCGCTGAATTTGGATCTGGTGCTTTTTGAACCTTAGTTTCTGCTGCCATATTTTTACCTCCTCTTACTTGACCTGATTTATTTTGTTGTATGCATATATTGCTGCGCCTAAGGCGCCAAAGAGCTGTGACAATGGCGAGTAAGCGATCGGTACGCCAAGGGACTTTTCGATTGCTTTCCTCACTCCGCCGTTCTGGGCAACTCCGCCACCCATGCAGACCTGCTCTGTAACTCCGATCCTCTTTACCATGGAAGCTGTACGTGATGCCACTGAGTCGCAGATACCTGCAACGACATTCGGTATCGTCGCTCCGTTTGCAAGCTGGCTTATGACTTCGCTTTCCGCGAATACGGTACATGTGCTTGATATCGATGATGGTTTGTCAGCAATCGCAGCCAGGTTTTCAATGTCACTGAGCTTTATCTGCAGAACTCCTGCCATAACGTCTAGAAATCTTCCCGTACCTGCAGCGCATTTATCATTCATCAAAAAATTGACCATCTTACCGCTGTCAGAAAGAGAAACCACCTTTACGTCCTGTCCTCCGATATCGATGATTGTTCGGAGTTTCGGAAATACAAACCTGCCTCCGATAGCATGGCAGGATAGCTCGCTAACCTGCATGTCAGCTGACTTAAAGTTAGTACGTCCATACCCTGTAACCACCGTATAACTAATATCCCCCAAACCGAGTCCGCTTTTCTCCAGTGCTTCAGCAACAGCCCTGTCAGGACTGCTTGTACCGATTCCACCAGGTACCAGCGACTTGGCTACGATATCTACCCCGTTCCTTAGCAGCACGCATTTGGATGTAGTTGAGCCGATATCAATTCCTAACGTGACCATAAACACTCCCCATATCTGATAAGCATCAATTTAATCAATTTTAAAGTTACCACACTTATCAATCATAGATTACTGGTAAGACCAGGTATCTAATGGAAAGTATAACGTTTTCTTTTTTAGAAGTCAATAATGGAGCAAAACATATTTGTGAAATAATTTTCAAGGAAATCCGTAATTTATATGTCCTATAATTACATAATCACATCAGTGATTCAACAATTTATATAGTCAAACATACAGTCTATCAAGCTTACAATATAAGTAATATAGACTATCAGTTTTAGGAAATATTATAAATTTTAGTTCATATTATATTTATATGTGTAATTCTCATGAGTACTGTTGGAATTTTTATGATATTCTAGTAATATATACATAAATAGTCTAAATTTTTAGAATTAAGGAATAATGATATGGAAAAAGATATGATTGCACATGTCAGAAAAAATTCAGGTGACACTTGGGCTGAACCCCATGCTCTTTCAGATCACATTAATGGAACTGCAAAAATGGCTGCACAATTCGCATCAGCGTTCGATTCGGATGAATGGGGATATGTTCTTGGATTGGCACATGATGCCGGAAAATCCCGTCCATCCTGGCAGGGCTATCTTAGAACTAAGAGTGGATATGATGAATTTGCACATATTGAAGGGAAATCTAGAAAGATACTCCACGCAATCTATGGGGCAATCTTAGTTGAAGAAATTTATGGCAAGGAAATTGGCAGAATTCTATCATATTGTATTGCCGGTCATCATGCTGGTCTCCCGGACTGGTCCAGTTCAGAGACTGGAAATGCATCATTGAAAGATCAAAAAAATAAGATTGAATCAACTAATGATATTGATTCTAAATTAGTTGATATGTTAGTCCAAAGTAAACCGAAGTCAATCCCAAGACGGTTTAGTCAAGGATTGGACATTTCTTTTTGGATAAGAATGCTTTACTCATGTCTTGTTGATGCTGACTTTCTTGACACAGAAAACTATATGGATGGTGGAAAATCCATACTACGAGGGGGCTATCTCTCAATTGATGAACTCCTGGAAAAACTTAATCATCATATGAAAAAGTTTGAGGAAGACTCATCAAGGACTAAGGTCAATTTATTAAGGAATGAAGTCAGGCAAAAATGCAGAGTTGCAGCCCTGAAAAATCAAGGAATTTTCTCACTCTCAGTACCCACGGGGGGTGGTAAGACTCTTTCCAGCTTAACCTTTGCACTGGAGCATGCTAAAAAACATGGACTTGAAAGGGTAATCTATGTGATACCATACACAAGTATAATCGAACAAAACGCGAATGTATTCAGGTCTGTACTGGGCGACGACCAAATAATAGAACATCACTCAAGTATTGATGAAGAGAATGAAACACCTAAATCGAGGATCTCAGCTGAAAACTGGGATGGTCCTGTCATAGTGACAACCTCGGTACAATTTTTCGAATCGCTCTTTTCAGCTAAATCAAGCAGATGCCGTAAACTTCACAACATTGCAAACTCTGTAGTTATTCTTGACGAAGCTCAGCTGGTCCCAGCTGAATTCTTAAAACCAATACTATCAGTTATGCAATTATTGGTTGATCATTATAAAGTTAGTTTCGTTATTTCGACTGCTACACAACCAGCTTTTTCGTATAAAAATGAGCCTAACTTCAAATTTCAAGGTCTTAAGGGAATCACAGAGATAATTGGTAGTACTGAAGAAGTAAGAACCCTTTATGATTCGCTAAAAAGAAACAATATTATATTCCCCCAAGACTTCGATGTTCCGATAAGCTGGAATGATTTATCTATGGACTTGATTAAGCATGAGAAGGTACTTTGCATTGTATCAGACCGGAAAAGCTGCAGAGAGCTCTACAAGCTTATGCCCGAAAATACATTCCATCTGTCTGCACTAATGTGTGGAATGCACCGTAGTAGTGTGATTTCTGAAATTAAGCAAAAACTATTATCTAATGAACCCGTACGAGTGATAAGTACCCAGCTTGTCGAGGCAGGTGTGGACATGGATTTCCCTGTGGTATATCGTGCGCTATCTGGACTTGACTCTATTGTCCAAGCAGCTGGGAGGTGTAACAGAGAAGGAAAATCGGAATCTGGTGGCAATGTTTTTGTATTTATTCCAGAACGTCCTGCTCCTCCTGGTTACCTAAGAAAAGCGATGGAAACAGCCGTTGGAATATTGAAGTCAGCTCCGATAAAAGAAATAGATAATTCAATTATTGAACGATACTTTAGCGACTTATATTGGAAAGTTAATAGTCTTGACAAGGCAGAAATAGAAGCATTGCTTGATCCAGTCAAAAATGACAGAAGTGAATTGAGCATATATTATCGGACAGCCTCAAATAGATTCAAGCTAATTGATGATAGGACTCAAAAGCAAATATTTGTCCGATATAAGGATGGAAATGAACTAATCGATAGAATAAAAAAGGATGGCCCTGACAGAATGATACTACGGAAGCTGCAGAGATATGTTGTAAACGTTTCAACAAATGAATTCCTTAGACTACGTGGAATCGGTGCTATTGAAGAAGTCTATCCGAATATTTTTGCACTTAGTACTGAGCTTTATTATTCAGAAGAATATGGTCTAATCAGTGATGAGAATGATATTGATATTTCAAAATTCATAAATTAGAGGGGGAATTTGAATGAATGACTGGTGCCTGGAAGTCTGGGGCGATTACGCTTGCTTTACTCGCCCTGAGATGAAGGTCGAACGCGTCAGCTATGATGTAATAACACCTTCATCTGCAAGGTCAATTTTCGAGTCCATACTATGGAAACCTGCTATCAAATGGAATGTTACAAAAGTAGAGGTGCTAAATCCAATAAAATGGATCTCAGTGAGACGAAATGAGTTGGGTAAAGTCGTAACCGCGCCTACTGAAAAACAGATGTCAGGAGCATTGGGCGCTCCAATGGGAATCTTCATAGAAGACGTAAGACAACAGCGAGCTGGCTTATTCCTTAGAGACGTTAGGTACAGAATCTATGGCTATTTTGATTTCATCAACCCTGAATCCAGAGTTGTAAAGAAGAAAAGCCGTGAGGAGGAAGTCGGTACGCCTATAAGGAATGATGAAACTGAGGCAAAATATGCAGCAATGTTTCAGAGAAGGGCATCCAAGGGTCAGTGCTTCCATAGACCTTATCTGGGCTGTAGAGAATTTGCTTGTGATTTCAAATTGATCGAGGATCAAGGTATCGATAAGAAAAATCCAATTGATATCACACGTGATCTTGGTTACATGTTATACGATATGAATTTCGATGAAGACGTTGAGAATCCTATTCCTTTGTTTTTCAAGGCAAAAATGGAAAATGGAACTATTAATACAGATCGTAGGCAAGTGGAGGTAATAGGATGATTCTACTTGCATTGAAAGAATATTATGACAGAAAGATATGCGATGGCTCCATAGCAAAGGATGGTTGGATAAACGGTAGCATTGATTTTTTGATTGACCTTGATGAAGATGGCAATGCAACCGACATTTCTGATCTTAGAGAACTTGATGGAAAAAGATATATATCAAAGCGTCTTGACGTTCCTAACATTGGCAAACAAGCACTAAAGCACTCAAACAGCGGTAAGGATGCCAATTTTCTCTGGGATAACGCAAGTTTTGTACTTGGTTTGGGTGAAAAAGGGGATTCTCGGCTCGAAAGCATGCTAGCTGTCATTGAAGAGTTTTCGCCTGATACAACGGATATTGGTGTGAGATCTGTTAAGACATTCCTGGAAAAAGGTCTACGAGATCGAACTCATTTCCACAATATTTTGAATCACTCGGAGTTTGGAGAACTATTTGCATCAGGAAGTCCGAAACTCAGTTTTAGGGTGCCTGCTACTGGCTTTCGGACCGTATTTGACTCCCCTGAAGTATCCGAAGCTTTGGTAAATGTAGGTCAGCAGTCAGGAACCGGTGAATCTCATATCGGAACTTGCCTGATTACTGGCAAACAAAATTGTATTATTGAAGCAACCCACTCAGTCACAAAAGGTGTTTGGGGTGCACAGACATCCGGGGCGTGTGTAGTAAGCTTTAATAAGGATTCATTTAACTCATACAATAAAATCCAAAGCTATAACGCGCCTATTGGCAAAACTGCAGCTTCTCAATATACCAAGGCACTTAATACATTACTCGAATCAAAAAAACAAACCATGCATATAGGAGATACAACTGCAGTTTTCTGGTCCGAAAGAAAATCTATGTTTGAGGATAGCTTCTCATTGTTCTTTAATGAACCAGACAAAGATGATCCCGAAAAAGGCACTGAAAAAATAAAGGAGCTCTTATCTTCATTCCAAACAGGCACTTACTCTGTTGATAATGGAGATGATAGATTCTATATCCTTGGTTTGTCACCAAATGCGGCTCGTGTTTCAATCAGATTTTGGCATGTTGGAACGATAGCTGAATATTCAGACAGGATTAGGCAGTATTTTGAGGACTTCAAGATCATCAAACCTGCATCTGAGCCAGAGTACTATTCAATATGGAGAATCCTTGTGAATACTGCAGTCCAGGACAAGAGTGAAAACATACCACCTAATGTTGCAGGTGATTTAGTTAAATCAATCCTCGAAGGTACCCCCTATCCTGAAACGCTTCTTCAAGCTGTACTGAGAAGGATACGAAGCGATAAGGATAATAGAGTAAAACCAGTGCGTGCAGCAATCATAAAGGCCTATTTGAACCGTTACTATAAATTTCATACTAATACAAACTATAAGGAGGTAAGTCTATCATTGGACGAGAATCAAAAATCAACAGGTTACCAATTGGGACGTTTGTTTGCTATCCTTGAAAAGATTCAAGAAGAGGCGAATCCTGGAACTAACACAACAATTCGAGAGAGGTTCTATGGTTCTGCTTGCTCAAGTCCAGTTACCGTATTCCCAAATTTAATGAGATTGAAAAACCATCATCTTGCAAAAATGGATTCAAAAGGCAAAGTGGTCTACTTCGAGCAACTTCTGGGCAATGTAATTGAAAATCTTTCAGACTTTCCGAGTCACCTTCCATTGCACCAGCAAGGTCTATTTGCAGTAGGTTACTATCACCAGCGTCAGGATTTCTTCACTAAAAAATCAGAGAAAAAAGAAAGCCAGGAGGGAAAGTAAATGAAGAATATTATTGAGAAGCGCTACGATTTTATATTGCTATTTGATGTTAAAGATGGGAATCCGAACGGTGACCCTGATGCAGGAAATCTTCCAAGACTAGACGCTGAAAGTGGACATGGCTTAGTTACAGATGTTTGTCTTAAACGTAAAGTAAGAAATTTTGTATCAATAAAATATGGTGACCAATCCCCCTATTCAATATTCATTAAAGAAAAATCGGTATTGAACAATACTATTGAGCAAGCTTATAAGGCACTTAACATCAATACTAATGAGTCTCCTACTGACCCAACTGATGGAAAGAAGCGGAATAAGCCTGGAAGTGGACAAGGAAAGGAAGTCGAACGTGCAAGACGATTCATGTGCGAAAACTTCTATGACATTAGATCTTTCGGGGCTGTTCTCTCCACTGGAGCCAATGCTGGTCAGGTTAGAGGACCAGTTCAACTGACCTTCGGACGGTCCATTGATCCTATAGTTTCATTGGAACATAGCATCACTCGTATGGCTGTTACAACTGATTCAGATTCTGAAAAGCAGGGCGGAGACAACAGGACTATGGGAAGAAAATCTACAATTCCATATGGATTGTATAAAGCCTATGGTTTTATTTCGGCTCCTCTCGCAAGCCAAACCGGATTTAATCAGGAAGATCTCAACCTATTGTGGGAATCCTTGATTTATATGTTTGAGCATGACAGGTCAGCAGCCCGTGGATTTATGAGCACTAGGAAACTCATAATATTCGAGCATTCATCCTTAATGGGCGATGTACAGGTACAAAAACTATTTGATTCTGTTTCGGTTTCAAGATTGTCAGAGAATAAGCCTGCCCGTGATTTTAGTGATTATGCCGTTAAAATTGACAAGAATTCAATCCCAAGTGGAATTAACGTAATTGAAATGTGATGGATATATACAGTGATGAAGATCTGATTCAACTTTCCGGAATCCAACATATCGCATTTTGCGAAAGACAGTGGTCACTTATATATTTGGAACAGGTATGGACAGAGAATATACATACACTAGAAGGTAAATATCAGCACGAGCGCGTTGACGATCCTTATTTCAATGAAACAAGGAATGATATCAGAATTGTACGATCAATGCCTTTGGTTAGTAGGAGATTAGGCTTAACTGGAATTGCTGATGTAGTTGAATTCAAAATAGCATCTTCTAACGACACCCGTGCCGTAAAACTACCACAAAGGAAAGGATTATGGCTTCTTTATCCAGTTGAACATAAAAAAGGACATCCTAAACCTGATGACCGTGATGCTGTACAGCTTTGTGCTCAAGCAATGGCTTTAGAAGAGATGTTCGGAACAAAGATTGAGGTTGGCTACTTGTTCTATAATCAGACAAGACATCGCGTAGAAGTTGTTTTGAATGACACATTGCGTGACCGGACAATCTATTTGTCAGAACGTATGCATAGTTTACTAAATTCCGGTATAACTTCAAAAGCAATACCAGGAAAACATTGTTCACAATGCTCGCTGAAAGAAAATTGCCTACCAGAACTAACTTTGAAACATCATTCCATAAATGACTATTTAGCAAGAATGTCAAAATTGGAGGAGTATGACAGTTGAGAAAGCTATTGAATACTCTATATATTACATTACCAGATTCGTATCTTGCGTGTGACGGTGAGAATGTTCTTGTCAAAATAAACGGAGAAATCAAGTTCAGAGTACCAATCCATAATTTAGAGGGAATAGTATGTTTTGGGTATGCTGGCGCGAGTCCTGGTCTTATGGAATTATGCTGTGAGCGAGGTGTTTCCATATCATTTTTGACACATTTCGGGAAATTCATCGGGCGTGTTAGCGGACGAATTTCGGGAAACGTTCTTCTTCGGAGGACTCAATATAGGTGGAGTGATGATTTTGAATCAAGTCTAAGACTTTCAAAAAGGTTTTTATTAGCTAAGGTTATTAATTCCAGATCTGTTTTGCACCGAGCAATACGTGATCATTCCCAGATTGTTGATACATTAGCTTTATCAAAAAGTATGGATGATTTATCTGCTTATTCGAACAAACTGATTACATCAAATGATATGGACTCACTTAGGGGTATCGAAGGACTTTCTGCCGCTAGCTATTTTTCTGTTTTTAACCATCTAATTCTGAATCAGAAGGATGACTTTTGTTTCACAGGAAGAAATCGCAGACCACCTACTGACAGAGTAAATTCATTACTGTCTTTCCTCTATACATTACTATCGCATGAAACTGCTGCAGCATTAGAAAGTGTTGGTCTTGATCCTCAAGTGGGATTCCTACATAAGGATAGGCCCGGAAGACTAAGTCTATCTCTTGACCTTATGGAAGAACTTCGTCCTCATTTCGCTGATAGGCTTGCATTAACACTAATAAACCGCAATCAAATTGATGGTGGCGGATTCACAATTAAGGAAAATGGGACCGTAATAATGGATGATAAGACAAGAAAAGAAGTATTGCTTGCATGGCAAAAGCGGAAACAAGAAGAGATAGTCCATCCATTTATTGAAGAAAAAATACAGTTTGGACTTGTTCCATATGTGCAAGCAATGCTATTATCTAGACACCTTCGAGGTGACCTCGAAGATTATCCCCCCTTTTTTTGGAAGTAGGTGATCGATATGTTGGTATTAATCACTTATGATGTTAATGTAACAAGTAATGGAGGAAAAAAAAGACTAAGGCATGTCTCAAAAGAATGTCAAAATTTTGGACAGAGAGTTCAGAACTCTGTTTTTGAGTGCTTGGTTGATCCTACACAATTCAAAGAACTCAAGCATAGACTTGAGAACATAATAGATCCTAGTACCGATAGTCTTAGATTTTACTTCCTTGGTAGCAACTGGAAGCGAAGGGTTGAACATATTGGATTCAAGGAAGCATATGATCCAGAAGGCGTGCTTATTATTGATGCGAACCAATAGTACACATGAAATATGTGGGACCTTCGCATTCACCAATAATTAACATCCGTAGTCCTTCTTACTTACATAATCATGAAATAATCATTTTTATCTACCTGATTCGCAATTAAGGCATTTAGACCGATTGTGTATCAATGGTTTGATTTCTTAGGGTCGCACCCCGTGCGGGTGCGTGGATTGAAACATCGATAATCTCCAACGGTGTTTGATGCTCCCTTGTCGCACCCCGTGCGGGTGCGTGGATTGAAACCACATAAATTATCAACCCAACACGATTTATCGCGTCGCACCCCGTGCGGGTGCGTGGATTGAAACAATGTTCCGCCTGCAGTTATGGTTGATGCTGTGCGTCGCACCCCGTGCGGGTGCGTGGATTGAAACCTATAAGTGTTAATGGAACATAAGTGTTAAATCCGTCGCACCCCGTGCGGGTGCGTGGATTGAAACAATAATTAATGATGAATCATCAGGTAATATTGAGTCGCACCCCGTGCGGGTGCGTGGATTGAAACGATAATCTGAACCCGGTATATGAATATACGGTGAGTCGCACCCCGTGCGGGTGCGTGGATTGAAACAGTACTATAGCAGCCAGGATGTCGCTGGGTTATTCGTCGCACCCCGTGCGGGTGCGTGGATTGAAACTTAACTGCATTGTCATATGCAAGTTGAGCCTTTTGTCGCACCCCGTGCGGGTGCGTGGATTGAAACCTTCGTCTAGTGACTTAAACCAGTTGATTACACCGTCGCACCCCGTGCGGGTGCGTGGATTGAAACTTTACCGCATCTGTCACTGCGGATATCTTAGCTTGTCGCACCCCGTGCGGGTGCGTGGATTGAAACGCGAATAAGAATGTCCTTACCTCATTGATTCCCCAGTCGCACCCCGTGCGGGTGCGTGGATTGAAACTAAGGAGGAAGAGAAAATGTACAACCCAGAAATAGTCGCACCCCGTGCGGGTGCGTGGATTGAAACACGTAAGGCACACTGTACATGGTGACTATGTTGGTCGCACCCCGTGCGGGTGCGTGGATTGAAACGCCGCATCCTTGGCCATACTCTCGATACCAAGTGCGTCGCACCCCGTGCGGGTGCGTGGATTGAAACTATTAGTTGTCAAGTCAAATGATATTACCCCCCCGTCGCACCCCGTGCGGGTGCGTGGATTGAAACACCGACATCAGCGATTGTATCGAGGGTCGCGAGCGTCGCACCCCGTGCGGGTGCGTGGATTGAAACATGGCGTAACGTACGTTGACACCATTGACTATGTCGCACCCCGTGCGGGTGCGTGGATTGAAACTCGGAAACAATTCTAAAGCGATTGGAAATACCGTGTCGCACCCCGTGCGGGTGCGTGGATTGAAACTGACTGTCGAAGCGAGATAATCGTCGTATAGCAGGTCGCACCCCGTGCGGGTGCGTGGATTGAAACTCCGTCTGTAACTGGTTTATGATGGCTGTCTTGACGTCGCACCCCGTGCGGGTGCGTGGATTGAAACAATCCAGCCGATGCTGTCACAATTCCTGACCGCGTCGCACCCCGTGCGGGTGCGTGGATTGAAACAGCATACGAACCATGGCAGGCTTTCAATAGCACAGGTCGCACCCCGTGCGGGTGCGTGGATTGAAACAAGCGGTATTTGCTATAAGCCACAGTATTTGCAAGTCGCACCCCGTGCGGGTGCGTGGATTGAAACATTATCGACATTAAGCACCTTAGCCTGTCTTTCAGTCGCACCCCGTGCGGGTGCGTGGATTGAAACCCTGAGGTTTGGCGGCTCCGGCTACTCCTTGCGCGTCGCACCCCGTGCGGGTGCGTGGATTGAAACGTAGAGTAGCACCCCTATAGCTATTACCGCTGCGTCGCACCCCGTGCGGGTGCGTGGATTGAAACAGAGTCAATTGTTTTGAGGTAAATACCTGTTCCGTCGCACCCCGTGCGGGTGCGTGGATTGAAACCTCACAGCATGAGGGGGGCTATATGATTCTGGTGTCGCACCCCGTGCGGGTGCGTGGATTGAAACGTTTAAGTCTTAATATCTCATCCAGATCCATGCCTGTCGCACCCCGTGCGGGTGCGTGGATTGAAACATGATGCATATGCACATACGCTTGTAGCTAGGCACGTCGCACCCCGTGCGGGTGCGTGGATTGAATCTTTCTCGGTCATGTGTCACCTCCCCAGGTTGCTTGTCGCACCCCGTGCGGGTGCGTGGATTGAAACATCAGGTCTATAGTGTCATTCAGTTCGTTTGCCCGTCGCACCCCGTGCGGGTGCGTGGATTGAAACTCAGATCCCTCCAACATTGCTCTTGGGCAGTGTGGTCGCACCCCGTGCGGGTGCGTGGATTGAAACTGATCTTAGACTTGGCGGGAATTGGCAAGTTAAAGTCGCACCCCGTGCGGGTGCGTGGATTGAAACTGCTGACGGTACTACTGCGAAGGTCCTCTTGACGTCGCACCCCGTGCGGGTGCGTGGATTGAAACGAGACTACCGACGTGGTAGGCTACACGCAGTCCATGTCGCACCCCGTGCGGGTGCGTGGATTGAAACACTGTGGTAGACCTGCTTGAGATAGTGCTTGAGTAGTCGCACCCCGTGCGGGTGCGTGGATTGAAACGAGATTGCTGCCCTGAAGTATTCCTCTGTCCAGTGTCGCACCCCGTGCGGGTGCGTGGATTGAAACAGTGACAATCGAAGCTGTAACATATGCCAACGCCGTCGCACCCCGTGCGGGTGCGTGGATTGAAACATCTATCTTCCCAGCCTCAAGGCGGAGCCGGATCAGGTCGCACCCCGTGCGGGTGCGTGGATTGAAACAACTTCACATCTTAATAGATCATCTGCAATTAAGTCGCACCCCGTGCGGGTGCGTGGATTGAAACATATGAAAACATATCCAACATATGATGAAATACAGTCGCACCCCGTGCGGGTGCGTGGATTGAAACATCGGCTGCACACTCATGGAGATAACGGACCTCAGTCGCACCCCGTGCGGGTGCGTGGATTGAAACTATAAGAGCAAGGAATGGCAGGCCAAGCGCAAAGGTCGCACCCCGTGCGGGTGCGTGGATTGAAACAGCAGATACCGCATGGCAGACCATGAGCGCATATGTCGCACCCCGTGCGGGTGCGTGGATTGAAACTAAAGATAGATGCAACAGAGGCCACAACGCAAACGTCGCACCCCGTGCGGGTGCGTGGATTGAAACCTACCACCCCAATCCTATATGACTGTCCAGATATGTCGCACCCCGTGCGGGTGCGTGGATTGAAACCGTAATAATAACTTCTTCCCACGGAATCATCTTTGTCGCACCCCGTGCGGGTGCGTGGATTGAAACGATAACATGATAAATTTGAAATATGGGATTGACGTTGTCGCACCCCGTGCGGGTGCGTGGATTGAAACTTCTTGGTAGCTGCTGCTTGCTTTAGGTTGTTTATGGTCGCACCCCGTGCGGGTGCGTGGATTGAAACACCGCCAGCCTGTCGAGCCGAGGTCTATCGAGCCGTCGCACCCCGTGCGGGTGCGTGGATTGAAACTGGAGATTCTCCACACTTATGCCGGTTGTCTTAGTCGCACCCCGTGCGGGTGCGTGGATTGAAACAATGACATGATCAATGTAAATGATTGCTTGTTTGTCGCACCCCGTGCGGGTGCGTGGATTGAAACGTGGCATAATGTTATTAGAAGCCGCATCCAGGAAGTCGCACCCCGTGCGGGTGCGTGGATTGAAACAGTAACCTGTGCCTGTGCATCTTTAAGCTTCTTCGTCGCACCCCGTGCGGGTGCGTGGATTGAAACGTCAAAGAGCATAACACATGAGACAGCCTCAAGGGGTCGCACCCCGTGCGGGTGCGTGGATTGAAACTCTAGTAAATCATATAACTGATCTTGTGTAGCAAGTCGCACCCCGTGCGGGTGCGTGGATTGAAACGTATGATTACCGGGATTTTGTCCAAGAGCGCCGTGTCGCACCCCGTGCGGGTGCGTGGATTGAAACGCACTACACAGCAATGCGGGCGGTGGAGTGGGCAGTCGCACCCCGTGCGGGTGCGTGGATTGAAACATAAACAAATTGCGGGCTCCCACATCCACCATCTCGTCGCACCCCGTGCGGGTGCGTGGATTGAAACAGTGTAACTTCAATTCCTGTCAATTTGTCTCCGAGTCGCACCCCGTGCGGGTGCGTGGATTGAAACCTTGCATCAGCTTAGTCACCCTGTTGCCAATTCCGTCGCACCCCGTGCGGGTGCGTGGATTGAAACATCCCAAGTAGGGTCGCTTGCTCCCGAAGTGCCGTCGCACCCCGTGCGGGTGCGTGGATTGAAACTGCTCCCGCAGGAACCGCACTGCCAACGGATGCAGTCGCACCCCGTGCGGGTGCGTGGATTGAAACAGCTGTAGGGCTAAGAGATAATTCCAGGATCAAAGTCGCACCCCGTGCGGGTGCGTGGATTGAAACGATAAGTACCTCTCCCAGGTAAAGTATTTTGACGTCGCACCCCGTGCGGGTGCGTGGATTGAAACAAACCACAAACAGGCTACCAGATACCAGAAACAGTGTCGCACCCCGTGCGGGTGCGTGGATTGAAACGGACTTGTCTTAATTGCTATAGTAAGGTTGTATGGTCGCACCCCGTGCGGGTGCGTGGATTGAAACTTAAGAGTGAATATCATCCCTGCCGGATACTTAGTCGCACCCCGTGCGGGTGCGTGGATTGAAACATGGGAATCTGCCTGATCCCTGGCAGTCCAGAGCAGTCGCACCCCGTGCGGGTGCGTGGATTGAAACAGATTATCCGCCAAATCCGACTTAACGGAGTTGATGTCGCACCCCGTGCGGGTGCGTGGATTGAAACGTTATGTCGCATTTGGTTGCTAATCCGTACTAAGGTCGCACCCCGTGCGGGTGTGTGGATTGAAACGGTCAACTCTGTCTGAGGTACAAATCTTGCTACGTCGCACCCCGTGCGGGTGCGTGGATTGAAACAGTTAATGTACCTAAACCATCCTATCGTTGATTCAGTCGCACCCCGTGCGGGTGCGTGGATTGAAACGCTCAGTGGCGGTAATGCGGGTTTGTTTTGTTGGGTCGCACCCCGTGCGGGTGCGTGGATTGAAACCTGCCGATGTGATCAGGGATGTATTTGGACTCGAGTCGCACCCCGTGCGGGTGCGTGGATTGAAACGGAGTTATCCCAAAGAACGCCACTCTGAAAACAAGTTGCACCCCGTGCGGGTGCGTGGGTTGAAAAGAGATGTACCTGGTTGCAAATGAAAACGCCCTTGGTATAGCTTTATTGCTACTTCAGGGGCTGTTTCTTTCATATCCACTCTGATAACAAATGGACTGGTATGGATTTCAGACGAGAGTGTAGAAAATTTTGT
>NZ_AXUN02000190.1 GCF_000495435.3 Youngiibacter fragilis 232.1 | reverse complement strand
TTTACTTTATCAATTCAGCATAACTAAATTAATAACAAAAGATGAATAATGTGTGTATACAGCCGTGTGTTTGTTGTGATATAATGCAGATTATATAAGGTTCGGGACGGTTAATGTATGGCATAGGGGTCATCATTCAAAGATATTTGATGTTGAACTTATGCCATTTTTTTAATCATCATGGATTGACAAAAAACAGGGAGGTAAATCAAATGAAGATCACTAATCTCAAGAAAATGTTGGCAATACTCACAGTCTCCACTCTCATAACGGCATGTGGAACTGGAGCTGCAACACCTACAACTCCGAACGCACCGACAACCCCTGCAGCAGATGAAGGATTCCTTTATGTCGCTCAGCAGCTCGTAGGTACCATCGACCCTGCACAGATCAAGGATGAGACAGAGGTGCTTACAGCAATCAACCTCTATGACCCTCTCTTCTACCCTGACGTTGCGAATGACTCGATGGCTCCTGTGCCTTTCGTTGCAGAATCATACACAGTGGATGATTCAGCGACGGTCTACACCATTAAGATAAGGAAAGATATAACTTTCCAGAGCGGAAACAAGCTTAAGGCAGCAGACGTCGTATACACAATGGAGAGGATGCTAGCAATAAACAAGGGCAATGCATGGCTCTGGAGCGGAGTTCTTGCTTCTGCGAAAGCGACGGATGATTATACGGTGGTATTCACACTGAAGAACCCGTACGCACCGTTCGTTTCAACTCTCACACAGCTCTTCATAGTTGATTCTGAGCTCCTCAAGGCCAATAAGGCAGCGGGAGATTTCGGAGACAACGGAGACTACGGTCTGGCATACATAGCTGAACATGCAGCGGGATCAGGACCATACAAGCTTGTTAAGTGGGACAGGCAGTCATACCTAGACTTCGAGGCATTCGAAGGCTACTGGAAGGGCTGGAAGGACAACCAGATAAAGAAGGCACAGATGCTTACGATAACAGAGGAAGCTACAGTAAAGACGCTTCTCGTTTCAGGAGAAGCTGACATGATCCACCAGTGGCTTGCGGTATCCGCATACCAGGAACTTAAGTCAACAGGCGGAGTGGTTGTAGCAGAGGATCCGAGCGCAAAGCTCCAGTACTTCCCGATGAACATGCAGAAGGCTCCGACTGACGACATCAACGTCAGGCAGGCTATCGCGTACGCAATAGACTATGCTACCGCACTCCAGGACATACTTGGAAACAGCGTAGCGGCAGCAGGAGCAGTACCGGTAGTAGTTCCGGGAGCAAGCGAGAACGTAAAGCCTGTCACAAGGGACCTTGAGAAGGCAAAGGCAGCACTTGCAGCATCAAAGTATGCCGGCAAGGAAGTCAAGGTATCATTCATGTACCTTGGAGAGAATGCACAGCAGAGACAGTTCGCGCAGCTTGTTGCGGCTAACCTCTCTGAAATAGGAATAACAGTAGAGCAGATGCCGGTAAGCTGGGCTCAGGTAACTGAGGCGGCGACCAAGCCTGAAACCACAGCAAACCTTACTGTAATATCAGACAGCCTCAAGTACCCGCATGTGGACAGCCACACATACGGTATCTACCACTCCTCAGCAAAGGGTTCATACAGGTCAATGAGCTGGCTTGTTGATGCTGAGGTTGACGAGGCACTCACAAACGCAAGGAAAGCGGCTACAGAGGAAGAGCAGATGGCACTCTACAAGAAGTCCCAGGAGCTCGTCACAGCCAAGTTCCCGGCGGTATACCTTGCCAACCCGACCCATTACCTGGCTTACAGGGACTATGTGAAGGGCTACAACTATACCGGACTCATGGGCTATGACCTGGCATTCTACGGACTTACGATACAGAAGTAGGGTCACGCAGCTCTGATTAAAAGAATCAGCATGAAGATAAAAGCAAAGGGGCCACCCTTTGCTTTTATCCAATGATTAGGCATTTGGCAAAAATGCGTACTTAATGAATTATGGAAGTGATACGATGAAAAAATATCTTGTCAAAAGGATACTGGGAATCATACCTGCACTGGTAGGACTGTCGATACTCATATTCATACTCACACGTCTCATGCCCGGCGACTCCATAAGGCTCGCAGCAGGAACGGATGCCACACCAGCGCAGATAGAGGCCCTGAGGGTCGAGATGGGTCTCGACAAGCCCCTGTACATCCAGTACTTCAACTATGTGAAGGGACTCTTCACAGGAGACTGGGGGCTTTCACTGAGGACCAAAAGGAACGTCTTCCTGGATATCAGGGACACCTTTGCCGCTACCTTCGAGCTCAGCCTTGTTGGCATGATTTTCGCAGTTGCAATCGGTGTACCAATGGGAGTCGTCGCTGCGGTCAGGAACAACAAGCTTTCTGACCAGATAATAAGGGTTACCTCACTTTCAGGGATCGCCCTGCCGAGGTTCTTCCTTGCGATACTGCTGCAGTTCTTCTTCTCATATGTCCTCGGCTGGTTCCCGGTGATAGGGAGAGGCAAGGTGGTGCCTGCGGGGATAACTGGCATGCGTCTACTTGACAGCCTCCTGACGCTGAACTTTGCAGCCTTTGCAAGCAGCTTCCAGCATATACTCCTGCCTGCACTGGCACTTGCCATAGCATCTGCAGCGCAGATTATGAGGCTGACAAGGACCAACATGCTTGAACAGCTCAACAAGGAGTACATTGTCGCGGCGAACTCATACGGACTTCCAGCCAACCTCATATACAACAGGTACATGCTGAAAAATGCGTTCATATCGGTCCTCACGACAATAGGGATGCAGTTCAGCTCCCTTATCGGTAGTGCCTTCCTGGTTGAGACGGTCTTCGGCTGGCCTGGCATGGCTTCATACAGCATAGCGGGGCTCATGTACAAGGACTACAACGCAATAATAGGAGTGACCATGGTCATCGGCGTCATTTTTGCCGTTTCCAACCTCCTTGTGGACATAGCATACGGGATACTTGATCCGCAGATCAGGCTCGGAAAGGCATAGGGGGTGCGGAACAGGTGGAAAGCAAAGAGACGATGACAGACAGCAGGAAGTATTCAAGCAGGAAAAAGATGCTGAAAAGGTTCTTCAGGAACAGGATGACCATGGTAGGCCTTGTCATAGTGATAGCGGTTCTGGTACTCGCGGTTTTCGCGGAGCAGATAGTGCCATTCCCGGATTCAAACACAATAGCTGTAAACTTCAAGATGATGAACAAGCCGCCAAGCGGCATAAATCTCTTCGGTACGGATGAGATAGGCAGGGATGTGCTTAGCAGGACCATCTATGGAGCCAGGTATTCGCTCATGATGGCGGGTGTGGTCCTTACCATAGCAGTACTGGTCGGAGTGCCTCTCGGGCTTGTCGCAGGCTACTACGGCGGTGTGGTGAACAGCGTGATAATGAGGATCACTGATGTTTTCCTTGCGATACCTAGCCTCATACTGGCACTGACAGTAGCCGCGATACTCGAGCCAAGCCTCATGAACTCGATGATAGCCATATCCTTCGGATGGTGGCCCTGGTTCACAAGGCTCACCCAGGCAGAGACATTGAAGATCAAGAACGAGCAGTTCATAATATCGTCGGAAGGGATAGGGGCGAGCAAGCTTAGGATAATGTTCAGCGAGATACTCCCGAACTGCCTGCCGACCATAATAGTCAAGATATCGACGGACGTCGGATTCGTTATACTCACAGGTGCAAGCCTTGGCTTCCTCGGACTTGGAGCGCAGCCTCCGACACCGGAATGGGGGACCATGATATCCGAAGCAAGGGTGTATCTCCCCACAGTATGGTGGTCGTCGGTATTCCCGGGACTTGCCATACTTCTGACTATACTCGGCTTCAGCTTCCTTGGTGACGGCATCAGGGACGCATTCGACGTAAGGGCGCAATAGGAGGTTATTGGAGATGGACAAGGAAAGGCTTTTGGAGATAAATAACCTCAACATAAGCTTCAGGACGGATGACGGAGAAATACCCACGATAAAGAACGTAAGCATGCATATCAACGAGGGTGAGATAATCACCGTCGTGGGTGAGTCAGGAAGCGGAAAGTCAGTGACCATGAGGTCGATAATGAAACTAATTGCCACACCCCCTGCGATATACACAGGTGGTGAGATACTGTACAAGGGCAGGGACCTGCTTAAGGTATCCGAGGAGGAAATGAGAAAGCTTCGCGGAAGCGAGATATCCATGATATTCCAGGACCCGATGACGGCTCTGAACCCGGTATTCACGATAGGCGAGCAGATGGAGAACATCTACATGTACCAGGGGCAGAAGAGCACCTGGTCAAAGCTTCCGAGAAGCAAAAAGGTAATGAAGAAGGAAGCGAAGGAAAGGTCCATGGAGCTACTCGCGAAGATGAGCCTTCCGAACCCGGAAGGGATCCTCCGGATGTATCCTTTCGAGCTTTCCGGAGGCATGAAGCAGAGGGTGATCATCGCCATGGCGCTCATAAAGACGCCAAGGCTCCTTCTTGCCGATGAGCCCGGAACATCGCTGGATGTCACTGTCCAGGCGAGCATCAATGAAGAGCTGAAGAGGCTGGTCCTTGAGGAGAAGATCTCCATGATCTTCATAACCCACAACCTGGGTGTCGCCAAGCAGCTGGGTGAAAGGACATATGTCATGAAGCTGGGCGAGGTTGTTGAGGAAGGCATAAGCGATGACGTGTTCCTGAATCCACGGGAGGAATACACGAAGAGCCTCATGGATGCCCTTCCGAGGATAGTCTGATGGCAAATGGAGGTAGTGACATGAATGATTATATTATAGAGTTCAGCAATGTGAAAAAGTACTTCCAGCTGTCACAAGGCGGATTGGGAAAGAACAGGAAGATCGTTAAGGCAGTGGATGACGTAAGCTTCAAGGTCAGGAGGGGAGCCACGTTCGCTGTCATAGGCGAATCAGGCTCAGGCAAATCAACCATGGCCAAGATGCTGATGAAGTTCGAGGAAGTAACTGAAGGGAAGATACTTGTCGACGGGGAAGACATCTCGAAGATGAAGGACAAAGATACCCTTAAATCATACAGGAGAAAGGTGCAGATAGTGCATCAGGACCCGACGTCTTCCCTTAATCCAAGGAAGACGATCAAGGAGATCATCGAGGAACCCCTTATCGTGCACAGGATGGGAAACGCGGCAGAAAGGCTTGAAAGGGTCAGGGAACTCATACAGGTTGTTGACCTGCCGGTTAGCTTTCTGGACAGGTATCCCCATATGCTGAGCGGAGGGCAGAAGCAGAGGGTGGGCATAGCGCGAGCAATTGCGCTTAACTCCAAGCTAATAGTGCTTGATGAGCCGACCTCAGCCCTTGACGTTTCGGTCCAGAGCAAGGTGATCGACCTCTTGAAGAGGATACAGAAGGAGTTCAACCTGACCTACGTGTTCATAACGCATGACCTGGCACTGGTGAAGAACTTCGCTGATTACGTGATAATAATGCAGAAAGGCAATCTTGTGGAGGAAGGTTCGACTGAGGAACTGTTCAACAATCCGAAGCAGCAATATACAAGAAAGCTTCTCAAGGCGATCCCGGTAATCGGGGATGACGAGCAGGCGTTCCTGGACAGGATACAGCTTGATGAATATACTATTTCAATGTAACTGGGGGTACTTATGACTATAGACAGAAAAACCATAGAAGAGCTGGCTGCAGGAGGTGTGATACTCGGAGCAGGCGGCGGCGGTTCAAAAGAAATGGGGATCAAAGCCGGCCTCGCATCACTTGAGTATGGTGAGCCGCGTATGATACCGATCGATGAACTTGATGACGGTGATGTGGTCGTGACCATATCAGGCGTAGGATCCCCGGCTTCAAAGGGAGCATATATTGAAAACAGCTACTATAACAGGATAATTGAGATCCTGACCAAGGAACTGGGCCAGAAGCCGGCAGCTCTCATTCCAAGTGAAATGGGAGGGTCTTCATCCTTCGGACCGTTCATAGCGTCGGCAATAAACGGAATACCAATACTTGATGCCGCGTGCAACGGCAGGGCCCATCCGCTCGGCACCATGGGGTCTATGGGGCTGAACGAGACCAAAGGCTACAAGACAATCCAGGTAGCGATGGGTGGAGATCCGGCAGAAGACCATCTGATCGAGATGACGGCAAAGGGAAGCGTACCGGACACGGCGAGCCTGGTGCTGTCAACCGCAATAAGGGCAGGTGGTCTGGTTGTAGTTGCAAGAAATCCGGTACCTGTGAAGTACGTCAGGGAAAAGGCTGCAGTCGGGTGCTATACGCATTCCCTCGAGGTTGGCAGAGCCCACATGGCAGGAAAGACTGCAGACGAGAAGATACGGAATGTGGCTGATATACTTGAAGGGAAGATACTCTGCAAGGGCGAGATACGCGGCTACAGGCTGGAGACCAGGAACGGCCTGGACGTAGGAGGATTCTGCCTTTCAGACCAGAAGGAATACTCAATCAGGTTCTGGAACGAATATATGGCAATAGACAGCGACGGCGAGAGGCTATACACCTTCCCCGACTACATGATGACCTTTGACCTTGAGACAGGGGAACCCGTGACCACGGCAAACATCGCAGAAGGATTGAAGGTAGCCGTAGTTGCAGCACCGAGGTCAAGCCTGATACTCGGAGGAGGCATGCGTGAAGCTTCGGGATACAGGGCTGTCGAGGATGCGGTCGGAATACCGATGCTCCAGTATGTCCAGGACCTCGTAAGCAAATAGGACAAAGGAGGAAATCTTACTATGCTAATGAAACAGATACTCGAAGTGTTCGAGATACTTGACAGCCCGTCAGCAAGCGGCGAGGAGGCAAGGAAATACCTGCTTTCCATAAAACCTGATGCTGATGTGGAGACCTACAGGTTAGTGGGCCCTAAAGGCGGAACTGACATGTTCAAGGTCAGGATACCTGGAAAGAAGGGTAAGTCAAGAGGAGGGGAAGCACCTACCATAGGGCTTCTTGGCAGGCTCGGTGGACTTGGAGCAAGGCCTGAGCAGGTTGGCTTCGTCTCCGATGGGGATGGTGCGCTCGTAGCAATAGCGGTTGCCGCTAAGCTCCTGTCCATGCAGGCAAAGGGTGATTACCTTGACGGCGACGTGTTCATATCAACCCACATCTG
The DNA here is from genome assembly GCF_000495435.3 of Youngiibacter fragilis 232.1. Lineage (GTDB taxonomy): Bacteria > Bacillota > Clostridia > Clostridiales > Clostridiaceae > Youngiibacter > Youngiibacter fragilis. The sequence goes on along the minus strand of NZ_AXUN02000190.1, from coordinate 15,573 downwards.
CCCTGATGCCCCGACAGCACCACATAAGCCTGTGCCTTTCATGGGGTCGCCTGTTGAGATGTCACAGGTAAACCGTGAGGAAGTCACTCCTGAACTTGATGCGGTACTTTCAGTTGATACCACAAAGGGTAACAGGGTCATCAACACAAGGGGATTCGCCATATCACCTACGGTTAAGAGCGGCTATATACTCAGGGTCTCAGAGGACCTTCTTGGGATAATGCAGACAACTACAGGCAGGCTGCCCTATGTGTTCCCGCTGTCCATGCAGGACATCACCCCATACGGAAACAACGTATACCATCTTAACAGCATACTCCAGCCTGCAACAGCGACTGATGCTCCTGTAGTAGGGGTGGCGATAACCACAGAGACAATGGTGGCTGGAAGCGCTACAGGTGCAAGCCACTGCACAGACTGCGAGGAGGCGGCAAGGTTCATGCTCGAGGCAGCGAAGTACTTCGGCAAGGGCGACTGCTCGTTCTACGACAAGGAAGAATATCAGCTGATAGAGAAGCTTTACGGGCCGATGACCCATCTGCAGACACTTGGAAAGGCTTAGGTAAGGGTATGAAGGTTGGAGCAATCACTGTAGGACAATCTCCAAGGGTCGATGTGACCCCGGACCTTCTGCCGATATTCGGTGACAAGGTTGAGCTGATCGAAATAGGGGCCCTTGACGGCCTCAGCTATGAGGAGATCGCGGAGTTCGCACCTGTTGACGGGGATTACGTGCTTGTATCAAGGATGAAGGACGGCGGATCTGTCACCTTTGCGGAGAAACACATACTCCCGAGGCTTCAGGAATGCATCTTCAAACTGGAGGAACAAGGTGTATCGCTGATCATATTCTTCTGCACAGGCAACTTCCCTGTGGAATTTGACTCAAAGGTACCGCTAATATTCCCCAACATGGTACTTGGAAACATAGTGCCGCTGTTGACCAGGAAGAAAAGCATAAGCGTGCTCATACCTTCAGAGCTGCAGATCACGCAGGCTCACGAAAGGTGGGAAAAGCTGGTCGATAAGGTCACGGTATTTGCTGCATCGCCTTACGGCAAGTTTGAAGATGTCAGGCTCGTCGCAGAGAAGCTGACCGAAACCGACAGCGACCTGGTGGTCCTTGACTGCATCGGATATACCCAGGAAATGAAGGATATGGTATACAATCTGACGAAGAAGCCGGTGGTATTGCCAAGGACACTGGCAGCGAGGATTGTGACTGAGATGGCTGACATCGGATAAATTAAGGACATATGAACAGAGACCTGTGTGGAGCTATTGTTTCCATGCTGGTCTTTGCTTTTATAGATCAGGTTTATATTATGGATGGAATTGGCAGTAAAGAGAAGGGTTCCTGGAATTAAACCCTTAAATCCGTTATCTATCCCGAGCCTGGAATGGTTTGAGTATGTTCCACAAGAAAATGCAGGGAAATATTCCCTTCGCGATGTATGCATCAAGCGATATTTCGCAGTGGATATCTTTCAAATCAGTATGTTGGCAAATATTTTCTTGTGAAAATTTTAGTGAATTACCTTGACAATATCGGGGTATGTTGTAATATAGATTTTAGTTAATGTAGTGTGTTACTTTAAGAAGGCACGAGCTCATTAAAAGTATTTTCCTTGGGAAATATTTTTAATGAGCTCTTTTTATTGGAGGAAAAGAATGTTCAACCTATTTAAGAAGAAAAAACCATCAGTCAATGTAAGGTCATGTGCAGAGGGAATCCTGATTCCTTTGGAAGATGTCAAGGACGCGGTGTTCGCAAGCGGTGCTATAGGCAGAGGAGCGGCAATAAGACCGACCTCGGGTAAGATAGTATCTCCAGTTGATGGAATCATAAGGATGATCTTTCCGACCAACCATGCAGTTGGCATAGAGACAGAGGAAGGGTTCGAGTTTATCATCCATGTAGGCATAGATACGGTCAAATTGAAGGGTGATGGATTCAAGAGGATCGCACAGGAAGGTAAAACGGTAAAGGCAGGTGAGCTGCTACTGGAAGTAGACCTGGAACATCTGAAGGATAGAGGATATGATACGGATACCATGGTGATCCTCACTACTGGAGAAGATAAGGTAGAAGTCATTGAAGCCACACCATATGGTGAAAAGGTTGGCGCCAGTGACAGACCCATCTTCATATGCACCTCCAGGTAGGCTTGTATTCGCTAGAAAGGTAGAAAACACAAGGACTGTTCTGGTACGATATGAAAAAGGAGTTGAAACTAGGATGGCAGGAAATGAAGTCTCAGCCCACGGATATATTGAAAAATTTCAGGCCAAAAGAGTGCTTAGCCACAATGTTGTTCAGGCCTTTGATGTATTGAAGGGTGAGGAGTGCATACTGCTAGGCAAGGGTATTGGCTTTGGGAAGAAAGAGAATGATTGGATCGACCCGGATATTGTTGAAAGGAAATACTTCATACGGGACAGCAAAAATCTGAACAAGTATCAGAAGCTCCTCGAGAGTACGGATGAAAGGCTCTACTTCATAATTGAGGAATATATTGAGAAAGTTGGGAAGACATTCGGGAACGGCTACGATGAAAACCTGCATATAGGACTGCTGGACCACATGAATTTCTCAATATACAGGTACCGCAACAATGTGACACTGAACAATATATTCATTGATGAGATGAGTATGATGTACGCCAAAGAATACGAATTTGCCAAGGTCATGCTGAGTGACCTGAATAGAAGGCTTGATGTTAACCTTCCGGAAACGGAAGCTGGTTTCATAGCACTCCATATCCATTCCTCAATAAAAGGGGAGAAAGCCTCCCAGACAGCGCTTTACATGAAAATTATCGGGGAATGCCTTAAGTTTGTGGAAGCGGAATTCAATATTTCGTTGGAACCACAAAGCATTGAAAAAGCCAGACTTATCACACATCTGAAATTTGCATTGAAGAGGGCCAGTGAGAGCAGGCCCATACAGAACATCATGACAGACTCGCTTAAGAGTACCTTCCCTGATACATTTCTGATTGCTTCAAAGATGGCTAAAAGGATTGAAGAGGAATATTCCATCATTCTTCCAGAAGGAGAGATTGGTTATCTGACCATGCACATCGAGAACATCATCATGCAGCAAAAGCGCTGAAACCATACGGTTTAAGTTCGGAATATGCCATGACCAGATAAATTGACCAGTCAGGATGGATCATATCAGACATTGATCATAGTCGCTTGTAATTTCATGCACACTAAAGAATAGAGCAAGTTGGTTTAGAGGAGCCTTTCCCTTTGTCATGCGCAGGACTGAGGGATTCATATATAAGGATGCTGGGTAATGGTCCTACATGCAAAGAGACGTCTTGAACATTGTGGGGAATGCGGATTATCCTGCAGGGCTGTTTAATAATATGGAATAAATCTTTAATAATTGGAGGACAAAATGTTCAAACAACTTCAGAAAATCGGGAAATCATTCATGCTTCCCATCGCAATACTACCAGCAGCTGGTCTGCTTCTTGGAATAGGCGGAGCACTTTCCAATCCTACTACAGTATCCACATACCCTTTCCTCGATGTAGCGTTCCTGCAGGCCATATTCAAGATCATGTCATCTGCGGGAAGCATAGTTTTCGGAAACCTGTCCCTGCTGCTTTGCGTCGGTCTTGCTATTGGATTGGCCAAGAAGGATAAGGGAACAGCGGCACTTGCAGCTGTAGTGGGATATCTGATCATGGCGGGGACAATAACCTCCATGCTTGGAATATTCAAGCCTGAAGCTCCTGCCATTGATACCGGAGTCATCGGAAGTCTCGCTGCATTCCTTCACAACAGGTATCGTAACATTCAGCTTCATGCGGTTCTCGGATTCTTCGGGGGATCCAGATTCGTTCCTATAGTTACAGCGTTCACTGCAATATTCGTCGGAGCACTATTCTTTGTAATCTGGCCTCCTTTCCAGCAGATGCTTATCTCATCAGGTGATGCTATCTCAAAGATGGGACCGTTAGGAACTTTCTTCTACGGATTTCTCATGAGACTCTGTGGTGCGGTAGGTCTGCATCACATGATATATCCAATGTTCTGGTTCACAGAGTTAGGCGGAGTAGAGACAGTCGCAGGACAACAAATTGTTGGTGCACAGAAGATATTCTTCGCACAGCTCGCTGATCCTTCACATGTAGGACTTTATACAGAAGGTACCAGATATTTCGCAGGCCGTTTTGCTACCATGATGTTCGGACTTCCGGCAGCGTGTCTCGCAATGTACCATGCTGTTCCCCAGGCTAAGCGAAAGCTGTTTGGCGGACTATTCCTCGGTGCGGCGCTGACTTCATTCATTACAGGAATAACTGAACCAATAGAGTTCATGTTCCTCTTCGTAAATCCATTCCTGTATGTTTTCCATGCGTTCCTTGATGGTGTTTCCTTCTTTATCGCTGACATACTGAACATTTCCATCGGCAACACATTCTCCGGTGGTGTCATCGACTTCACCCTTTTCGGAATCCTGCAGGGTAATGCGAGGACCAACTGGATGCTTGTGATTCCGATCGGTGCGATTTGGGCTGCGATATATTATTTCTCGTTCAAGCTGCTCATAACAAGATTCAACATCCAGACTCCTGGAAGGGGAGAAGATGGTGAAGAGGAAGTGAAGGTGACAACAAAATCATCCTTGAAGGATGAATCCATTGCTGTAATAAGGGCACTCGGAGGAAAAGAGAACATTGAAGACGTGGATGCATGCATCACAAGGCTTAGAGTCAATGTCAAATCCGTTGACAAAGTCGACAAGGATGCCCTTAGGAAAATCGGCGCAACAGACGTTCTTGAAGTTGGTGGAGGAGTCCAGGCGATCTATGGTGCCAAAGCCATACTTTACAAGAACTCAATCGAAGATATCCTGGGTCTGGAAGAATAGTCATTATGGCCACTTTATGAGTGGCCATTTACCTTCACCTGAGTAAGCGACCGAACTGGAATCATATAAAGGAGGGTGGCAGGCAGACTGTCTGAGAAAAATGAGAAGCAAAGAAGAAATCATGAAAGCCATAAGGAATGAGGTCATCGTATCTTGTCAGGCACTCCCGGAAGAACCGCTTCACAGCTCCTATATCATGGGCAGGATGGCCTATGCGGCATATCTTGGAGGAGCACGGGGAATAAGAGCCAATAGCGTTGAGGACATCAGGGAAATCAAGAAGACGGTGGACCTGCCGATAATAGGGATAATAAAGAAAGTATACGAAGGCTGCGATGTATTCATAACACCGACCTTGGTGGAAATCGATGCGCTCTGTGAGGAAGGTGTCGATATCATCGCACTTGACGCGACGAATAGAATTAGGCCAGATGGTATGACAATACTGGAGGAATTTCCAATTATCCGCAGCAAGTATCCTAACCAGCTGTTCATGGCTGACTGCTCGAACTATGAGGAAGTCAAGACCGCTGTAAACCTTGGTTTTGATTTTGTCGGGACCACGCTTTCAGGCTATACAGCCTATACCAAAGAAAGAAAGCTCCCTGACCTGGACCTGATAGAAAGGATTGTAATGGACTTTGATACACCAGTAATTGCAGAAGGTGGTATTTCAACTCCTGAAGAACTAAGTGCTGTGTTTGCAAAGGGTGTATTCTCAGCTGTTGTAGGATCTGCGATCACAAGACCGATGGAAATTACAAAGCGCTTCATCGAAGCAGTCAAGCCAAGATAATCATCTCGGAATCCAAAGAATCCGGATTAATAACAGGCGCTCTGTAAGTTGAACTGATTCAAAGTGAGTCAAGGCCAGATTCAGATGATAATATGAGTGGAATCTGAAAATACTATGAGACAAGAAATGGAGGCTATTCAGTGAAAATCATCAAGGCTAAGAATTATAATGACATGAGCCGCAAGGCTGCGAACATAATATCGGCACAGGTTATCCTATACCCCTATAGCGTGCTGGGACTTGCGACTGGATCATCTCCTGTCGGTACATACGAGCAGCTTGTCGAGTGGTATGCAAAAGGGGATATAGACTTCTCCAACACAACAACTGTCAATCTTGATGAATATGTAGGGCTGGATGCAAGCAGCAAGCAGAGCTACCGGTACTTCATGAACGAGCATTTGTTCACCAAGGTTAATATTGACATGTCAAAGACATTTGTCCCGAACGGAAAGGCGGAGGACCTTTATGCTGAGTGCAGGAGATATGATGACCTGATAACATCACTTGGAGGCATCGACTTACAACTCCTGGGTATTGGGCATAACGGACATATCGGATTCAACGAACCCAGCGAGGCTTTCGAGAAGACCACCCACTGCATAGACCTGAAGCCGAGTACAATAGAAGCCAATAAGGTGTTTTTTTACAGTGCAGATGAAGTTCCAAGGCAGGCATTGACCATGGGTATTAAATCCATCATGCAGGCAAAGAAAGTCCTGCTAATTGTGAATACGGAGGAAAAGAAGGAGATACTAGAGCAGGCATTATTCGGATCGGTCACCCCCGAGGTTCCGGCATCAATCCTTCAGCTTCACCCAGACCTTACCGTCGTAACCTGCTTTGAATAGAATATCCAACCTGCAAAACCAATGCGGTCTATGCTATGCAGATCAACATAAAAACCAGATAGCGCATGGTATCGTACTTTCGAGTGAATGTATGCCTGTAAGTATTTTACAATAATATTGAAACCTTCCGATGTTCAAGTCACCGGAAGGTTTTCTTATTGTCCGGCAGCGATTTTAAATCAGCAAGATTATAACCATTAGGCAAAGATGTTTTGAACAACAGCATAAATTCCGGGGGATAAACTGACAATCAGGCAAATCCCGACTTAATATTACCAAGGTATTGTAAACGTATTACCGCGGTGCTACAATTGCCTTAATAGTCTAACAATTATTTAACAATCTAAAAAAACAGGAGGTATTGTCATGGGCTACAGCACATTCCTTTCTCCAGGTAAGATCGGTACTCTCGAGCTTAAAAATCGAGCGGTGTTCCCGCCGATGGGCTCTGGATTCCCCAATCTTGACGGTACTGTTTCCAAGAGACTGATCGACTATCATGTCCGCAGGGTACAGGGTGGTTGTGGAATGAACATCGTTGAAATAGCATCAGTGCACTACACTTCACAGGGTCCTGCAATTCTGGGGGCTTATGACGACAGGTTCATACCAGGACTCTCTGAGCTGGCTTCAGCCATAAAGAATGCTGGCGGAGTAGCATGCCTGCAGATTTGGCATGGAGGAAGACAGACATCAGGCAGTCCCTTCAACGGGCAGCCCTGGGCACCTTCTTCTATACCGTGTCCGCTGATTTGTGAGACACCTCATTCAATGACAATCGATGAGGTCAAGGAAGTCATCGCTTCATATGGAGACGCTGCATTGCGTGCAAAGAAAGCGGGATTTGACGCTATAGAGATCCACGGAGCACATGGATACCTGATTGACTGCTTCCTGAATCCATATTCAAATACCAGATCTGATGAGTTCGGAGGTTCGTTGGAGAATAGAGCTCGCTTTGGATGTGAGGTAATTAAGGATGTCAGGTCGAAGGTAGGTAAGGATTATCCTGTTCTTATGCGTATGAGCGCAAGCGAAAATGTTTCTGGAGGAATCGTACTTCAGGATGCCATTGAAGCGGCGAAGCTTTATGAAGCTGCAGGGATAGATGCACTGGATATCTCACAGGGCTGCTATGGAGCAATGCCATACACTGTTCCGCCATATTATTATCCGATAGGAGTCAATGTATACAATGCATCGCAGATAAAGAAGAATACCAGCATACCAATGATAGTTGCCGGACGTATAACTACACCTGACCTGGCAGAGGAGATACTGTCAACAGGAAAGGCTGACTTCATATCACTTGGAAGGATCCAGCTTGCAGATCCTGACTTTGTCAAAAAGACTGCGGAAGACAGAGTGGATGACATAATCAAATGCGTATCCTGTGACCAGGGCTGCGTTGAAAGGATGTTCCAGGGATTCGGAGCTTCATGTGTATTCAATCCGTTGACAGGACGTGAAGGGGAAATCACTGTCACACCTGCTGAGAACAAGGAAAAAGTGCTTGTCATAGGAGGAGGACCCGGAGGACTTGAAGCAGCGAGAGTAGCAAGTGAACGCGGACATGATGTAACACTCTTCGAAAAGACAGTGAAGCTTGGAGGGCAATACCTTCTCGCAGGATTCGCACCCAATAAGGGAGTTTTCAGCGACGCGGCGATGCATATGGGATACCGAGCACAGAAGGCTGGGGTGGATGTCAAGCTCTATACGACAGCTACACCGGAAAGAATCAAAGCTCTCAATCCTGATGTAGTCATAGTAGCAACAGGATCAGATCCAGCTATGCCTCCGATACCGGGAATAAAGAATGCCAATGTATTTGAAGCGCGAAGCGTTATCAGCACAGAATCATACATAGAGGCTGACAAGGTGGTCGTGATAGGCGGAGGGCTTGTAGGTCTGGAAGCATCCGAAATATTGACTGAACAGGGCAAGAAGGTGTCAATCGTCGAAATGCTGGATGAAATAGGCAAGGACCTTGAAATGTACATAAAGCCTTATTCCATCGGTTTTATCACAAAGCACAATATCCCAACCTACATAAAATCAAAGTGTGTAGAGATTGGAGACAGTTACGTTCTCATCGACAGGGAAGGAGAACAGCTGAAGCTTGAGTGCGGAGCGGTAATAATGGCGACTGGAGCCAGGAGCAACACTGCAGTTGCAGACATGGTGAAGGAACTGGGATATGAATGCCATGTCATAGGTGACGCTGTCAAGCCTTCAAAAGTCCTCGATGCAATCTGGGCAGGGAATGAGATAGGTAGAACAATCTAAACAATCAGCCTGCATAGCGTTGGAATAAAGAACGCATGCAATCCGTGATGCAGAAGAACCAATAAGTTGAATAGCGTAATCGGCTGGCAGAATGACCTTATGGATTTTCTGCCAGCCTTTACTTCTCATAGGGGGAAGAAGAGTGACCTGACGATGCGGAAAACATATCGGATTCGAATTTATTTAACAAGTAAGTATTTGGTGCAGTGTTGGAAAAATGCATGTAAAAGAATCCAACCCATATTGCCTTGAAGCCCTTTCCAGGCTACACACTCTCTGGGATACTGATTTGATGACAGGATTTATTTCGGAAATAATGCCTGCAATACGTTATTCATGATATGATAAGGATATTTATCATAGCCATAATATCGTATTTTAAGCTTAATTAATAGGATTAGGAGTAGAGATATGTCAAATACAGAAAGCATGTCAAAAAGATTCGAGATACTGGATTGTGCAATCGAACTTTTCAGAAAGGAAGGGTACAGCAATGTAACCATAAACCAGATATGCGCAGCGGCCAACGTGTCAAAGACAACCTTCTACTACTATTACAAATCAAAGGATTCCCTGATTGCAGATTTTTATTCAAAGACCAACTACAATGTCAAGGAACAGCTGCTGTCAATACTTTCTGCAGATAATGAACTGGATCAGCTCTGGAACATATGCGATATGTATATACAGCCCATTTCGGATGCCGGACCGGAAATAGTCAGAGAGCTCTATATCAACAACATGAAGAAGGATGTCCTTGCTATTGCCCCAAGGGATATCTACATGAAGGATGTAATGATAACGCTGATGAAGCGAGCTAAGTCATCGGGTAAAATACAGAATCCAGCTTCTGCTGAAGAGCTGTATGAGACACTGGTGTACCTCATTGACGGAGTCGCATTCATATGGGCTACGAAGAATGGCGGATTCGATATCCTTGCCGAATCAAGAAAGGTTTTCGATACATTGCTTGTCACACAGATAGAATAACTTAAGACTATTGATGAGTTCTGAATACAATAGATTCTTTCTTCTAGATTATTTACTTGTAATCTATAAGGCATGAAAGAAAGTGTTGTGGTTAGTGAGCTTAATCGGGAGTGTTTTATAAAAAGCCTGCTTTATATCTTAAAAGGTTCGAGAAGATCATAGTCACTATTTTGTTATGCTCAAAGTAAAATGACTTTAGGTGGTAACACTATAAATCATAGGCCTCTGATTGCCAGAAGGAGATGTTAGCATTGACCATTGAAGAGTTACGCTATTTTGTAGAGGCTGGAAAGTGCGGGAGTTTTTCTGCAGCAGCAGAAAAACTTCATATTTCTCCACAGGGGCTTAGCCAGGGTATTCGCCATCTGGAACAGGACATGAATGTACTGCTCTTTCAAAGGACTACATCAGGTGTATCGCTTTCTGAAATCGGACTGCAGGTATTTGATCATGCTTCAAATATCTTAGGTAGCCTGGATCAGATCAAGACCTGCGTTAACGGACATAGGGGGAAACGCACTGAGAGGTTATGCTGCGCTGTAAAATCATCCAGACTTGGCAATACTTTAAAAACTCATTTGGATCAATTTCAGAAGGAATCAGGGATTGTCATTGAAGTTGTAGATTTTGGTAATGTTAAGCAAAGGGGCAAGTTGTTAATGTCCAACAAAGTTGACTTGCTATTTGAATTCAAAGAGATTTTGCCTAAGAATGATTATTATAGTGAGCAGCTTATTTTCCGATCATACATGTGGCCGATTTTTAATGTTGAGAATTCGTTGACTTCAAAAGAAACATTACGCTGGGAGGACTTGAGAGGTATAACGATAATCGCTGAAAGCGATAAGCATATATACATTCCCTATCTTAAGAATAAATTCCAGAAATATGGACTGAAGCCTGAATTCGAATTTTGCTTTGATGCGCATTATTGTCTTGAGGTCTTAAGCAAAAGTCCCGAAAAAGTATACTTCACTACAGATTCAGCGTACCGTCAGTACCTCGATACACATAAGAATTTGAGATGCTGTAGCAATGAAGATCCGCTCTATCTGGAATATACGGCATTCATCAAGAAAGAGCTTGCTGACGATGCGGTTTATCATGAACTGACGTTATATTTGCGTGATGTGATGAAAGATTATAGTGCTTTAAGGGGTGTCAAGGATAAACCTCAGAGCATGTAGTAATATTGCAGGCATAGGAGACTTAAATAGAGGTTCCTGAAAACTAGTGAAAATCCTCAAGACAAGATCTGAACAAAAGACAAGATAAGACGATGAGTATGGCACTCTATCTACACCAATAAGCGGAGTGTAACATTAAATGACTGGAAGCATATTGGCGTCTCTTTATTCCAGTTCACTAGGCAATGAATGCATGAATAATACTGTACCAGCTATTCTGTATGACAGGAAATTTCCAATCGGGTCATCGATGCATTAATGCATCCGATGGCCTCGTCTTTTTTGCTCTGCAATTCTTTGCTCAAAAAAGTCTTACTTGAAATTAATGAGATGGTTTAAATGAAAAGGTTTAAATGTCCAGTAAAACTACTGTTTATTCTAAGAGGCAGCGAAAGCTGTGATAATGCTTATGGAAGCAGATGAACAAATTTATAGCTCCAACATCACATCTTGAGAGCAGGAGGATAAGAATTGGAAAAATACTGGCGAATTCCCAATCCGATTAAACCGTTGTTTAACAAAGAGCTAGAACCTTTCCCGTCAACAAAATTCTTCGACCAACTTTCTTTCATCGGCAATCCTAATGTCGGCTGTTTTGTCCTGGAAACATCTGAAGGAATTATAATGATCGACTGTATGGAGCCAAAGGATCAATATGTTGAAATGATAGAGAAAGGATTTTCAGATTTGGGTCTCGATATCAAGGACCTAAAGGCAATTCTGATTACACACGGGCATGGAGACCATTATGGAAAAGCAGATTACTTTCGTGAAAAGTATGGTTGCAGGCTCTATATTTCAAAAACCGATTATGAGTATGCTCTTCAGGACTACAGAAGCCCGGTAGGTGTATTGAGTTTTGAAATCAATGACTACCTTGGTGACATGGATACCTTAAAGCTTGGTGACACCCAAATTACCTGCGTAATGACACCAGGCCACACACCAGGCTGCCTTTCTTTCATATTCCCGGTTACGGATGAAGGTAAAAGACACATGGCAGGAATTTGGGGTGGAACTGGAATACCCCGTGATCCCGGACTTGTGAATGAATACCTGAACTCAATAAGAAGATTTTCGAGTATCTGCAAAGAGATGGGTTGTGATGTTGAAATATCATCTCATCCGTTTGTAAACAATGGGATTGCAAGGCTTGAGATAATCCGAAACATAACAGATGGGGTACAGAATCCATTTGTTGTGGGCAAGGAAGGGTATCAATACAGCATGAAGGGCTTTGAAAAAATGTGTCTGGAAAGCATGGAAAATTAGGGGGGGAATAATAATGGAAAAGGTAAAGACATTGGAAAAGGCAAGCATAATGGATAAGGTGAAACCTCAGGGAATGTCCAATGCATCGGTAATCCATTTGATAATCAGTTTGTTCTTCATGTTCATTTTCGGCAGGATATGCCCTACCTGGTCAACGGTGACCCGAATGGGAGTTCAGGGTGTGAGCATATTGATCGGTTCGATATGGCTTATATCCAATCGCTTTGGTCTCGTCTTTACTTCGTTTTTAGGTATGTTTGCAGTCGTCGTTTCAGGATACCTGACGGGGAATGCCATATTATCTACGACCTTAGGCAGTGATGTTGTCTTCCAGCTGATATTGGTATTCGTATTCGTATATGCCATTTCAGAAACCGGCGCTGATGCGGTTCTTGCACGATGGATGATATCAAGGAAAAGTCTGAATGGCAAGCCTGTACTTTTCAGTGTTGTATTCATGATTTCAATTACATTTCTTGCTGCACTGGTAAGTTCGCTTGGAGCCTTCATGTTCTCAGTTGCAATGATAAACTCAATCGCAAATGCAGTAGGCTACGAAGAGAAATCACAGTGGAAAAAGACGATGATGACTGGTGCTATCTGTACATCATCCATAGGCGGTGCAATACTGCCATTCAAAGGTTTATCTCTGATGATATTCAACATGTTTACGGTTGGAATCAAAGCGTCTGGTATTCAGATAAACCAGGTTGCATATATGGTTTCAGCCCTTATTGCAGGCTTGCTGTTCTCGGTAGCTTTCGGCCTCAGCGTTGGTCCGCTGTTCAGAGTTGATTTTACAAAACTCAGGCAGGCTGATGTGGCTGCCATCACCAGAGAAGGCGGAACAAAAATGAACAAAGCTCAGATAATAGTGATGCTTTCATTCTTTGTTGGTTTCTTCTATTCAATCGGAATGATATGGGTGCCAAAAACCAGTCCGAACTATCCTATGCTCGCCGGAGTCGGACAGGGTTTCTGGTTCATGATCATTCTGGTGGTACTATCACTTATCCGTGTTGATGGGAAGCCATTAATAAATATTGATCAGATGATAGGAAAAGCTGTCAATTGGGGCATAGTATTCGCAGTTTGCATGTTCACTGTTGTCGGTATGATGATATCGGATAAGACTGTCGGTATTCAGGCATGGCTAGGTAATATCCTTGCCGGTGTCTTTGGTAATATGTCTTTCCCGGTATTTATGATTACTCTGGTTTTAGCAACAATACTATTAACGAACTTCTTTTCAAATACTGCCACAGCCGTAATAATCGGTACCCTTACCGCTCCATTCATTTTGCAGTATACGACTAGTGCAGGCATTAATCCCAATGCGGTCATCCCGGCAGTTGTTATGTCAGCCAGCTGCGCTTACCTTACAATGGGAGCAGGAGGCTCATCACCTTTATATCTTGGTCTTGATTGTATGAAGGGTGAAAACAAATGGGTATGGACCTATGGACTGATAGCCTTAGTGCTGGAGGTAACCATAACAACAGGAGCCTTCATCCTATGCTCATACATTTTGTAACACTTGAGGAATAGGCCTTGATAAATACCTCGTCTGGACAGGTTATTATGATAGTAGACTGAAGATTAAAGGACACCTGTGTTGAAGCCGATGTCGGGTCAACACAGGCATCCTGCTTCTTAGTAATTATGCAATGGTATTACTTGTGTGGTATAGTTCCGGAAAATTAATGTCCAATAAATAATAATTACGCTCTGCCAAATCAGACCGCCTGCTCTCAGGAAATATCCTTGACATATCCAATATCAATGCTTTATAGGCGGAGTGAGGCTTGAATAGAATGGATATTGCCTATAATCTTAGAGAGAAAGTTATACATATGTAGAGTTAAAAGTTTTGTTGCGAAAGGGAAAATATGGCTAAGAAATTTGGGTTCATAACCTCTGCATTCATCAAGATTTGCTTGATCAACTTCATATCAATGTTCGGACAATCCATGACGAATACACTTATACCTAAATTCGCTGACTCTTTGGGAGCTGCGCCTTTGATTGTGGGAGTAGTTACGAGCTCGTTTTCAATATCAGCATTGCTCATTAAGCCATTTTCCGGACCGGCGATTGACTCTTTCAACAAGAAATATGTTTTGCTGATGGCTAACCTGTTCATTGCGATAGCATACTATGGATACAGTATCTCCTCAAGCGTACAGACGATTATCATATTCAGGCTGCTGCATGGCTTTGGACTTGGTTTTACTGTAATTGCCTGTCTCACCCTTGTTTCTGAAGCGGTGCCAGATTCTAAGCTTACTTCAGGAATAGCCGTGTTTTCTATTGCCGCTGCAGTTGCACAGGCAATAGGACCAGGATTAGGGTTAGCGCTATCCAGACAATTCGGATATAGGCTGACATTTCAAATTGGAATGTCCGTCATGCTGATTGCCGCATTTGCAGTGTTGGCTCTTGATAACAGTAAAAAGAGCAATGTACCATTCAAAGTGTCATATAAAAATATCTATGCAAAAGAAGCACTGATACCTGCCATAATAATGTTCTTTTTAGCTGCAGTCTATGTGAATATCAATTCATACCTTGTCCTGTATGCAATGGAAGTGAATGTGACCAATATCGGGCTGTTCTATACGGTCAATGCAATTGTCCTTCTGATATCCAGACCAATCATTGGAAGGCTTTCAGACAGATTCGGCGTAATAAGGGTGTTGCCGTTGGCAATTGTTTTCTATGGGATCTCATTGGTTATGATAAGTTATTCAAATAGTATCGAGAGATTCATATTGGCAGCAGTGATCAGCGCGTTTGGATATGGAGCGTGTCAGCCGATAATCCAGTCATTATGCATGAAAAGCGTAACTCGCGACAGGCGAGGTTCAGCAAGTGCAACAAGCTATTATGGAACTGATTTGGGATACCTGATCGGACCGTTATTATCAGGGATTGTAATTGAAAGATTTGGATATGCAATAATGTTTCGAACCATACCATTAATGCTGGTATTTCCACTACTGATCTTTTTCCTATATATCGATAAGCTGAATGCAATTGACATGAAATCAAGAAGAGACAATCTGATAATCCCCGACTTATCCATTACTGACAGTTTCGAAAAGTGAATCCAATCATTGAATGCAGTTCTGCAATGTGGAGAAAAGGAAATTTGAAGAGTGCGATGATACTGATGACTTAACCGGACAATCATATCATCCGGATTCCGAATAAAGGACCGGAGCCGATTTTAAGATGAGGGTATATCTCATCATCCGATAATTAACGAAGCATAATGTGAGGGCACTGAAAAAGCCC
>NZ_AXUN02000191.1 GCF_000495435.3 Youngiibacter fragilis 232.1 | reverse complement strand
AAGATGTTCCAGGGTACTAGTTATCATATTTTTAGTTATCTTATTTCTTGGCAGGGTCAATTCAAAACCCAAGAGGCTCAGTACATTGGCTGCCATAGCTTTTGGATTTGTAGTGGCAGGAATCGCCTTCGGTGAAAACAGATACATCGGATATGGCATGTTTGCAATTGGAATACTCTTATCAGTAATAGATGCGTATATGGTATCGAGAAAATAAAAGTCTTCTACCGATACCATTTAGTTTCTCCCAATATTGCGACGTTATTGTAGGAAATTGCGTCGTAATTATCGTATAACTTACAAGCAACTTGGAGTTTTAATTGAGGTCGAAGCAATGAAAATTAATATTCTCATTAATTCTGCTAATTAGGATGACTATTTGTACAAGTCTCCTACTAGGGGTGCGTGGATGAAGATAAAGATTTCAAAAATAATTCTTCAAAGGAATGTGGATATTACTATTGATGGAATTAATTGTACCTTTGAGAATATTAAGAAAGTGATAGACATTTTCAATATTAAACACATTATTTTAACGATAGATTCATTATCAAAATCAAGTTCAGTCTTCTTGGTACTCAATGACTTAGGGCTGAATTATATTTTATCATCTAATAATTCAGAAATTGTTGAAGCGACAGTTTTAGTACCGTCAGAATTGATATACCTAGTATTAGAAGAAGCAATAAAAGAGGATCCTGAGAACCTGTTTATTTCCAATTTGATTGACATTGAAATTTGGAAGGACTTATTTACTGAATCACCCCAAACATTGCTTGAATCAGGTTATTCTGACTTAACTGTTATAGTGTCAAGAGATAGGCAAAGTATATTCTTATCATTCATTAAGACAAGATATAATTTTAATGATGTTCTTAATAAGATCAAGGAGATCTATCACAATAAAGGTTTTTAGAAAGTAGTGTTTGATACAGAAGTGGAAATGTTTATGCGATGCCATATTAGTTTTGTGAGGTGAGAAGATGAATACACCTGTGTTATCAGAGTACAGAGGATTGCTTGGCACAATCATCTTTATATCCCTGTTGATATTGTTCTCTTTAACATCTAAAGACGAATATTTTTATCGATATAAGATTTCGAAAAGGATGAATATCATTTTTTGGAATAAAGCTAAGAATGGAACAGTCCCTATCCTATCTTTAGCTATATCTATAGGGCTGTATACGACGGTACCTATACTTTTGGTTATCAAATATTTTAACCCGAAATCAAATTTGGATACCTTGACTTTATACTATTTATTTATTCCTTTAGTGCTAATATTGACGCCATCCATAATGGTTATGGATGGACTCGCTAGTTACAAGAAAAAGAAGAGAATCAAGGCGGAAGAGGAAGCAAGAATAAAGATGAAAAGAGACAACTGGATTGCAAACAATGTGAAAAAGAAGAAGAAAAAGTAAGAATAGAACACTCTTTAGTAGAATTGTATTTAAAGTTTACTTAGGATAGCTATTTATGTATCAACCTTAAAGTTCAGGTTTATTATTTTTTGATATATGAAGGTTAGGTTATATTTGAAATGCAATGAAGGGATAGATATTTCCACAGTGAGTTCATTTAGTCACATTCTTCCCATATTGCGAAGTACCAGATACCAGACTTCCCACAACACAGTACCTCGTTGAACCCTCTATCTTGAAAAAACCTAAGTGGTAAACCATTGCTAGGTTCAATTATGTTTCTGACCTATCGTCACCTTAAATTCATATTGCAATTGACAAGAGCAATAAACTGCAAAGGAGAAAGCTATGAAGGAACTTCAATTTTCTATTGAAATAAATGCTGGCAAGGAAAAAGTATGGGACACCTTATGGAATGATGATACCTTCCGTGACTGGGCAAACTTCATAGACGAAGGTACATATATGGACGGTGAATTGGTTGAGGGAAAGGACGTGCGATTCATCTCTTCTGTAAATGGCTATGGAGTCACAAGCCGTATTGCAAAACTTATCCCTTTTCACACTGTATTGTTCAGGCATATGGTGGACACGAAAGAGAGAGGAACTGAGGTTAGGGAAGATGAGTGGACAGGGGGAACAGAATCCTATTTACTCTCAGAGACAGGTGGAGATACCATATTGACAGTCAAGATGGATGTTCCGATTGAAATGGAAGAACTCTTCAATGAACGTTTCCCGATGGCTCTGGGCCGTATAAAGTCATTGGCTGAAACAAAGGAAGTTGAATGATACTGGACATGTCAGCAGAGCAGTCAATTATTACGATATAAAAAAGGGATTCATGCGAATCCCTTTTTCAATGCCTTATTTACTTAGGATCATATTTTAACTAATTTTAGGAAATCCTGCTACTTCTTCTTAACATCCTTGTTAAGGTCGCAGCATTTGAGGCTTCCTGAACCGAAAGTCTTCTCATTGGACTTGCCAAGCCTGTCTATGAATTCCTTGAACCACTTCTTCACATCAATCACCTCTGACAGAAATAATATTACCATATTATGGAGAGAATATGGAGACCTGGAAGAAATGAAAGTCATCCTTGTGATTTTCCCTTGTTTTCGGAGTAAAAAAGGAGCGCATTTTGCGCTCCTTTAATCTGATGTCTGTTCTAGAATATTCCTGCAAGTCCGCCAAGTGCCATCGCTGCAAGTCCTGCTGCTGCAAGAAGTGCCGGTGTGCCCTTGAAGGCTCCGGTGTTCTCAGAGTAGTCAAGCCTCTCCATCATTGATGAGAAGACCGCAAATGCGAAGAACAATCCTATCGGTGCTCCGATAGATACTGCAAGTGCAGATGGAAGGTCCAGTCCCTGTGCAGCGTTGTCAATTGCGATGTAGAATATCGCGGAGTTGACTGAAAGCAGAGGAAGGGATGCCTTTACTGACTCGTATATCTCAGGCTTCATCTTCTTGATGATGTTTGAAACAAGTAAGATCGAAAGGACTACAACAAGTGTATAGGCTATAAGGTCCAGTGACTGAAGCTTCAAAGGTTCAAGAACATACTTGAACACGAAGAAGTTAAGTATCGCTGAAACTGCCATTACCTTCATCGCAGCAAGGCCAAGCCTTGAAGCGGTCGTGAAGTTGCCGCCTGCAGCCTTTATCTGGCTCATTGACACGAACTTCGTTACAACAACGTTGTTTATGATCATGGCTCCTAAAAGGAGAGCAATAAAATCCTTCATTACTGGTTTCCTCCTTCAGGTGCGGTATTGCCCTTCTTCAGAGCAAATACAGCTGAGATTAAAGAGAGGGAGATGAATGCTCCTGCTGGCTGCTTGAACATCCCTATCCTGTATGCTTCAGGAATGAAGCTGAATGAGAATACCTCTTCGCCCGACATTGGGTTGAGGAACATGAGTCCTCCCGATGCAAGGATTTCCCTGAACATTCCCAGGATAACAAGTGCAGCAAGGTATCCGAAGGCGAGCTTTGCGCCTTCCTTGATGCTGAGTCCGAAGTCCGCGTCCTTTACGAATACGCCGGCTCCGACAAGTATTACAGTATTTGTGATGAGAAGTGGAAGGAATACTCCCGCTTCCTTGGCTACAGGAGCCATATATGCCCTTGTCATGAGCTCACATATCTTTACGATTGCGGCGATGACAACGAGGTTTACTGGAAGTGCAACCTCATCAGGGGTGAATTCCCTGAGAAGGCCTATGGCAAATGCGCTTGCAAGAGTTGCAAGGAGAACCACAATTCCCATACCCAGGGCGGTGGTCAGGCTTGTTGTAACCGCAAGTGCAGTCGTAAGACCGAGGAAAAGAGTCAGGACAGCATTGTTCCTGAAGAGACCTGAGTTCAGATTCTTTACGCTATTCATGCCTATCCCTCCTACTTGCTTGCGTCGATTGCTGCTTTGACAGCATTGACGACTGATTCGCTTGATACCGTGGCACCGCTTACCGCATCCACGGCTATTGTCTCATCCGCTATGGAAAGGTCCTTGAACTGGCTTGTGAAGGCTTCCTCAGAAACCCTTGTGCCAACTCCCTTTGTATCGTTGACTTCAACGACTTCCACGCTGACTATTGTCTGCTTTGCCTTGTCAATGACAACTATGACCTTGTTCGGAGCGACCTCTGTGAAGCCTTCCTCAAGTATCGCATAGCCGTTTGCAGTGACTGTGAAAGTGAGGACGTCCCCGTCTTCCTTCTTCTCAACCACAGTGCCCTTGGTCTTTTCACCAAGTGCCCTGAATATCTTTATTGATGTCCCTGCTGGCTTGGCAGGCTCAGGTGTGGATGATCCGCCTTCGATGCCGCTTACGCTGTTGAAGTGCGCCTTGGCTGCATCAATTCCCTTAACCACCGCGCTGGAGCTTATGGTTGCTCCTGATATGGCAGCTATGGAATCCGAAGACTTCTTCCCAACAACGCTTGCTATGAAATCAGGCTCTCCGACCTTCATCCCGTAACCAGGAGTATCAGCAAGCTCAAGCACCTTGAATCCCTTTATGGTTGCATCGTTTCCGATTCCGACTATGAAGGATATGGGGGCTGCGAAGCCCTGGGTGGTTATCTTGTATGCATAGCCTGCACCCTTTGCCTCGTAGGCAGTGGTGATAAGACCTGTTGAATCCTCTATTGTGATTTCCGCAATTTCCGTGGCGTCAGGGAACATCTCCTTGAGCGCTGTGGTGTCCTGTGAACCGGAGTTCTTCTCAATTATTGGTGCAAGATAGCTGTCAGCGGCCTTTGTTACCCCGCCGGATACAAGGACCACAATAGCCAGGAATGCTGCACTGAATCCTAAACTTTTCTTCATTTCAATCACTCCTTGCCCAGGTCTTCGACAGCCATCCTGACTGCCTTGACTACTGATGTTGAAGACACTGTGGCAGTTGCTACAGCATCGACAGTCGCTGACTTGTCCTCATATGAGAGTCCTGCGAACTGGTCGAGGAAGTTCTTAGCCTTGACCTGAGTGCCGATTCCGTTTGTATCATTGACTTCGAGAACCGCGACGCTCTCGATCTTCTTTGTGGCCTTGTTGAGCTTGACCTCCACTATGTTAGGCTTCGCGTCAG
The DNA here is from genome assembly GCF_000495435.3 of Youngiibacter fragilis 232.1. Classification (GTDB taxonomy): domain Bacteria; phylum Bacillota; class Clostridia; order Clostridiales; family Clostridiaceae; genus Youngiibacter; species Youngiibacter fragilis. Next base: position 19,007 of record NZ_AXUN02000191.1, on the reverse strand, counting down.
CGTAGCCACCCTCAGTCACCGCATAACCCTTGGCTGACATCTTGTATGTGACTACATCCCCTTCAGCCTTTTTCTCAAGGACTTCAGGAGCATTTGAGGTGGTGTCGTTGAAGAGGTTCAGGCTGTCGCCAAGCTTGGCCGTTATCTCTTCAGCAGGCTCCTCAGCAGCTGCCGGCGTAAGGGTGCTTCCTGCCCAGACTCCTACAATCAGAGCCAAAACTGCCATACCAGCTACGAACTTCTTGTTGTTACCGATCGTCTTGATCTGCCAACCGTCTGTGAACTTCTCTATGAGAGGGGTAAGCATGTTCATTATGAGTATTGAGTAAAGGACTCCGCCCGGAAGGCTTGCCTTAGTCCTTATGAGGACAGTGAGTATTCCGCAGCCCATGGCGAATATTATCCTGCCTGCTGCCGATGTAGGATTAGTGACCGGGTCAGTAGCCATGAACACGGCTCCGAACACAAGTCCGCCTGCAGCGATGTGGAATGCCGGGTACCAGAGTCCCGCACCTGTCATTACGCCTATTACAGTTGTGATTGCAAGAACGGTTCCGATATAGAATACCGGTACTCTCCAGTCAAGGACCTTCCTGTATGCAAGGACTATTCCCACAATGATTATGAGAAGCTTGCTGGTCTCACCTATTGCACCCTGATGCAGTCCCAGGAAAAGACCTGAGAGCCCTCCGAACTGCTGAAGGAATGATTCGACCTTTGTCGGATCTGTTATTATCCATCCAAGCTGGCTCATTGAGCTGAGGGGTGTTGCACTGGACACTATGTCAGCGGCCTTTGCGCCTGCGAATGATGTAAGTATGAGTGCCCTTCCGGTAGCGGCCGGATTGAATATGTTCTGTCCGAATCCGCCGAAAATGAGCTTGCCTATGAATATTGCAAAGAATGTTCCGAGTGCTAAAGCAACAGCTGAAGTGTTGATCTGCACCATCAGCGTAAGTATTATCGCAGTTACAAGCGGGAAGCTTGCCTTGATATGCTCGGTTACGTTCTTCTTCTTTATTGCTGCATATGCGGCTTCAGTTACAAGCGCAGTGACTATTGAAGTCACCATGAGTATCACTGCATGTATCGCGTAATCCGCACCCTTCGTAGTCGCATAGTATGCAAGTGAGAAGGCGAATACCGCAAGAAGGCCCAGAGTGAGCTCCGCCATTATCCTTTTCGTGCTTATGTCATCCCTGTAGTTCGGGGATGTTCTAACTGTGAATTTCATTGCCTCTCACCTCCTACTTCTTAGTAGCTGCCATAAGCAGCTTCTTAGCCTTCCTGACATTCTCGGTAACCTCGATCTTGGACGGGCACACGTATGTGCACATTCCGCATTCGATGCACTGGTCAGCCCTCAGCTTCTGTATCAGCGCCACATTGCCAACCTTCTCGGCATTGTTGATCCTTACAGGAAGTATCCCTGCAGGGCATGCGTCGTTGCACTTTCCGCATCTGAGGCATGGAATGGTGTCTATGGGCTTCGCTTCAAGTATGGTTATCGCATTGGATGAAGCTGTGATGGCGAATTCGTCTGACTTTATGGCCTTACCCATCATAGGTCCGCCGGCGATGACTATGGCATCTTCCTTTGAATATCCGCCGATCTGCTCCATGATCTCGCTGACCTTGACTCCTACAGGAACCCTTACATTCACAGGATTCTTTATGGCGTCGCCGCTGAAGGTCACTGTCTTCATTACGATTCCGGTACCCTTTGTAAGGGCTTCAGCAAATGCTATTGCAGTAGTTGCATTGTTTACAACAACTCCAAGCTCTCCTGGAAGTTTGTCATACCTTTCCTTGAAGACCTCGAATACCAGGGTCCTCTCCCAGCCCATCGGGTACATGTCAGGAACTGGCCTTATCTTTATGTTCGGCTCATCCTTGACCCTAAGCTGAAGCTTTTCTATAAGCTCCTTCTTTGTCTCCTTGATCGCTATGATGGCATCCTTAGCCGAAGCGGCCTTGATGAAGGCCTTCACTCCAAGAAGAAGAAGGTCAAGGTTGTCCTCTGTGTTCCTGTAGTCCGCAGTGATGTAAGGCTCGCACTCGACGGCATTGATGAGGATTGTAAGCGCATCCTTCATGTACTTCGTGTCTACGCCCTTTGCAAACTTGTATTTGATGTAAGCAGGGAATCCAGCTCCGCCGCAGCCGACTATGCCGGCATTCATCATGAAGGTGACAAGCTCATCCCTTGTCATCTCTTCATAGTTGCCAGGCTCGAATGATTTTTCATATTCGAACTTTCCATCGTTCTCTATGACCAGGTGGTCCGCTGTCCCGCCACCGGCATGGACCATGTGCTCCACTCCCCTGACTGTTCCGGAAACAGAAGAGAATATAGGGACAATGAAGTGGTCGCTTCTTTTCGCAATCATAGTTCCGACCTTGACCTGTTCACCGGGCTTTGCAATTATCTCGGTGCAGTTCATGAGGGGTATGTAAACCAATGCCCCAGCCTTGATATCTACGACTTCGCTGTGGTTCGTCAATTCCTTGTGGCCATTAAGATGCTTCATCATCGGCCCAATAAATATTGACATCCTGTTCACCCAACCTTTCATAATTTGTTAAAATATTGATTAAAAATGACCTCGTTCAAGAGCATTCTGTATCATTTTTATTCAAGTTCCGAATAATTATATCATGAAACCAAATTTGTTGGATACAAGAAAAAGGATTTCTGATTCAACTTTAACATATTAAAACGAAATTATATCGTTTTAATGCTTTACACTTCATATGAAAAGGTTATTTTTCGTTAATGTTTAGTTTATCAGTGTCCCTCAGTATCGTTAAGGGAAAGTCCTGCAGAAAAAGAAAAAGCGGAGGCAACCCTCCGCAACACTATCACTGACCTGGACTACAGCACGAATTCAATCCCAACAGGCTTTGAATGCTCGTTCATGTATATGAGAGTGAATCCATCCGTCCCTTTCCCTATACGAAACGCAAGTACCTCATCCAGCGCCTCTCCTGTCCGAAGCATTACCGGGTCACCGGTTCCGCCGTCCCCTATCTCGTCAAACATGTCGTAATCAGCATCCTGTCTCTGGAAATGCTGCTTCCTGTAGGTGTATGGCCTGACGCCCATGTTCATGAGCCTCAGCATTATCCTGAAAGTGGGATCTGTTTCTCCCGTTTCCTTCACAAGCTCAGTGCCTGTGACTCTCACATGCATATCCCCGCACAGGATATCCTCATCCTGCCTGTATACCCTTGAAAGCGGTATCCCTATCCTCACCGCATCCCTTGTCCTCTGATGCGAGGGCTTGCCTTCCTTCCCGCTGCTCCTTGTGGGCATTGGCTTAGACAGCACATACGCTGCTGCCGCCGCTCCCAGCGCGGTCAGCAGGACAAGCTTGAAACCATCTGACCTCTTCATGAGCTTCTCTCCTTCCTCACCGAATGCCCCTTAAGCTCTATGGTGACTACGTACTCGGCCTCCTGGTACTCGATGGGCTCGCTCTTCAGGCTGAACCTTAGGCCCTTGTGCCTGATTGCTATTACCATGTGGGCAAGGGCAATTCCTATGTCTATCTTGTTGTTTGATTTCAGGAGGGCGTTCTTTATGAATCCCATCCTTGCCCTGAAGAGGTGTATCCTCTCGTCCTCGATGACGAACCTCCATGGCTGCGTGTTCATGTATGACGGAGCAAGCCTTGCGGCGTCGAATATGTCCTTGTACTTCCTTTTGACAAGTCCCATGAGGACAAGGTCCGGAAGCGGCTTCCTCTTATGGTACCTTTGGGCAGCATAGAGCTCTTCGGGAACCTCCGGCGGACCGAATGCTATTGCCGCCACAAGCAGCATATCCTCCTTCAGCTCAGCAAGGCCTTCTAGGTCTTCAGCCGCAAGTCCTCCGGCAGTTATGCAGGTCGCTATGCCAAGGTTGTTTATCGCCAGGACAAGATGCTCCAGTGAATAGCCAGCAGCCTGCCTGAATCCGGGCTTCTTCCCTGCGGCCACTATGATATAGTGCGGTGCCTTCACCTTTCCGTAGGTGCCGATTATTCCGCTCATCCTGCCGTAAAGCTTCTCTCCGTCTTCGACTATGAGGAATTCAACCGGCAGATTTTCAAACAGCTTTGGAGCTCCGTCAGCCTCTTTCCTCACCCTGTCCATGGCGTCAGCGCTAAGAGGCTCCATAAGGAACCTTCTTGTCGACTTTCTCTTCATTATGTTCTCATACAGATCCATGGACCCACCTCACTGACAGTTGAAACTCTAATCCATTATACCAAAAAAACTGACGATGCCCTATCTGACCTTTTCAATCAGGGCTACAGCCTGTGAAGATATTCCGAGGAGAGCACCTGTAAATCCCAGCCCCTCCTCCGTAGTCGCCTTTATGTTGATATCTGACTCATCCATTCCAAGGACCTCGGCCACCCTTGCCTTCATACGGGGGATGAATGGTGCCATCTTTGGCTTCTGGGCAATTATCACGCAGTCGATGTTGGTTACCCTGTATCCGTCAGCTTCGAGCATTTCACTGACATGCGCAAGGAGTCCCATGCTGTCAGCTCCCCTGAACCTCTCGTCGGTGTCAGGGAAATGCTTACCGATGTCACCTTTTCCAAGCGCACCTATCAGCGCATCCATTATCGCATGGACAAGTACATCCGCGTCCGAATGTCCGAGAAGCCCAGTCTCGTGGGGTATCCTGACACCCCCGATTATGAGGTCCCTTCCTTCAACCAGCCTGTGAACGTCATATCCCATTCCTATCCTCATATGTGTTTCCTCCAAAAAATCATCTTCATCACCAATATTATATCATCGTTCACGATTCTTTACTGTTTTGTCGCAAATTGCCTGCCTTTCATCTGATATAATTATATGGAAGAGGGAGTGGAAAAATCTTGCTCCTGTGAAGGATTGATGAATATGAAGAGAATAATTGGTGCCCTGCTGATCCTTGTCGGTCTTGGCACCGTATCCTACACCATGTACATGCGTTACCAGGCTGACAAGGCCAATGAGCTCCTCATAGCGAGGTTCGAGGAGATCCTTGTTGACCTGGATGAGCTTCCGGACACCACCGACCCGTCAGCGGAGACACCCGTGCTCCCCGGCGACCCTGTTGAGGAAGTGCCTGCAGGTGAACCTGCCCCCACTTCACCTTCCGCTCCCGTGAAGACGGCTGAAGAGCTTCAGAAGGAAAGGGAGGATGTGGTGAACAATGCCATCAAGAACCTGAAGGTCATAGGGCTCATAACCATACCGAAGATCGGCGTGTACGGTCCTATAGTCGAAGGCATTGGAGACAAGTCGCTTAAATATGCGGTAGGGCATTTTGAAGGTACAGGGCTCCCTGGCAGCGGCAACTTCGCACTGGCATCGCACAGGAACTACACCTATGCACACTACTTCAGGGACATACACAAGCTGAAGGTTGGAGACGAGATAAGGATCAAGACCAAGACCAAGGAATACACCTACGTAGTCACCGGTACGAAGATTGTGCTGCCTACCGCTGTGGATGTACTTAACCATACTGACAATGCAACCATAACTCTCGTCACGTGCACCGTTGACAGCACCAGACGCGTGATAGTGTTCGGGAAGCTGAAATGACGGAGCCGTAATGGCTCCGTTCCTTTTTTGGAGGAAAAATGGATATATCAGGAAGATATGGAAATGCGAGGATATTCGCAAAGAGTCTTGAGAACGAGGCCTTAGAGCAGATAACTGAGCTTCTTGACCAGCCTTTCACGAAAGGGGCAAAAATAAGGATAATGCCTGATGCCCACTCAGGTGCAGGCTGCGTCATCGGAACCACAATGACCGTTTCAGGAAAGGCGGTGCCTAACCTTGTCGGGGTCGATATAGGCTGCGGTATGCTGGTAACAAGGCTTGACATTAAACGAAGGCTGACCATGAGAGACCTTGAGAAGCTCGACCATGTCATAAGGGATGAGGTCCCGTCGGGCTTCAGCATCAGAAAGACCCCGCTGGCTGAAGCAAGGAAGGCAGATATCTTTGACCTCAAATGCTCTGAAAGGATGGACTTGAACAGGGCCAGCCTTTCAGTCGGAACCCTTGGCGGCGGAAACCACTTCATTGAACTGGACATGGATGACAGCGGTGAAACCTACCTTGTAATCCATTCAGGGTCAAGGCATCTTGGAAAGCAGCTTGCGGAGCATTACCAGGCCATGGCCGGCAAAGCCCTTTCTGGAAGCGGGATCCCAAGACAGCTCGCATACCTTGAAGGCTCCGACTTCAAGGATTACCTTCATGACATAGCGATAGTACAGAAGTATGCTGACCTCAACAGGCATGCCATGGCAAGGATCATACTGTCAAAGATGGGCTGGGGCATGAAGGATGAGTTCTCAACCATCCACAACTACATAGACATTGAAGGCATGGTCCTAAGGAAAGGCTCGGTATCAGCGAAGAAGGGTGAAATTCTGCTGATACCCATGAACATGAGGGATGGCTCCCTCATTTGCACAGGTAAAGGCAACGATGACTGGAACCAGTCAGCACCCCACGGTGCAGGGAGGCTCATGAGCAGGCACAGGGCAAAGGATACGCTTTCCATGGAAAGGTACGCTGAATCCATGAAAGGCATATTCACAACCTCGGTATCGAGGTCTACCCTGGACGAGGCACCTGACGCCTACAAGCCTATGGATGAGATACTTGACTCCATAGGCGATACTGTAACCGTGGACAAGACGCTGAAGCCTGTCTACAACTTCAAGTCACCGTAATTTCAAGCTGTAAAGGAGAAATCGTATGGACAAGGCAAGGGAAATGATAAGGGAAAGCAAGCTCTGCGTACTGTCGACAAGCCTGAAGGACGTCCCCAACAGCTCACTTATGAAGTACGCGGCAAACGGGAATGTCACAGAAATATACATGCTGGCATCAGAAGACAGCGTCAAGTGCAGGAACATAAGGGATAATCCGAGTGTAAGCCTGCTTATCGACACAAGGCTGACAGAGATTAACCCAAGGGCACTTACCGTATATGGTACTGCAGAGATTGTGGCGGACGATGTAGCCAGGCAGACATACATGGAAAGGCTCCTTGCAACCAGCCCTGACCTTTCAGTGTTCGGAAACACATCGAACTCATGCATCATACTTGTCAAAATAAAAGGCTTCCTGCTGATGGACGGAATAACTGAAGGCGGATTCATGGAAGTTTAGAAAAAAGTCACAGGTTAGCAGTTCACAAATAATGTGAGCTCTCACCTGTGACTTTTCCCATTCTTCTGTTCCTAAAGCTCGCCCCATACCTTGTCACGTATCAGGAGATAGCTCTTGTCATCTTCAACCCTGTAGTGGAGGTCAGCCTTCCTGGTGTCAACCTCGACGAAGGACATTGCCGACATAAGGTCCCTGTCCTTCAGGAAGTGCACCGATATCAGAGGTCCCTTCCCTATCCTGATCAGTATCGTAGCTACCTCGAAGAACTCCATTTCTATCATGTACTTTACGACGAGCGGCTTCCCGAAGTTGTCAAGAAAATAGTCAAGATCCCCTTCCCTGTCCTTTGTACCCCTTAAGGTGAAATCACCGGTCAGGATCTCATCAAGCCTAAGCATACAATCACCTCCCTCACCTACATTATATGACAAACGCCCCTTCCTTGTATGAGGAGGGGCGTCTTATGGTGAATGTTATCAGTTATTTAATATTTTAGTAGGCCTTGCCCCATACAACCATCTGCTCAGCCTTTTCACCGCAGCATACGCATGTGTCAGCTATCTCTTCCTGCTCGAAGGGCATGCACCTTGAGGAGAGTCCTGCCTCTTCCTTGATCTTCTCTTCGCATGAGAGCTTTCCGCACCACATCGCCTTTATGAATCCAGGCTTTGTTTCAGCAGCTTCCTTGAGTGATTCGAAATCAGCCGCTTCAGATGTCATGTTCTCAAGCCTTACGAGCGCTTTCTCATAAAGTGAGTTGTGGATATCATCAAAGAGCTCCTTGAGTTTGGTCTCAAGCTCATCCATGGGAACTATTGTCTTTTCCCTGGTATCCCTTCTTACAAGGACAACCTGGTTCTGCTCGATATCCTTAGGTCCGACTTCAAGCCTTACCGGAACACCCTTCATCTCGTACTCGCTGAACTTCCAGCCCGGCTTCTTGTCCGAAGCGTCAAGCTTGACCCTGGCATACGATGAAATGGACTTCCTGAGCTCTTCAGCCTTCTCAAGTACGCCTTCCTTATGCTGGGCAACAGGAACTATTACAACCTGAACCGGAGCAACCCTTGGCGGGAGTATAAGTCCTGAGTCGTCACCATGAACCATTATTATGGCGCCGATGACCCTTGTTGAAAGTCCCCAGCTTGTCTCATGGACATACTTCAGCTGGCTGTCCTTGTCAGCGAACTTGATGTCGAACGCCTTGGCGAATCCATCCCCGAAGTAATGGCTTGTTCCGGACTGCAGAGCCTTGCCGTCATGCATCATGGCCTCGATGGTATACGTTGCCTCTGCTCCTGCGAACTTCTCCTTGTCAGTCTTCCTGCCCTTTACAACAGGTATCGCGAGGAAATTCTTAAGCGCGTCAGCATAGGTGTTAAGCATCCTCAGCGTCTCTTCCTTTGCCTCCTCGGCTGTAGCATGGATGGTATGCCCTTCCTGCCACAGGAATTCAGTCGTCCTCAGGAAAGGCCTTGTGGTCTTTTCCCACCTTATTACTGAACACCACTGGTTGTAGAGCTTAGGAAGGTCGTTGTAGGACTGCACTATGTTTGAGAAGTGCTCGCAGAAGAGCGTCTCTGATGTAGGCCTTATGCAGAGCCTCTCAGTAAGCTTCTCTTCCCCGCCGTGGGTGACCCATGCGACTTCAGGAGCGAATCCGACTACATGGTCCTTCTCCTTCTGGAGCAGGCTTTCAGGTATAAGCATTGGCATGTACACATTCTCATGGCCTGTCTCCTTGAACCTGTCATCAAGGTATCTCTGGATGTTCTCCCAGATCGCATAGCCGTAAGGTCTCAGGATTACCATTCCCCTTACGGTGGAATACTCGATAAGCTCCGCCTTCTTCACGATGTCCGTGTACCACTGCGCAAAATCAACATCCATTGGGGTTATTGCTTCGACGAATTTCTTGTTCTTTTCCATTTCTTTCCTCCCTGAAAATAAAAAAAAGCACCAATCAAGGGACCGGAAAACCGGCGGTACCACCCTAATTGACGCACTGCATCCTCTCTTGGCTGTAACGGTCCACTCCGCTGCTTACGCAGTGCAATGAAGGCGGGTTTCAGGACACCTTATACGCAAGGGCTTCCACCATCCCCTCTCGCTTGTACGCAAGGCTTTCCTTACTGCTCCATCATTAAGCATCATTATCATTTAGATTCTATGTTAAAAGGCTTCAGTAGTCAACAAGAAATTCATCTCCTTTATCTCGTTTCAAATGATAAAAAAATAAGGTCAGAAAAATAATTGTATGAAATGGTCTGCCATTGGATTGGATAAGATTGTGAATTTGCAAGGTTTAAAATAAAATGGAAAATAAAGAAGACAATTCAAATACCTTGATGATAATGGAGGAATCTTGATGCCAAAATTTGAGCGTAAACCCTTTATATTCATACCAGTCATTCTGCTGATTCTCTTGTTCACCTTTGGATGCGCAGGTGGCGGGGAAAAACCAGTCAATTCATCGGGTCCGTCGTCCGCTGCGACCACCCCCTCAGAGACTGCGTCAGGTGAAGATGAAAAGGACCCGATCGTATTCTCAGACCCTGTATTTGAGAAGCTGCTCAAGGCAAAGCTTGAAAAGGATGAGATTTTCCCCTCAGACCTCGACAAGTATACCTGGGTAGGGATTGGCGGAGACCACTTCATGCAGGTAGCCGGAGGTGACATCAAGGCAAAATCCATAATCCTGTTCTACGGAACCGAGGTCGAGCTCGAAGGTGTAAGATACAAGGGATTCGGCACCATGAAGTCCCTTGATGACCTTAAGCATTTCAAGAACCTTAACGCACTTAACGTTACACTTCAGCCTGAACTGGACTACTCAACGATACCTGACGATGTCCTTGGCCGCCTTGTGAATATAATCGTTACCCAGAGCAAGCTTAAGGATATCAGCTTCGTGAAGGGCGCAAAGAACCTCAAGTCAATCAATCTTGCCTTCGGAGAGGTATCGGACCTGTCACCCCTTTCAGAGTGCAAGGAACTGCTTTACCTGTCAGGGAGCAATAACCCGTTGCAGGACTTAAGTCCCATTGCAGGCCTGACAAAGCTCAGGTCAATAAGCCTGTACAGCAGCCAGATAAAGGACCTGACTCCACTCGCAGGACTCGCAAGCCTGGAGACACTTGAGCTTTACAACAATCAGGTAGAGGATATCTCCCCTCTCGCGGGACTTGAAAACCTTAAGGAGCTTGAGCTCATCGACAACAAAGTCAGGGACGTGTCCCCTCTCAAGGACTTCGAAAGCTTTGAGAATCTGAGGCTTAAAGGCAATCCTATTGAAAACATAGAGCTTCTTGACCATATAGAAAACCTGGAATTTGAAGGCTGATTGCATACGTGCATACCTGAGGTAATTTAGTAAGATTTCGAAACCTTTGCATCTTTGGCCAGATTACTGATATAATTCTATGTGAATAAATAACGATTGGAGCAGATTTATGGACCCGGTATTGGTTAAGGACTTGTATGCGCTACTATTCACCCTTTCACTTTTCATCCTTTTCGGTTCAGAGCTTTATTTCTCAAAGAAGGGAAAGATAGTAAGGCTGAGCAACAACATGCATCTGGCATATTATACCCTTCCACTTGTTACAGCGATGATATTCATGGTTCTTGGTTTCCAGAACCTCGAGTCGAATCCGCTCATGTACGGCGGACTTATTGCAGCCATAATAGCCTTCTACATCTACCTGATGACCCAGAAGAAGATAATCCTCAGGAACGCAGACACCCAGGATATCCAGATGAAGGTCAAGAAGTTCCTTGCAAAGGAAAAGATAACCTACAGGCAGAAGGACCCGATGCCCAATGTAAAATCCTATGAGCTTCACAGCACGGAGGGAATACTTGATATCAGGTCCAACGGAAGATGGGTTGAGGTCTTCGGAAGGAAGCTCGGCGATAACGAGCTCATGAAAAGGCTCACTGCCTACATCGATTCTGAGATGGCTGGCCTTAAGTACCTGAAGCCAAAGGATGACAGGCTGTACACCATTCTCATGGTTGTTACCCTCCTGTTCTTCTTCTACAACCTTTACGTCAACCATATGGCCTGATCATACAGAAAGCACAAGCTGACCGCTTGTGCTTTTTTTATGTGATGAGATACCACGACTTGGTCCTTGGATCCTGATATAGGTCATATGCCTTCCTCTGCCTCTTTACCCTTCCCGTCACATTGAATGTCCTCTCCACGAGACCGTTCCTGTCATTTTCCCTTACGAAGTTGACCTTCTCCACATCCACGATCCTGTAATCCACGCTCTCAACAGAGTAATACCTGAACCTGAACGGGTACACCTTTCCGTCCCTGAACAGGGAAACCACCTCGCATGCTGTTTTCAAAGAAATCACCTCGTATCACACTAACAAAATAACGCTGTCTTTTACTCCATAAGCCTGGTGTCTGGAGTCACGACCCTATTTCCTTAACCCCATTATAGAACACACGTTCTATAATGTCAATCATATCCAGATTGAAACGCCCCCTATATATTGTGTTTTAATTAAAGTTTGTCCACAACATATTGTGGACAAGGTGGATAACTACCTGGAGGGCATCCCTCCGACGATTTCGCTTATCATGCAATATAAAAAGCCTTGGTTTCCCAAGACTTGACATATCCTACAGGTCCAATCCGTTAAGTATCTTCTTCAGCTCGCGCATTTCATCGGTCGACAGGGTTATGCCCTTTCCCATCTTCTCATCGTCAGGAGCCCATTCCCTTATGTCGAATTTGGCGTCCTTGTCGTTCCAAGATATGCTCCGCACCTCTTTAGTCCATCCTGACTTGTTTCGCGACAGCACTCCATGCTTTTCCTTCACCTCATACTTTATCTCTGGCATTCCAATTCCTCCTTCTGTTTTATAGGTTTCTCTTACATTATGCGCTCCAACCCTGCAGCAAATACAACTGCAGCAATATTTCGAAGAATCCTTGCGCTTTACTTGCCTTCTCACATACTGATCACATTATAACTGCATGGTTCTTATGCTCAGCCACATGGCCATCAAGTAAATTATACAGCATAAGGCTCCTGTTTTCCCAATCAGAAAAAAAAGCACCCGGAGGTGCTCTTGAAGATTACAGTCTTGAAGCAAAATGGTTCATGGCTTCCTTGACTTCATTGATAGCTTCAGGCTTTACAACACTGAAGAATTTCGGCATGATCTCCTGAAGATACGCCATATTGAAGGTTCCTGCAGCCTGCCTTGAGAAGCTCTCCTCAAGCAATTGTCTTGCTTCGTCCTTCTTGTCGTCAAGTGCCCGCTCGATGAAAAAGTCATAGAACAATTTTTGTCCTGGATTCATTATACTCTCCCCTATATCCTATTTGCACCATCTATGTCGCAGGTACATATGAATTATACTAAGACCGTCGTCCTGGAGTCAATTATTTCCATATCCCTATATGGTTCGGGAAAGGTAAAGGCAGTGAACCAAACAGGAGGCAATGCCGCATCTAATCTTAGAATGCCTGAGGATGAATGCGGGTTAGGTAGCTGTAGTGTCCTACTTGTTTCATAGCATCAAAAAGGGATCCTCATAGGGATCCCTTGTCGTTAGTTGCCTATGTACTTGTATGGATTCACGGCAGTTCCGTTTACCCTTATCTCAAAGTGGAGATGTGGCCCTGTAGCCCTTCCTGAGCTGCCCATTGAACCTATCCTCTGGCCCCGTTCAACCCTCTGACCCACCTTTACGCTGTATGAGCTTAGGTGTGCGTAAAGGCTTGTAAGTCCGCCTCCGTGATTAATGATTACTATCCTTCCGTAGCTTCCCTCGTATCCTACTCTTTCAACAATTCCGCCCCTTGAAGCGAGTATTGCAGTTCCTGAGCTGTTTGCAAGGTCAATTCCGGTGTGCATGCTTCTTGCTCCGGTTACAGGGTGTATCCTGTATCCGAACGGGCTTGAAAGTCTTCCTGCTGCAGGCTTTATGAATGATTCAGCCTTCTTGACCTCAGCTTCCTTCTTTGTCTTCTCGCCTGAAAGCAGCTGTATCTCCACACCAAGCTCAGTGAGCCTTGAATCGAGTGCTGTAAGCTCCTCCATCCTTGCGTCTATTCCGCTCTGCAGGACAATCTTCTGCTCCGCAATCTGGATAAGCTCATTTTCTATGGCTGACTTTCTTGCCTGAAGCCCTTCAACTATCTTTTCCGCATCCTCATCGCCCATATCCAGCAGGTTGATCTTCTTGAACGATTGAAGGTCAGATGATAAAGCCACATATTCGGTGTACTGGTCCAGTACCGTATATCCGTTTGTGATGCTGAGGAACAGCTTCCTGAATGCGCTTGGCCTTTCAGTCTCCATTATCCCGAGCTTTGCGTTGACTATGTCCAGTGTCTCCTGGAGATATTCGCTATGTATGGTGTAGGAATTGATTTCTTCACCAAATGATGCCATTTCAGCTGACTTCGCTTCAGAATCAGCCTTCGCCGCTGTCTCTTCCGCTGTTTTGGCCTTGAGCTCCTTGTTTATCGCTGTAAGCTCCGCCCTTGGATTTACATCTGCATATACTGTCACAGCTCCGGTTCCTGTTATGAACGCTGCCAATGCTACGGCTGCCACCGCTGCCTTGATACTTCTCATATTACCCCTCCATACTGTCAAACGTGCCGACCCCCGAACGAATCCGACTTCCATATAATAAGTTAACGGTATGAAGAACTTGTAAAGATTTGTAAACTTTTTGTCATGTTTGTGAATTCATCACTCATCAGTGTGAATACTTATCTTTTTATCAATAAAACAGGCTAGCATTGAATTATTTATCAACGCAAACCTGTTCGTGTTCCGTTTATTTACATGTAAACCTTTTGAAAATATCTTTTTGTCTATGCCATATATCCGAATATGAAGAAATAGTGAAGTATGCTCCCTCCAAGTATGAAGAGATGGAAAAGCTCATGGAAGCCAAAGGAAAGGGCGAAATTAGGCTTCTTGGCAATGTATATGACCCCTCCGATCGTGTATAGGAGTCCTCCAAGTGCAAGAAGCAGGAATCCCGTGAATGGCACTGCGAGATAGATCGGCTTTATGAAGAAGACCACTATCCAGCCCATGAGTATGTAGCCTAAGGTGTATACCGCCCTTGGGATCCCGTTCACGAATATCTTCAGTATTATGCCAAGAGCCGCTATACCCCATATCACAGCAAGCATCGCCACCCTCTGCCATCCTGAAAGGATCGTCAGAAGGACCGGTGTATAGGTACCGGCAATAAGCACGTATATCATGCTGTGATCGAGCTTCTTGAGTGTCAGGATATGCCTGTCGCTTCCTATGTAGCCATGGTAGATTCCGCTTGCAAGGTAAAGGAGTATGAGACTCACTCCGAATATGACTGCTCCCGTTATCCCTTTTGCTCCAGTACCCGAAAGTATCCTCTGCACAACAAGTATTATAAGGCCGAAAACCGAAAGGACTGCTCCTCCCAGATGGGTCAGTGAATTGACTGGTTCCCTCAATATATTTTTCATATTGTCCTCCTGATGTAGTTTTCAAAACTATGTGTTATCATATTCTTATTATACACAAGAAATGGACTCCTGCAACATTGCAGGTACATTATTTTTCGATTAACATTATATTACGTGAAAGAAGCGAGGTGCCAAATGGAAGCAAAGGGAGCCGAAAGGCTGCATCCACTGCCAAGGATTGAAGAATACCCGGACATAGACCTGTACATGGACCAGGTCATAACCTTCATGGAGAAGAAATATCCCAGGAGACCGCTTACCAAGACCATGATAAACAACTATACGAAGGACAGGATCCTGCCGCCACCCATTAAGAAGAAATACTCAAGGGAGCATCTCATGCTGCTCTCACTCCTTCAGATACTGAAGGGCACCCAGAGCCTCCCTGAGGTAAAGAAGGTCCTCCACCCGATATCACAGGAGCTTGCAAAGGGGGATTCAGCACCTCTCTACGGGCTTTACAGGTCATTCCTGACCATGCAGGATGAGCTCGACAGGATAGTTGGCACAGCCATGGGTGAAATGTCAAAGCTCAGCGAGGACAGGAGCATCAGTGCATTGTCCACCTCCGCAATGGCTGCCTTCTTCAGCGACCTGACATCAGAGATCATTGAAGGTATGGATTAGTCCACGGGTAATTCCATTTGTGCAAAATACGATTTTACACAAATGATTAAAGCTTTGTTCATTCCAGATTAACAACTGCAGGCCAAAGTCTGTGTATCATAGGTATAAGATACTACAGGAGAAGGACTGGTTAGAATGGCAAAGACTATGGAAATCGGCGAGGTACACATAAACTCTTCGAACATTGGAGACCTCGCAGCATATTACAGGACACTCGGACTCTCTTCCGAAAGGAATGGAGATACCATAGAGCTAAAGGCAGGTACAAGGACCCTTGTGGTGCTCCACGAGACAAAGGCAGCAAGACGGCACGAGGTTGGACTCTATCATTTCGCGATACGGGTGCCTTCAAGAAGGGACCTGGGGGATTTCATACAGAACCTCATAGACAGAAGGATCACTGTCACTGGGGCATCGGACCACAAGGTATCAGAAGCGGTCTACCTGTCGGATCCCGAAGGCAATGGAATTGAGGTATACAGGGACAGGGAAGAATCCGAATGGTACGATGACGGAGAATTCACCATGACCACTGAGGCCATGGACATTGACGGAGTACTGGGAGAAAGGTCCTACGGACCGTATCAGGGAATGCTGGAAGGAACAGACATGGGACACATACACCTTCATGTGCTGGACCTTGATGAATCGGAAAAGTTCTACAGGGATACACTTGGCATTGAGAAGATGATGGATGTCGAAACTGCCATCTTCACCTCAAGGGACGGCTACCATCACCATATTGGCATGAACACCTGGCTGAGGGGAACCCCCAGGGAGAAAGAGGATGGACGTCCTGGCCTTAAGGGCTATGTCATCAGGCTTTCAGATGCTGCTTTTGATTCCATCTTCAATGATACCGATGATGGCATGAAGGAGATAAGGGACCCGAACAACATCCTCGTAACTGTCAAAAGGGGCTTGCTCAGCTGAACGCTGGGATATATGGATCTCTCACTCCATAAGTCAAATAGATAAAACATATAAAGGGTGCTGAAAACTTCAGCACCCTTTGAAATGTCATGATTATCCCGATGTCCTGATGGCGGTCACTCCCCGCTTTCTGTTCTCCGATTACCGTCGGCCAAGGTGGTCCTTAGCAATATATGGATAAGAGCAAGAGAATACAGGTACTTTAGGAAGAGCTCCACCAATACTGAATCTGGAAGCATTCCGTCAGGTATCATGCCTCTAAGCAGGGTATATGCCACCGAACTGCCTATTATCATGAATGCAATCGATGACCTTTTTACCTTCGCACCACTTATGTCCGGCATCTGTCTCACGGCATATACGGCCATTGTTATCACTATGGCAGGTATCGCAAGATACCTGATCACTATGGAATTACCTGCCCAATCGATTTTTTCAACAGATAGCAGCAATATTCCTGTGATAATCCAAACCAGTGTGTAAGTTATGAAGAACCGTTTCCCGAACATCAGCATACCTCCCGCGAAATCGCATTATTCTATCACTAATATACATAGTATCATGTTCTATCTCATAGTGCCAACAGGATTGAAGAAAGCCAAACAAATCAGGGTGCCGCAGTCTGGCGGCACCCTTTGATCCTACTTCTTTTCTATTATGTATCCCTTCCTGTAGGCAGCGACAAGCTGCAGCAGGTCCTCTACCTGGAGCTTCAGCTCCAGGCCTATGTCGGTGTCTGATACCCTTCGCCTGTCCCTCAGGTTTTCAAGGACTACCATGGTCGATACTATATCCATGCCTTCCTCGATGGCCTTTGCTGTGGATTCGAATGGCTCATGGCTGACAAGCTTCAGCCCATGGGAGTTGTATATTAGCGTGTAGCCTGCAATTCCGGTCTCCTTCTGGTAGGCCTTGGAGAAGCCTCCGTCGATGACAAGGAGCTTGCCGTTGGCCTTTATCGGGCTCTCGCCCTTTACAACCTTTACCGGCACATGACCGTTGACCATATGTGACGTGTTTGGATCAAGGTCAAATTCCTCAAGGATCTTCTCTATCCATTCCACATTGTCCCTGTTCAGGTAATATGCGTTGTTGACTTCCTTGTGCGTTTCCTTCTCAGCAAGGAAATACCTCTCGAAGGTGGCCATCTTGCTCTTAGCAAAAAGCGGTGATGCTGGTCCGCACCAGAGGTACCACATGGCATCCTGCCCAGCCTCCCTCCTAATAGGGTCGTTGTCGTAGTAGCCCTGCCTTGCAAGCCTCTCGAGCCTGTCCATGGCATCCCTTCCCACGCATTCCTCCCCATCGATGTTGACCGGCATGAAGGTTCCGTCGCTGTTAAGGGGTATGCAGCCGTGTATCAGGAGATTCTGGTTGAATACCAGGTACATGCTGCCCTTGGAATAGAGGATCCTCATGTGTTCATTGAGCCTGTATGAGTTCTGGAAGGAATTCACGAGCCTCTCCATCAGTTCCTTCTCCTCGTCGGTAAGGAGGAAGGGGTTCTTGGGATCTATTGTCGGGAAATCGCAGCTGCTTAGCTTGTATTCCTTCCCGTCAATAATGACATTGCCCTTCTCATAGTCAATGACATCAAGGATCATCCTGTCATTCATCCTATATTCAGGATGCCTGTATATGAGCTGGCCTTCAAGCTTCATCTGTATCATGAAGATTGCCTTGTGCATGAGGGCTGTCATCTCCAGGTCCTTCTGGCTCTTTGCCAGTGAATCGCTACCCTTTGGCCAGAATGGCTTGAGGTCATGGTCCTTGTAGTGATCGGATGCGAACCTTGCAAGCGGCAGAAGGTTGATCCCATACCTGTCTTCAAGGATCGTAAGGTTGTCATACCTTGCCGTTATCCTTATCACGTTGCATATGAGAGCCGGGCTTCCGGCTGCCGCACCCATCCAGATTATGTCATGGTTTCCCCACTGGAAATCCATTGAATGATACGACTCCAATGTGTCCATTATTATGTCCGCACCAGGTCCTCTGTCAAAAACATCCCCGATGATGTGCAGCCTGTCTATGGAAAGCCTCTGGATGAGGTTCGATATTGCCACTATGAACGCCTTCGCCCTGTCAAGCTCGACAATGGTCTCAATTATCCTATTGTAGTATTCCTGCTTGTTTATCCTGTCCTCGCTCTCGTTGATAAGCTCCTCCAGGATATATGCGAACTCTGTCGGGAATGCCTTCCTGACCTTCGACCTCGTATACTTGGACGATACCCTCTTCGCAACCTGTATAAGCCTGTACAGGGCAGTGGTGTACCAGTCCTTCATATCCCTTTCGCTGATGTCTATCTGGTCCAGCTTCTCCTCCGGATAGTATATGAGGGTTGCCAGGTCCTGCTTCTCGCTTTCACGCAGGGCGTTCCCGAATATCTCATTGATCTTTGTCTTTACGACTCCTGAAGCGTTCTTCAGAACATGCCTGAAGGATTCGTACTCTCCATGGACGTCAGATATGAAATGCTCGGTGCCTTTAGGGAGGTCAAGTATCGCCTGAAGGTTTATTATCTCCGTTGTTGCAGCGCTTATCGACGGATACTGCTTTGCGAGCAGCGTCAGGTAATCAATGTCCCTTTCTTTGGTGCAAATCCTGTCTGTGACTCCTCCGTTCATAAAACCATCTCCAATTTCGTTTTTCAATACCTTAATCATATATCATCCTGTGTCAAATGAGAAGGAACTGAGGAAACCTTTGCATATGTGAAATTAAGGTAATATGATGGCCGAAGACCTGACTTTTACAGTTAACAA
>NZ_AXUN02000192.1 GCF_000495435.3 Youngiibacter fragilis 232.1 | reverse complement strand
CAGCGGGGTCCTACCCGATTTGTTGTGGCGATTGAAGTGGAAAGGGTGAATCGAGGACGGCTTTATTCAGGATGAGCATATCTTCATCTGTAAAGGACCATTCCGAGTATGCCGGCGATTACCATGACAATTGCCGGGCTCAGGTCAAAGCCTGCAATCGCAACAAGTGCACCTATGCCAATGGCTATGTTCCTGAAATCCGTGCTTGTTCCCATCAGGGCCTGGATGCCGAAGCCTATGATGAGTCCCCAGGTTGCGCTCTTGATTCCTTTCAGGAACCTTTCCGCAGCCGGGATGGTCTCTGCCACCTTCAGCCCGTTGAAGAGTATCAGGATGGCAGCGACCGGTACTATGAAGCTGCCGGTGATTGTTGATATCACTCCCGGAATGCCGGCCTCCTTGTAGCCGATATAGGTTGCGAACTTGATCGATATTGCTCCAGGGATAGCCTGAGAGGCTCCGAGGACCTTCAGGAACTCATCCTGGGTGGCCCAGCTGTTTACCTCTACGACCTGATGCTGTATGAGGGGAATCAGTGTATATCCGCCACCGAATGAGAGCAGTCCGACCTTGAAGAATGCGACAAACAAGTCTATCAGTGTTCTTAGCATAAGTGACCCCTTTACTCTGGAAAACGCAGCAGCATTTCGGTACAGCGACTTTCCTTCTATATTCAGACTTTCCTGAAGTACATCCTGAAGATGCTTGCTGAAAGGATTGCAGCAAGTACCAAAATCGCGGTCCATCCCAGGAAACCCTCGAGATATGCATGGATACCCGATGCACCGATCAATGACTTGACAATCCTCTCATTGATGAGAGGCAGTACGGAAGCAGTAAGGAGCTTTGCTGCAGAGAGATGAAATTCCTCTTTTCGTCTCACCCTTCCATAGAAAGTGAGTGCCGCAAAGAGGATTATTGAAATGCCATAGGCTGTTACAAGGATTCCCTTTCCCGCAGCGTAGACCCTTATGATGGAAATGCCATAGTCCCCTATGGATTCAGGTAATTCCCCATACGCTGCCATAAGCCTTCCTCCGGAAAAGAGCAGCAGGAATACAGCGTATATTTCAATGGCAGCAGATGCTTTCCTTTTCCAGCTATCCATTCCCACACCCCCTTGAGTCAAATCATTTGACAGGTATGTAAATATCCATGTAGTGGACTCCATCCTTGTCGTACTCTTCCTCGAAGGCTATCCTGCCTTCCCAGGATAGTGTCTTGTATTCTCCGCTGTTAACGAACCCGAGCAGAATCTGGAAGCCTTCAGGTATATTCCTGAATGAATCGCTGTGAGGATCCCTGATAGTAAGGGTCGCATATTTATCTTCCTCGATCCATGTGATCTCAGCACCACTTGTCTTCGGTTCAAAGTCATCAGGAATCACAAGTGCGGCTACATATCCCCTGAGACCGAACTTTTCCCTCTGCTCATTTGTGACATATGGGAAGTCCCACCCGATCATCTTCCTGACATAACCCGGAATCTCAAGAACCCCGCTCTTTTCGGCCCACCTGTCCATATACCCGATGACCATTTCCTCTGGGTCAGGACTGATCACGACGTAACGTGCAACCTTCATCCTTGGTACTGTCCGTATGCTGATATCGCTGTAGATGCTTTTTTCCTGCATGGTTCAAACCTCCTTGTATATGCAGTTAAAGAACCAGATGAATCTTTATAAAGGTGACATTGGCTCATTTGAATCAGGATGTCAAAGGCATGTGAACTTTTCAGAGCTTCAGCTCCATATATATTGTTCCTTCGTGGGGATTAAAGATGTATGGCTCTATCTCATGGAAGCCAAGGGAAAAGTACAGCTTCTTTGCTGCTGCCATAGAAGGCAGGGTGTCAAGCCTCATGTATCCGTACCCTAATGTCCTCGCCTCATCAATCATCCTTTCGACGATCTCCCTTCCGAGCCCAGAACCCCGGAAGTCATCTCTGACAAAAACCCTCTTCAGTTCACAAATGTCATCAGAAACATACCTTAGTGCTGCACAGGCTGCAGCCCTTCCTCCAACATACGCGATCATAAGTGAACCCTTAGGCGGGGAATACTTGCCAGGAAGGCTGTCAAGCTCCTCGTCAAAGCCCTGGAAGCACAGGCTTACACCTATCGACCTGGAATATTCCATGAACAGGTCCTTTGCATCATCCAGGTGATCGCTTCCGTCAACACTAATATACTCTGCTGTTTCCTTGTCCATGTTCCATCACCGCAATTCCTTATGATTTTCTGATAAGGCATTTATCATGATTTCATTATACCAAATCAGCATAATCGTTGGCTGTTCCGGAGCAAAATTAAGCCGGGCAATCCTGAATCGGATCAGGTTGTCCGGCGCCATTAATCCACGCAGTATGGGGTGATTTACTCCAGAATAATATCTGAACCTGACACTTTCCTATTGTCAGTCCCAAAAAGCCGGAGGGTTACCAATATTCCGAGAATGCAAAGGGCCACAACAAAGAAGAATACGTTAGCCATGCTTCCAAATACATCCAGAAGCAGGCCTGATGCCAGAACTCCCGCAATCGCGCCTATGCCGTATGCTGTGAACACAACTCCATAGTTCCTGCTGTAGCTTCTGGAACCGAACATGGCTGAGGTCGATGTGGGAGCTATGGCCAGCCAGCCGCCCAGATTGAACCAGAATATGGAGAAGGAGACTCCATACTTAAGGCTGTCGCCTTCACCTGCTGTGAGCATGAGAATAGATGCAGCAAGAATCAGCAGGTAAGATAGAAGCATAGCCCTGCCTGACGAGAACCTGTCGGTTATCAGGCCGAATACCGGTCGTCCTGCACCGTTGAATAAGGCGAAGAGTACCATAAGGCCGGTAACCTCCGTGGAAGCAAGCCCGATCATTGCAGTACCTGCGGATGTCGTTAGCCCCACCATCATGAGCCCTATCATGGATCCGATGACAAAGTTCAGATATAGCGCCCTGAAGCCCTTTGACCTGACCATATCCCTTGTTTCCAGGCCGGGCAATGAAGCTGATTTCGTACCTTCCAAAAAACCAGCTGACATTTTGGGGTATCGGAAGGGCAGCGAGAGAAGCGGGATCAGTACTCCGAAGGAAACGCCTATCGCGAGGAAGGTGTATTGAAGTCCGAAGGCATCGACCAGCTGCCTTATGAGTGGTGCTGTGACTACAGGTGAAAGGCCGAAGCCGATCAGTACCAGCCCTACGAAAAGACCCTTCTTTTCTGGGAACCATTTTGATATTGCAGTCATCGGAACCCCATAGGCGATCCCTACACCTGCTCCGCTCATGACTCCGTAGGTAAATGTGAGGACATAGATGGTAGGGGCATAGGCTGACAGCATCCAGCCAAGAGCTACCAGAAGCCCGCCTGCTATAAGCACAAGTCTCGGGTCGAACCTCTCAAGGTACCTTCCGGTGAGGAACATGAATATGGCATAGAAGGCCAGGGACGTCATGTATGGCAGGCCACCGAGCATCGATCCGATGCCATACTGTCTCTCAATCGAGACCCTTAGCACACTGTAAGAATAGACGGTCCCAAGGCACATCATGATGAGGATTCCAAAAACAAGGAATATCCACCTGTTTCCCTGATCCTTGATATTTTTTTCTTTTGCTGTACTTGTCAATTTCAACACTCCTGCTCATTGGTTGCACCATATGGTGACTGGATCCGGCTTAACAAAAAAGCCAACGGAAAAAGTCCATTTCTGGATTTTCCATTGGCTTACTTACGACTGGCAGATGCCCTCCGATTTGTCTTCCAAATATTATCTTGTGAGTTTCTCTTCAATGTCACTGTCCGCGATAATGACTATTATCTTCTCGCCAGTCTTTGTACTGACATCAGAATATGTGCTTATCACATTGACATCGATCACTGACCTTACTGCTGCCTCCAGGCTTTCCCGTGCATTCTCGAACAAGGCGGTCCTGACTTTCTTGATGAGGTCAATGCCTTCCCTGTTCTGTGCCAGGTTCTTCTCTGAATTGCTCAGGAAGCCCTGAAGCCTTATGAGGATCAGGTCCTGCATTATCGTGGTCCTGATCTTCTCAGGGCCTCTTCCCATCTGCTCAATCTCAAACCTGCTTATCGCTTCGCTTATCTTCGACTCAATTTGCCCTTTTGTCATGAACAGCCTCCGGAACGATGTATTAAAATGCCTGAACAGTTTTGGCAAACAGTTCACCGCTGCATTTTTGAAATTATAGCACATTAGGAGATACGGTTCAATAACAACGTGAAAATCCAGGAACTGAATCTCAACACTCCCAAATGCTAAAGGCAATCAATTCATGTATATGCAAAAACATGACAATATATCCATTGCATTATATTTCTGGAGGTGTCCATGTCAAGGTCCAGCTACAGAGGTTCGATTCCTGCAACAAGGAGGTTTGCCAAACTGATAGTTTTAGTATAATGTATAGATATGTTAACGATTTTTAGGGAAATGGAGATGTTCTGAATGATCTGGAACCAATGGTACGCAGTTCTGCCATCCAAAGCCGTCAAATCAGGAAAGATACTTGCTGCAGGGAGGATGGGGCTGGAATTGGCATTCTTCAGGGACGGAAAGGGCAATGCAGCCTGCGTCGAGGACAAATGCTCGCACAGGAGCGCTGTACTCAGCGGAGGAAGGTAAAGGGCGACTGCATAATGTGCCCGTTACGCGGGCTTAAGTTCGGCAGTAACGGATCGTGAACTATGGACAAGATCATAAGAATACTAAAAAAGGACACCGTCCTTGTGGTGTCATGGGTTATTGCTTTAGCAACAGGTTTTGTGATACTACCGTCAGCGGAGTATTTCTCATACATTGACTTCAAGGTCCTTGCGGTACTGTTCTCGCTGATGGCTGTAATAGCTGCCATAAGGGAGATGGGTGTCTTTGAGGTTGTAGCTGGCACTCTCCTGAAATGGACCGGAAGTGTGAGGAGCATGTCACTGGCTCTTGTCATGCTTGCATTCGTCTCATCTATGCTTATAACGAATGACATTGCCCTCATTACCTTCGTACCGCTGGCGATTGAAGTCCTGAGAAGAGCAGGGAAGGGGAACCTTATATCTGTGGTGACCATGCTCACCCCCGATTGGTAATCCTCAGAACCTTTACCTCTACTCAAGGTTCGGAGTGCCTGCCGGAGAATTCTTCAGCATAACAATACCACTTGTCATGGTAAGCTTCATTCTGGTGACTGGATTGACTATGGTTTCAGGCAATGACACCGTATCATTTGAACTTACAGGCATGAGGATACTTGATGACAGGGCAGGATTGCTTTTACATTATTCTCTTTATAGTGTGTCTGCTTTCGGTATTTGGATTCGTGGACCATATCGTAATGCTTCAGCGGTTACAGCTAATTGCAGTAACCTGCGGTGGAGTGTTAAGAAAGAATGGCTTCACTTATCAGGGGGAGGGAGCTTTTCTCCTCTGTGGTCCTGTCGCAGGTCATTTCAAATGTTCCTGCAGCCATAATGCTTTCATCATTCACTGAAAACTACAGGATGCTTATCACAGGCACAAACATAGGCGGACTGGGAACTCTGGTGGCATCCCTTGCAAGCCTTATCTCATATAAGCTCTATTCCAGGTCGGAGGATGCCAGGCCGCTTGAATACCTGAAGAAATTCAGCTTGTTCAACGCTATAGCCCTTGTCATTCTCTGCATATTCGCAGTTCTCTGGTTCTGAAGCCAGGGAAACAAGCAGTTGAAAAATGGCGCTTCGCTGTTTTAAGTGGGTTATATAGTTGGATTTACTCTAGGCTTCAGTTCCAATTTGCCAGCAAGCAAATAGATCATGGTTATGAAATTTCTAACGCTCCGATAACCACGTGCTCGATTCCTGGCTGACTGT
>NZ_AXUN02000193.1 GCF_000495435.3 Youngiibacter fragilis 232.1 | reverse complement strand
ACATTTTATAGCTGGTCTAGTCCTTCGTGGCTTCAATCTTTTCTGCTGCTACTTCTAAATAAAATCCCATAATAACCTCGACGCTCAAGACTTTGTACTCCCCGGTATCACAGCGAATCAGCATGCCAGGTTCAATCACCAAATCAGGAATCCGTCTAAACTGAAAGGTGGCGTTGGCTTTGGTGTAGGCAGCCATATTGGCCCACTTTCTTGAACCGTGTCTTTCATCCTTATACGCACGAACACTGGCGATAATCTCTTCTCCCTTTGAAGAGAATCCTTCATCGTCTTTCATGGGAATCGTATCGATGATGTCGATTCGGGTGTTCATCTTCCCAAAGCTCATACCCTTCACCTGCCTTTACTGCCTTCTCCTCATAACCATGACTACGATCCTTTCGTCTGCCTTTTCGGTAGCATCTTTTCTGGCGTTTCCTTCTTTTCTTCACCCATAGCCGTTTCATCAGACTTGCCACTCCTTTCCCATGCGTAGAAGTAGATGTACCGTCTTCCACACTTGCTCTGAAGCACTGACATTGTCATTAAAAAAACCACCGGTGGAGCCATCACGACTCTCATAAAAATGAGAAGCCAGCATTATGACTCCTTGCTCGGTGGTCGGTGACATGGTGTTTTCTGTGTAGAAGTCCGCCCCTAGATGCTGATAACCTTCGGCATAGCTGATGGCAGCAGTAATGAACCCTTCTATTAAGGCATCATCCTCATTATGGGTTACAATGAGATTTTGTTTTACCTTCTCAAGAAGCGTCATCTACCATCACTCGCTTTCCATGAGGCCAGCGGTTTTAAGCTTTAAAAGTAAGGCGTTGAAATCAGCCACCAGGTCCGCCACATCCACAGCTGTACTGTCTGCTTGAAGAGCTGCAGGTTTCAGCTGAGTACCATTAAAGGTTACTTTCCCTTCTGCCGTAACGGCAAGCTCTCCACCGATGACAGTCTTCTCGCCACCCTGTTCGGTATAGTTTTTCGTGTTATATCCCATGGTTTTCCCTCCTTATCAAAGTGAAAGGAAGGCAGTAACTAGGACCACCTTCCCGTTAAATTACTTAGGCCTTTTGCTGAAGAACCTTGATGGCTTCAGGAAGGATTAGTTTCGCATCCAGTCTCTGAGATGCAAGGAAACCGACCTGACCATTTGCTGCATAGAGTTCGTTCAGACGTTTGAAGGTTCTACCCTGACGATCAGCAATCCAGTAGTACTTAAAGTCTCCAAAGAGAATAGTCTTCTCACCCGCTGCAGCTACCGGCATGTACTGAGAAGTCACCACTGGACGATTCAAAATCGTATCCGGTGTTCCTGCCTGAACAGATGGCTGCCACAAGTACTGGCCCTGACCATCTTTGAGCTTTCTGATTGCTTTGATGGTCGCATCGTTCACAAGGAAGGTCGCGTTCTTTCTATAAGCCGACTTCAAGCTGTGGTAAAGGTCCAGCACCTCATCAATGGTGATGGCTGTTGCACTTGCAGCAGTCACACCAAGGCTCGCTCCACCAGTTGTATGAAGAAGTCCTGTAGGTTTGCTGCTTCCATTTCCAGTGAGGAAGCTTTCCTCCTCTGCGGCACCGATTCGTCTTGCAAACTCAGCTGCAATGTAGGCTTCAAGGTCGAAGTAACTGTCATTAAGAAGTTCATCAGAAACCTTCAGCATGGTACCAAGTTTGTAGGCTGACAGGGTCACCTGAGTGAAGGCATCATCACTTTCAGTGAAGGCCGCTTCTTCATCCATCCATGCAGCGGATCCATGACTTGCTACAACAGGAATCTTTCTATCCCCGTAGCTGGTCGTAATCACGTTGCACAGATTTCTTAGAACATTCGCCTCTTCAAGTGCCTGAATCAGCTGGTTCTCATACTCATCCGGAACAAGGAAACCACCTTCTGAATCGGTCCCAATCTGAAGCGCGTTGTGTACCGCAGGGTTCATCTTGTTTCTCATGGCACCCCAAAAGGCGCTTTTATAGGCATCAGATGCTCTGCCGGTTTTTTCTTCGGTCATCTTATCAGGTCTTGATGCAAGCGGTTTGCTAAGAGCAGCTGAAAGCTCTCTGTCCATCATCTCTTGACGCTCAAGGCGCTCGATTTCTTTTCCAAGGCTGACCACTTCATCTTCCATCTTTTCATAGACGGCATTGTCCTCGGATTTGATCAGACCATTCTCCTGACGATGTTCATCAAGGAATGACTTAGCCTGCTCCCAAACCTTGGCGCGTTTCTCTCTTAGTTCTTGAATTTTACTCATATTCATTACCTCCAATTTTTAATCAGCTCCAGCCGTCTTTCCAGCTGGGCAATAGGGATCTGGTTTACTGAATGGTCAGGAGCCTTCAAATCGTCTTCACCTTGTGGCGCGGGTTCTACACTCTTTTCCGGCTCCTTAGTTCTAGCGTCATCATCATGTGCTTTTAGGTATTTCATCCTCGCCTGAATGCCAGGGAGTTTGTTTCTTAGAGCGTTCGTCACTGTCATCTGGTCAAAGATAAAGCCACCGGAACCTTCATCTACCGTCTCTGGTTCATAAAGAATCTTGTCGGCAAACTTCATCTCGATGGCCTTGTGGGCACTCATCCAGGTTTCAGCGTCCATCATGTGTGAGATTTTCGCTCTGGAAAGCCCCATCTTCGTCTGATAAGCATTGATAATGCTCTCTTTTACTTCACTGAGGAGATTAATCCCCACCTGCAGATCCGCCACCTCACCAGCAATAAGCATGGCTGGGTTATGGATCATGATTACTGACAGCGGAGAAACACACACCTCATCTCCCGCCATGGCAATGACAGAAGCGGCACTGGCTGCAAGCCCATCAATATGGACACTGACCTTGCCGGGATATTCCTTCAGCATGTTGTAAATCTGTGCTGCAGCGAAGGTATCTCCACCTGGCGAGTGTATCTTTACAACAATGTCATCCGTCTCCGGGCCACTGCCATAAAGCTCCGTCTTAAACTGTTTAGGGGTGATATCATCATCAAACCAAGAAGACTCTGCAATGTACCCTTCAAGATGCAGGGTTCTCACTGTAGGCTCCTCGGCTTCGTTCACCACCCATCGCCAAAATTTATCCATCTAATCGACCTCCTTTCGGGCATGAAAAAGCACTTCTCGATTCTGAGAAATGCTGTTGATACTTCCAATTTGTTTTCTAGTTGTCCACAGAAATGGGCCAAGTTATACACTTATCATCAAGACCCATCACCACCAGTCTCATCCATGGCTTTCTTTGCATAAGCCCCGGCCATCTTAAGGGGTAGCATGTTGCCATTCACAAGATACAGGTCTCCACCATCTTCTTCAGAAATCGGGTCCATGTTCTCCATCCTCCTCACATCATTAACGGAGAAGAAACCATTTTGAATACCGATGGCGTATCCATCCATCCTAGATTTATAATCTCCTCGCATCAGTGCCGATGCATTGAAAGACACGAAACACTGACCTTTCTCCTTTTCAAGAAAGAGCTTCTTATTCATCGCCTGCTCTATTCGAACCAGCCATGGCCTGATGGTATGAACCACAAAGCTGATGGATTGGTTCTCGATGTTACTGAATGAACTCTTGCTAAGGTCCGCCACCATATGGGGAGGCACTTGAAAGATTCTACAGATCTCTTCGATCTGAAACTTTCTCGTTTCAAGAAACTGCGCATCGGAGTTGGGCATACTGATGGCTTGGTACTGAAGACCATCTTCAAGGACCGCCACCTTGTTGCTGTTTCCACTTCCTCCATAGGCCGCCTGCCAGGCATCTCTCACTTTTGAAGGATCCTTGATGGTTCCTGAAGTTGAAAGAATACCGCTTGGTGTCGCGTTATTGGCAAAGAACCTACCGCCATATTCTTCAGCGGCAATATTCAGTCCGATGGCATTTTTCGCTAGGGCCACCGGTGAGTATCCCATGACGCCATCAAAACCTAGACCCGGTACATGAAGAACATCCTCAGGGCCTAGATAATGGGTGGTGGTTTCCTTCCTATAAGCGTAGTAGAGATTGCCATTTTTATCTCTATCCACCGTCATCTTGTCGGGAAGCAGGGGATAAAGATGCACCACTTCCCCTTTACCATTTCGAATGATCTGGCAGTAGGCATTTCCCCATAGAAGCAGGTGCGTCATCATGGTTTCCCTTAAGGTAAAGGACGTCATCTCCGGGTTTGGTTCATCGTGCAAAATCCTATACAACGGATGGGTGTACAGCTTTTCTTTTCCGTCACCTTGATACCTGTAAGTGTGAAGAGGTAAAGATGCTACCGTCTCAGCAATGATTCGCACACAGGCAAAGACTGCTGTGGTTTGCATGGAGCTTCGCTCGTTGACAATTTTCCCCGATATGCTTTGACCCATATAAAAGTTCGGTGCACTACTAACACTGTCCGTGGGTTCTGCCCTAGCCTTAAAGAGCCATTTAAAAAAGTTCGCCATAATCTATGTTCACCCCCTTCTATCCTAAAATGATCATGTCGCGTTCATCGTAAATGGATCCATCATCATCCGTCGGATTCACTGTAGCTCTGGCAAGGCCCATGATCATGGCCACGATACCATCGATCTTTTCTGAGGACTTTTCCTTATCCACCTTGATGTTTCCAGCAGGGTCCGTTCTTACCACAATGTTATCTGCCATCCATCTTAAGACCGGATGCCCACCATGGGCTATCTGTTTGCTTAAAGTGAGCCTCATCAGATCCTTTGTCGGTGGAGACATATCCTTAAAACCCTGGCCAAAAGGCACAACGGTAAATCCCATACCCTCTAGGTTCTGGCTCATCTGCGTAGCACCCCAACGATCATAGACAATTTCTCTGATGTTGTATTTCTCACCGAGTAGCTCGATGAACTTTTCGATGAATCCATAATGGACCACGTTTCCTTCTGTTAGATTTAGAAGTCCCTGCCTGTGCCAGATGTCATAGGGAACGCTGTCTCTTTTCACACGCTGATGAAGGGTCTCCTCCGGAAGCCAGAAGTATGGGAGCACCTGAAACTTATCTCCCTCTTCAAGGGGTGGAAACACTAAAACAAAAGCGGTGATGTCACTGGTTGAGGAGAGGTCAAGACCTCCGTAGCAGACTCGCCCTTTCAGCTCTTCCGGGTCTACAGTAAAATTACAAAGGTCCCACTTATCCATGGGCATCCATTTGATTTCCTGCTTTAACCACATGTTCAGCCTCAGTTGTTTAAACAATGCGAGATCCGCCGGATCGTCTTTGACTTGATTGTAGTGCTCTCTAACCCTCTCTATAGAAATGGTATGGCCAAGACTTGGATTGGCCTTATACCAGTTGTTTTCATCTTCAATATCCGCATCGTCCTCAAGCCCATAGATGATGGCCAGGAATGTTGGGTCTACTCTCTTACCTTCCAATATATCTTTTGCCTTTTGATGCATCTCCCAGCCATAGCCAGAGAGTCGATTTCCTGCAGTGGTGAGGTATAAAAAAAGAGGCTGGGTTCTGGCATCCCCTGAACCGGTGGTCAGCATCTTGGCAAGGTCCGGATTCGGATAGGTCCAAATCTCATCAAGGATAACGCAGGAAGCATTGATCCCGGACTTTGATTTAACATCGGAACTTAGTACCTGATAGAAGCTTCCCGTCTTTGGATAGACGATTCGCTTGGTGGACCTTACCAGATTGGTCACTTTTGATAGGGTAGGATTCCCTTCCACGAAGTTCATACTGGTGTTGAAAATAATACTGGCCTGTTGTCTATCACAAGCGGCTACATACACTTCAGCATTAGGTTCCCCATCAGCTAAAAGCATGTAAAGGGCAATGGCTGCGCCCAGCTCCGACTTACCGTTTTTCTTGCCAATCTCCACATAAGCGGTTCGGTACTGGCGGGTATCGTCTTCTCTCAAGGTTCCAAAGAGACGCCTCACCAGATCCTTCTCCCAGGGAAGTAACTTAAAAGGCTGACCGGCCCATCTGCCCTTGGTCAGCTTCAGTTGTTCGATAAAATTTATGGCATGATTCGCATGAGCTTCACTAAATGGCATAGGCGTCTCCTCCTTTCAAATTATTCGTCCTTACTCTTTTTCAGAATGTCCTCCGCCTTTGGTACATTTGAAAGCAGCTCTTCCATGGCATCACCCTCGATGGTGTTCCCACTGTTATTGATGTTGAGTCTACTTCTGGCCGATGGGCTTAGCCCAAGCTCTGAGCAGAAGTTTCTCATCTGTTTAAGGTTTTGCTGGGCAATGGACACTTGAGGAATCTGCTGAATATACCCTGAAGCGGTCTTTAAAATGGATCCATGCTTTGAGATGAATTCCTCTGCTTCTTTCCATCTAGCGTAGGCTTGACAGTACCCGGCAAAGGCAGCCATATCCACCTCCGTAAGTAGTCCCATGGCTTCCAGCTCTTTTGATAGCCTTCTCCATTCTTTCTTGGCATCCGGTTCCAGCCATGACGGGCACTTGGGTGCTATCTGTTTTGGTTTCGGTTCGTTCTTATTCAGTGGTCGTTTGCCTGGATTACCTTCCAGCTCTTTGACCGCTGTAGGTTTTGGTGGTCTTCCTCTACCTGCCATAACTTTCACCTCCTTCATTTACTGCAAAGAAAAAGAGCCATTTTCAGGCTCCAAATGTTATTAATTTACTTTGTTTATGTCGACTTTAATTTCTTCAACTACCCATCCTGTGAAGCTCTTGAGCCATTCTTTTGAAAACTTCTCAGCCATCTCTTCGGTGTCCCAGTAGCAGGCTTCGTCAAAATCAAAGGTCCATTTTGGGTGGCCATCCCACATGCTGAGGTATAGCTTCTTACCCGCTTTCGTTTGCATCGTTACCGTGTAGAAAATCTCCATTCCTTTCGCCTCCTTCGTTTTGGTATATACATATATCACTCTGAAGGCTAAATTAGTCAAGGATTACTTCCCACGGATTCCTTTATAATTAAAGTTCCCTTTTCGAATCTCTTCATGATCTGCTTCCACGGCCCTTTTGTATTCAGGGTCTTTTGTTTCCTTCTCTTTGCAACTCATGCAGATGCACTGCTCATTGAACATGGACATGATTCGCCCACCTTCTAAGCTACCACCGCAGCGGTCACAATACTTCTGACTAAAAAATCGATCCATCTACTTACACCTCCTACTCCACATTTACATAGTCCATGAGCATAGCAAGTGCCTCATCGTAGCTCTTGGCTTCAGTTGTTATTCGCTTTACCATCTCATCTGCCTTTTCAGGCTCCCCAGCTTCCTTTAGGGTTCGTGATACAATCCCCATGAGATTAAAGATGTTTCCATCCTCTCCGATGAGTCTGCATTTAGGTTTCATCATTTTCATCCACCTTTCTAAAAGCCCCGCTTCCTTCCAGGTGCTTTAGGAGTGTCTTTCTGGTTTCCTTATACTCCGGTCCATTCATCCCGATACGAATCAGCCAGGTTCTAAGGGCATACTTTGGATTATCATCTTGGGCCTGTTTGTAGGATGCGCGGTTTAAGGTTCTTCCGTAGTTCGCTATGAGAACACATAAATCCTGAAGCGCCTTGATCCTTTCTGGATTCAAGTTTGAGCTGTGAAGTTTGAAGGTGAACGTCTTCTCATTAAAATCAATCTGAAATCCTGGACACCTGTTTGTCCCCAGTTCTTCAAGGGCTTCTTTAAGTCCCTCTAAATCCTTAATCTCTGGCTTGTTCAGGTCTTCAGCAAACCCATCATCCATGAAGGCTTCCTCTGTTTCAAAAGCCATCATAATAAGTCGCTGCTTGCTGTAGAGCATGTTGATGATATTCTTCAGGCTATCAGCTGTATGCTCTTCAAAGTTCAGTTTAACTTCAACCCCACTAAGTTCTTCTAGCAGATTAGTCGATTCAGCATTTTGAGCTGCCTCATCAGTTTCAGTTTGATTCATCTGCACTTCATCACTTTCCTCTTGATCAGTCAGTGGCTCTGGCTCCAATTGTTGATTCAGGATTTCTTCCATTGTGATGGGCTCTCCATCGCCTCTCGTAATACCACCATGTCTGTCAATGGTGTAAACTTCATTTTCTGTTCTGATTTCATAAGCAAAGCTTGGAACACTAAGGTACTTAGGTTTCACGCCAAAGTGCTCGCCCAGTTGTTTGATCATTTCTTTCCGGTCCATATTCATACCTCCTTCGTTTTGGTACTTACATATATCACTCTAAACACAGGATATAGCAAGTGATATATTTTTATTTTTGGAATTGGAAGCTCTACCATTGAATTGGTAATTTCTTTCATATACCATAGTAGTAACAACCTAGGAGGTGCAAATGAAATCAACAGGCATTGTTCGGAAAGTTGATCAGCTTGGAAGAATCGTCATCCCAAAAGAACTAAGAGACACACTCGGCATCGATCAGAAATCACCACTTGAGATTTTCACCAGTGAAGATACCATTATCCTCGGCAAGTACGAGCCACAGTGTGCAATCTGCGGCAATGCAAAAGGTACACGTGAATTCAAAGGAAAGCTCATCTGCAATAATTGTATTGCCTATATCAAAGAAGCAGGCCGCTAAGCCTGCTTTTTGCTTTCTTCAGTTTTTAAAGTTCAAGACCAGTGTAACGAGGGTAATCATAACCTTCCGTATTTACCAGGACCTTCTCTCCTGTGTCGATATTTACGACTCTGATGCATCTGATCTTACCGTCTTGGTCCATCCCACCATCTTCATGAGAAATCCAAGGCTGATCTTTGAAAAAGTCCTGTGCAAAATCTCTGAACTCCGCATCCTTTAGAATCACTTCTCTCGTGATGGTGTATGGCTGACCTTTCTTTCCTTCTTTGATGGCTTGGTGGGTGAGTTCTTTAAGCTCTACTAGATCACAAACTTTTCTACCGAATAATGCTTTCATCACTTTCCCCCTCCCACTCTTTTGAAGTACCCTGTTTCCAGAAATTCCTCCATCTCACCGGGTGTGTAGATCAGGCATTCATTATCAGCTTCTTCAATGGGTGCTAGGATAAAATCCCGATCCCATTTCCCAGCGATTTCATAAACCTTACCACTTCTGTTTTCAAACCTGTCTTTCTTCTGAATCATCATTTCTTTGACCTCCTTGCATTTTGTTTGCTTTTGGTACTACCATATATCACTCTAAAGCTACATAAATGCAAGTCTTATATTGAGAAATGATGTATATTTTCTAAGGCTTATAGAAATTTCGGCGGGTACTTCTTAATGGCTTTTTCACTGATGGCCAGAGCCTCTTCTATAAATGTTTCATCAAATCCGGCAGCCTTATAACCTTCTTTCACAGTTTCTAGATAACTTCTGCTTGGAAGGTTGAGATGGATCCTATCTAGAATCTTATCGGTCATGATGTACACCATGGCTGTAATGACCGTTCCATCCTCTAGAGTTACTTTCACATCTTCTTTTTCATAGAACCTCGGATAGCCCTCGTAAAAGTCCAGTGCCTTTTCATCTTCAGGCTCAAGTTCCCAAACAACCACCGGGACTTTACCACCACGTTTTTTCTCAATGGTGCAGTAGGCGTTTTCCATCTGACCTTTAAATAGTAGACGATATCCTTTTAGCATCCCTTTTCCATAGACCTTAGCCGCCTTGCACCTCATTACCATTTGACCGAGATTGAGATTAGACCCATAGGCCACGTTTAGTCTTTTTTCCACTTTCATCATCACTTCATCCTTTCTTAAAGAGCGGTTTATCCCCCTCAGCTTCGCCCGTGTGGGCTTTTGTTTGAAGATGGGAACCCTTCTACCACCTTAAGAGCGGTCTCCCGCTCGATGGGCTTGAAGGCGCCGCCTTTTTTATCTATGCGACTGTACGAAATCTCCAGGCTGCACTGCCATCCAGGTGCTTGCAAAGGTGCTCTCTGCAGTTCTTGAAGTCGTCTCCGATAAAGCCGATTCGGTTAAGCCAGGTTCTCATGGAGAACTTTGGGTTTTCAATCTGTGGCTTCTTGCTGCTGGCACTCTTTTGAGTCAAGGTCTGATGGTTCATCGCAAGGCTTAAGGCAACGTAGCTTCGAATCTTTCCTGCGTGGAGGGTTCCGTTGAATCCCCTAAGTTCAACCGTTCCGCATCCGTTAAAAAGGCTGTGAAGGTTTAGAAAATGGTATCGGCTTTCATGGTAGTGTCTTTCTCTTCTCTCACTGTAGTCTTGGTACCAGATGTCTTCAATCTGCTTCATGGTGGTTGGCTTTTTCTTGTTCATCCTTTCAACAAGGCTTTGGTCCATTTTTTTGCAGTAGTGCATCCTTCTTCTCTCTATCTGAAGGGCATCGTATAAAAGGTCGTTTCTTGAGTAGATGATGTTCATGAAGTTTCTGATGGACCTTGGTGTGTGGTCCCTGCCGTCCAGGTGGATGTGAATCCCTGTGCAGTTTTGCTGTTCTGAAAAAGCTCCGGCCTTCCTGAGTTTTCTCACAATCTCCTGAAGGTTTGCCATGTCCTTTTCGTAGGTTAGGATTGGGCTGACCAGTTCGACGCTATATTCTTTTGAGGCTGAAACCTTCTGGCCGCCTGATTTCTTTTGAGTGGTTATGCTTCCGTCATACATCACTTTCCACTTTCGTCCATCTGGGGCTGTGATTCTGAAGGTTCCGTAGTAATCGTGAAGCTCCTCGAGGCTACCACCTAAATGCTCTGCTACAATCTTAGCTGCTTTTCTTCTTGTGATTCCTGTAAATTCAATCTCGATGCCGAAGTTGCTCTTTAAAAAATCCTTGTTTGCCATGGTATTTTCCCCTTTCTCATTTAGGTGTGTTTCTTTGGTCATGTACATATATCACTCTAAACGAGATATATAGCAAGTTAATTATGAGGAAAATACTGTATTTATTTATACATCCTTATCCGTTCCAAGAGATAGGGCCACTGCATATGCCACATTCACCGTTACTGCATTTCCAGCTTGTTTATATAGTTGTGCATCGGAATTGACGGCTCTTGCTTTTTCAAACATCTCATCCGAAAACCCCTGAAGCCTGAAGCATTCTTTCGGTGTAAGCCTTCGAATGCGAAGTTCACTGGAAAGGGTACCCTGCATGCATTGGGTATCCAAGGTTTGAGCGATCTTCTTTCCGACTCGCCCCCGCCTGGTGTTGCTTCCAGGAAATGAAAGGTTGATACTATCTCCTTTTTCAGCTTCTGCATACCCTTTCTTGGTAGCTTCTTTGATTGCAACACCGTGACGATCTTGAGAAGTCAGTGTGAACATAGGCTCATCAGAATTCTTCATTCTTCTGCCATTTTGTCTTTTATTAAGTCTCTCCGGCGTAAGTACAGGATGTGCTTCCAGTACACCACTGTTCATAGCTGTTCTGTTAGTTATCCCCGCAGTATATCTAGAAGTGATGCAGCGAGACTCTTCCGTGAGTTTAGTCTTCTTTGTTGACTGGTCGATAAAATACAATCCGGTTTTTGCTCCGGCTCCACCGGCATTACTGGCTAGAGTGCAGGATACCCCTTCAGTACTCATTACCCGATACCCTTGAGGACCCGCTATAATTTGCTTAATAGCTGCTCCGTTTTCTCCTTCGACAGGTAATATTTCTCGTCTACCTCTGCTTCTAAGATTTGCGACAACAAACACCCGCTCCCTGTTTTGGGGGACTCCGAAGTTTTTAGAGTTAAGCACTTGCCACATTGCATCATACCCTGCTTCATCCAGCTCAGAGAGAACGGTGGCAAAATCGAATCCAGAATTAATTGATAGCAGGTTTTTAACGTTCTCAATGAGTAGGAATGTGGGTTTATCTTCTTCTTTTTTGCCTTTGACAAGGTCAATGATGCTGAAATAGATTCCACTTCTTTCTCCTCTAAGTCCCTTTTGCTTTCCGGCAACTGAGATGTCCTGGCATGGGAATCCAAAACACCAGATGTCTGCATAGGGGATTTCATCTGATTTAAGTTTGGTGACGTCATCCGCAAACCACTCTCCTTCCGTATCAAACATAGCCTTATAGCTTCTAACAGCGTATTTATCATATTCACAAAATCCAATGCACTTATGCCCGGCAAGTTCCAGCCCCATTCTGAATCCACCAATACCCGAACAAAAATCAAGGAAGTTCATGCTCTGCACTCCCTTCCCTATTAAAATCTTTATATGCGATTTTTTCGCCATCCCGAAGTACATATACATCATCGTCTGTTCCTAACTGCTCAATGTATCTTTTTGCAATGACTGTGGCATACTTAGGATCGAGTTCTAGTGTATATGCGGTTCGGTCAATCTGCTCACAGGCAATGAGTGTAGAACCGCTGCCACCAAATAGGTCCATGACAATTCCGTTGACCTGGGATGAGTTCTTGATTGGGTAGCAAAGAAGCGGTACCGGCTTCATGGTTGGATGTTCACCGTTCTTCTTTGGCTTATCGTAGTTCCATACTGTGGTCTCAGATCTTCCGGTGAACCATTTGTGCTTTCCACCTCTAAGCCATCCGAAGAGAATCGGTTCATGGATCCAGTTGTATGGGCTTCTGCCAAGAACCAGAGAATTCTTCTTCCAGATACAGACGCCACTTAAGTGGAAGCCTGCCTCAATGAATGCCCTTCTAAAATTGAGTCCTTCTGTGTCCGCATGAAAAACATAGATGGATCCACCAGGTGCAGTATGCTCCGCCATATTCTTAAAAGCTGCAAGCAGAAAACTGTAGAAGGTGTCGTTATCCTGCTTATCGTTTTGGATTTTAAGACCGCTGGCGCTTTCGAAGTCCACATTGTAAGGCGGGTCCGTAAGAACTAGATTGGCCTTCTTTCCATCCATAAGCTTTTCTACATCTTCTGGTTTCGTTGCATCACCACAAATCAGACGGTGTCTTCCGAGGAGCCATACATCTCCGGGTTTAACAAAGGCCGCTTCCTCTAATGCTTTATTCACATCGTAATCATCATCTTTTGCATCCTTATCATGAACCTGGCTAAAGAGGTCTTCAATCTCTGCAGCATCAAATCCGGTAAGAGTCACATCAAAGTCCTGTGCTTCCAGATCTTTTTTCAGATCAGCCAGAGCTTCAAACTCCCAATCGCCTGTGACTTTGTTAAGAGCCACATTGAGCGCTTTTTCCCTCTCAGAACTCATCTTAACAATGACACATTCAACTTCAGTATGGCCTTCTGCCACCAGCACCTTATATCTTTGATGGCCCCCGACAATATTGCCAGTCTCTTCATTCCAGATGATTGGCTCCACATACCCGAACTCCGTCATGGACCTTTTCAGCTTTTCATAAGCAGGATCTCCGGGCTTTAAATCTTTTCTTGGGTTATACTCTGCCGGGTTGATATCCGTTACCGGCACTTTTCTTATAATCATGTCCTGTTTCATCAAATTCCCTCCGTTTCTTGGCATTAAAAAAGCCCTAGACCGAGGTCTATAGGCTAAAACTCATAAAATATTATAGAAAAACACCTGTTTTTCAAGGTTGTAATGAATTCACTTTGACTTAGTTTCTTGTTTATTAATGGGTCGCTACATCCCACTATTTATGCGGTTTTCAGGGAATTATCTCCCTTTGAATATTGCGCATAAATTTCGGGATATACCCCCCTTTGGATTTTCGCGATTTTTCACAGAAGACCCTGGCGCGTTGTCGCCCGGCCACTTCTGTAGAGATTGTGACCCCCTACCCTCTCGTGGGTTTTGGATTGTTTCCAAAGCCTCCATCTTCTTCAGCGGTCTTCTTGGAGTGACAACTTTTACAAAGTGGCTGCCAGTTGTTTTTGTTCCAGAAGAGCTTCCGGTCACCACCGTGTGGTTTGATGTGGTCCACCTCAGTTGCCGGGGTGAGTCTTCCTTCTCTCTCGCAGTGAACACACAGGGGATGCTTCTTAAGAAACTCCTTGCTGGCCTTTCGCCACTGGTAGGTGTACATCTTTGAACTCCTGTCGTTCTGAACCCTAATCATTTCTTTCTTGTGCTGCTCACAATATCTATCATGGGTCAGCGACTGACACCCAGGATAGTTACAGATGCTCTTTGGTTTCCAGGGCATCAGCTTCACCTCCCGTTTTTCCCTTAAGAAAGGTATAGAAAAAGCTCCAGTTCATTAACCAGAGCTTGGGATCCAAGAATGCTGCGTTTCCTAAGAATCGAATCGATATAGCTTAGGCGTATGCTACAGCATATGGTGTTCTCGGATTTTCTATACCTTTACACCATATACTATAACACTTAAGGGTACTGCCCTTCTATGCCCTTTACTGCCCTCTTGATCTGACACGCTCAAATTGCTTAAGGGCTTTGCCATGAACTTTAAAGACCGTCCGATTATTGTATTTTAACTCCTGAGCAATTTCCTCCCAGTTCTTCCCGTTTAGATAGCGCATCTCAAGTAGTAGTTGGTAATTGATATCCTCCATTCTGTTAATGGTATCTTGAATCTCTTTCTTAAGTTCAATCAATCGGACAAAGTCAGCGTTGATCTCACCTTCAAGATCAATAACTTTTACGATAGTGCTTCCCATCTTACTCTTCTCAACATTGCCACCTGAAATCTTTTCCTCAGCAAAACTCGATGTAACCTTCATAGATAGACTCTTCAATGTTTCCAACTGTTCCAATTTACTTAATATCATCTGGTCAAGCCACAGAGCCTGTGACAAATATTCCTTTGCATTCATCAGTCCACCTCCAATTCGTCTAGCAGACTCATCTTTCCTCCGTAATAAAGATCCATGATGTTCTTTTTAGCAGCAGGATCTAATGAGTTAATTCTTCTAAAGACTTTCTTTTGATCTTCAGACGCTTGAACTTTCGTCTTGAAAAATGAGCAACCATCACCTTCACACTTTTTAACCTTCAGGACGCCGCACTTCCCGTTTCGGTAACCAAAACACTTCTTCTCATCTATCATCGAGGGACACCTCCCGTTTCTTCACACTCGTTGGTAAAATATCTAATTGGTATGTTCCATCTCTTCGCTCTGGCAATCTCCACACTCATCCCTGATGAGATTCTGTTTCCAAAGACCCAAAGCTCGTGACATTTACTTAAGAGCACAAGTCCCATATCAATCCCAAGCTGTCGTTCTTCAGGATCATCTTCCTCAAGAAACTGTGGGTACATCAAATGTGGAATGATAGGTACTGCTTTCTCAGTCACTGCAAATCTTCCATACCTTCTTGCCCTTCTGGTGTTTCCTTCGATGTCACCGGCAAAGGGACTGCAGATGAACACGATCTTCTTTTTCTTTCTTTGCTTTTCTTCTTTTTCAATATTGGTTAACGCTTCATAAACTGTCGGGTCATGATAGCCTTCAGCATTAAATTTATTTACACTCATTTCTTTATCCTCCGTTTCTCAAGTTTTCTATTCTAGCCTTGACCGCTTCAATCAAAGCGTTCTGACCGGTGTCTTTATTATCAAGTGCCATCATCACTCTATGATCAATGGTATCTTTGGCTAGAAGATGATGGATCACCACCGTTTGCTTCTGACCTTGCCGCCACAGTCTGGCATTGGCTTGTTGGTAAAGTTCAAGACTCCAGGTGACACTAAACCAAATGATGGTGGAGCCACCCTCTTGAAGATTGAGTCCATGCCCTGCTGATGCCGGATGGCAAAGGGCGATCTTCATTTCTCCCCTGTTCCATCTGGCAATGTCATCTGAGGTGTTGATGTCTCCCGCATCAAATCTCTCTTTGATTCGATCACGCTCATGTCTGAATCCATAGTAGATCAGGACCGGTTTTCCATTGGCTGCTTCAACAAGATCCTCTAAAGCATCAAGCTTCCTGTCATGAATCTGGTGTACATCTCCATACTCGTCATAGACTGTTCCACCAGACATCTGTAGGAGCTTATTGGAAAGCACTGCCGCATTGGCAGCATCCACATCACTGTCCTCAAGAGGAAGAAGAAGATCTCGTTCAAGTTTTCGGTAGAGCTTCATTTCCTTTTCTGAAAGCTCCACTTCTGCTTTGTTGAAGATGATCTCCGGCATTTTGAGATACTCTTGAGCTTTCATACTGATACAGATATCAGAAATCTTGTCGTAGATTTTTTCCTCTGCATCATCGTTCAGGGCATAGTCCGTAGGTATACCGCCATTCACATATTTCTGTGGGTGGAAGTATCTACTGCGGTATCCACTGAAAGTTCTTCCAAGCCTCTCGCCACCATCCAAAAGATAGATTTGACTCCAAATATCTAAGAGGCCGTTGGGAGCTGGCGTTCCAGTCAGCCCCACAATTCTCTTGATTTTGTGTCTGACCTTCTTAAGCGCCCTGAACCTTTTAGCTGATGGTGATTTAAAGCTTGAAAGCTCATCGATAATCACCATATCAAAGGGCCATTCGTTTTTATAAAAGTCCACGAGCCACGGAACATTCTCCCGGTTGATGGTATAGATATCCGCTTTCTTGTAAAGGGCCATGGTCCGGTCCTTTGCACTACCAAGAACCCTCGATACCCTCAAGTTCTTCAGATGTTTCCACTTCAGAACCTCATCCAGCCATGTGGTGTTTGCCACTCGGAGTGGTGCAATCACTAGGACCTTGGATACTTCAAACCGATCATGCAGTAGATCCACAAGAGCAGTCAATGTGATCACACTCTTACCAAGTCCCATGTCCAGGAAAAGCCCAGCAGATGTTTTCTCCAAAATGAACTCAGTGCAGTGGGTCTGATATTCGTGAGGGTGATACGGTAGTCTTGATTTAGGTAGTACGACTTCTGGCAATCCCATCCACCACACCTCCTATGTCATCTGGATGGTCTAGGCAATAAACCAAAAACCCTAGCCCTTCCAGCTCACCTTTTCGCTTTATCTGATTGGGTCTCATCTTCTTTCCTAGCGCCTTTA
Organism: Youngiibacter fragilis 232.1; assembly: GCF_000495435.3. GTDB lineage: Bacteria > Bacillota > Clostridia > Clostridiales > Clostridiaceae > Youngiibacter > Youngiibacter fragilis. Next base: position 13,539 of record NZ_AXUN02000193.1, on the reverse strand, counting down.
CTTCAACAAATCCTGCTCTGCCACCAGGCAAAAGCACTAACCTGTCAGGCACTCCATTTATTCCAGGGGAGATAAACTTAAAAGCTCTTCCACCTCTTCTTTTCACTTCTTTTACGAGCATCAGCTCAAGTTCTTTTTCAGTCATGTCTTTCACCTCAATTTCTGTTGCTTTCCCTATATGTTTGAAGCGCCAATCCAAAGCTCACTTCAAGCTTCAAATCTCACAACATCTCTTCAAATTTCATAATTTATGTTTACACATCATCTTTAAAAGCTGGTGGTCTAAAAAGGTGGTAGATAGTGCTTTAAAACTCTTACGCGCGTAGGTGGTCGAATTACTTATTATTCTTATAATCTTAAAACTTCAATATAGTTATCTACCACTTCTACCACTACCGTACTGAACACCTTGATTTTCAAGGGTTTTCGTCGGTGGTAGATGTCGGTGGTATAAAGCTTTTTAGACTACCACTTACCACTTTCACACTTTCGGCTTAGACCACTTGGTGATACCATCTACCACCAAATAACTGTCCATCGACCACCTTTTGATTGACTCCTTCTTTTGATTGACCTACTTTTAGGCTTTACCTGCTGTAGTTTACTCATTTTCAGATTCAGTTTCTTCTCCTTCATCTCGGACAAAGGCTCTTTGAGAATCATAAATCGGGAACTTGATATTTCCTCGCTTGTTTCCGTCATATCGCTTCCAGCCACCAATCCTCATAAGAATCGCTTCTATTTCATAAGAGTCTGTTCTACGAATGGTGTTTCTCTCCTTACCGAAGCACTCGCACCAAATTTCAATGCAGCACACCTTATCTCTTCGATTGGCTCCTTCTGGAATGGTTTCACCAAACTCGCTCTCACCGGCTAGATAGCTGCGTCTTTCATAGATGTCCATCTTGTGCCACTTATCAGGAAGTGGCTTTTCAAGATACTGCTCCACCAAACCTTCACGGTCATCTGCTTCCATGGCATCACGCTGTTCTTCATAGGCCATCTTCTCTTCGTCACCAATAAGGATAAGCGGTTCACCGGCTTTATACTTTTCAAGGGCTTCTGCCCATATCTGATCGATGTCCGTCATCTCCCAGACCTTTTTCTTTCCGTGATTGACCCTTACCGGCCAGAATCTTCTGTTTCCGGTGACGTCTCTCAAGAAGCCACTGGTGCTGTTGGTACTTCCGACGATAACACTCTGTCTCGGATGACTTTCAACATTGATGCCATAGCTTTGTCTGAACTTATCATCCGTTCTGGTAATGAAAGACTTCACCGTCTCTACATCGATCTTTCGAAGGCCAGCAAGCTCGCCTAGCTCAAGGATCCAATAGCCTTGAAGTTTTTCTGCTCCTGCTTTATCGCGCATGTCAGATACGGTTAAACTGTCTGAGAACCACTTCCCACCAAGTTTTGCAAAGAAGGTGGATTTTCCGATGCCCTGTGGTCCATTGAGAACCAGAATATAATCAAACTTGATGCCTGGTTCATAGATACGAGCAACTGCTGCCACTAAGGTTTTTCTCATGATAGCCCTTGTGTACGGGTTATCCTCTGCGCCAAGATAGTCGATAAGTAGACTATCAAGCCTCTCGGTTCCGTCCCAAACCGGCAGTCCTTCCAGATAATCTTTGATAGGGTGAAACACTCGCTCCGATGCCGCTGTTAACAAGGCATCCTTAATCTTTGCCGGTGACCAGATGCCGTAATGCTTATCAAAGTACATCTTGAGGTTGGCAAGGTCCGAGTCATTCCATCCTGGTTTGACCTGCTTCCAGGGAAGCTTCCCGTTGACATCTAGCAGATGTGTCATCTGGTTATAAGCCACACCTTTAAGTCTTGGATCGTTTCTGATGATTGTCAGGATGTTGGTCGGTGTATCTTTTACCGTTCCGTTTTTATTCAGTTCAAGTTGTAGCTGCCAGGAGAGATCCTCGTCTTCATCAATCTCTTCTTTTTCATCTTCTTCGGCATCAAAGTCATCTTCTTCCCTTTCAAACTCCTCTTTCATTTCCTCTTCACGCTCTTTTGCAAGCTGCTTTCTTACCTTTTCATCTGTCGTGCAAAACTCAAGCATAGCCTTCACTGACGGGAGCTGCTTCTTTTCGTCCGCTCCTTCATCTAGTTCACCGAAGCGGTGAATCCTTACAAGGTCAAAGGCATTATACAAATGGCCACATGCAGGGTCTGTCGCATGATGGGAGTATGCATATTTTCCGCTGTAAATCACAACGCCTGCTGTGGAATCTGCCGGGATATAGTCATAACGCTCAGGCATGACACTTGGCTGGTACACATCTGAGAGAAATACCTCGATGGCTTCTTCAATGGTGTAGCTCCTGCAGAAAGCACCAATCAGCCCTTCCTTTCTGATGGGATCCTCCTGCTTTTTCATCAGCCTGTCTAACAGCTTTGTTTGCCTTGATGACACCGGCCACGTTGATGAGTCCTGCCAGTTGTCGTATAGTTTTAGGATGCTATCAGGGTTTAGGAAGCTCCCTTTGATTTCTTCAAAGAAGTATTCTCCATCACTGGATGTGCTTGGCCAGTACATGAGCCGATTGGGTTCGTAGGTGGTATCATCAAATAGCTCGATACCAATTTCTTTGGCGATTCGTCTACTGACCGCTTGATACTCATCTGCTGTCACTGTTCTTGATAATGGAATGATCAGCCTAAGTCTAGGCTTCTCCGGTGTATGTTTATGGGTGGAGTAGATCACTGCTGCGTATCCATAGAGCATCTCCATGTTCTCAGCTATAGCCACTGCATCATCTGCATGGTCCATATCAAGGCTTAGCATGGAACGGTTAATGACACTGGATTTGGTTCTTCTTCCGTCTTTCAGCTGACCGGCTACAAATCCGCCCACATCTTTCACATTGTCCTGTTGGTACTTCTTCATTTTTTTGTATTCTTCTTGGGTTTCACTTGTGACGGTGGTTTGGGAGAGTCGTTTTGCAAACTCCTCCCAGGACACCGTCTGTTCTTTCCAAACTTTATCTTTACGGCTGTTGCCTGTTGAAATAATAAATTTCATGGCGTCCTCCTTCTATTGCTATTGTTTTTTGATTAAAACAAGGTCATAATCATCGAAACTATAAATTACCTCTGCGTGTACTTGAAGACTGCTACCCTTAATAGAATGAATCTCGTCTGCTGGTTGAGGAGACTTATTCTCTGAAAGACCGAGAAGGTAATCAACAGACTTATTTAGTACTCTTGATAAGTGTGCCATTGCATCAAACTTCGGCTCTCTTTTTCCGGTTTCCCACATGCCGACGGTTCCGTTTGAAACTTTAAGAATTTCCGCTAACTCCACTTGTGTTAGTCCCACTTCTTTACGAGAAGTCTTTAATCTTTCAGAAAACATCGCAACCTCCTACTCTATACAATCCGGGCAAATATCCACCCATTCCCCTTCGACTCTCTTACTCTTCCATCCGATGTCTTCTCTGGCATCTATAGCATCTTGGAAGCTATCAAACTCATCATCTGTTCCCGCTCCGCATATATCACAAATCAAAGTGTATTTCCCGTACTCTTTTGAAATCATCTATCTTTCCTCGCTTTCTGTTCATTTCTCTTCAGGTGAAGATCTTTGCTAATCCTTCTGATAAAAGTCGCATTCATAACCGTCTGCATCTAGAGGTAACCCTTCCGACCATTTGGGACTTTCGCTCATGATGCTGCACACTTCTTCTACGCTGGACTCGCCCATAGGCACTTCACAGATTACCTCGTCGTGCACATGAGCGACAATGGCAAACCCTGCTTTATCAAGTCTTAGCATGGCCTCAGCCAGAAGATCCCGTGATGCGGCTTGAACAATATTCTCTACAATCTTTGGTCCGTAGGTTTCGATCCTCTCCCACTTTTTCGTGGTTCCAATGCCTTCATAGGTCAGACCCTCTCGTCCGAATTTATTCAGCATCAGCTTTGGCTTCACATAGACCAGGTCACGACCTGAAGGTAATGTGACAAAAAGCATGCCGCTTTTATAGGTGAAGATAATGCCATACGTTCTAGTCCGGGTTCTCTCCTTCACTGCCTTGATGGCCATCTTGTCCACTTCCCACCAGAAGTTCACGATGTGGGGATTGGCTCTACGCCAGTTATCAATCAGCCCTTGCAGCTCATGTTCTTCCACACCCATCTCCAAGGCACCCATGGACTTAAGTGCTCCAACGCCTCCGCCATAACCACAGGCAAGTTCAGAGATTTTACCCTTTTGCCTCAGTGGACTGCCCTTTGTGATATCTTCAAGCGAGACATGAAACATCTGTGAAGCAGATGCCTCATAGATCTTTCCATGGGACTGGAATACTTCAAGCCGCCATTTTTCACCGGCGAGCCAGGATAGGACCCTCGCCTCTATGGCTGAAAAGTCTGCTACAATGAACCGATGACTTTCTTTTGGTATAAAGGCGGTTCTAATGAGTTCTGACAGTACCCCAGGTGTATTTCCAAAGAGCATCTGCAGATCATCAAAGCATCCTTCTTTCACTAGATCCCTAGCAAGCTTAAGGTCTACAAGGTGGTTCTGTGGGAGATTTTGGACTTGTACCAGCCTTCCGGCAAACCGGCCTGTTCGATTGGCGCCATAGAACTGAAAGAGTCCATGGACTCTGCCATCTGAACAAACTGCCCTTTCGATGGCTTCATATTTTCTGACACTGGTCTTGGCCATGAGGAGCCGAAGCTTTAATGCTTCTTCCACTTCCCCTTCCGTTTCTGAGACCAGCTCTTTTACGTTTTTCTTTGATAGACTTTCCACTTCCACGCCACGCTCCGATAACCAATCCTTAAGTTGTGATACAGAGTTTGGATTTTCGAGACCAGTCAGTTCATAGGCTCTTTCTGTTGCAGATACGGTAAACTGCTTATCACAGGAGATGGCCTGCATCACGAAATCCATATCCGCCCTAAAGCCTCGATCATTAATTCGTTGGTCCAGTTCATAGAGGGCTTGTTCTGATTCTGGTATTGGATAGTCTTTGATCTTTTTTCTGATTTCCAGTTCAACTTCTACGTCTCTGATGTTGTACTGCTTAAATAGCTCCCATTTGTCCGGTGCATCTGACGGAAGGTTTCTGGTTCTCCCACCATTGGCTGCGGTTGGCTTACAAGGAATACAGAAGTATCTGATCAGTGGTTTTCCCTCTGACATCTTTTGTGCGTCTAGTCTTAGCACCTTTGCTACTCCCTCAAGGTGGAGAGGAAGCCCAAGCATTGCTGCCTGAACCTCACTGCACCGCCATGAAGATGGATTAAGATACACTTCCTTATCAAGCTTTCGACTGAAATATCTCATAAGAGCGACCCTTTCGAAGTTGGCATTAAAGGCAGTCTTGATAATGTCTTCACTTAGAATGGCTTCTGTTATTTTCTCTGGAATATCTTCACCACTGGCCAGATCAATCAGCTGAACAGGACCTTCATCAATGCTGTAGGCAAAGAGTAGGATGTCGAAGTTTGGACTATCGGTGTAGCGGTAAACACCACACTTTCCAAGGTCAATATCTGAAAATGTCTCAATGTCTATGGATAAAATCTTCATGGGCTTACCACCTCCTCTCCGTCTTCTTTACTGCTAAGCCAAGAAATCATCGTCAGCTTCAATCTCAAAGTCATCCTCAGCTCGACTCATGCCACCCAGTGGCTCTCCGTCCTTAAGTTTCTGCACGTTCCCAAGTCCCGCTGCTATTCCACGGTTTCCATTGACATTGAAGGCATATAGGTTCAGGCTTACTTTCCCATAACAGCCTGAGTAGACTTCACTTCTATCAAGAATGGCTTGAATCTTCCCATCCACTACTTGAGGTGCGTTCTTTGAATTGGCGTTGATAAAATAGCACCCTTCATATGCCGGATCATCTGGCCTGTCGATATCGCCATCACGAAGTGGCGTTTTAAGATTTGTTGGAACCTTGCCACCAAACTTTGGCGCACCTTCCTGCTTAGCTGCCTCAATTGCCTTCAAAATCGCATTTACTGTCTTCTTGTCTGACTTTGGAATGATGACTGAAACGCTGTACTTAGGGTCACTTCCATTGATACTTTTAGGTTCAAAAACATTCACATAGCTTAATCTTCCAGGTACGACTACTTTCGTTTCTTTACTCATGATAAAATCCTCCTAAAATTTGTATTGGTTTGCTCTTTTGAGCTTGGTTACAATAATCGATTGATGCTTCATAACGCTCGAATGTTCATAAGCGTTCATAAATCTTGATCTAATCTTCCACCTGAAACTCTGCATGGATAGGATCCACAGCTTGACGCTTGTCTGTTTCATGTACCAGGGTGAGTTTCCCCTTTGGTTTTTCTACTAAGTTTCCAAGGATGTCATTAAACTTCTTCTTGCCCATGAGCTTCTCCATCTCTGTGATGGTAATTAAGCTCTGTTTGAAGATGTCTGTATAGCCTGCTTCCTTCGCAGTCTCAGCAACTGCAGTTTCATCCGTGAACTTCCTTCTGGTTCTTCCTTCGACCAGTTTGAACCCATCCCACTCTCTGCCTTCATTGATGGCAAGCGCTGTGGCGTATGTGTAGATATCTCCCGCCCATTTAGCAAGTTCATCTGCAAGACCGATGATTTCAGCAATTTCCTCATCAGCTAAAAGTGCAGGATCCTGAAACTCATACTTTAATAGTTCAAGATTTTTCACAGCCCTAGCCCTGCACTGATTCTTTGCTCTACAGAATCTGCAATGATCTCCGGCGCAGAACTCTCCACCACCGGTACTAGCCAGTAATGCTTTGGGTCTTAATTCTTCTTCAGCCCATTTCAGCAGTTCTTCCACTGTGATTTCCCAAGTAGAGAAGTTATCTACTCTTGGCTGGACGATGGCCATGGACACTTTCTCGATGTCATAAAGCATGTCGAAAAGGGATAAGGCTCCAAGTGCGTAGAGCATCATCTGTGGGTTCTTTTCTGCTGATACGATGACACCACGTCCGTATTTCAAATCCACCACATGTAGGGTTCCATTTCCAACGACAACCAGGTCGCCGGTCCCGAATCCTTCAGGTACGTAATCGCTGAAGTCCAGCTTCTGCTCTATTAAGATTTGAAGGTCAGAGCAGTTCTCTTTTGAACTCTCAATCAGTTCTAGGCAATACTCCACATACAGATCAGTCATCTCATCCATTTCGTCCGAGTGATATGGACTTGTCGGTTTTTTAGATCGCATCTTCAGAGCTTTCTTTAGCTTGTGTTCAGCCAGGTCATGAGCTGCTGTTCCCTCTTCAGCAAAGGTACTCGTCTCATTTGGAAACTGCTTCTCTAATTGAGCGGATGGTGGACAGTTCATCCACCGGTGCGCCCCTGATGCTGAATAGATGGAATGGGTATTATATGATCCACTCACTTTAGCTCACCCACTTCCTTTAGGGCAGCTGCATAATGCTTAGGATCCAGAGACGAGAGGTTATTGGCTCCATACTTTGTGATGATGGCTTTCACCGCCTCTCTATGACCGTCTCTGCTTTTATCTGCCATAGCTGCTCTGACTTCTTCCAAGGTTGGTTGTTTTTCTTCTGGATCTTCAACCGATGCTTCACCAACTTCAGGTTCTTCCACCTTTGCCTTGGCCTTTGATTTCTTTTTAGTTGGTTCTTCGTTGGCTTCATTTGCTACTTCATTTGATTCCATGGCATGTACCAAAGTCTCTATACTCTCAGCCAGTGACTTAAGATCACTGACAACTTCCAGTGCGAGTTTGATTTTACTCATCCTTCGATTCTCCTTTCTTCTTAAAATAGTCATTAGCCAACTCTCTAAGAATTGGCACCAGGTCCTTCATCTCCCAGGGTGTGTTTCTTTCTTCACCGTCCAGCGACATCTTCTCTCTACCAAAGTGACCGTAAGCTGCAAACTGTCTGTATATTGGCCGTCTCAATCCAAATGACTTGATGATGGTGCCGGGTCTCATGTCAATTAGAGCTTTGATAATCTCCGTGAGTACCTCATCCGGCAGTTTTCCTGTACCAAAGCTGTCTACCTTAAACGACACGGGCTTGGCCACACCAATAGCGTAAGACACCTGCACCTCGCATTCCCTAGCAAGACCTGCTGCGACAATGTTCTTTGCGATGTATCTGGCAAGATATGCTCCTGAGCGGTCTACCTTCGTTGGATCCTTTCCTGAGAAAGCGCCACCGCCATGACGTCCCTTGCTTCCATAGGTATCAACGATTATCTTTCTGCCAGTCAGACCTGAGTCAGCAGCTGGACCACCAAGCACGAACCTTCCAGTGGGATTGATCATCACCTTGGTCCTTTCAGTCAAAAGCTCATGTGGGATGACTTTAAGGATAATGTGCTTCGTCACATCTTCTCTCAGCTTCTTGATGTCCACGCCTTCAGCATGTTGGGTGGATACTACAATCGCTTCAATGGATAACGGCTTGTTGTCTTGCCCATATCCTAGCGATACTTGGGCTTTGCCATCTGGTTTAAGGTAAGGAAGTAGCCCTGACCTTCTTGCCTCTGCTAACCTCATGCAAAGCTTATGTGAGAGCACTAATGCTAAAGGCATAAGCTCTGATGTTTCGTCAGTGGCATAGCCAAACATCATACCTTGGTCTCCGGCACCAATTTCCTTCTTATCAACACCCATGGCGATGTCTGGAGATTGTTTGTTGATTGCGATAAGCATTCTATAAAACTCACCATCCGTTGACAGTTCATCTGCTCGGTAGCCGATGTCATAAATCACATTCTTGATCACTCTTTTGTAGTCGATTCTCTTTTCAGTGCTGGTTTCTCCAAACACATAGATGAGTCCATCTGCTGCAGTGACTTCGATTGCCGTTCTTGCTTCTGGGTCCTCCCCTATAATGGCATCCATAATCGCATCGGCCACCTGATCGCAGAGTTTATCTGGATGCCCCTCCGTCACTGATTCAGAGGTAAAGACATATGCTGGATTCTGATTTTCTTTCATTTACTTGCTCCTCTCTATTTCGATTGTTCAGCTTCATCCGTTTCGTGCACTTCCATCTCCGTAATGGAAATGCTTCCGACACTGTCTCCAGGTACTAAAACGACCATCTTGTGTCCGTCTCCGAAGATTGCATTTAGCAAACGGTCACGGAGTGTCACTTTTCTGGCGGCAAGCACCTGGTTAGGATTTGGTTTCTTGATGCCAATCTCCACATGATGCATTGTCTTTGCCTTTTGAAGATTTAAAATGCCTTGTTTACTCATCTCATTTCACCTACCTTTCATATTGAGATTTGAGTTCCTTATCAGTGGCCTCTATATATAGGTCATGGGAGAAACAATAGTTGCCCCCCTAAATCAAAACTTTTTTAATTTTTTACTTAGCTGCTCGATAATACGGTTCATTCTTTTCGTCACAGAAGACTTATAAACGCCATCTCTTCTTGCTACATCAGCCATGGAAAGCCCTCTAAAATAAATGTCCATCACCAGTTCCTGCTGCTGTGGCTCCAAAGCCTGAATAGCTTTTCTTACAGCTTCTTTCTCAAGATTGGCCAGCACCATATCAAGTGCATCTTCATCAGCCATGAGGGTGTCGAATTTGTCGTTCTGGTCTGAGTAGCTGTGGTGGCGCCTGCTCTCAGTCTGATTGTTGTTATACTCAAGTCTCTCTTCGCCTTTGCTGATCACAAGCCATAGCCAGGGTTCTACTCCTTCTGTCTCTGTAATCATCTCTTCTGTGATTTCACACTTTTCATCTGTGGCTTCAAACTCATAAGTGAATGAATCGCACTCACTTAGATCAAATGTGGTTTTCTTTTTACCAACTGCATAAGTGACCTTTCCTTCTTCTGAAATCTCGATAGTTGTAGTAACGCCACCTGTCTTGAATGTTTTGAACATTGTCTGTTCCTCCTTTGAAATAAGTAGTTAGGAGGAAGCACAACCAAAAAGGGCATTAAAAAAGGCCCTAATACGCATCACACGTACTAGGGCCTACTGGCCGAGGGCAAACACACCCATAGAGCATAAATCGCTCCATGGGCATAAAAATAGCCGCTTAGGTTAAGACTCATATAAATCCTAACCCAAGCGGCTATTCTGCCACTATATTCATTTTTTGGACACACTTCCCACTATACTCATTATAGAAGGTCCGAACTGTCAAAACAATTTCAAAAGCCTATCAATTCCCTCTCATTCAACTGTCAATTTCCTATCATTTGACTATCATTATCCTGTCAATCGACTCTCAATAAACTGTCAGTTTTAGTCCGCAAACTTCTATTGAAGCTTGTCCCAGTATTCTTTTAGAGGTGGGATTATGTACCCCCAAAGAGCAATCCCCATGAGTTCAGTTGCTTGTTTCTTATAGCGGTAATAGGTCGACTGGGTCAAGTTCAGCTTACTCATGATGGCATCATCACAGATCACATCTTTATCAATGTAACAGTAAGTGATGATGTCATGGTATACCTGTCCATGCTTTGGATGGGTTTTCAGATGCTTAAGTGCCTTGTCCACGATTTCGATCATCTGCTTGGTTTCCGCTATGCACATAAGCCTGTCTTCAATGGCTTTCTTGTCTTTTGTCAGATCATATTCGTCCAGTTCCAAGCTTAAAAAATCAACCAGTTCAGAGATTCTATCGCTTCCGTACTCCTGTGCTGTCTCTTGAACCTCATATATGGCAGTCTCTATCCTCCATACCACTGTCCGGTAGATGGATAGAAGAAGCTTCGTCTTATGAAATTGCTGTGTTTCTAGTTTCTTTGTTCCCCCCAAAGGCCTCACCCCTTTCACTCCTTTGGAAGACGGTTGTTTTTGGTCCTGTAACTTTGTATCTCTCTGCATTTTTGAGCCTCCTTTTTCAGAATTATCTGTGGCGAAAAGGCTTATTTATATTATATAACCGAACATATGTTCTGTCCAATATAATATTCCCGGTCTTTTCCACAGATGCCTGCAAAGCCATTAAAATCAACGTTTATGGGGTTACAATTAATTTCGTGAGTGAAAATATTGCGTTTACTCATATTTCACCAAATTGCGTAATCGTTGGGTAAAAAAAACTAGCGAACTAGTTTTTCTTTTGTACTATTAGAACAGTCGAAACTGACTATTTTCTTCTTCAAGGGACTTCGTATCTCTTATAAAGCCAAACTTTCTCAGCTTCACATATGCAGCTGATTTAGATACCCCATAGGCATCAACTGTGACTTTCGTCAATTTTTCTTTAGCGAAGAAGCGCTCTTTGAGTCCCGCATCTTCAATTACATACCCTTCAGTTATTCCATTGGCTTTTAAAGTCTCAAGTACTAACGGTACGAATGTCGCCTTTGGCATTGCAATGGCAGATGCAAAATAATCAGCCTGGTGCTCCCGCCATTCTTCAGGTGTTCGATAACCTTTCCACGTTCGGCCAAAACTCTCAATGTCAGACCGCCTACAACATGTCACAGGTTTTATGGGTTCTGTATCACTACTAAAAAGAGAGAGCTGTTCTGCCGGTTCTGAATAAACCATTGGGTGCAACCATAGATGTCCACCTTCGTGTAAACCAGTAAACAGCTCCAATCCTTCTCGACCTTCCTCTGTTACATAATGGTCTAAAACAACTGAGTTCTTTTCAAGGGTCAGGTGCCTTGTACAAAGATTCTCCTGATCGAAGATTTTCAGTCTTTCTTCATTAAAGGCCGTCACCCCGAAGATTTGACCTTCATCCTCGCCATAATAGATGTGCTGATATTCAAGATTTGCACCTAGGTATGATTCAAGAAAATGCTCGTATTTAATTTTTCTTGGCTCTTTAAGGAGTGCCGATTTATAATCCTTCAGCAGCATCTCCGCCAGTTCATCAAGCTCCACGTCCTTGATCACAGGTGTGTTGCTCTTCTTATCTATTTTATTCCACTGGAATTCAATCAAAACTGATCACCACTCTTTCGCATTCTTGTCGGGATAAAGCAACCGCGCCTAATACGGACTTTATTAACAACAAATGTTTGTATTCGGTATTACCTCTTTGCTCCAAAAATATGTCTTTAAAATTCTCTAATAAATAATTTGGTTATATAATCTAACATGAAATAAGTGGTTTAAATTATTTTAAAATATTTTTCAATGGTTCTATTTTTTCTCTACTAGGCTCTTTAAGTTTTTAACTTAGAATTATCGTTTTGAGGGCATATTCACATTTTATATAATTGATCTTCTTTTTTAAGTAGCTCTTATTTTAAGTATTCATAGTTTTGAGTGATTTTCATTTTAATTGATTTTCATTTTTTTAAGTTGGTTTTCATTTAATCGATTTTCATATAGTTGATTTTCTCACTTTAATTTTACTTATCACTTTTAGTTTGGCTTTTCACTTTTTTATTAGCTTTCATTTCTAATTGATCTTCTTTTAAATTATCCATTGCCCATTATAAATTATGTTTTACTCTTTTCATTCGCTAGTATTATTTTTCTTTTCCATATCTCTTATAAACTGTTTCCAATCATCTTCACTTATCTTTCCTGCGTTAGATTTCCTTAAGGCAAGTCTCGCCATATCCCCTATTTCACCATACATCATGATATCTTCGATATCCGATGGCACCTCACCGCGATCTCTAGCTGCAAGGTCATACATCATTGCTTTTTCTTCATCATCGAGATCAAATAGTTCTGCAAACAGTTCCATCTTGTCCTTATCAAAGGGCTTCCTTCTGTTATTTTCAACATCGCTTAGAAATGAAAGAGATATTCCGAGCATTTTAGAAACTTCTTTTAGTGTTAGTTCATCTGGATGTTCTTGTCTCTTCTTCTTAATGAAATCTCCAAACCTAATATACTTTTCTCTCACGATTTGCACCTCCTTTCATTCTGAGGTGAACTGTTGAAAATAATATTCTCTCGTTCATCTTTTATCATTTACTCATATTTCACCTTATGGCGTAATTTTACTACAAAAAAATGTTGTGGTCAATACCCATTTCACAAATTTGCGTAAAATTTTTATTTCGAGACACTATAATCTCTAACCAGACAGGTACAACCTACTATTTGAGCAGCTTAAGAAGATCCTCTAAAGGCTCATACCCTTTGTCGTTAAAGACGTACTTCCGAACCTCTCCATCGATGGTAGCCGTAATCAGCCCCATCACCTGACCTGAGTTCTTCTTAAAGGTCATGGGCAGCTCACCAAAGAACTCGGACCCGAAGGATGATTCAATGAAGTCCAGATCATTGAGATGAATCGTTCTGATAAAGTTCAAAATGTTAAACTTGATTTGTTCTTCCAGACTTAAGTCGCCTGCTTTAAGCATTTTCTTCACTTCTATTTCTGAATACTTCAATTGGCCATCCCCTTTCAAAATCCCTATAAGTTACTTCCTATACTTATCATCAATCACTCTGTAGTTCTCATGATTAATCTTGTCCCATTCATTCTTCTTATACCGCATTCCGCTGCTAGAAATGTATTTATTAATCATTTCGGGGTCATATTCTTTGAAATACTGAGCATCAGCCCAGGCTTTTATTTCTTGATGATCAGGGTGCTTTGAATCCCTATACGCTTCCCCTATGTGTCAGAATGGTTG
>NZ_AXUN02000194.1 GCF_000495435.3 Youngiibacter fragilis 232.1 | reverse complement strand
AACTACAATATACAAGGAGGTATAGAGATGAAGAATTTCCTTAGAGCGATTGCAGTGCTGCTGGTAGTGGTTCTTGTTGCGTTCGGGATCTTCTGGTTCACTGATACAAGGTACTCGCTTGCTGCTAAAAGCTATCTCAAGATAAGCTCATCAGAAGCCGCTTCCATTGATTTTGACGCTTCAGGCGGAAGGCTTATGGGAGTTTCAGGGAACATGCAGCTGGACAACAAGGGTGACAAATCACTTACTGAAGTGACTTTGTCAACATCGCTTTTTGCCCTGGGAGTCTCAATTTACACCGAAGGTGAGGATGCCTGGGTAAAGACAAGCTTCTCACAGGACTGGATCAAGGCTGAAAAGGGCGAATCAACCGGTGGAATCGGCATACCTGCTGAAAAGCTGAAGGGAATAAAGGTCATGGATGTCCTTAAGGTTATGTCGCAGTTTGACAGGACTGAATCCGGTGACGACATAATCCTGAGCACCACCGACGCCTTCACTGCGGAGCAGCTGAAGGAGGCGCTTGCGACAGTCATACCCAACCAGTATTTCGCAACGGAAAGCTGGAACATAAAGTCATACGAGATGAAGATTGTATTCTCGAAAAGTACGAAGCTGATCAAGTCTGTCGGACTTACGACAGTGCAGGAGATGCTTGGTATGGACATCGAGATGAAAGCCTCGGCAGCGCTGAAGGCGCTTGGAGATGATGTGGTGGTTACAAGGCCATCAGACATAAAATAGAAGGACAGGTGATAAAATGCAGAACAAGATTCTGGACAACATAAACTTTCCCATGGCAGAGACCAGCCTGTTCATGGAGCCGATTCATTCAAACTATATGGGGAATGTCCACGGCGGCGAGCTGATGAAGCTTATGGACAGCACCGCCGGAATCGCGGCATCCAAGCATGCAAAAGGGCAGGTGGTCACAGCGAGGGTGGATGAGATAGTCTTCCACAAGGCAATCCACATCGGGGACCTTGTGAGATGCATCGCACAGGTGGCGTACGTAGGCAACACCTCGATGCAGGTGCTTGTCAATGTCATGGTGCACAGTCTGGGGGACTACTCCAATTCAACTACAGCACTGACAGCTTTCTTCACCATGGTACATATGGACTATGATGGAATGCCCAAGGCTGTCAATAAACTGAGCCCAGTCACAAAAGAGGAGAAGTTCCTTTACTCACTCGGAGAGTACAAATATAAGGCGATAAGAGGCAAGTAGGATGGAACATGAGAGGTTCTGGTCCAAAAGGGACATATGGTATGAGATTCTTGTCCTGTTTGCAATTTCTACAGCTTCTGCCGCGGTCCTGATGGTCCCGGAAGAAGAAAGGCTTGTTGTCATACTTCTGACTCTGCCTGTATGGGCATTCATGGCTTCCCTGTGGTTCTTCACCTGGTATGAGCTTAAGGAAGACCATCTGTACGCAAGAAGCGGTCCCTTCGTCGAGAGGATACCCTATGACAGGATAAGAAGCATCAGGGAGTCCAGGAACATGTGGTCATCGATGGCGCTGTCAAGGGACAGGATCGAGATAAGGCAGCACGACAAGGGCTTCGTTACAGGAACGACCTACATCTCACCGCTCGACAAGCAGAGGTTCATGGAACTTCTCAAATCAAGGTGTAATAACCTTCAGGAATAGATAAAGGGGCAGGTAAAACTGCCCCTTTATCTATATGAGAAGATCTCTAACAGCTTACGATAACTATCTGACAGCTAAAAGACCATCTGATTGCCAGAGTCGTAAATTACTCCACGTATACGGCCGTTCCTGATGCTGTGACCATGAGCATGTTTCCGCCCTGTCCAAGTGTCTCGTAATCGATCTTCACTCCGACTACGGCATTGGCACCAAGTGCTGCAGCCCTGTCTTCAAGCTCTCTCAGCGCTGTGATCCTTGCTTCGATAAGCTCGTTCTCATAGGATCCCGACCTGCCTCCAAAAATATTTGATAGTCCTGCTGCGAAGTCCTTCACGAAGTTCACGCCTGCGACTACCTCGCCGAACACTATACCCTTGTAGCTTATGATCCTTCTTCCTTCAACACCTGTGGTTGTCGTTACTATCATACCAATCTCTCCTGCCTTTCTTCATTTTGGTCCGTTGACAATATTATAGACCTATGGAGGATATAGTTGAGCCTTTTAATTGAAATTTAACCAGGTTTGGATTTGTCTTTTGTTTTTGCGCCCCAGAACTTATTTGTTTTTCATGTTGAGGCTTTTATGGTATAATTGTTCCTCGTAAAAGGAAGTGATTGATTTGAACATAGCCGGAGACGGATGCGAGATACTGATGCCTGTGAGCGAGAGGAAAACGCTTGAGGAAATCGAGAGAAGCATCACAACGACCTACAAGAGGAACCTCTTTGGGAAGTTCGTGAAGGGCATTAAGACATATAACCTGATTGAGCCTGGAGACAGGATAGCGGTAGCGATTTCTGGCGGCAAGGACAGCCTGCTTCTGGCAAAGCTGTTCCAGGAGCTGAAGAAGCATGGCATAGACAACTTCGACCTTGAATTCATCGCAATGGATCCGGGGTACCATCCTGATGTCAGGAAGCTGCTCGAGGAAAACTGCGAATACCTTGGAATACCCGTTACCATATACGAGTCGGGGATATTCGGGGTGATAGACAAGATTGCCCAGGATTATCCATGCTACATGTGTGCAAGGATGCGAAGAGGCTCGCTTTATGAGAAGGCAAAGGCCCTTGGCTGCAACAAGCTTGCCCTGGGGCACCATTTCAACGATGTCATCGAGACGGCACTGCTCAATGTGATATACGGAGGCACCTTCAAGGCCATGCTGCCAAAGCTCAAGGCCCAGAACTTCGAGGGAATGGAGCTTATACGGCCATTGTACTTCGTGGAAGAGGACAACATAAGGAAATGGATCCAGTATGCAGGCATCTGGCCCCTAAACTGCGCATGCATGGTAGCGGCAAAGAAGATAGGAAGCAAACGCTACGAGATAAGGGAGCTCATAAAGAACCTGAAGAAGGACTTCAAGGATGTCGACAAGTCCATATTCAGGGCCACAGAAAACATACAGATGGATTCCGTGCTCGGCTGGATGGACGAGAGCGGCAGGCACTCATATCTGGATGACTACGATGAGCACACCTACACGGAGTAGAATGCTCGTAACCCCTGGAAATCATGTGTAACACACATGAATCATGTGTTACAATCGAAGTATCGATAGCTTAAAGAAATTCTGGAATGGAGGATTACATATGAATATGGCTTTTGTGTGCAATGGAAGCGGTGTAAGGGCGCAACTTGCCGCTGGGATAGCCCGTGATTTCTTCAGGGATGTGGAGATAATCGCGGCGGGAACCCTTGATGAGGCTGTGGACCCGAATGTGCTTCAGGTGCTCGAGGAGAACGGCATGGATGGGTCAGGCATAAAGCCTGTGACCTTGTGGGACCTGCCTGAGCAGCTTGATTATGCGGTAGTTGTCGGCTGCGATGAAGGTGGATGTCCTCTTGTATTTGCCGACAAGGTGATCGAGTGGGATATAACGAACCCTAAGGAGCTTGGTGAAGCAGGCTACAGGACTGCTGCATCGGAACTCAAGGAAGAGCTCAAGAGGCTCTGGACGGAGTTCAATCCGGAATAGAAGAAATGGCGGCCTTGGGATAACCTTAGGCCGCAAGTCATGTATAGAGGTACAAATGAAGCAAAAGCACAGGTCACCCATTTGGTAGGGGTGTGCACGGGAGGAAATGATGAAAAAAGGGTTCGATCCGCAGAAATATATAGAAGAACAGTCGAAGTTCATACTTGAGAGGGTACACAACTACGACAAGCTGTACCTGGAATTCGGAGGAAAGCTCATAGGGGACAAGCATGCAAAGAGGGTCCTTCCGGGATTCGATGAGGATGCCAAGATAAAGCTTCTCGCAAAGCTCAAGGATGACGCTGAGATAATAATATGCGTGCATGCAGGGGACATAGAGAAAAACAAGATACGAGGGGACTACGGCATAACATACGACATGGATGTCCTGAGGCAGATTGATGAACTGAGAGGTTACGGACTCATCGTAAACAGCGTCGTGATAACCAGATACAACGGACAGCCATCCACCAAGCTCTTCATAAACAAGCTTGAGAGAAGGGACATCAGGGTATACAAGCACTCGGCTATAGAGGGGTACCCGTCGAACATAGACAAGATAGTAAGTGAAGAGGGCTACGGCAAGAACGAGTACATCACGACCACAAAGCCGATTGTCGTTGTTACAGCACCGGGACCTGGAAGCGGAAAGCTTGCCACATGCCTGAACCAGCTGTACCATGAGCACCGCCATGGAAGGGCCGCAGGGTACTCTAAGTTCGAGACATTCCCTGTATGGAACGTTCCTCTCAAGCATCCTCTTAACATCGCCTATGAGGCGGCAACTGTTGACCTCAAGGATGTCAACATGATGGACTACTTCCACTTCGAAAAGTACGGCCAGGTAGCTGTCAACTACAACAGGGACCTTGAGATGTTCCCTGTAATAAGAAGGATAATCGAGAAGATAACAGGAAAAGAGTCTGTGTACCAGTCGCCTACGGACATGGGAGTCAACCGTGTGGGCTTTGGAATAACAGATGACGAGGTAATAAGGGAAGCATCAAAGCAGGAGATCATAAGGAGATGCTTCGCAACCGAGTGCGACTTCAAGAAGGGCATCATCGATGAAGAGATACTCAGCAGGATGATGCTCATAATGGAGGAGCTGGAACTGAAGAAGGAGGACAGGAGGACTGTCGGACCTGCAAGAAAATACTCGGAGAGGCTGAGGGAGCATGCGGGAAGCAATGACGTGCCTGCAGTAATAGCCTTCGAGCTTCCTGATGGCAGGATAATCACAGGAAGGTCTTCAAGCCTCATGGATTCATGTTCGGCTGCGATACTCAACTCGATAAAGAAGCTTGCAAACATCGGAGATGAGATATACCTACTGTCACCTGTAATAATCGAGACTATACAGAATCTGAAGAGAAGGGACCTTCACAGCAGGATCACTGCACTTAATGCCAATGAGATACTTATAGCCCTCAGCATCGGAGCGGTCACAAATCCAACGGCTCAGCTTGCAATCGAGAAGCTCTCGGAACTCAAGGGAGTGCAGGCACATTCTACTGTAATGCTCAACAAGGATGACGAGCAGATACTGAGGAAGCTGGGGATAGATGTTACCTCTGATCCTGTATATCCATCCGAAAATCTCTACTACGTTTGATTTTAAGGAGGCTTTTCCATGATTTTAGAAGGTGCGCTCATAGCGCATGACCAGCTGAAGGATGAAATGGTGGAGTTCGCGCAGAAGCACAGGGAGCTCCTGAAGAGGTTCAGGCTCCATGCCACTGGAACCACAGGAAAGAGGATCATTGAGGCTACAGGTCTTGAGGTGAACAGGCTCCTTTCGGGACCGCTTGGCGGCGACCAGCAGATAGGGGCCCTTATTGCAGAGGACAGGATCAGATTTGTGGTATTCCTCAGGGACCCGCTCACGGCACAGCCGCATGAGCCCGATGTTCAGGCGCTTCTTCGGCTCTGCGATGTCCATAAGGTGCCGATAGCTACCAACCTTACAACTGCAGAAATACTGATCAGATATATTGAGGAACTTTAGGACCGTGCCGGAAGCGATTGAGCATATCAGCGATTCCGGCCGGTCCATTTTGTTAACAATATATATATATTAGTAATGTTCTGTGAAAAAAGATCACATATCGACTAATTTTAAGGCATAGTCGTTATAATTAGCATAAAAAGCTGAGGAGGTAAGTGATGAAGGACAGGAGAATACTGATCGCTGCCATAGGAAACTGTGTTCATGCGGCGGGTATATACAATTTCAGTGAGATAGCGAGGAAGGAAGGCTGGACCATGGAGTACATGGGGTCTGCCATACCGGTGGATAGGCTTGTCGGAGGGATAATGGAATTCAAGCCTGACCTTGTGGCTGTCGGCTACAGGCTGTCAGGGGAAGGCTGCAGGTACCTCCTTGAGGAGCTTCAGGGGCTGATCGAGGAAAACGGGCTTGAGGGAGCAAGGTATGTGTTCGGAGGGACCATTGAGACTGCTGAGGTTGCGAGGGACTTCGGCTTCATTGAGAAGGTGTTCGACGGCACGGAGGATGCGAGTGAGGCTGCGATGTATCTCAGGGACATCGAGCGGGGCACCAGGGAGAGGAAGATGCCTCCGCAGACACTGAGGGAGAGGATAGAGTACAAGAAGCCATTCCCGGTCATAAGGCACCACATAGGCCTTCAGACCATCGAGGATACCTATGAGCATATCAGGATACTTGCGGAGAGCGGACTCCTTGACATAATCTCACTTGCACCGGACCAGAACTGCCAGGAATTCTACTTCCATCCCGAAAGGATGAAGAAGGGGGAGGACGGAGCCGGCGGAGTTCCCATAAGGAACGAGGAACACCTGAGGATGATGTATGAGGCGACAAGAAGAGGGAACTACCCTCTCATGAGATGCTATTCAGGAACTGAAGACCTGTCGGAGTTTTCGCCCATACTCAAGGAGACCATCAACAACGCATGGGCAGCGATACCACTGACCTGGTACTCCCAGCTGGACAGGAGGTCAAACAGGGAGCTTTTGCGGGCCATAACTGAAAACATTGCCGCTGTTAGGCTGAATGCCGAAATGGGGGTTCCTGTCGAGATGAACGAGTCACACCAATGGGCATTGAGGTACTGCTCAGATGTGACGGAGGTGGCTGTAAGCTACATCACTGCTGAAGTCGCAAAGAGCGTTGGTGTCAAGGATATGGTAATGCAGCTGATGCTCGCGAATCCCCCATCGATATCCCCCAAGATGGACCTTGCCAAGATGACAGCTAAGCTGGAGCTCATGGGCGAGCTTGAGGATGATAGCTTCAGGATATTCAGGATGGTGAGGACGGGGCTCCTTGCATATCCCGCGGACATGGATTCCGCCAAGGGTCTCATTGCAGCCACCATGTTCTACGGGTCCTTCCTGAAGCCTGACATAGTCCACGCGGTCTCGTACTCCGAAGCGGTCATGAGGGCTACCAGCAAGGAGATAATCGAGAGCGTCAAGATAGTGAAGAAGGCCATGGAGATTGCCGGAAAGGGCATGTTCGAGGGTCTGGAGAATGACAGGGAGTTCAGGGAAAGGGTTGACTACCTTAAGGATGAAACCAGGTACCTGCTTGAGGAGATCAAAAAGCTGAAGGATGTCCCTGATCCGCTGACCGACCCTGAGGTCATATACCTTGCCATAAAGGAAGGACTCCTCGATGCTCCCGGACTTAAAGGGTTCTCGGTAGCAAAGGGAAACTTCCATACTGAGATCCACAACGGCTACCATGTGACTGTGGATGATTCAGGAAACATACTGGATGAAAGGAGCAGGATAGAGCTGCTCCACAAGATGGCGGACAGCCATAAGACAATCTGATGATAAATGCAAAGCTCCGTAAGGTTATCAAACCTTAACGGAGCTTTGCTCTACGCCCGGTATGCCCTGTCTGAAGGCATAAGTACCGCGAATATGATATAGAATATGACCGACGGACCGGGGAGAAGGGAGAACAGCACGAACAGTATCCGAAGAAGGGACGAGCTCACGTTCATGTATTCAGCAAGTCCCCCGAGCACACCGAACAGCATCTTGTCTGTGGACGACCTTCTTAACTCTTTCTTTTCGTACATTTTCATTCACCTCATGGGACAATTATGCCTGTGCCGGATTAACAAAAGGTGAAAGAGGAATTAAAAGCAAATTAAAAAGGCGGTGCCAATAACTTTGATGAACAAAGCGATTTGCAGGAAATGCGATTTTTAAATTTCATGAGCGTTTATTCATGTAAACCTTTTATGCGGTGATTTTCAACGCTTTTTATGAAATTGGCATGAAATGACCGATAAGTTTCGATAAAAAAATAGCAGAAATCTGCAAGATTTCTCTTTATTAGTTGCAGGATTTAGGATAATATAATCATTAGACATTTATGTGAGGTGTGTGTTATGAGAAAAGAGTTCTCCCTAAGCGGAGGAAAAGTAATGATAAACTTCTCCGCCAAGTACTGTGACAATATAGATAAGGTTCTTGAGTCGGAATCATTCAGAAGGGTGGTTGTTTCCTATCTTGAAATGATCAAGAGGAGAAATACGAAGCACTACAAGTATCTGAACGATTCATTCGTTCATGAGGATATCGATGACATCACGGACCAGATAGTGAATCTGTTCAAGCTTTTGATGGTGTTCAAGGCCTATGAGGTAATAAAGATCCAGAGTGACTGCAGAACTGCCCTTGAGAGCAAGGATGAATTCATAGGTTTCGTAGAGGATTTCTACAGCTACTGGAGAAGGCTTGAAAGGTACACAATAGTCCACGGAAAGAGAAATACAGAAGGGCTTGCTTCGACAAGCTTCATCGAGGCGAACAACAAGTTTACGGGACTCATACTTGAGATCTACAGGAAGATCGAGAGGAACGTGCTGCTCATAGAGCCTAATGTATACAGGCAGGTACCGGCCGGTGCAAACGCAGGCCTCATACTTACAGACAGCATGTGGCCTATTCCATACGAGTATGAGCTGCTCCATGACATACCATTTGTAAGCTCGATTATCATGGACTCCCCGTTCATAACCTATCCCAAGAGCAATACGAGGGACGGTCTGTTTGCCGAGTCTCTGAAGAATCCGCTTAATACGGCATACATAAACAGGGACCACTTCTTCTGCTATCCGGCAAAGGTAGGGAAGCTGCTGGCGTACGTATACTTCCACAGGGACCTTATGGCTCATGGAGTATCACTTTCAAACCTGTTCGAGCTGGCCAGGGAAGACGAGTATACAGGCAAGAAGCCCGACATAGTTTACGTATTCGGTGCAAAGGACTGGGACAACAGCAGCAGGCAGGTGTTCTATGATGACGTGAAGAACGGGATCATGCTCGGATACGTCTCATACAGCGAGGATGTGGACTACTTCGGATACATGAAGAAAATGATACTCACCCTTCACAACCTCATCATGATCAAGAGGGGCATGCTTCCAATCCATGGGGCAATGGTCAACATAATCATGAAGAACGGCAAGTCGGCGAATGTTGTCATCGTAGGAGACTCAGGAGCAGGAAAGTCTGAATCCCTTGAGGCTTTCAGAGGATTGTCGGAAGACCACATAAGCGATATGACCATAATATTTGACGACATGGGCTCGATTGACATCGAGAACGGCAAGGCCATAGGCTACGGCACAGAAATCGGGGCCTTCGTAAGGCTTGACGACCTTGACCAGGGATATGCCTTCAAGGAGATCGACAGGTCCATATTCATGAACCCTGACAAGACAAACGCAAGGCTTGTAATGCCTGTTTCAACCTACAAGGATATCGTAAGGGGTTACCCTGTGGACATACTCCTCTACGCCAACAACTACACTGTGATGGAAGAGGGCGGCAAGTCAATCAGCTATTTCAACTCACCTGAGGAAGCTGTAAGGGTATTCAGGTCCGGTGCCAGAATGGCTAAGGGTACGACCTCCGAGTCAGGACTTGTAGAATCCTACTTCGCAAATCCGTTCGGACCTGCTCAGAAGGTCGAGGAAACTGATGTGCTTCTCAAGAGGTATTTCGATGAGTTCTTCGCTTCAGGTGTCAAGGTCGGAGAGATCAACACTCAGCTTGGTGTAAAGGGTATGGAGAAATCAGGACCCAGGAACGCTGCAATTGAACTGTTCAACATAATAAGCTCACTATAACTTCAAAGGCTGCCGGGAAAACCGGCAGCCTTAATATTTGGTGAATATTAGCTTGTGAAAGGTAAACATACATCAGCGGCTTTTTAGAATCTGTAGTTCCTTATGTCCATTACGGCGCCTGTCTCTGGATCCACATACTCAGTCTCGTGATAGGTTATCATGTTGTTCTTCTGCCTGAGGTTCAGGCTGTCGTACTTCATGAGATTGTCCGCCTCGAAGCCTGATGCAGCGTTGTCGTGGTACATCCCGTATGAATCCACCGGCTGGATAACCTTGTCAGTGAATATCTTATGGAAGTGCTCGTTAACGGGAGCTGCCTCAGCATTTGCGTTCTGCTTGCTGTTCATTGCATCAAGGAATTTCTCATATGTAACTATGAAGCCCTCGACTGAATCATTGGACTTGCTGTATCCGCGGATGTCCTTGATCTTGTTTCCGTCGAAGGGGTCAACATATTCATATTCTCTTCCTGTCGTCTCCAGGTTCTTCCTCATCAGGTCCAGCTTAATGTACTTTGAGAGATTATCAGCCTCAAAGTCAGCGGAGGTATGCATTCTGGGATAGCAGTATGATTCGAACAGGTTTTCCTTCTTCATTTCCATGATCAATTTCTCCTTTGTAACCTAAAATGGTATTAACCCTATTTTATCCGTTTAGCAAAAATAATCAAGAAAAATATCAATATAATCATATAAATTAAAGAATAATTATAAATAAGACGAATAAACATGAATTATGTTGACAATAAGTCAAAACGGCGTGTGATATCAGATGGTTTGGTAAGAAATTTGCAACATCAAAAAATCGATTACATGAGAACCGGGGGCTGGAGTGCATGGGATCTAACGGATATCCGCAGTTCAAATCTTGAATATTGCGTTAACAAAATAATAGGGGGAGGAATCCTTCATTAATAATGCTATTATTGATTATAGGGACATTTCCGTACTATAAAGGTGCGAAGGAGGAACAGATTTGAAGAAGATTGAGATAACAGACACTTTGAAGATGGACAGGGTGGTACATGGCCACTGGAGGCTCCTTGACTGGAAGCTCGGGAAGGAAGGCCTATACAGGCTGACTCGGGAGATATTGGAGCTTGGGCTCTCAACAATTGATACTGCTGACATATACGGAGGATTTTCATGCGAGGAGGCCTTCGGTGAAGTCCTGAAGGCTAACAAGGGGTTAAGGGAAGAACTCACCATAGTCACAAAGTGCGGCATAGTATTCCCGTGTGAGAAGAGGCCGCAGTACAAGTCGCACCATTATGACAACACCAGGGCCCATATAGTGGCATCAGCTGAGAAATCACTTGAGAATTTCGGGACGGACTACCTGGACCTTCTCCTCATACACAGGCCTTCGCCGTTCATGGACCCTGCAGAGGTGGCAGAGGCTTTCCGGATTCTCCATGATTCAGGTAAGGTGAGGAATTTCGGTGTATCGAATTTCCCGGTTTCAAAGTTCGAGATGCTAAGCGCGTATTGTGAGCTCCCGCTTGTGACTAACCAGGTTGAAATATCCGCATCACACCTTGATGCCTTCAAGGACGGCACGCTGGACAACATGATGATGCGGTCGGTTTATCCAATGGCATGGTCACCTCTTGGGGGAGGGGATCTCCTTACAGGAGACAACGACAAGGACAGGTCTGTCAGGGCTGCCCTGCTTGCGGTAGGTGAGAAGCATGGGGAAACAAGGCTCGATACCCTTGCCTATGCGTTCCTTATGAGCCATCCGTCCGGAATCATGCCGATAGTCGGATCTGGCAAGATTGAAAGGATAAAGAATGCTGTGGATGCCATCGACCTGAAGTTTGATTCAGAAGAATGGCTTACAGTTCTCAAGGCATCTATTGGAAGGAATCTGCCATAATATACGAATGTAATTTTTGCTGGAGGTGCACATGTGGTTGAGAGAGATGAAAAAAATGGAAAAAATGATTCTGCCAAAGGTAACAGGGTAGTCCTGGGAGAGGATGTATTCGAAAATCCTGAGGAAAAGGAGATGTTTGAGGGCAAGCCTGCATTGAATGGTGAGAGTGAGGTCGAAAAAGAGTACGTCGAGGTTGACAAGGTAATCACCGAGCCCGCTGAAAAGGTGAAGCCTAAGCGAAGCTTCATAGATAATCTGAAGACATACCTCATATTCTTTTTGATCGTCGCTATTGCCGCCCTTAGTGCTAACCTGGTCCAGAGAATGGTGTTCAAGTCTCCTGATTCGCTGATATTCCTTGGCAACAAAGGGGTCCTGACTCCTCCCGCAGGAGCGGTGCTTGCAGGCTTCGGTGTGCTTGTAATAGCATTTGGGGTGATTTCAGCAGTACACAAGAACTCCAGGCTTACCGGAAACATGAAGGCCTTTACCATTGTCGGGGGACTGTTCCTCATATTCATGGGCTACACCACGTTCGTTAAGTATGTCGACTTCAGGGAGAACACAATACTTGACAGCTGCCTGTTCAGTTCAAAGGGCTTTGCGTACCTTGACGTGACTGAGGTAAGGGCTTCCTATGACTCAGCTAAAACAGAGGGAAGGAGGCTGCTCTATACCTTCACCCTTCCTGGTGGAAGGTCATACGCGATAGATGTCACCAAGGCTACCATGGACAGCCTGAAGCTTATAGATACCAAGGTTGGAGTTACTGCGAAAAGGGTAATAGACAACTATGCGCTGCAGGAGATGGTAAGGCTTGGAATGTATACCGAAGAAGAGGCCCTTAAGATATTCATGATGAAATAAATGAATAAGTATGCAATAAGAATGTAAAAACATGCAGATGCCCGAAGCGGATGAATTCGGGCGCTGCATGTTCCTTATTCGTATTCAGGTTCCCTTCTGGAGGAGATATCTTGAAAGTTCAAGTATCTCCGGAGTCCCGAGTGAATTGAGGATTTCTATGGTCCCTCTTTCCGGACCGGGATTCAGAAGCGCCCTGTCCGCGAGGATCCTTGCAAGTCTTCTCGCGGTTCCGTCGCTGCCGTCATAGACACTGACTTCGTCGCCAAGTATCCTCAATATGGACTGCTTGACAAAGGGGTAATGTGTGCATCCGAGGACCACTGCCCGGACATTTTTGTCAACATCACCAAGGGCTTCCTGCAGGTATTCGAAGGATTTCTCTTCATCGAAATCACCCTTCTCGATAATTTCGACAAGGCCTGGAAGCGGCATCTTGATTATCTCGCGGGTCCTTGCGACACTTTCCATGAGGGCGTGGAACTTACGCTCTGTAAGTGTCCTCGGTGTAGCAAGAACCAGTATCTTGCCGTCCTCGGTGCTTTCTACGGCGGGCTTCAGTGCAGGTTCGATTCCAATTACCGGAATTGATACGTACTTGTCCCTGATATAGTCTATGGCGGCACTGGTAGCCGTATTGCAGGCGACAACCACAGCCTTGCAGCCTCTGTCCACGAGAAGGTCGATTCCCTCTGAAGTGAGCCTCCTGATCGTATCCACGTCCTTTGTGCCGTAGGGAGCGTTCTTTGAATCTCCGTAGTATATGTAATTTTCCATTGGCAGTATTTCCACGGATCTCCTGAGTACGCTTATTCCGCCCACTCCAGAATCGAAGAAGCCTATGGGTCTTGTGTTGTCCATGTTTGCGCCTCCAACAGCTTTATACAAGCAGTTTATCAAATTGTCACATTTTTTACAAATAGACGAATGATTCACAAATATTTCGATGTAATCGTATTTCTCTTAACATATTCGTTGACGCGTATTTATATACGGTGTATCATTTACATTATTCTTTTATGGAAAGGACAGAGATATCATGAGGAAAGACCTGATTTACACCATACCAAAGGAACTTCATTCTGTACCTGAACTTACAAAGCTGCTTGACGACCACGAGGAGATCAAATTCGTTTCCATTGCTGGGGTTGACCTTGCCGGACATGAGACGGATACCAAGATACCCGTTAGGCTGTTCAGAAAGGATATGGAGACATTCCTCCATGGAATGGCTGCCCAGACTGACGGCTCATCGGTTGTCCTGCCAAGGATAGCATCCCTTAATGACGCGAAGGTGGACATGAAGGGAGATATCAATGCGAACTGGCATGTCGACTATAACTTCACTTTCTCTGCGTCTGATGAAGACAAGCCAGTAGGTACCATCAAGATCCCATGCTTCCTTTACCATAAGGGCATTGAGGTTGATTCAAGGTCTATCCTCAAGAATGCCGCAAAGGACTTCGAGGACAATCTCATGGAGAAATTCAGGACCAGTGAGAAGCTTCAGAAGGAATTCGGATTTACTGCTGACGATATCGAGAAGATAGACATAACTACAGCCACAGAGCTTGAGTTCTGGGTCAAGACACCAAGCATTTCCGGCAACGTGGATGAGCTCTCCGCATCGCAGGAGCTTAAGGAGCAGTATTGGGGCAGGACCAGGGGCAACGTAAGAAGCGCCCTTGAGGAATCCCTAATGCTCATGGAGCTCTACGGCTTCAGCCCTGAAATGGGACACAAGGAAGTCGGCGGAGTAAAGGCGAAACTCGCAGATACCGGAAGATTCGCATCTGTCATGGAGCAGCTTGAGATTGACTGGAGATTCAGTGATCCAATGGGAACCGGAGACTCCGAGATATTCATAAAGGAGCTTGTGAGGGATGTATTCGCAAGGCACGGCCTTGAAGTCACATATCTTGCAAAGCCCATCGACGGCGTAGCTGGAAGCGGCGAGCATACCCATGTCGGTGCCGCTGTAAAGCTCAAGAACGGAAAGAGGGTCAACCTTTTCGCACCTACAGAGGACAATTTCCTGTCATCACTGGGTTTTGGTTCACTCATGGGTATATTGAAGAACTACGAGGTCATAAATCCAATAGTCACAGCTTCAAATGCCGCCTTCAGAAGGCTAAAGAAGGGATATGAAGCACCGATATGCATAGTCACCTCCCTTGGCGTATCCACGAAGATACCGTCGAGGAACAGAACAATCCTCATCGGCCTGATAAGGGATGACGACAATCCGATGGCGACAAGGTTCGAGCTCAGGGCTCCGAATCCTCATACCAACACTTTCCTCGCAACAGCAGCAATGCTCATGACGATGACGGACGGGATAAACTATGCAGTTGAAAAGACTCCGTCAGAGCTTCTCGAGGAGATATCAAAGGCTCCTGAGGACAAGGCTGAGTATCTTGAGGAAGGCAGAGCCTACAGGACTGAGAAGGATGTGTTCGAGGACTTTACGGATGAGGAAAGGGAGAAATTCTTCGGAAATGCCCCTTCAACCGTATATGAGAACATAACAGCATTCAGCAAGTATCCTGAGAAGCTCGCGACATTGAAGAGAAATGGCGTATTCTCAGCCAAGATACTTGAAAGCTTTGAGGTGTTTTCAATCGACAAATGGGTAAAGGAGCTTGAACACAGGATAATACCTGGATTCGTCAACGAGCTCAGAAACTGCAGGAAGCTCCATGACTCCGAATATGGAAACTCCTACGATGACAAGAAGTTCAGGAAGGTATCCGATGCAAGGGATGCCCTCATGAAGGACAAGGAAGGGGAACTTTGCCTGTTCTCAACGATCAGCAAGGCAATACATGAAGAGGATTATGAGCTTGTATCAAGCCTCCAGAAGGAAGTCTATGAGATGATGAATGCCGTGAGGAAAGACTACTCGTCATACAAGGCGAACCTCATACACATCTGATAAATATGCGATAATGAAGGCCCGGTGTTTACAAATGTGAACACCGGGCCTTCAGAGTAAAGAATCGGTGAATTTCATGATTCCGGCATTTATACGCTATCTCCATATGGTATATTGGTCGTATACAATATGATTTTTGGGAATATGGGAGGATAAAAATGACCAGCGAAGCAAGGACACCGGAAGAATATATGGACGAGCTGCCGGAGGACAGGAAAGAGCCAATGGAGAAGCTTAGGAAAGTGATCAAGGAAAACCTGCCTGAAGGCTTTGTGGAGACCATGTGGTACGGGATGATATGCTACGTCGTACCGCTGTCAAGATATCCCCTAGGGTATCTTGAAGACAGGAAGACACCACTGCCCTTCATGGCACTGGCATCACAGAAGCAGCACATTTCCCTCTACCATATGGGAGCATATGGTGAGGATTCGCTTGCAAAGTGGTTCAAGGAGAAGTATGAAGAACAGATGGGCAATAAGCTGGATATGGGTAAAAGCTGCTTCAGGTTCAGGAACATGAAGAAGGTACCCTTCGAGCTCATAGGGGAATTCAGCTCCAAGATGACTGTTGACGAGTGGATCGCGCTTGTTAAGGCATCTGGAAGAAATAGGAAACGGTGATAAAAGTGTCATTATATATTAAAAAGACAGGCTTAGCCTGTCTTTTTAATATAATACACAATCTACACGTATTAGATACATAATCATCAATCTATAACCGTAAACCGATTCAATCTTAAATGGTAAAAGTCAACAAACCAATTTGAGGAGAGCTGGCTGTATTTTCAATCAGAACATCCTGTCTGACTTCTTGAATGAAGATGATATGAAGTACCCGGAGAGGGTAAGGAATAGTGCTGTGAAGCCCTTTCCCTTCAGCACGAACTGAAACACTCCGTTTGGAGAGAAGTTGTTTCCTGGCTCGAATAGTCCCATGAATCCGATGGTAGCGAATATTATCAAGGTTGTTAATCCCAATGACAGCTTGGGTATGTCGATCTCAAGCTTGCTCCTTGTCCTGAAGCCTGCTGCAATCGCGTCAGACCCCAGTACAAGTCCGAACAGCAGATATGCGGCGACGGTGCCGAGGAAAATGGGGATGCTATAGAATTCATCAGGGCTTCCTGATGAGAGTCTGCGGATAAGGAACTCACCAAGGACAGCGATTATTATAAGGGTCAGATATTTCAAGGATGATGGAATTATTGATTTCAAGAAGCGATCCCTCCCAGATGTTGTTATTTCAATTATAACCCAACATATCGGAAAAGGAACAAGGACAAGGATTTAGATAAAAAAAAGCCCCTTTTGGGGGCAACGGTATATATAGGGTGCCGGAGCAGCCTGCACTGGAAGCTCCGGTCATGTTTCAGGCATTTGCAGCTATGCTGTCAGCGCTGTAGATTGAAAACCTGTAGTTGGTGTTCTTGATGAACGGGTTGTTGTTGACTATATATTCTGCGTCATTGAATGTCTTTGCGTTGAAAATCATTGTTGCTTCATTCTTCATGTAGGACCCTCCGCAGAGCATGAACCTGCCTTCGCTGCTTTGCTTGTCCCTTAGCATTGACTTGCTGTGTACCGATGGATTTTTCCTGTCCATGTCGTACTGTATCTTAACGAATAAACCATTCTTTTTCTGCATCCTGATCACTCCTTACTTGAACTTATGTTCTGGTTTCATTATATAAGAACGAATGTTCTAAGTCAATATAAAAAGTGAAAAAATCGACCGTACGTTCACATTTGCTGAATCAACCATAATTCAGCCCAAGTTGCAGCATTGCTGCTGTATTGCCGTTTTAAGATTTCTGACCATGCTCGAAAATATCATGTGTTTTTTATTCATCCCCTGTAGGGTATAATAGTATGAGAATAAAACACAAGGAGATTGATAACATGAATCCTATAGTGACAATAGAACTTAACAATGGCAAGGTAATGAAGGCGGAACTCTATCCTGAGATAGCTCCGAATACTGTGAAGAGCTTCGTATCGCTCATAAAGAAGGGCTACTACGACGGACTGAAATTCCACAGGGTAATTCCTGGCTTCATGATCCAGGGAGGCTGCCCAACCGGAACAGGAACAGGCGGACCTGGCTACAGGATCAAGGGAGAATTCACGGCGAATGGATTCAGGAACGACCTGAAGCATTCAACAGGAGTACTTTCGATGGCAAGAGCGCAGATGATGGACTCAGCTGGAAGCCAGTTCTTCATAATGGTTGCTGATTCACCGCATCTTGACGGTCAGTATGCATCCTTCGGAAAGGTAATTGAAGGCGTTGAGCATGCCATAGCAATGTCGACTGTAAAGACTGACTTCAGAGACAAGCCTATGGAAGACCAGATCATGGTGAAGGTTACTGTCGAAAATGCAGACGGGATAGGTGAACCTGCGATACTGTAAAAGGAGATAGGAATGAGAGAAGGAAGAGTGCTGCTTGTCCATGGACTGAGCGAACTTGAAAGGAATGAGCTTCTTGGAGCGGGTTTCAGCCTGGACATCATAGATGACAGCAACGCTGGAGGCACCCTTGAAGACATACTTGAAGGCAGGAGCATAAGCTATGAGGGAAAGCCTCATCAGGACGTCAAGATAATCATATTCTACGGGTATGAGACCAACGACGAACTGAAGGAAGCTGTGGTCAAGATAAGGAAGAACCACGTGTTCGGAGCAATTATGGCTGTGGTAACTGAAAATTCCTACA
This sequence comes from Youngiibacter fragilis 232.1, assembly GCF_000495435.3. Lineage (GTDB taxonomy): Bacteria > Bacillota > Clostridia > Clostridiales > Clostridiaceae > Youngiibacter > Youngiibacter fragilis. Next base: position 1,060 of record NZ_AXUN02000194.1, on the reverse strand, counting down.
GATGGAAGTTTTCATATCTACTCGAACACCTCATGGAGGAACGTGAGGAGAACAGGAAGATCGAGCAGGAGAGAAGGGCCAGGGAAGAATCAGCAAGGCAATAGAATGGAGTGTATTGATTGAGCAGAGTAGGAGAACAGCTTAAGAAGGCCAGGGAAGAATCCGGGATGAGCATGAAGCAGCTTGGAAAAAAGCTTGGAGTTTCTGAAAGCTTTGTCAATGAGGTTGAACAGGGCAGAAGGGTAGTAAATGAATCCCTTCTCGAAAGGTTCACAAAGGTATTTGGAAAGGATGTAACCAAGATGGGACTCGGATCCCTTGAAGCTTCAGTGACCAATGACGAGACTGAAGTGAGAAGGGTGCAGGTGAAGCCCAGGGAGGAATACAAGGCTCCTGCAACTCCTGTGAGCGAGCTCTGGAACCAGGCATTTGGGGACAACATCAAGAACATACCTGTATATGACTACATGATGAAGGAGCCAATGGAGAACAGGACTTATGCTGTTACAGGCAAGAAGATAGAGGGGCATCCTGCCGACAAGGTTGTGGCCATAAAAGTAATGGATGACGACCTTATTGGCTTCAGGATAGCCAAGGGAGACCTGGTGCTTTGCACCGAAGTGAAGGAGATCCAGGGTACCTCGTTTTTGCTTGTGGAGTACAAGGGAAAGAGGATGCTGAGGAAGGCAATAAACCTGAATAACGGCAACATCATGCTTCTTTCGAACAAGAACGGAGAGAAGTCTGAAACGATGTCTGTCAAAGATGTCAAACCGCTGATGAAGGTATTCAAGGTCGAGTTTTTCATTTGAAGTCAAAGAGACGGGGTGCGAGGGCACTGAAAAAGTACCGTACATTAATTAAGATCTGAGTTAAGAGCTCAGGTCTTTTTCTTTGGAATTCGAAGTAATATCTATTGTATATTTAATAGATATGTGGTACTATTAGTATAGGGTTATCTTATTTTTCGAGGTGCAGCATGATTAATTTCCAAACTGAAATGTCCTTAAGCAAGTATTCTGGTCTCTATGATTTAATCATCCCCAAGAACCATGTTCTT
>NZ_AXUN02000195.1 GCF_000495435.3 Youngiibacter fragilis 232.1 | reverse complement strand
TCTTTGTCAACATCATTTCACATGCTTCATGAAAATTTGATGCCAAGCTGAATTGATAAAGTAAATTCAACCCAATAAAAAACAAGCGCTTCGCTGTTTTAAGTGGGTAAGTTAACATCCTTTTAGTAAGCTGATATACTTAATACAAAAACCGAAGGTGGTTGTTTGTATGTTCAATCATGAGGAACTTTTTACAGTTGCCCTTCAGCTTAAGGACCCATTTTTCGTTAAGTCCAAGGATTTCAACCTGGAAGCTGGTGAACTCCACCTCTATATTGACTTCAAGATTGGGGCCAAGTTCAATTGTCCTGTTTGTCATGAGGATGGAAAACCTGTCCATGACACGGAAGACAAGGTGTGGAGACATCTGAACTTCTTCCAGTACAAGGCATTCATCCACTGCAGGACACCAAGGGTAAAGTGCAGCGAACATGGTGTGAGACTCATTGAAGTACCATGGGCTGCTCCAGGCTCAGGTTTCACGCTGCTCTTTGAAGCCTTGGTAATGGAACTGGCCAAGACCATGCCCGTATCCAAGATGGCTCAAATTCTCCAGGAGAACGACACCAGGATATGGAGGATAATAAAGAGGTACGTGGATAAAGCCAGGGAGCAGGCTGATTACTCTGATATCAGAGCAGTTGGAATCGATGAAACTTCGTGCAGAAAGGGACACAAATACGTGACTCTCTTTGCGGACCTTGACAATAATCGTGTAGTCCATGTAGTACCAGGGAAAGATTCATCCACCATACATTCATTCAGTGGGATGTTAAAGAGAGTAGGAGTTCCAGCAACGCAGATACAGGAAGTATGCACAGACATGTCCATACCCTTCAGAAAAGGCCTGCAGGACTCATTCCCATGGGCTAATGTTACCTATGATAAGTTCCACGTCATTAAGGCTGTGAATGATGCGCTCGATAAGGTCAGGAGAATTGAGCAACATGAAAATTCAGTCCTTAAGCACAGTCGTTACTTATGGTTGCACAATCCCAAAAACCTGAAACCCAGCCAACAGGAAGCACTTGCTGACTTGACAAAGATGAACCTGAAGACCGCACGTGCCTATAGGATTAAGCTAGCACTCCAGGATGTCTACAGCTTAGCTACCGATCGTCAAACAGGTGAGTTGATGCTAAAGAAGTGGTACTCCTGGGCAATACGAAGCAGGATTGACGAGATCAAGGATTTTGCATTCATGGTCAAAAACAACTGGGATGGAATACTAAATCATTTCAACAGCGGTCTGACCTCAGGAATAATGGAGAGCATCAACAGTCTGGTACAGTCAGCCAGGAATCGAGCACGTGGTTATCGGAGCGTTAGAAATTTCATAACCATGATCTATTTGCTTGCTGGCAAATTGGAACTGAAGCCTAGAGTAAATCCAACTATATCACCCACTTAAAACAGCGAAGCGCTTTCTTTTGTTATATTGTCAATGACAACATATGCTCCAGAAGATGTAAAATATGCTGTAGCTGCGT
>NZ_AXUN02000196.1 GCF_000495435.3 Youngiibacter fragilis 232.1 | reverse complement strand
AATTTTACGGCTCTAACAATCGGTCTTTGAGTAATACTGGCTAGGTGCTCAACAAAAAAACAAAAAAGATACCTGTAGAAAATTCAGTCGCTACTGGAAATCATACATGAATTCGAGTTTTAAATATGCAAAAACCGCCATGAAAATCATGGCGGCTGCATTCTACGAAATATCCCTCAGCTCTTCTCCGACTATTAGTATCTCGGTGTTGAGCTCAACTCCGAACTTGGAGTCGACTGTCTTCTTTATGTGGTTGATAAGGTCTATGACGTCCTTTGCTGACGCATGGTCCCTGTTGATCACAAAACCTGAGTGCTTCTCGGAAACCTGGGCTCCACCTATCTGATATCCCTTTAGACCGGCATCCTGGATAAGCTTGCCAGCGTAGTAGCCTGGCGGCCTCTTGAAGGTACTGCCTGCTGAAGGGTATTCAAGCGGTTGCCTCTCGTTCCTTCTCTCTGTAAGGTCGTCTATTTTGGCCTTTATGGCTCCACTGTCGCCAGGTGTGAGCTTGAGAACCGCTTCAAGTACAACGTAGCCGTTAGACTTCACTGCTGAAGTCCTGTACCCCATCTCCAGGTCACCGTTCTTCAGAGTCACTACCTCAAGGTCCCTTGTAAGCACCCTTGCGCTTTCAAGGACAAACGACATTTCCCCGTCGTATGCTCCCGCATTCATGAACACGGCACCACCAAGGGTTCCAGGTATTCCACATGCGAATTCAAAGCCTGCGAGTGATGCATCCAGCGCAGCATCAGAAATGTCCTTGAGGAGAGCTCCGCATTCTGCAGTTATCCTATCGCCGTCGCAGGAAATCCTCCTGATAGCCTCAGTCTTCAGCACGCATCCTCTGATTCCACCATCCTTTACAAGAAGGTTGGATCCGTTGCCTATGAGAAAAAGAGGTACCTCCTCTTCCTTCATAAGCTTTATCACACTTACAAGCTTCTCGATGGTATTCGGGATGGCTATGATGTCGGCAGTCCCGCCTATCTCGAAATAGGTGTGGTTCCTCATGGGCTCATCGACCAATATTTCATTCTTATCTAGGATTTCTTCCAGCTTTTTCAAAGCCAAAGGATAATTGTTCATTTTTCAGCTCCTGATTAAAATACTACAACTTAGAATTATACACAAACAATGGCAAATAATAAACAAATATTTCTGAAACCTGTGGATAATTAAAATTTTAGCCCAGAACCGGTCAGTCTGCAATAGTCAGACCCTCAAACAGGTCGTATGTATAATACGTTGCGCCCCTGACCTTATAGTCCTCATCCACTGCCATCCAGCCTGTTTCTCCGCTCTTGGTGACGACTGAACACCATTCCCTGTCGTCCGTGTCCTTAAGGAGGACCTCAGCACCCTTTTTGACTGTTATACCCATCTCAGCCCCTCCACGCTCCCTGTAGAGGGTCAGGTCTCCAAGCATCACGACATCTGTGTTCATTCCGTATAGGTCTTTCCCTACTTTTTCAAAGGAAAGGTCACCTTTCAGAAGATACTCCTCCTCATGGAACCAGGTCTGGATGAAATATGACTTCACAAGAGTCCTTATCTTACCTGATCCGTCTATCTTAAGCTCACCCTCGCCCCATTCGGTCATTCCGTAGAAGCCCTGGATATCGCCCATGAACTTCAGATCTTTCCCGTCATAATGGTAGAATGCGGTATTCAGGTCGCTGCTGGGGCCATATGAGCTGACGGCAATCTCCATATACTCATCCGATTCATCTATGTCGACGATCGAGAAATCAGGTTCGAAATCCTCATAGAACGCCTCAATGGAGGAATTTCCAACCCTTACAGTGAAGCTTGTGTTCACCGGAGGGCTTCCTGTCATTACCGGATCAAGGACTATCTTTTCGTCAAAGCCATCTCCATCGATATCCGCCATCTTGAAAAGGCTTCCTTCCTTAACAGGAGTATCGCCATCAGGATCTCTTGTCCCTTCAGTCTGCCTTGTCTCAGAAGGCTTTGATTCCGAAGGTCCTGATGCTTCTGTCTGTGTTGGCTTTGCAGTCTCTGTCGGGTTCACTTCAGGTACCCTTTTACAGGCAGAAAAAACAAGGACACCTGCCATAACTGCAGAAATCAATTTGATTCGTTTGATATTCATCCTGTTCGCCTCCATCCTAAACTTATCATAGCACTTGAGATTGACTGATAATTGACAAAATAATTAAGGAATGACCGTCATCTGCATCTCATCTGTTTCTTTCCCAGTCTCTTCCCTGCCGTTCCTACCGTGGAAGTAAATATGGATGCTCTCTGCTGCTGACCTGTCTATCGAAGGTGTTTTCATAAGTTCCTCAATGGATGCCCTCCTTATGTTCTCAATGGAACCGAAGGCCATCATAAGGTTCTTACGCCTCTTCTCCCCAATCTTTGGTATGTCGTCGAGGATAGAATGGAGAGTCCTCTTGTCCCTTAAAGTCCTGTGATAGGTTATCGCGAACCTGTGCACCTCATCCTGTATCCTTGTAAGCATCATGAGAGATTCACGCATGCTCAGCATGGAATATTCGCAGTCGTTGTAGATCACTCCTCTGGTCCTGTGCCTGTGGTCCTTGACCAGGCCTATTACAGGAAGCTCGATGTCAAGGGACTTAAGCACATCAAGTGCTATGTTAACCTGACCCTTTCCGCCGTCCATTATTATAAGGTCAGGAAAAACAGAGAACTTACCGCCTGCATACTCGAGCTTCTGCTCCTGTATCTCCTTTACCTCATCCAGGCCCCTCCTGAACCGCCTCTCAAGTATCTCCCTCATGGAATCATAGTCGTTGGCACCCTTTACTGTCTTTATCCTGAATCTCCTGTAGTCGCTGCTCTTTGGTTTTCCACCCTCGAAAACCACCATGGTCCCTACGGAATCGACCCCCTGTATGTTGGAGATGTCAAAGGCTTCTATCCTCATGGGAACATCATCAAGTTCAAGAAGAGACGACAGCTGCATCAGCGCAAGGCTGTTCTCCTCCTTCTCCCTCATCAGCTTGTCTCTGAACTGCTCGAAGCTTATCTTCGCATTGTTTGCTGAAAGGTTCAGCATCTTCAGCTTTTCTCCCCTGGAAGGGACGATCAGGCTTACCTTGCTTCCACGCCTCAGGTTCAGCCACTGTGACACGATCTCATCGCCAGGCTCAGCCTTCAGGTATATCTTCTTTGGAACGAAGGCGGTGCCGCCGTAATAGCTTTTTATGAAGCCTGAGAGGACCTCCTTATCCTCAACATGCACTGCATCCTCTATCATGTGGTGCTCACGACCTGTAAGCTTTCCATCCCTTACGCTGAATACCTGAACTGAAACATCGTCACCCTCCCTGTAGATGCCGATATAGTCCTCGTCCTCGTCGCTCTTCGAGAATACTTTCTGCTTCTCTATGGTCTTCTCGATCGAATAGATCTTATCGCGTATGAATGCGGCACGCTCGAATTCCAAGGCTTCGGCCGCCTTCTCCATCTCTTCCTTCAGGGACCTCTTGATCTTCACATCCCTGCCTTCAAGGAGATTCATGATATCCTCGACCATGAGTGAATACTCCTCCTTCGAAATATATCCCGCGCAGGGCGCCTTGCAGAGGCCGAGATGGTAGTTCAGGCAGGGCTTGGTCCTTTCACCCTCCACTGTAATGACCCTCTTGCAGGTCCTTATGGGATATATCTTCTTAATGGCTTCAAGTGTCTCGTGGACCGCCCCGGCATCGGTATAGGGCCCATAGTATTTGTTGCCGTCCTTTGCGTACGTCCTCGTAATGTAGACCCTTGGAAAATCCTCGTTTATCGTGATCTTTATGAAGGGATAGTGCTTGTCATCCTTCAGCCTGACGTTGTACCTCGGGCTATGCTTCTTAATGAGGTTCATCTCCAGTATAAGGGCTTCCATCTCGTTGTCCGTAACGATGAACTCGAATTCCTTTATCTTCGAGACCATTATCCTGGTCTTGTCATTCTGGTTTTTTGAGTTCACGAAATAAGACCTGACCCTTTTCTTAAGGTTCTTGGCCTTCCCTACGTATATTATCTCACCTAGATAGTTCTTCATGAGATATACTCCCGGATTGTCCGGGAGTATGCTCAGCTGGTATTCAAGGTCAAACAATCAAGATTCCTCCAGTTCATTTCCCAAGGTAAGTGCTTATGACATCCTCTGCGACGGCCGCCGCTGCACCTGCTCCTGAGCCGCCGCCCCTGACGATAACCGCAACAGCTATCTTGGGATTCTCATATGGAGCGAAGCCTATGAACCATGAGTGGACTCCAGTCACAAGCTCCTCGTAGACCAGCTCAGAATACTGCGCGGAGCCTGTCTTTCCGGCTGCAGAAAGCTTCTCAAGGTTCTTCAGGTTGGCAGCGGACGACTGGTCTACGACTTCCTTCATGAATGCGGCGATGGTGTCAGAATCCTCTTTGGAGATCGGTGCCTTCAGTGTCTTCGATTCGAAGGCAGCCCTGATGTTTCCGTCATGCGAGGTTATTGCAGATACGAGCCTCGGCTGCATCATCACTCCGTCATTTGCTATCGCTGAAGTTATCATCGCCATCAGGAGAGGCGATGCAAGCACCTCACCCTGACCGATCCCTGTCTGAGCTATCTCTCCACCCTGGCTCTTCGAGAGCTCAGGGAACCTCGATGCCTCGAGGTTGATGTCGTGGAAGGAGAACCTCTCGTTGAATCCGAAGGATTCAGCGGTCTTCCTCAGTGCAGCATTGCCTATCTCCATGGCAACAGTTCCGAAAACCACGTTCGACGACACCACCAGAGCCTCTTCAAGTCCTATTGTCCCATAGGCCCTGTTGCCCAGGTTAGGAAGCACAGTACCATCCGCGAATTCTATCTTCCCATTGTCCTCGAAGGTCCTGCCAAGTGCATTGCCCAAGTTTTCCAGGGCTGATGCCAGCGTTACAACCTTGAAGGAAGAACCAGGCGGATAAAGGCCCACATTGGCAAAATTTACCATCACCCCATCAGTATCGTTCCTGTAGGACTCATAGTCAGTATCGATCTTTGACGGATTGTACGTAGGTGTGGACACCATAGCCAGGATCTCCCCTGTTGACGGGTCCATGGCCACCACTACCCCATACTGCGATCCCAGGCTCTTATATGCCGCACGCTGAAGCTTGCTGTCCAGGGTAGTCACCACATTGTCCCCGTACTTCTCCGCTCCGACGTAAGAATCAGGATCCTTCAGCATCCCCAGGAAATCTTTGGCTGAAAGAGTAATGTCGAAACTGTAGTTCGTAAGATGCTCCTGCATCCTCTTCTCGAGCTCCGCGACACCATACTGTGCACTGGCGTAGCCGAGAGGATGGCTGAAGGCTGTTCCACCTGAATAGACCCTCTTCTGGGACCCGTCATCCTGCCTTTCACTGAAGGACAGGACATTGCCGTCCCTGTCATATATGTTGCCCCTGAGGACCTTGTTTGTCTTCGCAAGATATCTCACATTCCCCTGTTTCGCCTCTATATCCTCAGCCATGAATACCTGGAAGTATATCATGTATGACATCACTCCCAGGTACAGTGAAAGAAGGGTATATGAGAGAAACCTGATGTTCCTGTTGAGGACCCTTATCCTCGTATCGTCTCCCATTTCAAACCTCCTCGGATATCTTCTGGACGATGCCCAGACAGAAGAATACCGTAAGCATGGAAGTTCCTCCATAGCTTACGAGCGGAAGGGTTATTCCAGTCAGCGGAATCATATTGTACACGCCTCCGATGATCACAATGACCTGCATGGCTATCATCACAGAAAAACCTACAGCAAGAAGCGTAGTGAATGGTGATGTCGCAGAAAGGGCAGCCCTGATGCTCCTGAAGAACAGGATGAAATAAAGTACCATTATCCCAAGTGCGAACACTACACCCAGCTCCTCAACTATTACCGCGAATATGTAGTCAGATTTGTTCACTGGAATGTAACCTGGGAATCCCTGGTATAGTCCAGAGCCGAACAGACCTCCAGATGATATGGCGTAAAGCCCCTGCACTATCTGGTAACTCTCGTTGGAAGCATATGGCCATGGGTCCCTCCAGATCATTACCCTTTTTTGAATATGCGAAAAGATCGCCCAGCTCGCCACAGCACCAAGAGCACCTGCTCCAAGGGCTCCAAGCAGATACTTGAGCCTTGAGGTTGCCACATAAAGCATTGATATCGAGATGAAGGAGAATATCATCGCTGATCCCAGGTCCTTCTGGAATATCATGAAACCAAGGGATATGACCACTACTGCACCCGGCTCGACAAGAGACTTCAGGTCCGTGTAATTCTTCAGGCTTGAGGCAAGATAGAATACAAAAAATATCTTTCCGAATTCAGAGGGCTGGAAGGATACGAAGCCCAGGTCAACCCAGTTTTTCGCACCATAAATCTCCTTCCCAATGAATGTGGCCATGCCCATGAATACAAGTGTGAGGACCAAATAAACATATTTCAGGCTCGCGAACCGCTTAAGGTCCGGAAGTATGATTACAAGCGCCATATAAGCGCTGATACCTATTATGAACCACAGAACCTGCTTGATCGCGGTTGCCGGGTCAAGCCTGTAGATAACCGCTATGCCAATGACAGGAAGTATGGATGCGATTGATACTATGAACTTGTCACCATGCGAAAAGAACCTGTTGACAACTATGTGGGCATACCCAATCAGCACACACATTACACCACCCATGATGAGTGCACCTACGTCAAATGGGTCTCCCAGTATGGCTATGTTACCGAACAGCGCCATCGTCAGGGCAAATGCAGGAAGCAGCAGCTTAACTTTTGTATTCAAACCGTTACCTCCCTTCAAAGGCTTGTCTTAAGTGAGAGGCCGCCGATGCTTATGACATCGCCGTCCTTGAGATAAGTCTTCATCTTAAGCTTCTCCCCGTTGAGCAGCGTACCGTTTGTGGAGCCCATGTCCTCCACCACGTATCTGCCATCGTTCCTGAAGAATCTCATGTGGTGACTGGAAACATAAGGGTCACTGAGCACAACGGTATTGTCATTCTTCCTGCCGAAGGTGACTTCGCCCCTCAAGGGTATCTCAGCACCTTTCCTAAGGCTCCTGTTCTCGCCGGGATCGACTACTATGAGGGATGAGTATTCATCTTCCCCGGAGGTCTTCTTCTTCATGTCTTTTCCCATCAGAATGAGGGCCTTGAAGATTATATAATAGATTATTGCGATGAAGATCAGTGTGAATATCCTGCTTAGCAGGGCTTCGAAGTCCATGAGGCACCCCCTTGATATGTGTTTTCTATATTGAATGATATTTCAAAATGATTAAAGTGCTTTTAAGATTGAGGATGAATTCCTTAATATTCAATTAACATGATTATACCAGTTTCCTGACAGGACCTGCACGTGTTTGTCAGCCTTCAGCATGTCGAGATGCCCGGACTTCCTTGGAAGTGCCGGGCATCCTTTGTCAAAGTCCCAGGTAAGGTTTGAGGTATTTGCCTGTGTATGATCCGTCGAAGGCTGCAATCTGCTCCGGAGTACCCTGGAACACCACTGTTCCACCCTTGTCTCCACCTTCAGGTCCCAGGTCGATTATGTGGTCAGCGCACTTTATCACATCAAGGTTGTGCTCGATGACGATGACGGTATTTCCCACATCCACAAGCCTCTGCAGTATCTCGTTCAGCCTCTTGACATCATCTGTGTGGAGACCGGTAGTCGGTTCATCCAGTATATAGAGCGTCCTTCCGGTGCTCCTCCTGGATAGCTCATACGCAAGCTTTATCCTCTGGGCTTCACCTCCGGAGAGCTGAGTAGAAGGCTGCCCCAGCTTCACATAGCCCATTCCCACATCCATGAGTGTCTGGACCTTGCTGTGGATCCTCGGCAGGTTCTCGAAGAACCTGTATGCTTCCTCAACGGTCATGTCAAGTATGTCAGCGATGCTCTTCCCCTTGTACTTGACCTCGAGGGTTTCCCTGTTGTACCTCTTGCTCTTGCAGATCTCGCAGGGAACGTACACGTCTGAAAGGAACTGCATCTCGATCTTGATTATCCCGTCACCGGAGCAGGCTTCGCACCTTCCGCCCTTGACGTTGAAGGAGAACCTGCCTGGCTTGTAGCCCCTTGCCTTCGATTCGGAGGTCTGTGAGAAAAGATCCCTTATAAGGTCGAACATACCGGTATAGGTCGCAGGATTGGACCTCGGGGTCCTTCCTATTGGGCTCTGGTCTATGTCGATGATCTTGTCAATGTTCTCATAGCCCTCTATAGCCCTGTGCTTTCCGGGTATTGCCCTGGCCCTTGTGACCAGCTTGTACAGGGCCTTGAACAGGACCTCGTTGACAAGGGTCGACTTTCCGGAGCCTGATACCCCTGTTACAGCAATGAACTTTCCGAGAGGGAAGTCAACATCGATGTCCTTGAGGTTGTTTTCGGTCGCACCTATCACTGAGATGAAGGAACCGTCTCCCTTCCTTCGTTCGCCGGGTACGTCAATCTTCAGTTCACCGGTGAGATATTTGGCTGTGATGCTCCTTTTCGACTTCATGACCTGGTTCAGCGTGCCCTTTGCAACCACCTCGCCGCCATGCTCTCCGGCTCCGGGCCCTATGTCTACGATATAGTCTGCGTTTCTTATCGTATCCTCATCATGCTCAACTACAACAAGCGAATTCCCTATGTCCCTCAGCTTCTTCAGGGTTTCAATGAGCTTGTCGTTGTCCCTCTGGTGAAGCCCGATACTCGGCTCGTCAAGTATGTACAGGACCCCCGTAAGGCTTGCTCCTATCTGCGTCGCCAGCCTGATCCTCTGCGACTCTCCTCCAGAAAGGGTTCCGGAATTCCTCGCAAGGTCAAGGTAATCAAGGCCGACATTGACAAGGAAGCTCAGCCTTGACCTTATTTCACGTAGGATCTGATCCCCGATCACTACTTCCTTTTCACTAAGCTTCAGGGAATCAAGGAACTTAAGCTCTTCTACGATGCTTAGCCTCGTGAATTCGTATATGTTCTTTCCGCCGACAGTTACTGCCAGCACTTCCTTCTTCAGTCTTGCCCCATGGCACGTAGGGCATGGGTTGCTCGACATGAACTGTTCCACTTCACCCTTCATGTAGTCGGAGGAGGTCTCCATGTAACGTCTCTTGAGGTTGTTTACCTCCCCCTCGTATATGTGGGAATATTCGCCCTTTGCATAGTTCTTGTTATACTGTACCTTCAGCTTTTCACCTCTGGAGCCATACAGGAGGATGTCAACTATCTCATCCGGAAGCTCCATTATCGGAGTATCAAGGCTGAACCTGTACTTCTTCGTCAGTGCCTGGAGTATCCCGTATGTCCAGGAGTCCTCCTTGAGCCTTGCATCTCCCCAGGAGGCTATTGCTCCCTGCATTATGCTCTTGGTCCTGTCAGGGATGACGAGGTCAGGGTCTATCTCAAGAAGGGTTCCGAGTCCGTCACAATGCCCGCACTTGCCGAAAGGTGCGTTGAAGGAGAACATCCTCGGTTCAAGCTCCTCGATGCCTATGTTATGTTCAGGGCATGCGAATTTTTCCGAAAATACCATCTCCTCGCCCCCGATGACCTCAACTATCACTGTCCCTTCAGCAAGCTTCAACGCCTGCTCCAGGGATTCAGAGAGCCTTGACCTTATGTCCTCCCTTATGACAAGCCTGTCAACTATGGCGGATATGTCATGCTTGTAGGTCTTCTTCAGGTCAACTTCCTCTTCGGACAGGTCTATCGTCGTTCCGTCGATCTTTGCTCTCACGAAGCCCGCCTTCTTGATGGTCTCTATTACCTTCTCATGCTCTCCCTTCCTGCCGCGTACAAGTGGTGCAAGGACCTGTATCCTTGTCTTCTCAGGAAGCTCCATGACCTTGTCAACCATCTGGTCAATGGACTGGGATGCAATCTCGCGTCCGCATTCAGGGCAATGCGGCACTCCAATCCTGGCATATAGAAGCCTCAGGTAGTCGTATACCTCTGTAACAGTTCCCACTGTAGACCTGGGATTCTTGGATGTGGTCTTCTGGTCGATTGATATCGCCGGAGACAGTCCGTCGATGGACTCCACGTCCGGCTTGTTCATCTGGCCAAGGAACTGTCTCGCGTATGCTGAAAGCGACTCCACGTATCGCCTCTGCCCTTCTGCATACAATGTGTCGAAAGCCAGGGATGACTTTCCTGACCCTGACAGACCGGTGAAGACTACCAGCTTGTCCCTTGGTATCTCCAGTGAGATGTTCTTGAGGTTATTCACTTTTGCGCCTTTTATGGTAATGTTCTTCATAATCAATCTCCTGTGGTCAGTTCTTATTCCTTATAAGCTCCTTCTTGAGCTTGCCGATCTCATCCCTTATGTAGGCAGCCTTCTCGAAGTCAAGCTCCTTGGAAGCCTTGTACATCTCCAGCTCCATCTTCCTTATTGTCTTCTCCAGGTTTTCCTTGTTGAACTTCACGGCATCCTCAAGCGACTTGAATTCCTCTATCTCGTCAGCTACCCTTGTTATTTCGATGACCTCCCTGATGTCCTTCACTACAGTCGTAGGGACTATGCCGTTCTTCTCGTTGAACTCCATCTGGATCTTCCGTCTTCTGTAGGTCTCGCCGATTGCCCTGTCCATTGACCCTGTCCTCATATCGGCGTACATTATGACCCTTGATTCCGAATTCCTAGCTGCCCTTCCTATGGTCTGTATCAGGCTTGTCTCTGACCTGAGGAACCCTTCCTTGTCAGCATCGAGGATCGCTACGAGTGCAACCTCCGGGAGGTCAAGACCTTCCCTCAGGAGGTTTATCCCGACCAGGACATCTGTCTCACCGAGCCTCAGGTCCCTTATAATCCTCATCCTCTCCATGGTCTCAACGTCGGAGTGCATGTAGGTTATCTTTACCCCAAGGTTCTTGAAGTATTTTGTAAGGTCCTCTGCCATCCTTTTAGTGAGCGTAGTCACGAGCACCCTGAAGCCGTTCTTCACTGTCTCGCGGATCTCAGCATAGAGGTCGTCTATCTGACCCTTGGTGGGCCTTATGATTATCTCAGGGTCAATGAGGCCCGTAGGCCTTATTATCTGTTCAGCAACTACTGCGGAGTGGTCTTTCTCATACTGCGACGGTGTCGCCGAGACGAAAACAACCTGACCGATCCTCTCCTCGAATTCCTCGAAGCGCAGAGGCCTGTTGTCGTATGCAGATGGAAGCCTGAATCCGTAGTCCACGAGAGACCTCTTCCTCGACCTGTCTCCGGCGTACATCGCCCTAAGCTGCGGAAGCGTCACATGGCTCTCATCTATGAACAGCAGGAAATCTTTTGGGAAGTAATCTATGAGGGTCTTGGGAGGAGTTCCGGGGTCCCTTCCGTCAAGTATCCTTGAATAGTTCTCTATTCCTGAGCAATATCCCATCTCCCTGATCATCTCAAGGTCGAAGTTGGTCCTCTGCCTGAGCCTCTGGGCTTCAAGAAGCTTGTCCTCGCGGGTGAGCTCCTCAAGCCTTTCCTCAAGTTCAGCCTCTATTCTGGCTATTGCCTTCTCGACCTTGGCGTAGGAGGTTGCGAAATGGGAGGCAGGGAATATTATCGTATGGGAAAGGTCAGCCATGATCTCTCCTGTGAGCACATCGAATTCCCTTATCCTCTCTACCTCGTCCCCGAAGAACTCCACCCTTATGCCCTTCGCTGTCTCAGATGCAGGTACCACATCTAGTATGTCACCTCTCACCCGGAAGGTACCCCTGGAAAAGTCGATGTCGTTACGTTCATACTGTATCTCGATGAGCTTCCTCACGACCTCATCCCTGTCCCGGTTCATTCCAGGCCTAAGCGATATCGACAGGTCCTTGTACTCATCAGGATTTCCAAGTCCGTATATGCAGGACACAGACGCCACTATTATGACATCCCTTCTCTCGAAGAGCGCTGAAGTGGCTGAGTGCCTCAGCTTATCTATCTCGTCGTTGATCGATGAATCCTTCTCGATGAAGGTATCCGTCTGCGGTACATATGCCTCCGGCTGATAATAGTCGTAGTAGGAGACGAAATACTCCACAGCGCTGTCAGGGAAGAATTCCCGGAACTCCGAGCAGAGCTGTGCTGCAAGTGTCTTGTTGTGAGCAAGCACAAGAGCCGGTCTCTGTGTCCTCTCGATGACGTTAGCCATGGTAAAGGTCTTTCCAGAACCGGTCACTCCAAGGAGGGTCTGTGCCCTGTTGCCGCTGTTTATGGATTCCACAAGGGCATTTATGGCGTCAGGCTGGTCACCTGTCGGTTTGTACTTCGATTTTATCCTGAAGGTCCCTTCCATCGTCTCAAGTCTCCTTTCCTTTATCCTCACCCTTTATTATACTCCTATCCGGAGGTTCGTGTAAACATATGTTCACCTATTGACACAGGCTGCATTCATTTGGCAGAAAATGGCAAACCAGGGGATGGCTAAGCCATCCCCTGATAAATTTCCTATTCAGTTGCCAAGCTTTCCCTTCAGGATCTCCAGCGCCTTCTGGAGCTGAGTATCCTTCAGTCTGTCGTACTCGCCTTCAGAGAAGCCTTCAGGAAGGTCCACCACCAGATCAGGCATTATTCCCGTGCCATGTATGTTGGTACCCTTTGGAGAGTAGTATGATGACACAGTGACCTTTAGGCCTTCAGCCTCGCCCACGTTGTATACCATCTGGACTATTCCCTTTCCGAAGCTGTTGTGCCCCACAAAGGTTGCCGCACCGTAATCCTTAAGGGCTCCGGCAACAACTTCAGATGCTGATGCAGATCCCTCGTCGATCAGCACCACAAGTGGTACTCCCATGTAGTCGCCGCCATAGGACTTGTAGGTCTTCTTCTGGCCGAACTTGTCCAGTGTGTAGACCACGTCAGCATCCTTCCTTATGAAGTTAGATGCAATCTTTATCGACTCGTCAAGGTATCCTCCGGGATTTCCCCTGAGGTCCACAATGAATCCCTTCGCGCCCTGAGCCTTCAGGCTGTCAAGCGCGCCCTTGAACTCTGAGGATGTGTTTTCAGAGAACTGAAGGAGCGTAACCAGCCCCACTCCGCTTTCAAGCATCTCAGCCTCAACGTTGACAAGCTTTATGTGGTCCCTGACCACGGAAAGGTCCATCTGGATCCCGTCCCTCTCGATCGTAAAGTTCACGGCCTGTCCTGCCTCGCCCCTGATTATTGAGACCGCCTGGTCCATCTGGGACCCCTTGTATTCTACGCCCTCTACCTTGACTATGACATCTCCCGACCTGATTCCAGCTTTATAAGCCGGTGTTCCGTCGAAGGTGGTTATGACTACTATCTTGTCGTCCTTTGCGCCAACCATGATCCCTATTCCCACATAGTTGCCCGTACCTTCCTCGTTGAACGCTGAGTACTCCTCGGCATTGAAGAAGACAGTATATGGGTCACCGAGGGAATTTACCATTCCCTTGATAGCGCCTTCTATAAGCACAGAATCATCTATGTCCTTGTAGTAGGTCTGGTAAAGCGTTTCCCTTACTTCGAAAAGCTTCTCGAAATCCTCAATATCCGTGATTCCGGGAAACTGAGCCTCGAGCCCTGATGGCTCCACTGCCTTCAGAGGCCCCATAAGAGTCCCCGCCAGGAATGATATTCCTGCTATGACAATGGCCGCGAAAAACAGGGCAAGCGCCTTTGCCCCTATTCTGCCAGGACCTCTCTCATCTTGATCATAGTACATGACAGCCACCCCTTTGTTTTATACGTCCAGGAACCTTCTCAGGGAAATATAGCTTCCCGCGGCTCCAATTCCCATCCCTGCAAGGATGAACTGCCAGCTCATGTTGCTTAGGACATAGCCCGGAGCAGTAAGGCCTGCATAGAAAAATGCCTTGGTTATCTGGGTGTATGCTCCCTTATATGCGAAATAAAGTACTGCTACCGCAAAAATCGCACCTACAGTTCCCATTATGATACCTTCGATTATGAATGGCCACCTTATGAACCAGTCGGTTGCTCCGACGAACTTCATTATCCCGATCTCACGCCTTCTGCTGAAGACAGTGAGCTTTATCGTATTCCCTATGAGGAACAGCGACACTATTATCAGTATGCCGAATATGACGACACCGACTGTCCTGATGGTCCTTGCAACAGCAATGATCATCTCAACGGTATCCCTCTCGTTTCCAACCTGCTGCACGCCCGGAAGGTCCTTTACAGCATCCTCTACAGGCCTTGCCGCTTCAGGTGTGTTCAGGCTGACCACGAAGGAATTCGGCAGAGGATTGTTCGCCTCTGAATAACCAGCGAGGATCGCATTGTTCTCTCCCAGGGATTCCTTGAACTTGGTGAATGCCTCTTCCTTTGTCTCGTACTTGATTTCCTTTATTCCGGCTATTGACTCTATAGCAGCCTGTACGGCCTGCTTCTCTTCTTCTGTGGCCTCGTCAAGCAGATATGCTTTGATCTCCACCTTTGATTCCACTGTCGCTACGCTTGAGTTTATTGTCATTGCAACGAGTATGAATACACCGAATATGAACAGAGTCGCAGCCACAGTTGCCATGCTGGCCAGCGATATCGTCCTGTTCCTTTTAAGGCTCTTAAGCGCATCTCCAAGGAACATCTTAATTTTCGTCATGAATGTTGTACCTTCCTTTTTGCTCGTCTCTGGTAATCCTGCCCTTCTCGAGCGAAATTACCCTCTTCTTGCTGATGTCGACTATCTCACGCGCATGGGTTGCCATGAGGACCGTTGTACCGGCCTTGTTGATATCCATGAGCAGCGACATTATCTCCTTCGCTGTATCAGGGTCAAGGTTTCCGGTCGGCTCGTCAGCTATGAGTATGGAAGGATTGTTAGCTATCGCCCTTGCCAGGGATACCCTCTGCTGCTCTCCGCCTGAAAGCTCTGTCGGGAAGTTCCTTGCCTTGTCTGAAAGGCCGACAAGGGCAAGCACCATGGGGACCCTTCTCCTGATCTCCTTAGGGGTGGCATCGGTGACCCTCATCGCAAAGGCCACGTTTTCGAATACATTGAGCGTATTTATAAGCCTGAAGTCCTGGAACACCATGCCTATCTTCCTTCTGTAGTATGGGATGTCCTTCTTCGTTATTGCCGCCAGGTCCTTGTTTCCAACCTTCACGGTTCCGGTAGTAGGCTCGACCTCTTTCAGCAGCATCTTGATGAAGGTTGACTTTCCTGCACCTGAAGCTCCGACAAGGAATACAAATTCCCCGGATTCTATCTTTACGCTGATGTCGTCCAAAGCAGTGACCTTGTTGTCGTACTTCTTCGTAACGTTTCTGAATTCTATCATCTCTGCAACTCCTATGAATAAATCTTAAGTGGCATGCGGCATCCGGCTTCAGCAGCCTCTACCAGGTCAAATGAGCCCTGATGAAGGGACCGGTGCAGCGGTAATGGTCTCGCCTAAATTGTAACGGTACAAGTTTAATCTTCTGTGCTTTAATTTACCTTAAGAGGGAATACCCTGAACCTCCACGATTTATTAGTATGGCACAAGCTTATGAAGATAATATAAAGAAAATGAATGTCATCTCAGGTCCTTGAACCCCTCTCCGAGAACTTCATGTACGTCATTTACCGAAATGAATGCGCGGGGGTCTATCTCCCTGATATATTCCCTGAGCCTGATGTACTCCCTCCAGTTAAGGACCACATAAAGGACCGAGGTTCCTTCGCCTGTGTATCCTCCATAGCCTGTAAGCACGGTGCATGACCTGTCGAGGTCCTTTATTATGAACCTTATTATTTCCTCCTCGTTCCTGCTTATGACCATCAGTTCCTTGGAGGTGTTGAGTCCGTCGATGAGCCTGTCTATGAGAGTCCCGTTTACTACTATGCAGAGCATGGCGTACAGACCGATCCTGATACCGAAGGTCATTATTCCGCCAAGTCCGACGATGAAATCTACGATTAGGAGCGACTTGCCTATGTCCAGGTGGAAGTACCTGTTGAGTATCTTGGCAAGTATGTCCGTCCCTCCTGTCGAGGCTCCGCTGTTGAAGACCATGGCCATGCCGATTGCAACGATTATGGTGCCTACAGCAGCGTTTATGAACAGGTCATCAGTAAGCGCCTGAGGCTTAAGCACCGCCTCCATGGCCCACATGATGAGGGACAGCCCGTAGGATGCATATATGGTCTTCGCCCCGAAGCCTCCTCCGATCGTAAGGAATGCCGTTGCGAAGAGTATCAGGTTAAGCACGAGGATTATGGCACCTACGGGAAGTGCGGGTATGAAGCTGTTGAGGATGATTGCTATACCCGTTACGCCTCCTGCCGCTATCCTTGCCGGTATGTAGAAATACTCAAGGCTGAAAGCGACAAGCAGAATACCTATTGTTATCAGAATGAAGTCCCTAAGCTTGAAATCCTTCACGCATTTACCTCCCCGCTGTTCCCCTTTACCTTAGGCGATGAAAAGCCCTTGCCGAGCACCTCAGCAGCAGTTCCGACAGTGACGAAGGCATCAGGGACCTGGTCCCTCAGGAATTGCTTCAGTACCACGAACTCCCTGGTTGAAAGTACACAGTAGATCATGTAGCTCTTCTCACCTGTATATGCGCCTTCACCGGTGAATATCGTGGCACCCCTGTCGAGCCTGCCCACTATGAATCCCCTGACCTTCTCCCTGTCCCTGGTTATTACGAATACCTGCTTCTGGGAGTTGAAGCCTTCTACTATCCTGTTGATGACGACTCCGTTGAGTATGGCACCGAGTATTCCGTAAAGCCCTCTCTCAAGCCCGAAGTTGAGTGCGATCATCACCACTACCGCAAGGTCGATGAGGACCAGGGCGCTTCCGGGCGTCATGCCTGTGAACTTTGAGATTATCTTCGCGATGATGTCAGTGCCTCCTGTTGAGGCATCCTGGTTGAAGACTATGCCTATGCCTGCTCCAAGGAGAAGTATCCCCATGGCGGTGGACAGCATCAGGTCGCCTGTCGGCTGGCCTATTGAAAGAAAGGTCTCGATGACCCACATCGCAGCTGATACCAGTGCGCTTGCGTACAGTGTCTTGACTCCGAAACCCCCGCCAAGCACAAGGAAACCCAGCCCGAAGAAGATACCGTTAAGCCCCATGACCAGTACGCTTACAGGGATACCCGGGACCACAAGGTTCAGCACAAGTGCCATTCCTGATACGCCTCCCGGGGCGATGCCGTTGGGTATGAAGAAGACCTGGACTGAAAATGCGACAAGTATCGACCCTATGGTTATCAGGAGATATTCCTTCGTCCTCTTCACAGCGCTCCCTTTGGCAGGCATTCAAGATGTTCCGTCCTGAATGCTTCCCTTCCACCTTTCATATACACTCTCGGCACTCTCTTTGCAACGGCACAGATTATCTCGTATGGGATGGTGCCTGCTTTATCGGCTATCTCATCAGCCCAGACAGAATCCTCTCCCTGTGATCCCATTATGACCGCCTCATCACCTTCCCTGACACCGTCACAGCCGGTGGCATCCACCATGATGTGGTCCATGCAGACCCTTCCAAGGACCCTGCACCTTTTTCCGCCAATCAGGACCTCCCCCTTGTTCGAAAGGTTCCTGAAGTAACCGTCAGCATAGCCTATCGGTAAGGTGGCGACCTTTGTCTCCTTCTCTGCCGTGAAAGTGCTTCCGTAGCCTATGGACGTACCCGAAGGAACAGTCTTCAGCATGACGACAACAGACTTCAGGCTCATCACAGGCCTTACATCTATTACTGTCCTGTCCACCTCGTCAGACGGATAATAGCCGTACTGCATTATCCCGGGTCTCACGCAGTTGAACCTTGCCTCAGGTATGTCGATAACACCGGCGCTGTTGGACATGGCCGTGTATCTGAAGGAGACTCCCTTGTCTGCCATGGACTTCATGAAGGACCTGAACCTGTCAAGCTGCATGTGCGCGTAAGACTTGTCACCTGAGTCAGATGATGCGAAGTGCGACTGCAGGCTGTACATCTCGACATTTCCAAGGCTCGCTATCCTCGCGACCTCCTCTGCGCTTTCATCGCTGACAGGAAATCCGAGCCTTCCCATCCCGGTATCCGAGATTATGTTGAGTTTAGCCTTAAGCCCCAGCCTTCCAGCAATCCTGTCAAGCTCCTCAGCGTATCCATAGCTGTAGCAGGCGAGGGCAAAGCCCTCCCTTATTGAGGCTTCAGCAAAATCAAGGGGTGTGAAGCTCAGTATCGTGATAGGCGCGGTGATTCCGCACGCCCTCAGCTGCATTGCTTCGGTAACCACTGCAACAGCTATCTCGTCTGCTCCGGCCTCTAGCATGTGCCTGGCTATCTCAGGGGCTCCGTGGCCGTATCCGTCAGCCTTTATGACGGTCACTATCCATACATCCCCGACAAGCTTCCTTATCCGCCTCATGTTCTCCATCAGTATGTCAAGGTCTATCTCAGCCCATAACGGCCTTATCATGTCATGCATATAATCACCATTTCCTCTGTGCAAATCCTTAAGTTCCACGTTACATATTAACACAAATCATCGATTATTTCCTCGAATCCTGAAGCCTCTTCATGCTTCCCGGGATCGCATCGATTATCTCAGATGCCTTCACTACATATCTTTCCCCTGCCAGCTCATCTCCTATGTATCCATGTAGATAGGTGCCAAGCACTGCTGCCTCAAGAGGCTCAAGCCCCTGTCCGCAGAGGGACCCTATCATCCCAGCCAGAGCGTCGCCCATTCCTCCCTGTGCCATCGCTGACGACCCGGTGGGATTCACGTAGACTACGCTGCCGTCGGTCACCACCGTATTGAACCCCTTGAGGACCACGATGCACTTGTGCTCCAGTGCGAAGCTCCTTGCGGTGTCGATCCTCGATTTCTGTATTTCCTCCGCGCTGAGGCCGCAAAGCCTTGACATTTCACCCACATGGGGAGTGAGTATGACATTGAAGTCCAGGTGAGTCAGTATCTCCGTCCTGTCCTTGAGCACATTCAGCCCGTCAGCATCTATAAGGAGCGTTTTGGAGCGGCCGCCGTTCTCCTGCATGGACTTTATTACAAGAAGAAGCATGTCGAAGGTAACGTCAAAGTTGCCGAGTCCCGGACCGAACACCACGACATCCGCCCTTGACACCCCGTCCTCAAGCTTATCAGGATGGAGACTCATGGCTTCCTTCAGCCTGAGGACGAGGCTTTGGAACACCTCTTCCCTTGAACACAGGGTTACGAGTCCCGAGCCTGTTGATATTGCAGCTTCTGTGCAGATGAGCGCTGCCCCGGTGAATCCTTGCGAGCCTGCAACCACCAGAACCTTACCATAGTTGCCCTTGAAGCCTGTCTTGTCCCTTATAGGAATCAGGGAGCATGCCAGGGAGTGGTCTGTAAGGTACTCCCCTTTCTCAGCCTTTGCCTCAACAGGTCCGGGGATACCTATCTTTTCCACGGCAATCTTTCCAAGATGAGGCATTGCCTCATAATTAAGGAATCCCCTCTTCATGCACTGGAAAGTGACTGTAATGTCCGCATCGACCACCTGACCCATGGATTCACCCGTATCCGCATTCATTCCGGACGGGACATCCACCGAAAGAACAAACCTCGAATTTATGTTGATCTCCTGGATGACCTGCCTTAGGAAGTCCCTAACTGGCCTCGCAACCCCTGTACCAAGCAGCGAATCTACTACGACATCCGCATCCTTCAGGGCTTCCCTGAAGGACCACATGGTCTCGCCAGATAGCGGAGTCATGGGGACACCGAGCCTCTTCAGTATCCTGAAGTTCGTCCTGGTCTCAGCCTTGTAGTCGCTGCCTTCACTTATGTAGAAGACATCGACCTCCTTGTCCATGCAGTAAAGGTGCCTGGCTATGGCGAAGCCGTCTCCTCCGTTGTTTCCCCTTCCGCAGACTACCACGAAATAGCCTTTTGTCAGGTCCAGGTTCCTTACGCATGCAATGGCGGCGTTCTCCATTAGAACCGAAGCCGGTATTCCAATCTCCTCCACCGCTATCCTGTCAATCTCCCTCATCATTTCGACCCCAGCGATCCTCAATTCAATCACCTTCTATAATTACTACTGACATTGCGTCCTTCCTGTTGTGAGATATGGTCACGCTTATCCTTACAGGTCTTCCGAATACCCGGTCCAGTACCTGCTTCAGCCTTTCCCCGTTGATGTATGGCTTCCCGGAGATGTCCCTAAGCACCTCTATCTCCTTAAGCTGGACTCCCTGCTTTCCTGTGCCAAGTGCCTTCAGGAAAGCCTCCTTTGCGGCAAACCTTCCTGCAAGGGAGCTGTCTGTCCTTGCAAGCTCAATCTCAGAATCAGTGAATATCCTGGCAAGCTTCCTATCTGACGTGAAGACGCCTGCCACCCTTTCAATCTCCACTATGTCGCACCCTAATCCAAGTACCATGGGAACACCTCACAATCCTATCCCGGCTCTCTCTGCAAGAACCGCCCTTAGCTCCTCGAAGTCATCTCTTGTCATCCTGTATGCCAAAAGGTCGACCTCACTGCCATCAAGCCTATCGAGTGTCTTCCTCACCGTCCCCACGTATCTGAAACCGGTCTTGACGACTACCGACCTTGACCTTCCATTGAAGCTGTAATGTCCGCACCACACCTCGTCTGCCAGGCCATCCCCGAATGCATGGATGATTAGTCTTGCGCACGCCTCAGGTACAAGACCTTTTCCCCACATGTCCCTGGTCAGGACATAGCCTATCTCCTTAGCCCTGACAGCTGATTGCATGCCTTCAGGTGCCCTGTCATGGAGGCCGATGCTTCCTACGACCTTTCCTGTTTCCCGGAGGACCATGGCATATATCTCATCTTCGCTCGCCCTGAACATTTCGATTACCCTGCGGCTTTCCTCCAAATCCCTGTGGGGCGCCCATCCGGCATTGGGTCCTATTTCAGGGCCCCTTGCATAATCGAACAAGGCCTCCGCATCGTTAAACGTCCATTCCCTGAGCATGAGGTTCTTAGTATACATGGCCTTCATGGCTTTCCCCCTGATGTCCTTTCCTTCCATTATAACCCATGAAGACTCGCTTTGTGCAACGCGGATACTCCAAACGTGCCTTGTTTGTAAAAGTTCTGAAAACAACTGCCTGTTTCAGGTAGGCCTGCATAAAAAGTTCACTTTGTTGATGTATAATGGTTGTGTGAAATTTGATGAAGAAAGCCTTAATGGCTATAAGAAAGGGATGAAACAATGCTTAGATCCTTGGAAGTAAAAAAGGGAATCCACTGGGTAGGTGCCCTGGACCCAGGTCTCAGAATATTTGACATAATAATGTATACACCCTACGGCACAAGCTACAACTCCTTCCTTGTTCAGGGAACGGAAAAGACTGCCGTATTCGAGACAGTCAAGCTCCAGTTTCTCGATGAATACCTTGAAAGGCTCAGGGAGCTTGGAACCGACCCTGCAAAGATCGACTACATAATAGTAAGCCACACCGAGCCTGACCATTCAGGGTCAGTCTCGAAGATGCTGGAACTGTCCCCGAACGCGGAGGTCCTTGGTTCACAGGCAGCCATAGGCTTCCTGAAGGAAATGGTGAACAAGCCGTTCAGGCACAGGATAGTCAAGGAGAACGAGACGCTTGAGCTTGGAGGAAAGACCCTGAGGTTCATCATGGCGCCGTTCCTGCACTGGCCGGATTCCATGTACACCTACATAGAGGAGGACAAGTCGCTTGTCACCTGTGATTCCTTCGGACTCCACTACTGCTTCGAGCCAATGTTCGATGACCTCATCACTCCTGAAGAGGAGCAAAAATACCAGGACTCACTGAAGTACTATTTCGATACCATATTCGGGCCATACAAGCAGCATGTGCTCAAGGCCTATGAGAAGATAAAGGGACTTGAAATTGACACGGTCCTTACCGGGCATGGCCCGATACTAAGGAGAGACCCCTGGGCTGTCATTGACCAGTATGTGAAGTGGGCTGCCCCTGCGGACAGGACAGGCAGGAGGAAGAAGGTCACTGTCAGCTATGTATCCGCCTATGGATACACTAAGGAGATCGGGGAGAAGGTAGTTGAAGGTCTTCTTTCAGCAGGCGACTTCGAGGTTGCATCCTTTGACATCATCCACCATGAGATGAACGACATACTTGCTGACATAGGTGATTCAGACGGCCTGCTTTTCGGTTCTCCGACTATAGTCGGCGAGCTGCTGGAGCCTGTAAGGATCCTTATGGCCCACCTCAACCCTACCATACATGGCGGCAAGGTAGCCGGAGCCTTCGGCTCGTTCGGCTGGAGCGGAGAAGCAGTACCAAGGATTGAATCAAGGCTCAAGGAGCTGAGGATGAAGATCCACGGACCGGGGCTCTGCATCAAGTTCAAGGCAAGCGAAAAGGAGCTTGAGGACGCCTACGCATGGGGTAGGGAGTTTGGAGAGAAGCTGCTGGGCAAGATCCCTGTTAACCAGGAGCATGTAAAGGCCTGAAGGCTGATAGGAGAAATTGATATGGAGAAAAAGAGGTTTTTCAGGTGCGCCGTCTGCGGACACGTGGTCGAAGGTTCCATACCTGACAAATGCGAAGTTTGCGGAGCTGATGGCGACGCCTTCGTGGAAGTGGCTGAAATTGAAGCTCCGGCTCCCATAGGAGGGTTTGACAGGTTCCTCATACTAGGTAATGGCTCGGCAGGCTTCAATGCCGCCAAGGAAATCAGGAAGCTGCTTCCTGAAGCATCCATTACCATGGTATCCAAAGAGAACATGAAGTCCTACATAAGGACCAACATAGGTGATTACCTTGATGGCTCGGAGCCATCAGAGAAGTTCTTCCTTGCGAAGGATTCCTGGTATGAAGATAACAGGATCGAGCTGCTCCTTGGAAAGACAGCGACAAAACTGCTTCCTGAGGAGAAGAAGGTGGTCTTTGACGACGGCTCCGAAAGATCATACGACAAGCTCATACTGGCAAACGGAAGCCATAATTTCATACCGCCGGTTCAGGTTGAGTTCGACCACAGCGAGAAGACACCGGGCTTCGTGCTGAATGACTCGAACCTCAAGGATGTGGACGGAATCCATACCCTGAGGGAATTCGCTGACACGAAGGAGCTCGCCGGAGAGATAGCTCCGGGCAAGAAGGCTGTAGTCATCGGTGGTGGTCTGCTTGGACTTGAGGCAGCCTGGGAGCTGAAGCTCCTTGGTGTCGACGTCACAGTGGTCGAGTTCGTCAAGAGGCTTCTTCCGAGGCAGCTTGACAACGAAGGCGCTGCGATATTCAGCGGGATTGCGAACAGGTCGGGGCTTAACCTCATACTTGGCGATTCAGCCCAGTACATCAAGATAAAGAAGGACCCTGCACTTACCAACAATCTGGGAGCGAAAGTGGCAGGTGTCTCCCTCAAGAGCGGCGGCTTCGTCGAAGCGGATTTCGTCCTCTTCTCGGTTGGTATCAGGTCAAACCTTGAGCTTGCCAAGGAAGCAGGGCTCGCTGTGGAGAGGGGAGTCATAGTCAACAGGAAGATGGAGACATCCGTGCCTGACATCTGGGCATGCGGTGATGTCTGCCAGCTTGACGGACTCGTATACGGAACATGGCCTGCAGCCCTTGGAATGGGGAAGACCGCAGGACAGAACGCAGCGGGCTCCGGGGTGGACTTCAAGAAATTCACCAACTCGACGATCTTCAACTCACTTAACGCCAAGGTCTTTTCAGCAGGTTCAGTTGACTTCGACGATCCTCTCCTTGACCAGGTTGGAATGAGAAACGACATTGAGGGAACCTACAGGAAGGTATTCTTCAGGGATGGTAAGCTAGTGGCCGGTATACTCATAGGCGACACTGCCAGACAGATAAAGGTATTGAAGGCTATTGAGAACGGTCTGGACTACGAGAGCGCTAAGGAAGCAGGTCTGGTATAGAGAAATGGAGACTTGGGAAATCCCCAATGGCATTAAGTTAATCTC
>NZ_AXUN02000197.1 GCF_000495435.3 Youngiibacter fragilis 232.1 | reverse complement strand
GGAGTGCAGACCAATCAGCAGAATAATGACGGAACCGGATTCCAGGGTGGAAGAGGTAACGCCAATGTAGAAAGAGGACAGAGGAATCTCAACCTTAACAACGGAATATGCATACTCACTGAAGAGTAGGCAGCAAAGGACCTGAAGCCGGATTTGGCTTCAGGTCCCTTTTGCATGTTGCCTGTATCTCAGGCTCTTTCATAGTATCTGATATTTTACGGAGCTTCCTAATAGAGTTCGTTTCCGTTTGACCCGATGACTTTCTTGTACCAGTGGAAGCTGTCCTTCCTGTACCTGTCAAGGGTACCGTTTCCTTCATTGTCCTTGTCGACATAGATGAACCCGTAGCGTTTATCCATTTCTCCGGTTGACACGCTGACAAGGTCTATGCTTGCCCATGGGGTGTAACCTATCAGATTGACACCATCATCGATGGCCAGCCTCATCTGTTCGATGTGCTGCCTTATGTAGTCAATCCTGTACTCGTCATGTATCCTGCCGTCCTCAAAGGTATCCCTGGCTCCGAGTCCGTTCTCTGTTACCATTATCGGTACGTTGTACCTGTCGAATACATGGTTTAATGTATAGCGGAGTCCCTTGGGGTCAATCTGCCAGTCCCATTCGCTTGCCGAAAGGTATGGATTCTTTGCTCCACCCATGACATTCCCTGAGACCTGTGCGCTTTCCTTGTCGGAGCTTATGCAGTTGGACATATAGTAGCTGAATGAATAGAAATCCACGACTCCCTTCCTGATGACCTCAAGGTCCTCGTCAGTGATCTCGAAGGAAATCCCGTTCCTTTCAAAGTACCTCTTTATGTAGTAAGGATAGATGCCCTTAACCTGTACATCCCCGCTGAAGCAGTTCCTCAGAAGGTCCTCCTCCTGGGTCAGGATGATGTCATCCGGATTGCAGGTGAGGGGGTAGACCGTAATGTGACAGATCATCGTACCGAACTGGAAGTCCGGATTGATCTTCTTACCCATCAGAACTGCCTTAGCGCTTGATACGAACTGATGATGGAGAGCAGCGAAGCGTTTGTTTGGATCGTCTATCTGTGCTATGAAGAACTCGGTCTTACCGTTGAGAATACCAGCATGGTTCCAATTTCCAAGCTTTGTTGTAAGGCAGTTTATCTCGTTGAATGGAATCCAGTATTTGACCGTATCCTTGTACCTTGTGAAAAGCACCTCACAGAACCTGAGGAAGTAGTCCATGCATTTCCTGTCCGCCCATCCATTGAATTCATGTGTGAGCTGCAGAGGGTTCTCGTTATGGTAGATTGTGACTAGAGGCTCCATGTTATATTTTTTCAGTTCTGCGAAAACCTTGTCGTAGAATTCAAGCCCCTTTTCATTCGGCTCTGTCTCATTTCCGTTAGGGAATATCCTGGTCCAGTTGATTGACATCCTGAAGATGTTGAAGCCCATTTCAGCGCAAAGCGCGATGTCTTCCTTGTAACGGTGGTAGAAGTCCACTGATTCGTGTGATGGGTAGTAGTATTTTGATTCATCGATATCCAGCGTTATCCTTCTAGGGACCTTGTGTGATCCGCTTGTCATTACGTCTGAAATGCTCACACCTTTTCCATCGACATTCCAGGCTCCTTCGCACTGGTTGGCTGCCGTAGCGCCTCCCCAAAAGAAACCTGCGGGGAACTCTTTAAGTTTAGTCATAAGAATCTCCTTTTCGCTAAAAAATAATTCATCGTAATTTAGATGATACCATAAATGAATTAGATTTCAATAAAAATTATTACATTCGGAGCATTGACTAAAATAAAATTAATTGTTATAGTAGCAATAGTAAAATATATTTTATTGAAAAGCGAGGCTATCATGAAAGAAACAATAAACACAAACAAGGCACCACAGGCAATAGGCCCATACTCACAGGCCATTGCGACTGAAGGGTTTCTGTTTTTATCAGGTCAGATTCCGATAAATCCTGAAACAAATTTGATTGAAGGCAGTACAATCGAAATTCAGGCCCGTCAGGTAATGAAAAATATTGAAGCGGTTTTGAATGAAGCAGGTATGACATTCGATGATGCAGTAAAGACTACCTGTTTCCTTTCAGATATGGAATATTTCGGCGTGTTCAACCAGATCTATTCCGAATACTTCACCAGTCATCCTGCCAGGTCCTGCGTGGCCGTAAAGGAGTTACCAAAGAACGCATTATGCGAAGTAGAGGTCATTGCCCACAAATAACTAACAAGGAGAGAGAATGATGAACAACAAGAAGCTAGTAGCAGAAATACTCTCAAACATCGGAGGTAAGGGTAACATCGCTAATGCAGCACACTGCATGACCAGACTCCGAATAACCCTGAAGGACCAGACACTTGCGAAGCCTGATGAGCTTAAGAAGATCGACGGTGTGCTTGGAGTGGTAAAAGGCGAGAACCAGATCCAGATCGTCATTGGAACAAGCGTAGGAAATGTATACAAGGACCTTTTGGAAGTGACCGGACTAAAGGAAGAGGCAGCAATCGATGAAAATCCTGATGGAATGGATATAAAGTCGACAAAGGACAGCCTCAAGAACAGCAAGGGAAGCTTTCTCACCGGATTCTTCGAGACGATTGCCGGCATATTCAACCCAATAGTACCAGCGCTTGCCGGAGCAGGTCTTGTCAGGGCGATACTTACCATAGCTGTAGTTATGGGACTTAACAACAAGGGAAATACTTATTTTGTAATCAATACGATAGCAAACGGAATCTTCGTCTTCCTTCCATTCCTACTGGCAGTTTCTGCGGCAAAGCAGTTCAAGATGAGCCAGTATGTGGCACTGACCATATGCGCTGCAATGCTCTCATCAAACTGGGCCAAGCTCATAACTGAGGGTACCACAGCATTCTCCTTCATGAGCATACCCTTCACTGTTGTTAACTATTCTTCATCCGTATTGCCGATAATATTCGCGGTATGGTTCGCATCATATGTCGAGAAGTACGTAGACAAGGTAATCCCTGGAGCACTCAAGATAATCTTCGTTCCAGCCCTTACGATGCTTATCGCAACTCCAGTGATACTGATCACAATAGGACCCGCGATGACATTCGTAGGCCTAAAGCTTGCAGCTGCTGTAACGATACTATTTGAGAAGGGCGGAATACTTGCCGGACTCATATATGGCGGAGTCTATTCCTCCATGGTAGTGCTTGGTATCCATCATGGAATGGTACCTGTCCTCATACAGGGCATAACAACATCTGGCTTCAACTACATATCGCCAACCAGCGGATCCGCAAACATGGCACAGGCAGGTGCAGCTTTTGGAGTCTGGCTCAAGGCAAAGAATCCCAAGACAAAGACTATCGCAGCATCGGCAACCATCGCCGCAGTAACAGGCGTAACAGAGCCGGCGATATATGGTGTGAACTTCAGGTTCAAGAAGCCATTCTACGCAGCAGCCATAGGCGGAGCCTGCGGTGGAGCATTCGCATCCTTCTTCGCCCTCAAGGCGTATGCAATGGGCGGACCTTCATTCCTCAACTTCGCAATGTTCATAGGTGAAAACCCTTCGAACATGTGGCTGGTAATGGTGGGATTTGCCATAGCGTTCGCAGTTGCAACAATACTCACAATAGTATTCGGCTTCGATGAGAGCTTGTAAGATAAGGGATTTTACTGAATAATTGAAGGGGGTGGTTATCACTCCCTATTATGGTTAAAAGGCAGGAGATTATGAAAGAGAAGATGATTGACGCATTCAGATATGCCTCTGGCGGCCTGTTCACAAAGGTGGAGAAGGCTGATGTAGGCGGCACCTACCAGGAACTGGAGAAGCAGGGAGTGGCTCTCATGGGATGGGCAGATCCCTACATGCCTGACTCTTCAATGCCTAAGCATGTTGAAGACGCATTGGTCGAGGCGATAAGGAATCCATCAGCGGCACACTATACAGCGCCGATAGGGAACCAGGAGCTTAAGGATGAGATTGCAAAGAAACTGAAGATCTACAACGGACTTGATGTGGACCCGGTGAGGAACATACTGATCACTCCTGGCTCGGATTCAGGGCTATATTTCTCCATCCTTCCCTTCATCGGAAAGGGAGATGAGGTTCTGATCCCAAGTCCCAGCTATCCGAACAACTACCTGAACATCTCGATCATGGGAGGGACCGTAGTCCCAGTACCCCTTCATGAGGATCATGGATATCAGCTGAGAATTGAGGACCTTGAGTCAAGGCTAACCTCAAGGACGAAGATGGTCATATTGACTCATCCGAACAATCCCACCACAACGGTATATGACAGGGAATCACTGGAGAAGCTGAGCAGCTTCATCGTGGAAAATGACTTGATCCTCGTATGCGACCAGGCTTTCGAGGATTTCTGCTATGAGAACGAGTTTCTGACTCCGGCTGCCATGCCTGGAATGTTCGAGAGGACGGTCACAGTGTTCTCGTTTTCAAAAGGAATGGGACTTAGCGGACTAAGGGTTGGCTATGTGGTATGTTCTGATGCTATAATGGATTCATTATATGCCAATGCAGTATCCGTGCTCGGTGCAACCAGCACGGCAAGCCAGATAGCCCTCATTGAGGCCTGCAAGGATCTGGGATTCATGGAGGATTTCAGGAAGTCCTTTGACTTCAGGAGGAAGGCAGCTTTCGAGATAATGAATTCCATACCTGACGTTACGATGGCCATGCCTGAGTCTGGTTTCCTTTGTTGGGTGAATGTCTCGAAAATAGGGAGCTCCACTGAAATAGTCGACTACCTGTTGAAGGAAGCAAAAGTATCAGTGAACGACGGGATCAACTACGGCGCCGGAGGAGAAGGGCACTTCAGGGTGGTCCTAGGAGTCTACAGGGATGACGCCAAGGTAATCGATGCACTGGACAGGATAAAGGCAGCACTGATAAAATGGCAGGATGAAAAACAGGACCGAAGATAACGTAAATATACTTTAACGAAACACATGATTTTGGGGAGACATTAAAATGGCAATTCAAGAAGTCGAATTGACGATCGTAGACAGGGAAATACTTAACTCTTATGCCCATATAATCAATGGGCTCGCTGATTATCTGGGTTCAGGCTATGAGATTGTTCTTCACAGCCTTGAGGATTACGAGCATTCAGTAATCAACATAATTAACGGAGAGCACACGGGAAGGGTAAAGGGTGTTCCTATCACTGACCTTGCACTTGAGATGCTGGAGAAGATTTCCCGTGAAAAGAAGGACTACATCTCTTATTTCACGACAAACAAGAAGGGCGAGCCCCTTAAATCGAGCACAATAGCGATAAGAGGGGAGAAAAACAGGATAATTGGTCTCCTCTGCATGAACCTGTACCTCAACACTTCATTCCTGGACATCATGAAGGTATTCATTCCAGGAACACAGACCGATTCAAATCAGCTCAACATGGAGAATTTCGTCGACAACTCCGATGAACTGATAGAATCGACACTGAAGAAGGTCAGGGAGAGCGTCATGAAGAATGATGAGATAAACGTTTCGAACAAGAACAAGATAATAATCTATAAGCTTGACGATTATGGGATCTTCAACATCAAGGACTCCATACCCAAAGTTGCAGATCTTCTGGAAATATCGAAGAACACCGTATACATGCACCTGAGGAACAAGCCAGCAAGTGAGGGTGCGGAATCCAAGTGATAGCAGGAACAGAATAGCGAGAAATGGTCATGAAGCTTTTGAAGGCATCATGACCATTTATATTTTTTCATTTGTTGCGACATGTGTTCATGAATATGACGTTATGGATGTAAACAAGGGGAGTGTTTACAAGATGTGCATGGTATTCGAACAAATTGAATGTGTTCGGTGAGAAGATGTAAACTTAGTGAATATTTTGACAATATATGAAACAAATAGTGAATAAAGGACTAAAATATAGCTGTAGAGACCTGAAGTCTCGAATATGACATATCAGGAGGGAAGACATGAAAGCAAAGCGTCTCATAGGATTGGCAGCAGCCTTATGCCTGCTCGGTACCATCACTGCGTGCAACAAGACTCCGGTAACTCCTACAGCAACTGCGGCTCCATCTGCTCCTGCAATAGCTTTTAAGGCAGGAAAGTATCAGGGAACTGCCATGGGGTACAACGCGAATGTTGTCCTGGACGTGACCTTCTCTGACAATGCGATAACTGACATTGCCATATCATCAGAGGCTGAAACCGCACATGTGGGAAAGCCGGCATATGACATCCTGTTCCCGTGGATCAAGGAATACACTTCGACAGGCGTAGACGTTGTTTCAGGTGCGACCTTTACAAGCAGGGCTGTGCTTGCAGCCGTAGAGGATGCGGCAAAGAAGGCAGGGTGTGATGCAGCCGCACTGAAGAAAGGCGCGAAGGCATTTGAGCTCGTTGCAGGGACCAAGGTCACCGGAACATATGATGTTGTGGTGATAGGTGCAGGCGGAGCCGGAATGGCTGCAGCGGCAGCTGCTGCACAGGCAGGTGCGACAGTACTTGTCATGGAGAAGGAAGTAGAGATGGGTGGAAACACCTTAGTTGCAGGCGGAGCGCTCCAGATAGTCCAGCCATCCCTTGTATGGGACCCGGCTAACCCTGATGCGACAACAGGTATCTATGAGCCAACAGGGGAGAAGGTTGAAAAGATACACTCTGATACCGGCAGGCTTTCAGTTCTCACCATGATCCTCAACTGGAATGAGAAGCCTTTTGACGGAACCGTGGAGGATGCAGCGGCAATCAAGGATGTAGATGATTATGACCTTCCTAACAGAGGAGTGCATGCTGAATACCTTCCGACCCTAAAGGCACTCAAGGAACAGATCACAAAGTACAAGGCGTACGCTGATGCGAAGATGGCAAAGGGTGCAACAGAAAAGGACCTCATAAACTTTGACAGCGTAGAGATGCACATATTCCAGACATATTACGGAGGAATGAGGCTCAACAACGAGAAGAACGAATGGATATACAGCAAGTATGAGCTTGTTAAGCAGATGTGCGAAGAGGCAAGCGAAATCAAGCCATGGTATTCGGAGATGGGTACCATATTCAGCAACAACACGCTTTCGACGCTTATCGGCTGCATGTGGCAGAGGATAAACGGGATAATAGGCGGAGTGGTAGACGGAGTTGAATATAAGGCAACAGGATTCGGAGACAACAGCGGAAAGTGGGCAGGCTATTTCAAGGCCCCTGAGGGCGTTGTCCTCAAGGCAAACTCGAAGAACAAGATAATGACAAGGACTACCGCAACCGAGCTCGTAAAGGACAGCACAGGCAGGATAGTCGGGGTCAAGGGAAAGATGTTCGACGGGACTGAAGTTGAAGTGACTGCGACTAAGGGCGTAGTGCTTGCAACAGGAGGCTATGGAGCAAATATAGAGATGGTCTTAAAGACCAATGAATACTGGAATGCTGAAGACCTCACATCTTCAATACTCACTACCAACAGAAGCCTTGCACAGGGCGAAGGGATAGTCATGGCGCAGGCGGTCGGTGCAGGAGTAACAGGCATGGGATGGACACAGCTCATGCCGATTGGCTGGGCGAACAACGGCAACCTTGCCGGTGGAAACGGTGAAGACGTCATATTCATAAGTCCGGCAGGAACTGCTAACGCCGGGAAGAGATATGTCAACGAGTCAGCCGAGAGGGACGTGCTCGCTCAGGGAGCCTTCGACTTCGGGGGAGACAAGGGGCTGTTCATCCAGGTGACAAATGCGAAGAGCATGGGAAGTTCCAGCGGAAAGACTGTTGAAGGAAGGGAATATATCGTAACCCTCACTGAAGCGGCAGCGCTGCTCAAGATCGATGAGAGCGTGCTCAAGCAGACAATAACCGAGTACGATGCATTCCTCATAGGTGCTTCAGCTACTCCTTCAAGCCCGGCAAAAACTGCATACAGGAACCTCATCGGAGAATGCGAGAAGGATGCGGCAGGGAAATACAAGACCGAGACCTATAAGATCGGCAGCCTGTCAGTAAGGTATCTCGCTCCATCCACGCACCACACCATGGGCGGACTCACAGTGGATACGGAAAGGCGTGTCATTGACACAGCAGGAAAGATAATCCCTGGTCTTTATGCGGCAGGAGAGGTAACAGGAGGATTCTTCGCAGGAAACAGGCTAGGAGGCAATGCCACAACCGAAATACTTACTGCAGGAAGGATAGCAGGAAACAGCGCGGCAGCAGGAAAATAGGATATTTCATGTATAGCTTTGGAGGTCCGGCGATTGCCGGACCTTCTTAATTCCCATAAAGGCTGAATTTAAAGAAATAGATGGACCGTTTTGACCAACCTGGCAATAACCCATGCTGTATAGACTATTGCGGTATGCTATAATTTATTTAATATTCTTGTCGGCTAAACAGGCATTCTAAAGACTTGAATCTGAAGGATTGGTGTAACTTTATATGAAGAAGCTGCAGAAAATGATGCTGAAATTGGCATCCTCACCCAGGATAGACATGAAAAGGCATTACAGGATCGTAAGAAGGCTTCAGCAGGCGGTTTCTCCTGATGTCAAGGAAGAGTACAGGGTGCTGGACAAGGTGATAAGGTTTGATGGCGGTGAATACTCCATTCCTGTAAGGGAGTTCTATCCGAAGGGGAAGCGAAACAGGGGAGCCATCTTGTTTTTCCATGGCGGCGGCTGGGTCATCGGGGACATCGGAAGCTATACGCCTGCATGCCTCGAGATGGCCGAAGAGACGGGAATGGCTGTATTTTCCGTGGACTACAGGCTTGCTCCTGAGCATCCTTATCCTGCGGGGCTTAACGACTGCTATTCGGCAGCGGCAGCACTCATGGAGAACCCTGACTGGATAGGTCTTGAAGATGCTGATGAGATAACTTTGGCTGGTGATTCAGCGGGTGGAAACCTTGCGGCAGTTGTTTCCATGATGCTGAGGGACAGGGGCAGGAAGGTGCCTAAAAGGCAGATCCTGATATATCCTGCAACCTACTGGGACCACTCTCAAGATTCCCCATTCAGGTCTGTAGTTGAAAACGGGAATGATTTCGGGCTTACGATGAAGAAGATGGAAGAGTACATGGACATGTATGTCCCTGACGTGGAGAGGAGGAAGGATCCTTATATCTCCCCGATAATGGCAAAGGACATGAAGAACCTTCCTGAGACGCTTATAATAACAGCGGAGCTTGATCCGCTCAGGGATGAGGGTGAGGCTTACGGCGAAGCCTTAAGGTCTGCAGGGAATGAGGTTTCCCTGTTCAGGTTACCTGATGCGGTACATGGGTTCCTGACTCATCCGAGGCTCGATGATTCCCTGGATCTTGCATACAGGGAGATAAGGGCATTTCTAGGAACAAATGGAGAATGATGGCACTTATAATTGAGTGAGGTGGTAGATCGTGAAACGTAAAGGCTGGGCGAAGCTGGACAACGCATCGAAGATATTCCTTGCAACCATGACGAGTACGGATACGAAGGTATTCAGGCTTAGCGCGGAGGTGAGGGAAGAGGTGGACCCTCATGTCCTGCAGGAAGCCCTTGACAGGACCTACAGTTACTTCAGGCTTTACCACTCAATAATGAGGAGGGGCTTCTTCTGGTACTATCTGGAGGACAGCGACCTTAAGCCTGTGGTTATGCCTGACGTTCAGGTTCCATGCGCGAACATCTACAGGCGTGATGAGAAGAACCTTCTTTTCAGGGTGCTCTACCACGGGACGAGGATACATCTAGAGGTCTTCCATGCGCTTTCAGATGGAACAGGGGCACTTTGGTTCTTTGACAACCTGCTGTACAACTACATAGACCTGAGGTACCCGGATGCACTCAAGGGTACTGAGTCATCAGTGGAAGGCAAGGGATCACAGAAGCAGCTCCTTGACGACAGCTTCCAAAGGCATTTCGGAGGCAGCGAGGAGTGGTGGTCCTTCAATCCGGTCCAGATGACAGTAGGGACTGTGACAAAGGTCGGGAAGGCAGTGGGAAAGGCAGCTGTGAACATTGGCGGTAAGGCAGCTGATGTTGTCACAGAAAGCGTGGGACTCACCAAAAGGAAAAGGAAGGAAAGGGTTTTGAGGGTCAAGGGTGTAAGGACCCCTGACGGCAGGATAAGGATCGTAGAGACCGAAATGGCAGTCGACGAGGTGCTTAAGCTTGCAAAGGAAGCGGGTACTTCCCTTACCATATACCTTACAGCAGTATTCATCGAGGCGACGCACAGGGATGCCCCGAGGCGAAAAGATGACTGGACCATCTCCGTTTCCATACCTGTCAACCTCAGGCAGTTCTTCAAGTCAAGCACGGCAAGGAACTTCTTCAGCACGGTCCAGGTAAGCTATACCTATGGACTGAAGGGCGAAGGAGGCGA
The DNA here is from genome assembly GCF_000495435.3 of Youngiibacter fragilis 232.1. Lineage (GTDB taxonomy): Bacteria > Bacillota > Clostridia > Clostridiales > Clostridiaceae > Youngiibacter > Youngiibacter fragilis. The sequence continues at coordinate 19,599 of NZ_AXUN02000197.1, read as the reverse complement.
CACCATCGAGGAGATCGCAAGGACCATAGATGAGGAGTTCAAGGGACAGCTGACACCTGAAAAGATAAGGAGCAAGGTCCAGATGCTCAAGTCCTATGAGGAGAACATAATTCTGAGGATAATGCCGAGGCCGCTCAAGGACCTTGTGATGAGGTCTGCAAATGCCCTGAACAACAGGAAGCTTACCCTTGCCATTTCAAATATGGGCAGGGTAAGCCTCCAGAAGGACATCGACGGGTATGTAGACCAGATATATGCCATAACCGCAGCAGCCAGGCCTCAGTTCCTGTCTGTAAGCCATGCGGGTATATTGACTGTAGCATTCATGTCTCCCTTCACTGAGACTGAGATTCAGAAGAATTTCGTGACCATGCTCACTGAAAAGGGAGTAAGGATCAAGGTCTCCGCTAACAAGGTAGATAATGAAGAGATGGGGAATATTGCTGGAAAGGAGTGAACCGTATGAGCAGCTGCAAGAGTTGTAAAGTGGAAATCAAAGGCGACTGGGATGCATGCCCTCTATGCAGGAATCCAGTGAAGAAAACTGAAACAAGTGAGCCATCGCCATTTCCGGATATTCCGCTCAGGTTCCAGAGGAACCTCGCCATAAAGATCCTGACGTTCATATCCCTTACCCTTGTGGCACTTTCCTTCCTCATTGACAGGATAAGGCCCCTTAGGATAAACCTTCCTGTCCTTGCGGCTTTCGGAGCGATAAGCATGTGGGCCATAGTCGCTTCGATTATCTCGAAGAGGAGGAACATCGCGAAAAGCATAGTATATCAGGTGGCGATCCTTTCAATATTAGCTGTGTTCTGGGACTATTACCTTGGATGGATCGGCTGGTCACTTGATTACGCCATTCCGATATTATGCATGAGCGCAATGACCGCCATGTTCATTGCCAACAGGGTGGTGAAGCTTAAGGCAGGGGACTACCTCCTGTATCTCCTCATTGGTGCAGTCATGGGACTTATTCCATTCCTGTTCCTAATATTCGGATGGGTCATCCACCAGATACCTTCAATGCTATCCATATTCCTGAGCCTTGTGATGATTGCAGCTATAGTCATATTCCAGGGCAAGGAGATACTTCTGGAGCTGCAGAAGAGGATGCATGTCTGATGAATCACAGGGTCATCAGTGAAGGTTTAGCCGAATCACCTTTTGTGTGAAAGGTCCTGGTAGTCCGAAGGTTTTAGTTTTAAGCAGGCAAATGAGATATTGTTCCTGTTTTCGCACGAAACATTAGTTAAAGGGAATGTTTCATGCATTATCAGGAACACAGGCATTCAACTATACTTGGTGGAAGAGTGCTGCTCATGTTTTGGAATTCCTTCCTGGCTTAATCCACCCTTAATGAAACAAGAACATATGGGAAGGGCGGAGGCATATAACCTCCGTCCTTTCCATATCCATGCTATTATGTCCTGAATGGTCAGCCGCCGAAGACACTTGCCATTATTATGACCTTGTCCTCCTCTGATATGGGTTCACTCATGAGACTGACACGTACGGTGTTCTTTATAACAGTGAACTGCTGCCTGACTATACCTTCCATGAGCCTTTCGTGCCGGCCGGGATATTTTTCTGAAACCATTGCCAGAAGATCCCTGAAATCTTCAGGAGTCCTATCGAGTTCAAGGATCCTTGGTTCGCAGCCGTCATAGATGCTGAATCTGAAGCTTTCCATTCCTAATCCTCCCATGTGGTTAATATTCGCTCTATCTGCATATCGGGGTTTTCATTATTCAACGCTGTCCTGAAGCATCCGCCGCTGCACCACAGGAGCTCGTTGTAGCTTTCGGAAAGAAGGCCAATGTCGTTCAGACTCTTTACGCATTCGTCAAGTCCATGGATACCCATGACCAGAGGGGAGAGCCTGAAAACCGGATCATCAACATTTGAATCAAAGGGGGTCCTATTTAGCTTTGTAAGGTCTGATGACCCTTTATCACGAAGCATTGCTTCAAGCGCTTCAAAGGTCACGACTTCATCCATGCACATCTTCATGTTGTTCTCATCAGCCTTCCATGGGCAGGGGGATAAGAATACAAGCCTTGAGGTGATTCCATACTTCTCCCTAAGAATCCTTCCATGCAGCTCCATTGGGGACGGAACATCCGACATGAGGTCTTTGAGCTTTGGCCAGCCTGATATTATCTCATCTGCTATCCTGGGACATGAACTGCCAATTATCGGACCCTTCCTTATCCTTGCCTCTATCAATCTCATTTCAACTGCCTTTCCAACCACTGAGGCGGTTTCCTCGACATGGTGGAAGCCAAGGAGCTTCAGCGCAGTCACAAGCTGTTCGGGATGGCAATTGAAATATGCAGGGAAGGAGGGAGCAAGGCTTGCTATGAGGATTTCCTTTCCTATGGTCATGTTGCCGCCTCCCTTTCTCTCTTGTCTTTAGATTAGCACTCACAAAAAAAGATGCAATACAGGATGTTGACTTCTGGATAATGCAGGAGTAATATTGTCATATGCACATATGTGCATATGAGTAGATGGAGGTTGAAATGGAAAGACTTACTGAAATATTCAAGCTATTGTCGGATGAGACCAGACTCAGGGTAGTCATGCTCCTTGCAAGAGAAGAGACTTGCGTCTGTGAGATAGTCGGTGTCCTTGGCATACCTCAGCCTAAGGTTTCAAAGGCTTTGTCAAAGCTTCGTGACCTTGGCCTCGTTAATGACGAGCGCAAGGAAAAGTACGTGTACTACAGCATAAAGCCTGAAAGCAAGGTGCTCCTTGGAATAGCGAAGGACATCCTTGAAAATATAGGCGATTATCCACAGCTTGAACTTGATGGCAAGAATTTGAAGTATAAGGAAAGATACTCCAACAGCTGCTGCGTGGTCTCTGACGAAGAGATGATTTCCTGAGGATGGTGTAAAGATGGCAATATTTGGATTCATAAACGACCAGCTGCTGAAGATGACGTGGCTGTCAAACCTTGTAAGGACCCTTGTTGAAAATGTGTTCGGGCTTGACGTTTCCGGCAGGCTCGGAGGAAGCATCCACTTCTTCATATATGACGTGATCAAGATTTTCATACTATTATCCGCACTCATATTCATGATCTCATACATCCAGAGCTTCTTTCCGCCTGAGAGGACCAGGAAGATACTCGGAAGGTTCTCAGGTATCCAGGCGAATATCCTTGGAGCTCTCCTTGGGACCATAACACCGTTCTGCTCCTGTTCGTCCATACCTCTCTTCATAGGCTTCACGAATGCAGGACTGCCGCTGGGGGTAACATTCTCGTTCCTCATCTCATCTCCCATGGTCGACCTTGCTTCGGTGCTTTTACTTGCAAGCATCTTCGGATGGAGGATTGCCCTGGCCTATGTTACTGTGGGACTCGTCCTTGCAGTTGTCGGAGGAACCATAATAAGCAGGCTCAGGATGGAGGACGAGGTAGAAGGCTTCGTGTACAACAACATGGACGTGGCTTATGAGGAGGAGACGCTTTCAGTAAAGGAAAGGATCGGCTACTCGAAGGACCAGGTGAAGGACATATTCAATAAGGTATGGATTTATGTTCTGATAGGCGTCGGAATTGGAGCTGCCATACACAACTGGATCCCGCAGAGCTTCATTGAGGCGCTTCTGGGGCAGGACAAGTGGTACTCGGTGCCTCTTGCGACCTTCGTAGGGATCCCGATATACGCAGACATATTCGGAACTCTTCCAATAGCCGAGGCGCTCCTTGCCAAAGGCGTAGGTCTTGGAACCGTGCTTGCATTCATGATGGGAGTTACCACCCTTAGCCTGCCATCGATGATAATGCTTAAGAATGTCATAAAACCCAAGCTCCTTGGGACCTTCATAGGCATAGTGACAGTCGGGATACTTATAATAGGGTTCTTATTCAATGCATACGGGCATGTGTTCATATGACCTGCCAAATAACTGATGCTGCATATAAGACTTTTGCTGAAAGGAAGGAATGATTCTATATGATACTTAAGATACTTGGAACAGGCTGTGCTAACTGCAGGAAGCTCGAGGCCAATGTAAGGGAAGCCGTTAAGGAAATGGGACTCGATGCTGAGGTAAAGAAGGTTGAGAACATAAAGGACATAATGTCCTATGGTGTAATGGGTACCCCTGCGCTTGTCAAGGATGAGAAGGTGCTGTTCGCAGGAAGGGTTCCAAACGTTGATGCAATAAAGAAGTATATAGCTGAGTAAGCTTTCCCGGTCAGAGGGGTGTCCTTTGGCCGGGATTTCCTTTTGGTGATAGTGCTTGTAAACGATTGAATATGCTGGTACATTTGAATCAGGGAAGTGTGGCAGCATAAGGGGGATTCCAATGATACCTAGAAGCGAGATGAAGACAAAAAATGAGCCATATGTGGTCGGTCAGGGCTACAGGAGGTTCCCTGTGACAAGCCAGGCGTTTGTCACTGTGAGCATGAAGGATACGGGAAAGCTCGGATACATGTTCTGGCTGGACAAGATGCACAGGAATATGGGCAGGAAGATGATGGAGGGTACTGAAGGCTATCTCCAGGAGGACAATGCACTGGACATGGGAGCGAATGCCTCCAACCTTCTTGTAGGAGCCTACGGATTCCCGAACTTCCAGATGCTGAAGTGGAGCACAATGGTCGTGCCTGAGGTGCTGTCATCGCATAAGGTTGTAAGGCCTCCAGAGGATCTGACAAGGCTGGTGAAAAGGGCGGCCGGTATCTATGGTGCTGACCTTGTTGGGGTAGCCGCACTTGACGAGAGATGGGTATATTCAAAGGACATGGTGAAGCCCATTGTGATAACTGAGGATGGTATTCCTGAGGAGACCGATGATGAGTTCAGGATCCCAAGGAGCATGGACAGGGCGATAGTCATGGCTGTAGCAATGGACGCGAAGGGTATAGGCACATCTCCTGCCATCGAGTCAAGCACTGCGACATCCATAGGGTATTCAAGGATGGGGATAACCGCAGTATCACTTGCTGAATATATCAGGGCAATGGGCTACAGGGCCATACCATGCATGAACGACACGGCAATGAGCATTCCGCTTGCAGTGGATGCGGGACTGGGGGAGCTTGGGAGGCTTGGCATACTTATCACCCCTGAGTTCGGACCAAGCGTGAGGCTGTTCAAGGTACTGACTGACATGCCGCTTGTGCCGGACAAGCCAGTTGACTTCGGTGTGGAGATATTCTGCAAGAACTGCCTTCTTTGTGCGGAGCATTGCCCTTCTGATTCCATAAGCTTCGATTTGCCGAAGGAAACCTCATCGCTTGAGACAAGCAATCCTTATGTCAGGAAATGGTACATCAACGGGGAGAAGTGCTTAAGGTTCTGGCAGGAGAACGGAGGAAGCTGCGCCACATGCATAGCTGTCTGTCCGTTCACCTGGGGATTCGAGTCCATACAGTGCTTTGAGTGCACGAAGTGCGAAACCAGAAGGGGCTGCGAGCTGCAGGTGAATACCCATCTCAGGGCGAAGCATGGTTACCTGCATATTGAAAGCTATGGTGAGAGGCCTGAAGTGTTAAGGCCGAGGAGAGAAGGACTTTGAGAAAGCTAAGGCTCATTGCTGCAGGTATAGTTATGGTTGCTGCCGCTGCCGCGGTATATATGGCATTCTTCAGGGAGCTTCCCGGACCGCCGGGACTCGAGGCGAAAAGTACGCTTGGTACCGCCAGGGCCATTATGGGAACCTATGGCTGGGATTACGGAAACAGGTCGGTTCAGGCTGATTCGATGCATCCAACTAAGTTCCAGTACAGGCCTGAGAATATCCTTCAGGTGGCTGCAGGTGAGAAGATAACCATATATCCCGTATACAACGACAAGTTCTACAAGGGAAGCCTGGAGCTTTTTGACTTTGAGGTCTACAGTGTTCAAGGTACAGAAGTATCACCTTCTGGAGGTGTGGCAGAGCTTAAGGGCAGCACAATAACGGCTGAGGTCCCTGAAGCTTCCGGTGACCATATCCTGGTGATGATAATAAGATATCAGCAGGGATCGGTCAGTTACGGCCTTAAGGTCTCCTCAAAGAAGGAAGCCCCTATGAAAGGGCTTGAGCTGTACATCTTTAGAGATGGCGGAAAGGTGGTGTATTCGCTTCTTGTAGGAACCAACAGGAACAAGACTGAGGAGGAGATAACCGGTAACCCTATGGCAACTGATTCTCTTGAGGATATCAGGATGCAGCTTGGAGGCTTCGCCGATAGCTTTGTCACCATATACCAGATGCCTGGCGCGAATTTCACCGAAGCTGAGTACCTGAGCATTGAGGATGAGCTTACCGACGGCTTCGGACATGAGTTCAACGCTGCCGGAGTGTGGAGCAGATAGGAATAATAGAGCGAATGGAGGGATGAGCATGGACAGGGAATTTTTTGAAACGACCTATGAAGGGTACAGCCTGAGGGTGGACAGGTCCTGCCTCTACAGCATGGATGAAGTCTGGGTAAGGCATGACGGGGATCTCGCCGTTGTTGGCATAACCGATTACCTTCAGATGGCTTCAGGCGAAGCGACGTTTGTAGACCTGCCTGAGCTTGGTGCGAACCTCGAGAAGGATGAGGAGGCTGCCGACATCGGGATGGATGGCGTATCCATAGGGGTGAAGGTTCCTGTAGGCGGAAGAGTTGTTGAAATCAATGAGGACCTTGAGGTCAATCCTGAAAATGTGAACAGCGATGCTTACGGAAAGGGCTGGCTCTTCAAGCTTGAGCCTTCTAACTGGGATGACGACATAGCGGAGCTTCTGTTTCCTGATGCATATCTGCCGGTGATGCTGGAAAAGCTTTCAAAAAGGTAGGTGAGGACATGATATATGTCAACAGGTCAACCTGGAACGGCGGAAGCTCAGGACATACAGTCTGCCAGAACGGTGCAGAGATGGAGTTTTCATCTCCACCGATGCAGCACGGGAAAGCAGGCGTCATGACTCCTGAGGATGCTCTCATGATGGCGGTGAACACAGGATTCCAGATTGCAGTGGTCAGGGAAATGGAAAAGGCAGGACTTGAGATGGCAGCCTATGAGTGCAGGGTGGAGGGAGATGAGAATGGATCAGCCTTCAGCCTCATAAGGGTGATGCCAAAGGTCACGGTCTGCGGTGCAGGGACTGAAGAGAAGGCTAAATCTTGTCTCAGTCTGGCACTTTCAAGTTCACCAATAACAGCTTCCATTAAGAGTGAAATCGCACTGGAGCCTGAAATAGTCACAATTGGATACTGAACATGTTCAGCCCTTCAATCAGGCATTAGCCTGAGAGGAGGGCTGATGCTTTGTGAAGTGACTATAAATCAAGTTGCTTCAAGTTACCAGGGTGTTTCGTCAGATTTTTCACCATATCTGACTAATCAGCATGGTATAATGATAGGCGGTAATATATTTCCGGAGGATGCTTATGTTTCGCAGAAGGTTAATGGTTCTGACAGTTATTGTGGCTTTGGTCTCTTCATTGTTTCTTTCCGCCTGCGGAAAGAAGGAAGAGAAGATAGTAAGCATTGGTGAGCAGTTCGGGCTCGCTTATGCTCCGCTTGAGATAATGAAATCGAAGGGATTCCTTGAGGATGCCCTGGAGAAAAGAGGACTTGATATCAAGGTCCAGTGGAAGAAGCTTGGCAATACATCGGCCATAAGGGAGGCCATGCTTTCAGGTGACCTTGACATCGGCTTCACTGCCATACCTCCCTTCCTTATAGGGAAGGATAAGGGGATGGACTGGAGGATAATAGCAGGGATCTCAAAGACCTCAGTGTCACTTGTCACGAAGGATCCTTCATTGGATTCAATTTCTGACCTGAAGGACAGCCACAGGATAATGCTCCCGCAGCCAGGCTCCATACAGCACATACTTCTCATGATGGCGGCGGAGAAGGAGGTTAAAAGCGCATCGGCCTTTGACGGACAGCTTCTTTCCATGGCCCACCCTGACGGTGTCACCGCGTTCATATCAGGCAACTCAGACCTTCTCCATTTCACCACTCCTCCATATCTTCAGGAGGAGCTTGAGAACGGAGGAAGGATCCTCCTTGATGGAAGGGAGAGCTTTGGCGGGGACTTCACCTTCATAGTAGGTATCTGCCAGGAAAGGGTCTTCAAGGACGCTGAAGTGTATGAGTCATTCAAGGAAGCCTTGGTAAAGACAATGGAGTACATGCAAAGCGATACTGACGGTACACTCGCGGTCCTCTCTGAGGCCTATGAATATGAGACAGGGGAGCTTGAGAATTACCTTAGCGACGGCACCACAACCTTCGGTACAGGGGTGGAAGGGCTGGACACATTCGTTGAATTCATGGAAAGGAACGGGCTCATATCCTCAGAACTTAAGGATAAGGAGCTGTTTTGGGAGCAGGATGCGAAGTAGTGAGAAAAAATTAAGCAAAGGCAATAAGCTTTTTGCAAGAATGGTTTTCATGATCGTGCTGCTTGTCATATGGGAGATTGCAGCTCGTTCCGGAAGGTTCCCTGATGCCCTTTTTCCGGGACTTGTGGATATATCAAGGAGCTTCATCGACCTAATGGCAAATGGTGAGCTGATCATGAAGACCCTTTACAGCATTGGCATGGTATTCCTTGCAATGGCACTCAGTCTTGTGCTTGCAGCCGGTATGGCAGCAATATCGAGGGTCTCAGCTTACGCCAGGGAATTCATCGTTCTTCTGCAGTCGATCCTTTCTCCGCTTCCGGGCATCGCGGTGCTTCCGATCGTAATCCTCTGGCTTGGAGTGACAAGGAGAGCAATGGTACTTATCATGGTCCATGCAACACTCTGGCCGCTATGGGCTCAGCTGGATCTCAGCGTTGCGAGACTTGGCTCAAGATACGGACGGTTCATGGAATCTTTCAGGCTGGACAGGTGGACAAGGTTCTGGCACATATATGTGCAGGGTTCAGCGGATGACCTGAAGTCTGCACTTGGCATATCCTGGTCCAGGGGCTGGAGAGCGCTGATAAGCGTTGAGATGGTATTCGGAATGGTAGGTTCAAGGACTGGACTCGGATGGCTCATCTTCGAAAGAAGGATGTACATGGATACTCCGGGACTCCTTGCAGGTCTTGTGACCATAGCGATATGCGGCATTCTCTTCGAGTCGCTGCTGTTTGGGGGAGGTAAGGCAAATGAAGCTTATTGAGGTAAGGAACCTCTCCAAGTCATTTGGAAAGGAGACTCTCCTGAAGGACTTCTCCCTGGATATAGGTGAAGGAGAGATTGTGGCTGTAATGGGACCTTCAGGAATAGGGAAGAGCACTCTCCTTAACATCATAGGAGGTCTCGACAAGGATTTTGAGGGAACCATAAGCTATGACCCAAAGGTTTTTGATGGTATAGACGTGCCGTTCCCCTTCGTGTTCCAGGAATCTGAAAGCCTTCTTCCATGGAAGACTGTGGAGGATAATGTAAGGATAGCCGGGAAAAGTCTGACTCAGGAGGAGATCGATGAGGCCCTGAAGTCAGTAGGGCTCTACGACCACAGGAGAAAGAAGCCAAGTGAGCTCTCCGGCGGAATGAAGCAGAGGGTATCCCTTGCAAGGGCCCTTGTATGCAGATCCCGGGTGATGCTCCTTGACGAGCCTTTTGCAAGCCTTGACCCTGACATGAGGTCGAGACTTCAGGAGCTGGTAAGGGATTTGAGCAGATCCAAAGGGATAGCTATGCTTATCGTCACACATGACAGGAGCGAAGCTGAAGCCATGGCAGACAGGATCGTAGCCATGTGATGGGAAATTAGGATTTGAATAAGAAGTGAAGATAGGTGGCAGCCTGAGGGATGCCACCTTATGCTTTGAGTCAGTTTTCCTGACTTTGACTTTTACGTATCAATTATGAACTTCCTTGTTGACAATCATTCTCAACTATGACAAAATATTGCTTGTGTAATTGAGAACAATTATCAACCATAGGAGGGCAACATGAAGCTATTAAGGACGATCATGGCAGTGGCAGCGTCAGCTGCGGTTATTTCAGGATGTGCAGCAAGAGGTGAAGCGGTAACGGTACCGACAGAAACTGCAGAGAAGGTAGTCAACCTCTACACTGACAGGCATTATGACTCTGATGACGCCATATATGCGGCATTCACCGAGGAGGCCGGTATCAAGGTCAACATAGTGAAGGGAAAGTCGGATGAGCTTATCGAAAGGCTTAAGACCGAGGGCGAGGACACAGAGGCTGACCTTTTCATAACCGCTGATGTTGGAAGGCTTTACAGGGCACAGGAGGCAGGACTCCTGCAGGCAACCGAAAGCGCAGCGCTTGAAGCGAGCATCCCGGAGAACCTCAGGGAGCCTGAAGGCTACTGGTTCGGGCTTACAAAGCGTGCAAGGGTGATCGTCTACGCGAAGGACAGGGTTGATGCCAGCGAGCTTTCAACCTACGAGGACCTTACCGATCCGAAGTGGAAGGGAAGGCTTCTTGTAAGGGGAGCGGACAGCGTGTACAACCAGACACTTGTCGCATCACTCATAGAGCTTGAGGGTTCAGAAAAGGCAAAGGAGTGGGCTGAAGGGATAGTCGCGAATATGGCGAGGGACCCCAAGGGCGGAGACAGGGACCAGGCGAAGGCGATAGCGGCAGGTGAAGGTGACATAGCGATAATGAACACCTACTACCTGGGGCTTATGCTCACAAGCTCAGACCCTGAGGAAGTCAAGGTAGCTGAGAGTCTCGGAGTGTTCTTCCCGGACCAGGACGGCAACGGAACCCACATCAACATCTCAGGCGGAGGAGTGGTGAAGGGTGCGAAGAATGCGGACAATGCGGTGAAGCTCCTTGAATTCCTGTCTGGGGAGAAGGCGCAGAGCTCCTATGCACAGACCAACTTCGAGTTCCCTGTCCTTGAAGGGGCGGCATCTTCAGAATTCCTCATTTCACTTGGAGAATTCAAGGCGCAGGAGCTAAGCCTGTCGGCTCTCGGGGCAGCCAATGCAGAGGCTGTAAGGATACTGACCGAAGCAGGCTGGAAATGATAAGGGTTATAACCGGAATGAGGAAGGCAGGCATAGGTTCTGTGCTTTCCTTTCTGATTCTTTTTTCAGCTGTGCTGCCCGTGCTTGCGATACTCCTTAAGGTTGATTTTTCAGGGAGTGAGGAATGGACCCGTTTCAGGGAATACCTCCTTCAGGATGCTGTGGTCCAAACTCTCACGATAGTCTTCCTTTCACTGCTGCTGGCTTCAATTATCGGGGTAACCCTTGCGGTCCTTGTCGCCATGTTTGATTTTCCCTTAAGGGGCTTCTTCAGATGGTTCTTCTATCTGCCGCTCACCATACCCCCCTACATCGCCGCATATGTGTTTGCCGGAATGCTGGGTTATACAGGAGTCGTGCAGACTACCCTGAGGAGCCTTGGAATCGCAGTTCCGCCAGGATCCCTGGACATCATGAACATCAGGGGAGCTGTAGTCATCTACGCAATCACCCTATATCCATATGTCTACGCGCCTGTGAGGTCCTTCCTTGAAAACCATGCGTCAGAGCTTGTCGAGGTCGCAAGGCTCCATGGATACTCACCTTTGAAGATATTCGGGAAGGTAGTGCTTCCCCTGATAAGGCTTCCTCTTGCTGGAGGCTTGTCCCTCATCATGATGGAGATCATTGGGGATTATGGCGTCGCAAGGTACTTCAACCTGAAGACCGTAAGTTCAGCCATATTCGGGTCCTGGTTCGGCTCCGGGGATACTGGAGTTGCCCTTAGGCTGTCCTTCTACCTTATGGTGATTGTCACAGCATTCCTTGTCATGGATGACATTACGAGAGGCAGGAAGCGATACGGGATGCAGGGTGCAAGGCAGCTTAAGCCATACAGGCTGAGGGGTGCCCGGAAGGTCCTTGTCCTTGCGGTACTTTCGCTCACGTCACTTATCGTGTTCTTCGTGCCTGTCGGACAGATGCTTCATTGGGCAGCTGCATCATACGGAAAGGTGAATTTGGGGGCGACAGGCAGGATAATCTCTGATACCCTCACCTACAGTTTGATTGCAAGCCTCATTATCCTAATCGCCAACGTAGTAATTGTCTCAACCTCCAGATGGCTTCCTAAGGGGATATCAAGGCTTATGACTAAGCTTTCCCAGCTTGGGTATTCGATACCTGGTGCGGTCATAGCAATAGGTACCATAACCCTTTTCGTTTGGCTTGATTCAAGCCTGTTTCCGCTCTACAGGTGGCTTGATCCGGGAACAGGGAAGCTCGTCCTAAGCACCAGCACCGCAATGCTTACCTACGCGTTTGTAGTTAGGTACATGGCAGCTGGCTACAACAGCGTGAACTCAGGCTTCTCGAAGATCGGGACAAGATATACTGAAGCTGCCAGGACCCTTGGCAAGGGCAAGCTGTACGCCTTGTGGAAGGTGGAGCTTCCGGTGATAAAGGGTTCGCTTGTCACAGGCTTCATACTTACCTTCATAGATATCCTCAAGGAGCTGCCTCTGACACTGCTTCTCAGACCTTTCAACTTCAATACTCTTGCCACTCGGTCCTACGAGTACGCCAATGACGAGAGGATAATGGAAGCCTCCGTACCCGCGCTTATGATAATTGTGATATGCATGGCAGCTCTCCTTGCATTCGCCATGGTAAACAGACAGAAGGGAGTGAAGACTGATGGAGCTTGACATAAGGAACCTTGAATTCAGTTATGGAAAGAAGGCTTCCGCAATATTCAAAGGCTTCGACCTTAACGTGAAGGATGGAAGCATCCTCGCAATCCTCGGTAAAAGCGGAAGCGGTAAGAGCACGCTGCTCAGGATAATCTCAGGGCTTGAGGACAGGTCGAAGGGATATATCAGGATAGGGGACAGGACCGTACAGGACGAGAATACGTTCATTCAGGCGGAGAAGAGGAACACCGGCTTCATCTTCCAGAACTACGCCCTGTTCCCATACCTTACAGTAGCGCAGAACATAGCCTTCGGGATGAAAGGCAAGGATGACGTAAGGGTAAAAGAGATGGTAAGCCTCACAAGGCTTGATGGCCTTGAGAAGAGGTATCCGCACGAGCTGAGCGGCGGACAGCAGCAGAGGGTGGCACTGGCAAGGTCACTTGCACCAAAGCCTTCGATCCTTCTGATGGATGAGCCCTTCAGCAGCCTGGACACAGCCCTTGTAAAGGACCTGAGGGAGGACCTCAGAAGGATAATAAGGAGCACAGGCATGACTACGATCATAGTTACACACGACGAGGATGATGCCAGGGCCCTGGCTGATGAGACTCTGGTGCTTGACTGCCAATAGGACTGTATGATGACTAACAAGAAGATCCCTGAACATTAAGCTGATTGCTCTATGTTTGGGGATCTTTTCATTCTGCCAGAACGTGACTTTAGGTCAGGTAAACGGGGGATATCAGTTCATAATGAAGTTCTTGAGGTCGGTTTTCTGCTTTTCAAGTTCATACATGTAGTCATAGGTCTTTTCCTTGAAGATGGCTATATCAGAGTTTGTGGAGGATATCCTTGAGGTGTTGCTTACCATATACACTGACCTCACAGGACTTTCTATGGACAGCTCATACAGGCAGAAATCGAAAAGGTTCTTCATGTTGAGGCAAACGCTGGCAGGTGCGAAGAACCAGTAGCCTTCTGACAGCAGCTGGAAAGCCAGGAGAGTTGAGTCAACCTTGAATTTAGGGGAGTCTGGCTGGCGGAAATAGGTGCTGTGCCACTTTGAATATTCTTCACCCCAGTTGAAGTATATCTGGTTCGTAAGGTCCAGGCGGCTGGGAGCTATCTTGTTTGCCTGGAAGTTCGCATTGTGCTTGCTGACTACGAACAGTGAATCCTCATAGACCTTGACTGCCTCGGTATAGGGTACCTGCAAGTTGCTTAAAGCGAAGCCGACGTCAATTGTCCTGAAGCTTACGCTGTCATAGATCTCCCTTGTGTGGAGGGTTCTTATACCAACTCTCCAGTCATCATCAATGTCGTTAAGGAGCTGTTTGTAGAGGTTGTTCAGCACGAAGTTGTTCACGCTGTCTACAGCTCCTACCACAACGGTCTTGAACATACTGAGATTGGCGAAATTTGATATCTCATCAGACACCCGTTCATATTCCTGTGCGATCTTAAGGAATTTCTCTCCGTGCTTTGTAAGCTCAATGTGCTTGTAGCCCTTGTCCCTGTCAAAAAGGGCAACCTTCAGTTCTGTTTCAAGTACCTTCAGCCTGTAGCTGATGGTGGATTGGGACATGAACAGCTGGTTCGCAGCCTTTGTTATGTTTAGTGTCTTGGCAAGTGCCAGGAATGTTTCAATGAGATCGTAGTTCAATTGTACTCCTCCTTTGTTAAGGAAATATCAGCGCACTTAGTACTTAGCTTACATTATATCGAAAATTTCGATGATTAACATCTACATAATTCGTTTTTATTAATTGTAAGCGTTTGCTATGATGAGTACACGAAACAGACAATCAATAATTACAACAATGCAATGGGGGAGAAAAATGAAAAAGATTCTTGCACTAACAATGGCAGCGGTAATGGCACTGACAGTAGGCTGCTCAAGCGGAACCAAGGAAGGTACCGCAACTACGGCAGCACCGGCTTTTCCAGGCACTAAGGTTGTAAACCTCATAGTCCCATATTCAGCTGGAGGAAGCTCAGATGTAGGAGCCAGGGTACTTCAGCCGTATCTTGAAAAGGCGCTGGGCACCACAGTAAATGTAGTCAACCTTCCGGGAGCAAGCGGCTGGGTAGGCTGGGAGAAACTCCTTTCCGAAAAGGCAGACGGGTACAATGTATCGATGGTTAATCTTCCTACGATATTCTCAGGCTACCTTGACAAGAGCCTTGGCAGGAGCAAGAGCATAGCTGATTTCCATATGCTCGCGAACCATGTGTCGGATTTCAGCGTACTTGCGATAAACAAGGATGAGAAGAGATTCACTGACATAAAGAGCTTCATTGAGTATGCAAAGACGAACGAGGTAACCATATCAACCTCCGGTGCAGGAACAGATGATGACATCCTACTGAACAAGATCAAGGCTGCGATGGACCTTAAGATAACAGCCGTACCGATGAGTGGAGCATCAGAAGCTTTTGCTGCAGTTCTTGGCGGTCATGTGGACGCATTTGCAGGAAACGTTGGAGATGTACTGACTCCTATGGAAAACAAAGAGATCATAACACTTGCTGTGTTTGCAGAAGAGAGGTCAGACCTAATACCTGAGGTGCCTACATGGAACGAGTCAGGACTCGGAAAAGAAGTCACAAATTCGTCAGACAGGGGATTTGGGGTAAAGGCCGGCACACCTGATGATGTGGTAGCTGCACTTGCGAAGGCGTTTGAGACTGCAATAACAGATGCAGAGCAGGTCAATAAGATGGCTGAACTTGGACTTGAAGTCAACTTCATGAACTCAAAGGATGCCGCTGCCTATGTTGTCGACCAGGAAAAGGTAATGATAGACATGGCTGAGACCATGGGTTGGAAATAACGGAAATAATCTGATACTGCTGCCTGAGCACCTTCAGAAACTGAAGGTGCTCAAGACAGATAGAACGATTTTCAGGAGGACAAAATGGAAAAGAAAACCCGCAGGCTGAACATAGATATTTATCTGGGAGCAATACTCATACTCTTTTCAGCATATCTGTATTTTGAATCAGGCAAGATAAAGGCTGAATCCGCCAAGTTCCCTCAGATTGTCATATTGATTCTCCTGGCACTTTCGGTGATTGTACTTGTACTTGGAATCAGGAAGACGTTGAAGCCTGAGCTTACACTTAAGAGCGATACCCTTCTGAATCTGGATGTCATCCAGACGCCTGTCATGGTCTTTGTACTGATAGCGGCATACATTGCAGCCCTTAACCTGACAGGGTTCTTCATTTCAACGGCAGTGTTCGTGCCTGTCATGATGGTTTACTACGGGAACAAGAACATCAAAGCTATCATCATTACAGACATTGCCTTGAACCTGTTTGTTTACCTCCTCTTTGTAAAGACGCTCAATGTAATGCTTCCATAATTTAACCTAAGGAGAAGACCATGATTACAGAACAACTGATACAGAATTTGTTTTCGCTGCAATCCATAATAGGACTCCTGGTTGGAGTTGTCGGAGGAATAGTCATTGGAGCACTTCCGGGACTTGGAGCGACCATGGGGATTGCCCTCCTGATCCCATTCACCTTTGGGATGGAGCCGGCAGCCGCAATTATCATGCTGACCGCACTATATACATCCGCACTTTATGGAGGCTCCATAACAGCAATACTTCTACACACACCTGGAACACCCGCTTCGGCGGCTACTGCCTTGGATGGTTACGCACTCACCAAGCAGGGAAAGGGATTGCAGGCTGTTGGAATATCAACTGTAGCTTCCATGATAGGAGGTACCATAAGCGGTGCGGCACTCCTTTTCCTTGCGCCTCCTTTGGCTACCATATCGCTCAAGTTCAACGCTCCGGAGTATTTCCTTATTGCCATATTCGGACTCACTATAATCGGGTCTTTAGCCGGTGACAACATGCTTAAGGGCATAATATCCGGTCTTATAGGAATGTGCATATCATTCATCGGTTATGATACTGTGTTTGGAGTTGCGAGGTACACCTACGGGGTGACTGCACTTGAATCTGGAATACAGCTGGTACCTGCACTTATAGGATTGTTTTCAATATCTCAGGTAATGATCCAGGCTGAAGGAATAAGGGCAATGAGAAAGGGAACGAAGGTTGAACCTATCCCCGACCTAAGCGGAAGCCCGGTTCCCTCGCTTAAGGAACTGATAAAAGAGATTCCCAATCTCATCAGGTCATCGATAATCGGTATAATTGTTGGAATAATGCCTGGCGCCGGCGGAGACATCGGAGGCTGGATGGGCTACAACGAAGCCAAGAGATTCTCGAAGAATAAGGAACTCTTCGGAAATGGGGCAAGAGAGGGACTTTGGGCTTCTGAATCAGCAAACAATGCGGTGACAGGCGGTTCACTCGTACCACTGCTGACACTCGGTATACCTGGAAGTTCTGCAGCGGCGGTTATAATGGGTGCACTGATGATCCATGGACTTACTCCTGGATACTCACTCTTCAGCAAGCAGGGTGACATAACCTATGCGATAATAATTGGTTTCATGATTGCAAATATCCTGATGGGTATCACAGGACTCCTTATTGCCAAGTCAGTTGCAAGGGTTTCCGGAATATCGACTTCGATACTTGCACCTATAATAGTTGTACTTTCAGTTGTAGGAGCATATGCGATAAACATGAGCTTCGTGGATGTGGTGGTAATGGCAGTGTTTGGGATACTTGGATACTTCATGAGGAAGACCGGATTCGCGACAGCCCCCATAACACTTGCACTCATATTGGGATCCATGGCTGAGAGGAACTTCCACAGGGCTATAGTCATGTCGAAGGACACCAGCGTACTCACATACTATCTGACAAGACCCATATGCCTTGTGCTGATAGTCATGATAGTAATTTCACTCTTTGCACCTGTATTCATGAATAAATTGAACAAGAAAGTGCCATCGGTCGAGTCTACTGGTGCGGACAAGAACAGCGATGACTAGGGGGAAGAATAAATGCGTGGAACCGTACTGCTGCCTGAAAAGGTAGCTGATGAAGGTATAGATCTTCTGAAGAAGCTTGACTACGAGGTCAAGTTCGGCAGAGGTCTGGACAAGGAGACATTGGTTGAGGACCTGCAGGGCTGCATAGCTGTAATCATAAGGGTAGCAAAAATTGATGAGGAAGTGTTTGAAAGGTGCCCGGACTTAAAGGTGGTTGCAAAGCATGGCGCAGGCTATGACAGCATCGACATAACTGCTGCAAGGAAGCTTGGCAGGAGGGTAGTCTTCGCACCAACTGCAAATTCACTTTCAGTCGCTGAGCACACCATGGCTCTGATACTTGCTTGTGCCAAAAAGCTGAATCTCATGGGAAGCGAATACAGCAATGGAAACTATCAGATCAAGGACAAGGTACTTGCCAACGAGATAAGCGGTAAAGTGCTCGGGCTTATCGGTCTTGGCAGGATCGGCAACATGGTTGCCAGGATGGCTCACTTTGGATTCGGTATGAACGTCATAGCATTCGATCCATACCTGCCAAAGAACAAGAAGATAGAAGGAGTTACAATTGTTGAAAGCCGTGAGGAGCTTCTAAGGACCTCCGATTTCATAAGCATACACATTCCTGTCACGAACGAGACTAAGAAATCCATAGGTGCAGATGAATTCAGGATGATGAAGAAGTCTGCATATCTGATCAACGTTGCAAGAGGTAATGTTGTTGATGAGGCGGCACTGATTGAAAGCCTGAAGAATGGTGAGATAGCCGGCGCAGGTCTCGATGTCACGGATCCTGAGCCAGCTACAGCTGACAATCCGCTTTTTGGCCTTACTAATGTCATACTTACACCGCATTGCGCTGCAGCTTCAGAGGAAGCAATGGCCAGGATGGTGACTGATTCAGTGCATGGGATAGATGATGTCCTGAATGGCAGGACCCCGGAATTCCCGGTAGTGTAGAGAACTAAAGTTTTAATGCCATGCTGAAATACCTGATCTCAAGGCCTATGGGTGAAGGTGTTAAGGAATCGCAGATAGAGGAGAGTTGTAAATGAAGGACCTTGTAATGATGGATTGCACATTGAGGGATGGAGCCAACGTAGTTGGCAAGGGATTTTCTGCTGATCTTACAAAAATGATGATCGAAGGGCTGATAAAAAGCAACATCAAAGTCATCGAATTCGGTAACGCGCTTGGTCTTGGAGCCTATGAGTCAAGAGGTGCAATAGCACCCCTAACAGATGGTGAATAT
The DNA here is from genome assembly GCF_000495435.3 of Youngiibacter fragilis 232.1. Taxonomy (GTDB): domain Bacteria; phylum Bacillota; class Clostridia; order Clostridiales; family Clostridiaceae; genus Youngiibacter; species Youngiibacter fragilis. The sequence goes on along the minus strand of NZ_AXUN02000197.1, from coordinate 831 downwards.
CTTGAGCTTGTCCAGCCATATCTTGACCAGGCTGAACTGGGAATGTTCATTGGAGTCACCAATGTGAATGAGAGGAATGTCGAGCTGGCTGCAAGATATGGCTTGAAGTTCCTGAGGATCGGAGCAAATGCCAGTGACGGTGAAAGCGCATGCGAGGCTATAAAACTGGTCAAGAAGCATGGACTTAAATGCAGGTACTCTGCAATGAAGGCATATGTGCTGAATGCGGACGAGCTTGCTGAGGAAGCAAGGATGCTCGAGGAATGCGGACTTGATGAGCTGACTATAATGGATTCCGCAGGTACCATGACTCCAGGTGAAGTCAGGGAATATGTTGAAAAGATGGTAGCAAAGGTCAAGATGCCGGTTGGATTCCATGGCCACAATAACCTTGGATTCTCAGGCTCAAATGCGATAGCTGCAGCTGAATCAGGCGCAACGGTCCTTGACTGCGGACTTATGGGAATGGCGAGAAGCGCTGGAAACTGTCCTACAGAAATGGCGGTTGCACTATTCCAGAGGATGGGTCAGATGGAATACATAGACCAGTATGCTTTGCTCGACTTCATCGACAAGGAGCTGTCACCTGCGATGAAGGAATATGGCTACCATAATCCAATTGAACCTATAGACCTTGTATTCGGTGATGCAGGTGCCCACTCAAGCTTCGAGAAGATATTCAGGGATGTAGCAGCTGAAAAGAATGTGAATCTCTACAAGCTGATAAGGGGCGTATCTAAATTAGAAAGAAAGACAGTAACCAAAGACATTTGTCTAAGGATTGCTGATGAAATGCTGAAGGCCTGAAAGTGAGAGTGTAGAAAATTTTGT